>CAZVXT010000001.1:0-653896 GCA_964631145.1 uncultured Candidatus Saccharibacteria bacterium
CTGCGGCAATAGCACCAGAAGAGTTTACTTGGAAGAGGTCGCCAGATCCTACGGTTAACAAACTTGCAGGGGAGGTATCACCGATCCCGACGTTGCCGCCATTTGGATTTAGACTTATTGCCCATTTGGCACTTAAATCAGTTGAAGAAGTTGCTTGTAGCCAAGCAGTTCCAGTACCATTATTAACCCCCATATCAAGAACTTGAGTTCCAGGAGAAGTAGTAATCAAACGCATTACCCCTGTTTGAGTTGTTCCAGAAGTAGCAGGATAACCACTTGAACCTAACACTTGAAGCTTAAGAGCTGGACTACTCGTCCCTATCCCCACATTACCACTCGCAACCACTAAGGCAGCTGGGTTAGTTATGGTTACGTTAGAACCTGCAGTAGGAGGTCCTGCAATGTATAAGGTTGATGCTGAGGTGTAAGTTGTTGCAGAGGAAGCTGCAAAGGTTGGAATACCTAAACTATTAGCAACAGCGTTGGCTACAGTTCCAGTACTTGATGTGTCAGTATATGTTGCAGCTGCGCCTTGGAGTGCAATACCGTTGACTCCCCAGGCAGAGGCAGAGCGGTTACCAGAAATGATATTATAGTTACTCGTTAGTCCTGCATAACCGCTGTCATCAGCTAAACGAAGATCTAGAGCAGAGCCATTGCGTTTGATAGCTGGGAAGCTGGAAGAAGTGCCGCCGAAATTCAAACTGGTAAAATTGTTTTGAGCTGCATTCATTAATGTTATTTGTCCGTCTACAGGTGAATTAACAACAGAATGAGTTGACCAAGAAAGGGCTCCAGTTGCATTTAAGGATAATCCCGAAAATGCTCCAACGGATTGTGAAGTAACATACCCTGATTTCAGAACAGAAAACTTACTTACGCCACCTACTTGCAAATCCATTAATACTGAATTAGCATTACTAGCATTATCTGTAACATTTAATTTTACAGCAGTTGGCGTACCACTTGTACTCCATGTTTGAGCAATATTTAATACAGATCCAGTAAGTGCACCAGAACCAGCCAAGGTAGTATCTAAAATATCTAAACGAGCATTAGGTGAAGTATTGCCAATACCGACGTTGCCAGAAGAAAGTATAGTTATATGCTGCGAACCAGAACCATTTGCTCCTAAGTACATGCTACCGGTATTAGAATTAATATATAAGCTTTGTCCAGAAGTGCTTTGATAAATGTTAGCGCTATTAGCACCTGAAAATACCAATTCAGAACTGACTGTATTTGCGATAGCAATACTGCTATTAAAAGTATTCTGTTGCGAAAAAATATTTAACTGATCTAAATACGCTACATTAGATAGCGTGCCGCCAGTGTTGATGTTCGCACCACCTACTAGCAAGGAACCTGCATCAAAAGATGCATACCCAGAGTCATCAGCAAGACGTGCTTGTAAAGTAGTACCGCTTCGTTTAATAGCTGGGAACGATGATGTCGTGCCGCCGAAATTCAATCTAGAAAAATCTGTGTGCGCATTATTATACAAATCTATCACCCCATCTGCGGATGAAAATATTGCGCTTCTTCCACCACTACTACCGAAACGTAAGTAACCACTTCCAGCTGTTAGGGTAATATTTCCACTTGTGTTAATAGATCCAAGGACATCTAAAGCAGAAACAGGCGTACTCGTCCCTATCCCCACATTACCACTAGCAACCACTAAGGCAGCAGGGTTGGTTATGGTTACGTTAGAACCTGCAGTTGGAGGTCCTGCAATGTATAAGGTTGAAGCTGAGGTGTACGTTGTTGCAGAGGAAGCTGCAAAGGTTGGAATACCTAAACTATTAGCAACAGCATTAGCTACTGTTCCTGAAGAAGAAGTGTCCGTATAGATAGCTGCTGCACCTTGGAGGGCAATACCGTTTACTCCCCAGGCAGAAGAAGAACGATTGCTTGTAAGCAGTAAAGAATTTGCAGTTAAACCACCATAGCCAGTAGACGCGTCGCTGACTTTTAAAATTCCAGCAGCGGACCTAGCCAATGCAACATCTGCAGAACCTGCCAAAGCGTCGGTGTTATCCTTCCATGTGATAATTGCATTTGAATTTAATACTTCCCTATTATTAATACCGTCTAAATAAAGTTTTGTTGTACCAGAGCTATTAGCTCTAATTTGATCACTCGCGTACAACTGTCCCAAGGCTAAGTTAGTATAGGCAGAGTTGTCTGCCAAGCTTAAGTTTAAGTTTGCGCCGCTAACTTGTAGAGAAGGGAAGCTAGAAGTGGTACCACCAAACTGTAGCCTAGAAAATCCTGTGCCCGCGTTGTTTGATAATCTAATATTACCATCTGCGTCGGAATACAATTTACTTCTATTTGTCCAACCTATCCAAGCAGCGTTTGCCCCTGAAACGGCATTATTAAATAAAATGGTATTTGCATCATACTGATTACCGTTTTGGTCAATTCTAAATTTACTACTGCCATTAACTTCTAACTTTAATAAATCACCTGCAAACCCACTAACAGCATTCACACCTATTGCTGTACCACCAGTAGACCAATTGTTTGAAGTAGTTCCGGTTGGTTCTATGAGTAATTGTGGTTTGGTGGTAGTTGCATCACCACCTGTAAACCAAGTCCCGGTTAAAGCAACAGAAGGAGTGGAAGCAGCTCCATTTGCAGGAATAACAATGTTGTCAGTTGAAGTTGCTGGCTGTAAGGCTGTGCCAGAACGAGACCAGTAACCAAGAGAGCCGCTGGTTGGAGCGGTAGTAGTTAAATTCTTAGATGCGTCGGTATACACAGCACTACTTGCAGATAAGCCAGAGAAGTTAATTGTTCCAGAAGAAGTAATACCTGTAGCTGCTGCAATAGCACCGGAAGAGTTCACTTGGAACAAGTCACCGTTACCTACTGTCAGTAATGCTGCTGGGGAGGTGTCGCCGATGCCAAAATTACCTGCTGAATCGAAAATTCCTACATCGGTATTATTTGTATTGAATTTAATATTCTTATTTACTCCTGTACCCATAGCAATATATGAATTGCCTGAGCCTGATGAGCTATAGAAATTAGTACCAAAAAAGTTTGTAGCATAACCGTTAGTACCACCAAATGTACCTACATCATTGGCATAGAATAAGGTTGTACCTCCATTTTTTACTTCAAATCTATATACTGGCGTACTCGTCCCTATCCCCACATTACCACTCGCAACCACTAAGGCAGCTGGGTTAGTTATGGTTACGTTAGAACCTGCAGTAGGAGGTCCTGCAATGTATAAGGTTGATGCTGAGGTGTAAGTTGTTGCAGAGGAAGCTGCAAAGGTTGGAATACCTAAACTATTAGCAACAGCGTTGGCTACAGTTCCAGTTGAAGTGGTGTCTGTATAGGTTGCAGCTGCGCCTTGGAGGGCAATACCGTTTACTCCCCAGGCAGAGGCAGAGCGGTTGCCTCCAAGCGTCAAAAGACCAGCAGGATTGCTTACTCCTATACCTACATTGCCGGATCCAGATAAAATTCTCATTTTCTCACCAGCTGAACCATAGCCTGTATAAAAAATCAAATCTACCTGATCGAGCCCGGAAGCATTTGTTTTACCTTCTATTCCAGCATATGCACTTGAATACGAAGGATTGTAAAATTTAATTATTCCCTGACTAGTACTTACAGCATTACCGCCAAATAATCCAATAGATGATGAAACAGATAACTTTTCTCCGGGACTCGTCGTCCCAATCCCCACATTACCGCCTTGCTGAATACGCATATACTCAGCTGCTGTACCACTAAAACCACCGATCGCCCCAAAAGCTAAATCAGATATATTGTTTCCTCTAGTAATACTTGCTACATAATTTCCATCTCCAACATTTGAGTCAGCACCACGAGGTACTAAACGCAATGAGGCGTACGAATTCACTATGGCACTGTCGTTACTAATAACTAATCCGGAAGTGTCCGTATTTAAATCTATCGCTGAATTATTTACATTATTAGAAATTTCGGTTCTAGCATAAGGACTACTCGCACCAATACCAACATTGCCGCTAGTCTCCAAAATAAATTGTGGGGCTATTGAGGTGCTTGGTGTAAAAATATTACCAGCTGTTAGATTTAAAGAATGCGTAGTCTGAATCCAGTTTTTGGATCCATCGTCACCAAAGAAAAATTTATTGTTTGGATCGTTAAATCTAAAAATATTCCAATTCTGTGTTCCAGAAGTAACTCCAGAAAAATTAGTTATTAACTGAGATGGATTC
The DNA here is from genome assembly GCA_964631145.1 of uncultured Candidatus Saccharibacteria bacterium. Taxonomy (GTDB): domain Bacteria; phylum Patescibacteriota; class Doudnabacteria; order UBA920; family UBA920; genus UBA920. Next base: position 4,227 of record CAZVXT010000001.1, read on the forward strand.
GCCCATTGCTGTGCAGATAAATTTCCAGTTGAGTCATAAAAACCAAGTGCAGCAGTTGCGTTACTTTTAATTGACAAAGATTCTACTGGAGAAGAATTACCTATCCCCACATTGCCATTAAAGTACGCCACTCCACCTGTAGGTGTAGTAGAACTTCCAACCGAAAGATTACCAAGCGTATATATATTGTCAGTGTTGGTTGTCGGAGAAAGGGTTGTACCACTGCGTGACCAGTAACCAATGGTCCCACTAATTGGCGCTGTGGTAGTAAGAGCAGAAAACGCGTCAGTATACACAACGCTATTGGTAGCCAAGCCAGAAAATGTAGCAGAAGCAGAGAAGGTGGGATTAGTACCAAACACTAATGCCCCAGTACCAGTCTCATCGGTTACTGCAGTCAACAAATTTACACTGGAAGGTGCAGTTAAGAATGTCACAACTCCGCTGGCCAATCCAGATACACCAGTGCTAATTGGAAGTCCCGTACCATTAGTAAGTGTTACCGCTGATGGTATTCCTAAATTAGGAGTAACAAGTACCGGGCTATTAGCCAAAACCAGATTACCAGTTCCCGTTTCATCAGAGATCACAGAAGCAATCCCTGATGAGGTTGTAACTGCCGAAAACGGTGATGCACCATTTCCCATAAGCAATCCTGTTAAGCTTGTCGCACCACTACCGCCATTACCAACCCCTAATGTACCCGATACTTCTGCGGTGGACAGATCTACGGCCGTAGTCGTAGAACCAGATCCTGTAAAGAATGCGGAAGTTACTAAATCCGAAACATAATTATCAGTTAAGGCTGTACCATTCCATACACCAGTGGTTATAGTACCGACTGTTATAATAGATGATTGTCCAGTATATGTAGCTGCTATGTCGATAGTTGGATTACCGGCAATACCACTTCCATTAGTTACGGCAATACGGTCGTTGGTACCGGTTAGTGTGCGTGCAGTGCTGACGTTATTTGCTGTACGCACCACTAAGCCATTGCTCCCTGGATCGCCCAATGAAGTCAAAGATTGCTGGTCAAGTTGATATCTCGTTGCGCCGATAGTAATGTACAAATGAGAACCATCATACTCAACAGCACCATCTTCAGGTATTGCAAGATTAGCGCCTGCAGATATTTTTAGTGGAGCTGTTCCAGCCGCTACAGTCCCAGCTGCAATCGTTATTCGTGCTGAAGGGGTTATTGTACCAACACCCAAAGAATTACTTCCGGTATCCCAAAATAAATTATTATTGCTTTGTGCCAAGTTACCAGCACCATCTACAAACAAGATAGAACCAGCAGTACCGCTAGTAACCGAACTACCAATCGCCCCTACTCCGCATGATGCACCTGCTACACCTACAACACCGCTATTATCAACTTGCAAACACTTGGTACCATTTCCAGCTAAACCACTTAAGGTTAAATTATTTATAGTAGCCGTTCCAGTTATACTTGCTGTGTTTGTGTAAAATCTTGTTGAAGACAAATCAGTTGCAGAAAACAAACTTACACCAGAAACATTTGTAGAAGGACTTGCCGGAATGTAAGTAATCACCGCAGGGGCTGTTGCTGTCTGATTATTATTTGATTGTCCAACTGACTTACTAATTAAATCTCCAAACCATCCAGCTTCAATCACCTGTTGAATGTTTCTCATTACCAATCTATCAATCTCTCTTTCGTCGTACTTACCTAGATCAAATGTATTACGTTGAGCATATCCCTTAACCATGTTACTAGTCGTGAGACTACTATTATCAACCATGCTCAACACACGACCACTGACTACTTGAGCTGGTGCAACAGCTTCACCTCTTGGCATGAAAACCAAAGGCTTAGAGTGTTCATTTATATCAACCGACTTAAATAAGTTTGCTACCCCAGGAAATTCTGGTACATGCAAATTATTTAACCCAAGTCCTGTTTTTACAACTGCAATTTTATCGTTAACAATATTTAAAACAGTTTGCTTTTGTTCAATGTTATAAAAATATGAAGTAGTAATTCCATAAAACGCCAAAGCTATAATCCAGGCAAACAAATATTTAGTCTTAAGATAACCGTGCTTCTTAATCTGCAATTGCTTTTCGTTAGCAATTAAATTGATCTCTAATTTAGGACGCATAGCCACCTCCCAATCCCTCAAACTTCTTCAAAAACTTTCTATGCTTTATTTCCTGTTGTTTAGAATATGCCAAAACAGCTTGACGTGTAGTCAACCAATCGCGAGAAATCTTTAACGCTGGAAGTCTTCCTTTACGAGCTAGTAAAGATAAGTATTCTGAACTATAAGGAGTAAGCTTCGAAGCGTCAGAGATAGAAATAAGTTGTCCTGAAGCGAGTAATATCTGCTTCTCTTTTTCTGACATTTCTAAATTGTATTTTTATTTTTGTTTCGTTATCCAATATATGATTGTTTAAACTATCATAATCGTCTATCCGATACTCTTATAACCTAATTTTAGCAAAAATTAGCACTAAAATCAACCAGGTTAATATATACACTTAAGTGCATTAGACAAACTTAAAACGTCCTTTCGGGCGTTTTAAAAAGTTTTATATAAATTTACTACTTAGCCTTTGCTTTATTAGGTCCAATTTTAGACTTAGTAGAATTTTTGCGAATTCTAGGTGCGTTATCACGAAGCTTTCTGACATAATAAAGTTTGCTTTGTGTGACAACACTATCTTTAACTATTTCTAGTTTTGCAATGTTTGGAGAATGTAAAGGATAAATACGCTCTACCCCTACTCCATTACTAATTTTACGAACAGTAAATGTAGCGTTTACTCCATTACCACCCTTGCGAGCGATAACCAAACCTTCAAAGATCTGAATACGTTCTTTACCGGCTTCTTTAATACGGTTATGAACTTTAACAGTAAATCCAGTCTTAAATTCTGGCAATTCTCTGACTTGTTCGGTTTTTAAATTTTTTACAATTGGCATAATTATAATAAATTAAGTTTATGACTATTTAAGCTTACTAGCAATTCTTTAATATCATTAGGTAATTTACTTTCAACTTTTACCGACTGTCCATCAGGTAAAGGTATAAAGATCGAGTAAGCATGTAAAGCTTGTCTAGAAAAACCTAATTTTAAAGATTTTTTTCCTCCATATAAAGTGTCTCCTACTAATGGAAACCCTAAGGAAGAAAAATGAACGCGAATCTGATGCGTTCTACCTGTGTGTAATTTTACCTTAATTAGAGTATATTCGTCAAGTTTTGCAAAATCACCCTTTTTAGCATCTCCATAGGTTAATCTTTCTAGCACCTGATATTCCGTTAAAGACGCTTTTTGGAGCACCATATCTTGTGTATCTGTTGTATATTTACGAAAGTCCTTTTTGCTTTTACCTAAAGGACTGTCTATTAATCCATGCTCATTTGGCAATCTACCACAGACCAAAGCAATATATTCTTTTTTAACTTTTTTCTCCTTCCAAGCCGTCTTCAAGTAATCATACATATCTGAAGTTAAAGCTATAGCTATAACACCACTTGTATCTTTATCTAGTCGATGTACAATACCACTTCTGCCCTCTTCCCCAACCAGATGGATATCCTTAAAATGATACAACAAACCTTGAGCCAAAGAATTGCCCTTAAACCCAGCACCAGGGTGCACTGGCAATCCAGCAGGCTTATCCAATATTAACAATCCATGATTATTGTATAAAGTTTTCAAAGGAATATTGACGGGTCCTGGAATTTCTTCTTTGCTAGGTCTATAAGAAATAGAATCATCTTTTCGCACAACAAATTTTGGCTCAAGTTTATTTTCGTTATTTACTTTTACTAAACCAGCTTCTATATCTCGCTGAATTTTACTGCGTGACAGATCTGGCAATTGCTCTGCCAAAAATTTATCCAGTCTTAATTTTAATTGTTCAACTTTAAAAGTTTTGATTGACATATACTAAGTATTAAGATAAGCTAATCTAAAAGTTAAAGCAGGAATTGGTTATAGTAATGCCGAGTTACTATTTAAGGTTCGATCCCTTAATCCAAATTTTTTGTTTAAAATATAATATATGCAGAATAGGTGGGAGATATGCTTTATGAACATATCAACAGTGAGATACCCCAATATTAATATTTTAAATATTAGGCTTTAACCCGTAGTTACATCTTTGAGGTGTAACTACTTTTTTATTTTAATAAATCTGGTCGACGTTTTTTTGTTCGTTTAATGGACTCTTCTTTTCGCCAAGCCTGAACGTTTGCATGATGTCCGGAAAGCAAAACTTTAGGTACTTTAAATTTTTTATTATTTACTTCTAAAACTTCTGGCTTAGTATATTGAGGATATTCTAATAAATTATTAGCAAAGCTTTCACTGTCAGCAGACTCATCTTTTCCCAGCACTCCAGGGATCAATCTTAATACTGCTTCTGAAATAACTAATGACGGTAGCTCCCCTCCCATCAACACGTAATCACCGATAGACATTTCCTCATCTACAAACTTTCTAACTCTTTCATCAAATCCTTCATAGCGACCACAAACAAAAATTAACTCATCGTATTTAGAAAGACGTAAGGCATGTTGTTGGTTAAAAACTTTTCCTTGAGGTGACATCAATATCACTCGGGTTTTTTTACGATCTAATTTTTTACTAATTGTTTTTAAAATTGATTTAATAACAACATCTGGTCGCAGCACCATGCCAACACCGCCACCATATGGTCTATCATCAACAGTCTTGCGTTTATCCAACCCAAACTTTCTCATATCTACGGCAGCAAATTTTAATAAGCGATTTTTAATCGCTCGTGCAATAATTCCAAAACTTGTGTAATTATCAATAAAGTTTGGAAACAAAGTTATTATAGATATTTTAAATTTTTTCTTATTCATTTTATTATAATTTCATCAAAAAAATCACAACCTAATCTTAACACAAAACCCGCACTAAAAATTAATGCGGGTTTTGTTTTGATTTCAAAATTATAAGCTGAAATCCATATCGCCGGAAGCGTCATCATTGTGACTTGCGCCGTGTTCACGACGTGGTCCACGATGAGAACCTTCTGGTTCATGGATCTTCAAGTTTACGCGAGCTTTATGCTTAGCACCAACCACACGAAGAAGTGTGCGAAGAGCTTTAGCAGTTTGACCCATACGACCAATTACTTGACCCATATCAGCTGGATTAATATGAAGAGTAATAAGTACTCCCATTTCATCAACTGAACGTTCTGTTTTTACATCACCTGGGTTGTCGACTAGAGCCTTAACGATATATTCTACAAACTCTTGATCTTGTTCCATCATTGCTTTCGAAAATTTCTGCTATAGAATTTGGGCTTTCGACCTTTCAAGAATTGAGCCATCTATTGCAAAATCATAATAGCATATCCGAGTCGTATGGTCAATTTAAAAGACATCTCAATAGAGATGTCTTTTAAATTATGGAGTAGTTTCTCCACCATCTGGGACACCAGATCCTACTGCAAATAAGTAAGGAGGTGTGTACACAGCAAGGTTTCGCTGATCGGACTGAATATTGGCTGTATTTTGGAATCTGTATAATGTACCAGCACCACCACCAGGATTACTTATAGTTGCTGTCATGATAATACTACAAACCCCGCTTGGAGCAATATTACTTACAGAAAAAGTCTTAGTACCAGCATTAAATCCTGTTACACAATTACCACTAGAACTTACATATGACAGATTTGATAAATTAGTTGTAGTATCAACTACTCGAACATTGGTTAAAGTTTGGTTTCCAGTATTACAAATATTAACTTTAAATTTAACTGTATCGCCTGTTTTCAACAACCGATTACTTGGCAATTGATAAACATCAGACTGACCATTACAATCTACTGCGGTAGACCCAGAAGTGTTTGCATTTACTTGAATCAAATCTTTATCTGACACAGAGATATTAGAACTACATGTAACAGGAACAATCGGTGTTACCGAAGCATCTACTTTAACAGATTCAGAAACACCTATATAAGCAGAGACCGCATAATAGTTTGAACCATTTGGATTGAGAGGAGCCAAATCAGTAACGCTATAAGTAGATCCATATAATACATTTGCCCCTAGTTGTTGCCACGCATCTGTAGTAGCAGCTCTTCTATAAACCTTAAATCCTTCTGGAGCTGGACCGGTTCCTGATATAGTCCAATTAATTTGTATCGTACCGCAAGCAACGCTTCCACCAGAATTTACATCATTAACAGATGGGGGTGGATTAGGTGGCTGTGGTTGATTAACAACAAAGTTAACAGCGCAAGTATGAGTCTGTCCACCTCCAGTACCTGTAAATGTAATTGTATAAGTTCCTAAGGTTGTACTTGTGGTAGTCGACACTACAGCTGTCGTCGCGGCACTAGGCACTGCTCCATTATTGGTATAACTAACTATTGGAAGAGTTCCTGTGTTTGGGCTAAAACTATGGCTAAATGTAACTGCAGAACTAAATCCACTTAAAGCAGTAGTAGAAAGATTGAAAGAACTTGTAGAACCTGCAGCAACAGTTTGAGTAGCAGGAGTACAACTTACACTAAAGTCTGGGTTAACATTTACAGTTACTGTGTCAGTGGCACTACCACCAGGACCAGAACAGCTTAAAGTATATGTTGTAGTAGTTGTAAGATTGCCCGATGACTGGCTTCCTGATGTACCGCTTGCCGATAAAGGACTGACTGTGCAAGATGTAGCAGCAGTAGATGTCCAACTAATAGTAGCTGCTGTATTATAAGATACATTAATTGGACCATCCGAACTATTGGCTTTTATATCTGCTGTTGGAGCAACAGTATTAACTATGAACGTGACATTGCAAGAATGACTTTTTCCACCTCCAGTACCTGTAAATGTAATTGTATATGTCCCTGGTGTTGTGTATAAACCTGTCCAGACATTTACGTAAGTAGTAGCGCTTGGCACAGCCCCATTATTACCATATGTAACCGTTGGAAGAGTTCCTGTGTTTGGACTAAAGCTATGGCTAAATGTAACTGCAGAGCTATAACCGTTTTGTGCTGTGGTTGTTAAGTTAAATGTACCTGTCCCACCTAAATTTATAGTCTGCGAAGTTGGAGTACAATTGATTGTAAAGTCTGGGACATTAATCACATTTACCGTTACTGTATCAGTGGCACTACCACCAGGACCATTACAAGTTAGCGTATATGTTGTCGAAACTGTTAAAGATCCAGAAGACTGGCTTCCTGATGTACCACTTGCCGATAAAGGACTGACTGTGCAAGATGTAGCAGCAGTAGATGTCCAACTAATAGTAGCTGCTGTATTATAAGATACATTAATTGGACCATCCGAACTATTGGCTTTTATATCTGCTGTTGGAGCAACAGTATTAACTATGAACGTGACATTGCAAGAATGACTTTTTCCACCTCCAGTACCTGTAAATGTAATTGTATATGTCCCTGGTGTTGTGTATAAACCTGTCCAGACATTTACGTAAGTAGTAGCGCTTGGCACAGCCCCATTATTACCATATGTAACCGTTGGAAGAGTTCCTGTGTTTGGACTAAAGCTATGACTAAATGTGACTGCAGAACTATAACCGTTTTGGCTTGTAGTGCTAATATTAAACGAAGCACTACCACCAGCAGAAATTGTTTGAGTTGAAGGAGAACATGTAAAGGTAAAGTCTGGGGTACCTGTAACAGTTACAGTTACACTTTGCGTTGCGCTGTTTGTAGATAAAGCACCGCTACAATATAAAGTGTATGTATAAGTGCCAGGGGTATTTAGAGCTCCTGTAGATGCAGTATAAGTTGTTCCGGGAGTACTAGATTTTGCACCGCTCCATGAACCTCCTGCTGTACATGCAGAACCACTATTTGTCGCAGTTGGTGTCCAAGATAATGTTGCAGACTGACCTACGGTTAAACTCGACGCATTAGATCCATTAACCTGAAGCACAACTGTTGGTTGCTGGTATATAGCCAAGTCTGTAGAAGTTTGCAAAGTGATTGCAGCGTTAACAACTAAATTAACCGAGCATGTATGGGTTTGTCCTCCGCCAGTACCTGTAAATGTAATTGTATATGTTCCTGCAGCCAGACCCGCTCCTGTTGTAACTGTTGCTGTAGTGGTCGCATTAGGAGCGGCACCATTGTTGGTATAGCTTATACTCGCTGATACTCCTGGGTTAGGGTTCATATTATGAGAAAAACTTACCCCACTAGAAAACCCACTTAACGCTGATGTAGATAAATTATATGAAGCAGAACTGCCTGGGTTAATTGTCTGTGTTGAAGGACTGCATGATAAAGCAAAGTCTGGGGTTGAACCAGCAGAAAAAGTTAAAATAATAGTGTTTGTCTCAGTTATTCTATCTACATTATAATCAGTAGCATCGCAATTAGCTGTTAATTCAACAACATCATCTAATGATTGCAGTGTGTAGGTTGTGTTTAAATGACCAGCTGATCCATAGTTATATATATTAAAACCTCTATATTCGCCATTAGGCATAATGGCATATGCATCTTGCAATGAATAATTTAAGGTATCAATGTTTGCATCTAGTTCAAAGGTATCACCCGCTATAAAATTAGAAAAGTCAACACTATTAATTTGATATATAGTTCCTTCATAATAGCTCTGTTGAGCCCCGGTTCTCAAATTTTTAACATAACCATTAAAGGCTTCGTTACAACCACCTTCTGCCAAAGCTTTGTTTACATTAAAGACAGAGAATGCTTGCAGTACTAAAATAAAAATAAATAATATTTTTAATATTTTAACTATCATGGACAAATACACTAATTATTTTAAATTCTTTGAAAATTTATAATTTAATTGTACCACAAATTTGCCATAAAGTAATTTATTTAGCTGATTATTACAAATAAAAAAGACAAGGATTTAAACCTTGTCTTAAATATTATTTAGATAAAGCGACTTGCTCATCTAATATTGTAGATTTCAAAAAAACCTTAGACTCTACAGAATCCATACAACCTTTATTACTAAATAATTTATTGTAAGATTTTTGCCTTTCATAAGCAAACCGTTCGTCTGCTATACCCTGTTTATGAATTAATTCATGACCAATCAAAGATACTAATGAATAAACGATGTCTGGGTATTTACAGCTAAATTCTGATTTTTCTAAATAATTATCATATTCTTCTTCCCAAGCCAAAAATTTATTATAGTCATTTTTTTCTCGGACTATATAAATAGGAAACAAACCTGTTTTAGTAAAGGCTTTTGCGGTTTTTAGTTTTTGCAAATCTTTATCTGTGCATTTCTCATCTAAACAAAAACGTTCTATATTATTAACGATAACAATATTACCAAGCAATATTTGATTAAAATCTGCCTTAATATGAGGCATATCATTTAAGACCTTTAAAGCATCTTTTACAATTTCAGGGTTTTTGTCACCTGTAATAGTTGCTGGCTCTCCTCCATTTACACCTGCAATAAAAAACATTATAAGAAACATTCCGAAAAATAAAACTCTTAACATAACAACCTCCTTACTGAAATTAATCAGTTTTTTTCAAAGATTTAGTCTTACGACTTTGTGAGCATAGTATACATAATTTCTATACAAATGTCAAGAGCTAAGATTGTTACTAAATAATAAAAGCACTCAATATAGATAAGTGCTTTGTTTAAATTCAAAATTCTAAACCAAATATATGATTAAGAAACCAAAGATCAAAATCACCTGGAACCTTATATGATCTAATAATCTTAAACATTCTATTCAAGTAATCTCGATTTAATATAGTAGCCACCTCATCTATCTCTACTTTATGGTCATTAGATATATTTTTTTGCAAATATTTAATACATAATTTAACATAATGCAGATCTTTGAGCATAATAGCTGATTCATTTGAATTCCATTTAGAACTTAGTGCTAATAATCCCCTAATTTCGTTTACATTGCTAAATATATCAAACACTGATTCTAGTTGTAAATTTTTGTGCAAGGCATCAGTTTTGTTACACCGAAGAAGTGGATGAATAATAAATCTAAACCTTAAATTTTTTTTCAACATTTGTGTAATCAAGACAACCCTAATCGCTTTATTAAGATTATTAGGTGACAAAACCATCACAATTTCATCTACAGACTGAGGTGCGATAAAATTAATATATGTGGACCAAATAAATTCTGTATCATAACTTATTTTTCTTTGACTTCGAGAAATAATATATGGAAATTCACATAGCGAATAATAATCCTTTTCTGCTTGTAATTTATATTTTGACGGTAATATAATATTTAAATCTGTATTTGCATCAAAATTTAAGATTTTTACACTTTGTTTTTTAAAGTCTAATCTCTGCATGCAAAACTTGCACTTTGGATCACTAGATGTTCCTACTACTAAATTTTTATTACTATTATTTATAAAAAAATATTTTTCTAAAAAACTTATAGGTATTTCTACCTTACCACATTTACACCAAGCCATATCTAATTCTTTGCTTTCAATAAAATTATTACTATTTAACAACTGTAAACATTCCTTGAAATAATATTTAAATTTTAAAGAGCCATCGTGATCAGCTGTATTAAAATTTATATACAAAGTGTTTAATTGTTTTTTGTATAGTTCAAATAACAATTGTTGCTTTTTACTATCAAAAGTTGTTTTCATACCCACAGTATTGCAAAACATAAAAAATGGCGTATGACTTACTCGTGAAATAACATCTGCAATAAAAGGTGTATAGAACCTTAAAAGTGGAGATGACGAAGAAGGTGTAATAGGCAAAGTCGTAATTATTCTATTCATAATTTCCTCCTAACTATGTGATTTGATACAATAGTACTAAATCAACAAATTTTGTCAATATGAAAACCTTACTAAAAAACTTCTATCACAATAAATGCTATGTCGAATATCTGCTAAACGAATCCAGCAATGCAATTATTTTACTAGATGGATTACCAACCAAAATTCAACGCGAAAAATTAATTTTTGAATTATCTAAATATGGTTATTCAGTATTTTATCCTCACTATATAGGAACTTGGAAGAGTAAAGGAGAATTTCTAGATCACCCCCCTACCAAAGAAATAGATGATTTGATTACGTTACTTCTTAACAATTTTAAAGAAAACAAAAAAATTTTGCAGATCAATATTATTTCTTCTAGTTTTGGATCAGCTATAGCATCTTGTTTATCAAACATGGAATTTATAAATAAATCTGTATTACTCTCGCCGGTTTTAGATTTTACAAAAGTTCATGGCATTTCTACTTTAGAACAATATTTAAGGGATAATTATAAAAATGAATACCGCTTCAAATCTTACAATTGGGAAAAGCTAGTAAACAACCAAATCATTAACCCAGCAAACGTCCTTAAAAATTCTAATTTTAAAACAAAATTTAAAATTTTCGCAGGAAAAGAAGATGTGCAAATAGATATTAATTATTTAAAAAAATTTTCAAAAAATAATAACATTGCTTTTGAAAATATAAAAAATATAGGACACTTATCTTATTCTAAAATAGATAAACCAATGCTTGAGAAGATATTAAAATGGCTAAAATCTTAGCCTTTTATTTTTGTACAATTGTAAGTAATTAAAATACAGTTCCGTTTTTATTTCTAACCAATGATTAGATTTTATATCGCTATATTGAATAAATAGCAATTTCTTAATTTTAGATGAAAAGATTTGAGATTTTGCAATATATTTTTCAATAATTTCTAGGTGAGAATACATGTTTATATCAGAATATGAAATATTATTTTCTATTAACATCATATCTATACATATGCGCATAATATATTTTCGAAAAAATATTTTCCATTTATCATCACTACTATATAAATAACTTTTATTAAGCCTCCAAAAATATTCTTCGATTTGAAAAAGCAAGGACTGCTCTTCCTTATGCTTATCCAAAAAGTTAAGCTTATTTAAAAAATAGTTATTTCCGATAATACTTTGAGCAGTCGCCAAATACTTAAAGAAAAAAGTGCCATGGTTTCCATGTTGAAAATTTTTTACCCCTTTAACTTCTATAATACTTTTATACTGCAACGAAATATCGACTATATTATATGATTGCAAACAAGCTCTTAGTTTTATTAAGTCGTCGTCATGAGGTAGATCTAATAATAAATAAAAGTCCAAATCTGAATCTTGGGTAGTATTTTTATTCGTTGCTCCAGATCCATAAAATAGAAAGTCTACAACCCTATCTTTACCATACAGACTAACCACTTCTTTTATAAACCTATCTAAAAAAAATTCTTTTGGCATTTAATAAAATTTTTAATTTAAAATAAGCAATTTTTAACCTATTTATATCATTTTATATGCCTAAATGCAAAGTCTATCGTATGATATTTAGCAATATCAATACAATATGATGCAATAGATTAAATAACAAAAACACTTATATAAATAAGTGCTTTGTTTAAAATTTAAACTATTAACTGCAGATCTTTTATTGGTTTTATCTCATGGACATAACCTGATTGCAAACTTTCATTAGTATCCCCCGAAACCATTGGCGGCGAAACATAATATATCCCCTGAAAAGGATAATGAGCATACTTCTTCATATCCGCATTGGCAAAAGCTTGATCCGCTGTTTTTTTATTCATATAGCCTTGGATTATCAAAACAATATTTTTCATATCAATCTGTTGTTCTGTAAATTTATTAAATTTTCTATCTATAGCTTCTAGAGTTGGTCTACGGGAATAATCCTGACTAACACCTTCGTATGCAATAAAAGAATTTTCAATAGCATAGGTTAACTGTAAATCTAAATGAGGAAATTGTTTTAACCTAGAAACCAAATGCATATCCACGGCAGAATACTCTGTAAATTCGGGAACAACTTCATAGTCAGTAAAATATTTATGATTTAAATACTTTACAAAAACTTTTGTCCAAATCAACTCTGTATTCTTTTTGATATTTATATTAATGCCCATTTACTTTGCGGTTAGCAGAAATTTTTTGAATGCGCTTGATTTCTTCTGGATCGTCCACATCACAAGCATCCTTCATTCTAACACCAGATCGTTTTTGACTTAATGCATCTTGAGCACGAGAAGGCAAGCCATGCTTATACTCATCAATAACTCTTTTTATATATCGCAACGCCTCTTCTGCGCTATCAACCAAATGATAAAGTTTAGTATCTTCTTCCGATATCGCACCATCTTTTTGATACATTGTTTTCTCAATCCATCTTAGCAATGGCTTCCAAAACTCTTTATTTACCAAAACAATTGTAATAGGTGATACTTTTTTTGTCTGCACTAAAGTGAGCATTTCAAACAATTCATCCATCGTTCCAAAACCTCCAGGGAAAAACACATAAACCTGTGAAGCAGAAGCCAGCATTACTTTTCTTGTAAAAAAGTAATGGAAAGAAGATGCTTCATTTACATAAGGATTAATACGCTGTTCATGTTCAAGTTGTATATTAAGCCCCACAGATTCTCCGCCAGCTTTTGCAGCTCCTTTATTAGCAGCCTCCATTACCCCAGGTCCACCACCCGTAACAACTGCGAAGCCTTCTTGGGTTAACCAATAAGCAAGCTTTGTAGCGTCTTTATAAACTTTATGATCAAAGCCGCATCTTGCAGAGCCAAAAATAGTGACAGCTTTTTTGTAATGACGAATAAATTTATACCCTAAGATTAGCTCGTTCATAATTCTAATTAATCTTCGAGTAGAAAAGCCGCCTTTTTGAATACTCATTAATTCGTCAATTTGACCAGTGCTCCACGCTACAGAATCCGAATCTATATTTTTAGGCAAAATTGCTTTTACCTGCCCATGTTTCTTTTTATTTATCTTCTTCATAATACTTTAATTTTATCATGAAGTTTATGGCAAATAAATAAAAACCCGCCGGAGCGGGTTTTATACTCTAGTTTTTAGTTTCTACTTTTTTTGGAGCAGTAGGGGTTTCGGTGTAATTAATACTTACTGTTTTGATATTAAAAGCAGTGTTATTATCAATTGAAATCTGCAAACTTGCTTCGTCTTTGGTGCCAAAAATCATTTTATAATTATTTTGATCAACAGTGCTCTGTACTTTATACCCTGCTTTAGATAAATAATTTTTATATATTGTTAGATTTTCATCTAAAGTTTTTTTGGTTTCAAATACTCTTGTTGCCTGAAATCTTCCATCTTGTGCAGTAGCATTATAGTTTTGAGTAATCTTTGCCCCAGATTCTATAGGTATATCTGCTGGAAATTTTTCTGGGTTTTTATTTACATCAACATCTTGCTTCTTTACTAAATTATTTTGAGAAGTTTGAGTTTGAACAGTTGTTGGCTGTTTCTTCTTTACTACAAACATCATGAGAAGAGAGATTACCACAATTAATAAAATAACTGCGATAAAACCAAAAAATATTTTTTTAAATTGGTCGGACATTTTTGTTTCTTAATTAGTTAACTTTTTTATATTATATCATGACTATTAATAAGCTGTGCCAGTAACTGTAAGTGTTTGCCCCAATCTAGACTGGGGTGTAGAAAGTTGATTGCTTGGAACATTTCCTGTATTAGTTATTGTTAAAGTTACAGAACCTCCGCAATTAATAGTTGTATTTGAAAAAGTATATGATAGATTACTAAAACCGCTATTAGCTGATAGTGCTGTAATTGGACCAGCCAAACCGCCAGTACAAGTTGCGGAAACAGTATAAGCCTGACTATTACCTTTAAGAACATCTGCCGAACTTGGTGATATAGATAGTGTATAAGTACCAGCTGGTGCAGCATTAACAGTTAAAGTCACACTGCAACCTGAACTTTGTCCACCTCCACTTCCGGTAAATGTAATTGTATATGTACCAACTGTAGTGGAAGTAGAAGTACTTATATTTGCTGTTGTGGTGCTTGAGGGAACTGCTCCATTATTTGTATAAGAAATCCCTGGCAAAGTTCCACTTGATGGACTAAAGCCGTGGCTAAAAGTTACTCCAGAAGAAAAACCATTTTGGGGAGTTGTAGATAAATTAAATGAAGTAGAGCCACCCGCTGTTATAGTCTGAGTTGAGGGAGAGCAAGAAACTGTAAAAGTAGGCACTGGACCTGAAGGGACGTTTAATAAAATAGATATAAAAATATTTGCCGAAGCTCCGTTACAACCTTGTCCAGCAGACATAGTAATATTTTGAGAAGAATCATTAATAGGGTTAGTCCAATATGGTCCCCAAGGAGTGCCGTTACCAGAATAATTATAAATAGAGTTATTAGTATCTGTCGTAATAAACCCTCCTGGCCAAA
Organism: uncultured Candidatus Saccharibacteria bacterium; assembly: GCA_964631145.1. GTDB lineage: Bacteria > Patescibacteriota > Doudnabacteria > UBA920 > UBA920 > UBA920. The sequence continues at coordinate 19,483 of CAZVXT010000001.1, forward strand.
TTAAACTACCGTAATCTAATATACTTCCCATATGATAAGTCATTGAAGTTATAGATGTACCAGCATCAACATACACAGATCCACTAAATTGGTTACCGCTATCCGCCGCAGCACTAAACCATTCTTGCTGTCCGTCTTTTATATAAGCAAAATCTAAATTTGCACTAGCTGATGATTCTGGACATTCTGCAAAAACCGGCTTATAACCTATAAAGCTTCCAAGAGCAGCGCTTAATAAAATACTTATAATTAATAAAATATGTTTCATTTTTTATTTTTATCACTTCTACTACGATTATAGCACAATAAAAAAAGGAAAGCATTAAAAGCTTTCCTTTATCATTTATTTTAGAGCTACCAAATTTTGCTTTATAGATTCTTCAAGCACCTGCGCTCGAAGTTCCATAACAACTTTGCTAGAACCTTCAAGTTCTGCAATATCTCGCAAAACTTTTGGTAATAATTTTGGTTTACCAATGGAAACTAGATAATTTTGAGCTTTTAGATCTGCGGCAATTTCTTGCCGTATACGGATTAAAGCCGCTTGGTCTTTAGTTATTGTTTTATTATTAAGCCATGATAGCACAATAACTCTTTTTAAAGAATCAGCGGGATCATGACTAACTTCATGAACAAAAACTCCCATTAAAGTTTCGTCGGTTGACTTTAAATGCTTTTTGATAAAGTCTTCTCTTATCAAAATAACACTTCCAAATACCATCGACGGTTTTAAAATACTCAAAATTTGATCCTTATCTAGATTTTGTTTATTCATTTCTTCTTTTGCAGCATTATTAATTTTGGTTGTATCAATAATTTTGTAAGAAAAAGATTTAAACTTTTCTAATGGATCAAGGTTATTTGCTATGGTTTTGTATTCTACTCCATAATCAATATGGGGTAGGGAATAAATCCCGAACCAAAACGCATAATTATCTAACATTTTTTTGTTATTCTCTGAGACCAAATTTTGGTTTTCAGAGACAAATTTATCCATTGCTTTTTCATACTTTTCCAAATCTAAAGAAGAATCTTGGATAATTATTTTATAAGCGTTAATTGTTTTTTGCAACTCCGCCCTTGACTCTGCATCGGTAAGAGAATTAGAATATGATGAATCAAAACTTTGACCATCAATTACAACTAAAGCCAAAAAAACAACGAATAAAACAAAAATAACATTTTTCATATTCCCTCCACTACCGATTGCCAAATCGGTTTGATTTTAAAGATTTAAGTCCTAAGACTATTGAACCAAGTATACACTATTTTTATAAAACTGTCAAGTTTGATAATCTTCCTCATTTTATTATTTTAAAGACCGTATTATAAAATTTAAATAAATTAGATGGTATTTTATAAAATAAAAAGCACCAGAATTAACTGGTGATTTTTATTTATGCAGCAGGAGTTTCTTCTGGTGCTGATTCTTCAGCAGGAGCTTCAGCTACCTCTGGAGTAGATTCTTCTGCAGGCTTTTCTTCAGTTGCAGCAGGTTCTTCTGCAGGAACTTCTTTTTTAGGTAAAGTAAAAGATTTTACTTTTGGTGCATCAATCAATTTGTTAGTAACAAATAAATTATGAACTGTTTCAGAAACTTCTACGTGTTGTTCTTTAAGCCAGTAATTTAGACGTTCTTGATCTTTGATTAATAAAGTTTTGGTATGAGGGTTGTAAGATCCTAAAACTTCAACAAATTGCTTTTGAGCAGCTGTGGTCTTTTTTGCTAAAACCACTTTATATTGAGGCATATTCTTCTTACCACCACGGAGTAATCTAATAGTTAACATGTATATTATTAAAATAAATTATAAGACCTGTATGCAGCTATATAGGTCGCCATTAAAATTGAATGCTCAACAAACCAATCTTAATAGAAATTACTAATAGATTTTAGCATTAGCAGGCTATTTGGTCAAGTTTTATAAATTTAGTATTTTATAGGTAATTTACCCAAAAAATCAAAAAGAACCTGTAGAAATAGGTTCTTTATATTAACTAGCCTTTGCGTATGCAGAAGCCTCATCCAATTTAATAGATAACAATTGAGAGGCACCGTCATCCCCCATAGTTACCCCATAAATAATCCTAGCCTGAGACATGGTTTCTCGATTATGAGTGATAGTAATAAATTGAGTCTGATGGGACAGCTTGCCTAATATCTGACCAAATCTAATAGTATTAGCTTCATCCAAAGCTGCATCTACTTCATCCAGAACTACAAAGGGTGAAGGGAAGCAAGTTAGCAAACTACATAGCAATGCTATGGAAGTAAGAGATCTTTCACCGCCTGATAAAGATTGTATAGAAGACAGCTTTTTCCCTGGCGGAGTAGCTTTAATATCTACCCCAGCAACATGTAATCCAGCATTTTCATATTTAGCGACAATTTTTTCTTCGGGTCGAAGTTTTTGATTTTCATCCATTGATTCTGATTCCTCTTCAACCCCCTCTGCTTCCGTCTTATCTTCGTTTGGTTTAACTAAAGCTAAATGAGCCTTCCCTCCGTTGAATAGCATCTTAAAGTATTGCTCGAATTTTTCATTAACCTCATGAAAAGCTTTATTAAACTGCTCTTTAATATTACTATCCAGCTCGTCCATTACGCTACGCAAGTCATCTATACCCTTTTTAAGATCTAGCACTTGAGACTCTAAACCCGTAAATCTGGCTTCGGTTTCTCGGTACTCTTGAATAGTTAATTCGTCCACCCCGCCAATCATTTCTAGCTGATGTTTTAACTTGGCAATTTTATCTGACAAACCCTCTTCTTGTAATTCAATTCTTACTTCCTGAATCTTTTGCAAACCCACTTCTGATAACGAACCAATTATTTCTTGTTCTAATGTTTGATTCTGAGTTTCGATTCTTGCTTTTTCTATCTCGAGTTTTGTTTGATCATCTCTTAAACTCGAGACACTGCTTTGAACTAAACGAAATTCTTTATCTGCTTCTTGTAACTGTTTTTTTATATCCTGTTCGCTGTTATAAAAATTGTTAATTTTATTTTCTAGGGATTGTTGTATTTTTAACTTATCTTCAATTTGTGATTGTAGTTTTTGCTTAGCCTGCAGTGCATCACTGACAAATTCATCACTTGCGCCCGTGGCAATTCGCTTTAATTCTAACTCAACCTGCAATAAATCTTTCTGTAAAGTTTGATGTTTATTAGTCAAAAATTGTTGCTCAGCTCTGATCTTAGAAATTTCACTGCTAACCCTATTTTGCTCTGACAATAATTGATCTTTTTGATCCCCTAATTCTTTAAGAGATGCTTTTAGCTGCTGTAAGTTTTGAGCAGTTTCATTTGGCTTTCCTAAAACAACTTCTAGTGCCCGCCAGCTTTTTACCAAGCTTCCCGCCTGATGTTTGATAGTCAAAATATCTTCCGCTTCTTCTAAGAAACTTTCAAATTCTGACAAGCTCCTTCCAAAATGTTCAACCTTGCCTTGTACTTCTTGCCACTCTAAATTATTACCATCATGTCCTGAAGAAGAATTAGAACTCTGATACAATAAATCAATTTGATTATTAAGGTCAGAGATAGTTTGAGCAAATTTCGCCTGAGCAGATTCCAAAGTTTGTAATTTTTCAGATAATCCAGATAATTCTTGTACGGTTATCTGCAGATCTTGCGTAATTTGATGTTGATTTATTTCTAAAGAACCTTGGTCTCCACTAGTAGTTTTTAAATTATCAAGTTTTCCTTGAATAAGACTGACTTGTTCTAATAAAGCATTTTTTTCTTTTACTATGGATTGCAAATCTTCTTGATCACGACGAACAGATAATAAAGAATCTGAGGTTGCTGCTTCATAACTTTCTACTGCTTGTAAATGAGCAGAAATTTTTTCTTCTAAAGAATTTCTTTCAGCTTGCAATGCACTAATTTTGGAATTAATATTTTGCAAACTAGATTGATGTTGCCACCACAAATAACCCAAATGTTTGTGCAAATATCCTTGTAATTCATTTTCCAACTCAGCCCTTGCCTCCATACGCTTTGCTTGTCGTCTTAAAGATTTTACACGAGGTTCAAGCTCTCTCATCAAATCTTCTGCACGCATCAAATTTTGCGCTGTCTGCTCTAATCTGCGCATCGATCTATCGCGCTTCATATAATAAACCTTAACACCGCTTGCTTCATCGATTAGATTTTTTATTTCTGAAGGTCCGGCTAAAATCATTTGATCGATTGTCCCTTGTCCAATTACAGTATAACGTGAGGTTCCAATATTACTCTTCAATACAAGATCAATAATATCTAAAAGCCTTGCTCTATTGCCATTAATTAAATACTCGCTTTCTCCACTACGACTTACTCTTCGTCCAATAGAAACCTCTGCGCTATCAATAGGGATTTTTCTGTCCGCATTATCAAAAGTCGCGATCACTTCTGCAAAGCCAGCACGTGAACGCTTGTCGCTTCCTGCAAAAATTACGTCTTCACTTTTTTTGCCGCGCATCATCTTTGCACTTTGTTCACCAAGAACCCAACGCAAACAATCAGCAGAATTGCTTTTACCACTTCCGTTTGGTCCAACAATCGCAGTAATACCAGTTTCAAACTCCATTATAGTCTTTTTGGCAAACGATTTAAACCCTTGAATTTCTAAACGTTTTAAGTACATTTTAAATATAATTACTCATTTATTATAACATGCAAGCATAAAAAATAAGGATCCGAGGATCCTTTTTTGTTAACAAATCGATTTATATATTTGCAGGTCTGTTAAATTATATAAATCTTTAAATAGCCTTAAAACTTTTAGTTTATGTTTTAGCCATTCGTCTGTATATAAACTGTTTTTTATAGAAAGTTTTTCCCACACCCTACTAATGGCTTGTTCTACAGCCTGTTTTTTTACAGCTAATATATCAGCTACTTTTTGATAAGTTGATATTTGTCCAAAATTAACTTCTATAATGCCGTAATAATACTTAAATTTAATTTTATCTTTTATAGATTTAACCGAATCTAAGCATTTGATAAAACACTTTGTTTTTTCAAATAAATCAGGAAGCTCTATTAACAAGTCAACAAAATAATTATAAGTTTTAAGCGTGTTGTGACACTTTTTATAATCATAATTAATTAGTTGTCCGATAATATATTCTGGAGTATCTCTTATAACAATTTTTTCTGAAAGATTTAATTGTTCTGCGAGTTCTTTAAATGAAGGATATTCTCCAAAATTTTGAAAAGCTTTATTAGCAATGGCTGCGATTTTTCTTTTTCTAGCTAATATGTGCGACGGGTAATTAATCACCCCACCATGCATATAATAATTGAGTATAGAATTTCTAATAATATTATAAGCATAGGTAGAAAATGATGCTCCCAAACTTTCATTATATCCATCATAAGCCATTAGCAAACCTATTCTCCCGCTTTGATAAGCATCTTCATCACCTTTCAAATGCGGAAAGTTTCTTTTTACTACATAATGAATTAAAGGTTCGTTTTGTAATACAAACTCTTCTCTAGCATTATGTTCTGTTAAGTTTTTTGGGTTGTTTGTCATAATTCCTCCTTAAGAATCAAACTATATAATAATACGCAATATTGGTCGAAGTCAATACAAAACAAAACCGCCATGTTTTAGCGGTTTTGTTTGCTTTGTGTTTGTTTGGTTACTCGGATACTATCCTATTTAAGATTAGCACACCGAAATACATACACAAACCAAGTTATCAACAATTTTATTAATTATACTTCAAAGTTTTTTAATGCGTCTTTAGCAGCTGACGCTTCTGCTTCTTGTTTGCTTGGACCTTGTCCTCGTCCAATTTCTTTTTTAGACATAAAGGCAGCAACTATAAAAATTTTGTCATGATCAGGTCCAGTTTCGGATACAACTTCATAATGAGGAGTAACAGACCATTTATCTTGAACGAATTCTTGTAACTTACTCTTTGGATCTAGATATGCACCACCAGAAATTATATCTGGAAGCTCGATAAGAATCTCTTTCTCTACAAATTTTTGGGTCGCTTCATAACCTAAGTCTAAATATATAGCCCCGATCAAAGCCTCAATAGTATTAGCCAATATTACCTGTCGAGCTCTACCTGTGTCCTTAGCCTCCCCTCTAGACATTAATAAAAACTGCTCCAAGCCAATCCTTTTAGCTATATTAGAAAGCATTTTATAATTCACTAAGGCACTGCGGAAGTTGGTTAACTCACCTTCCGGATGATCATAAGTTTTGTATAGATACTCTGTGGAAATTAATTCCAAAACAGCATCTCCTAAAAATTCTAAACGCTCGTTGTGAGGCAAAGAAAAACCTCGGTGCTCGTTTAAATACGACCTATGAGTAAAAGCTGATAAATACAAATCAAGATTTTGCGGGACCGAACCAATTATGCGTTCGATGTGCCCTGCATTGAGTGTGGGCATATAAGCCTTTCTCAAGAAACGCGAACTTTAGATCAATATATTAATATAAAATTCCCGGTTCTTGGGTGATAATTTTATGGTGGACGGTACAGGAGTCGAACCTGTGACCTTCCCCACGTCAAGGGGACGCTCTACCAACTGAGCTAACCGTCCATATTACTTACTACTAAAATCTTATATATACTATTACAAAATTTTTCTTTTGTCTACCTAAGCTGTACTTGAGCTTTATATGAAGCTACAGGCTTATCTTTCCAAGGCTTGTTATATTTATCCAAAAAATAAATTAAAGAAATATTAAAAGCGCAATTACTAAATGCAAATAAACATAAAACCAAGATAGTTAACATTGCTTTGGGTAAGATCATATTTAATATAAATAAAATTAAACCAATCATAACCAAAGAAAATAAATAAAAGAATCCTAAGAATAAAATAAACTCAGCGATGATTTTAATTTTCTTTATAATAAAATCTACAGCAATTAACAAAGCTTTAGTAAAAGTAACTTCTAACCATAATAGATTAAGCAATACTAACATATTTGCTATAGATGTAAGACTAATAAACGAATATAAGATAATAAGCAAAACAATACTTATTATTTTTGATGTTTCATTTATTGATATTAACTCTGTAACTAACCATATAACAAAGGAATTTATACCAATGGTTAATAAACTGGACAATAAAACTGCTGGGATAATAGATAAATTCAAATATTTAGAGTTTTCCAACTCTATGATTGTTTGGCATCTAGGGCAAATAATCTTACCATCCAAGCTCTTGTGTAATAAATTATGAGTATAAATAGAGAAAAATATTTTTAGCAAATTTAATACTACAAAAAAAATAAAAACTATTAAATAAAAGATTATAGAAAAATTAAAATCTAAGTGTAAATTAGACAACACACTGCTAATTAATTTGGACTTAAACCAAAACCAAAAATACAAAAAATGGAAGCTAAATCCCGAAGACAAAAACAAACCAAAAAACCAAAGTTTTGGGTTTTTCCAAGTAAGCTCGATAGATTTTATGATAATTTTAAAATCTTCCATTTATATATTATATGCCAAATTACAAATAATAGATAACATCTGGGGGCTATTAAATAATAAAAAACCATAAATTTTTTTTATGGTTTTTTATTATTTAATTACCGGTTACTTCTTGAGGAAGTTCTTCAGTAAATTCATCATTTAACTTTTTGCCGGCAGGGATAATTGGCTTAACAATTGCAGTAAATTCTTCTTGTTCTAATGTTTCTTGCTCTACTAATTTTGTTGCTATGACATCCAAATAACTACGGTGAGTAGTCATAACTTCAGTAGCTCTCTTTGCAGCGGTTTCCATAATTGCTTTTACTTCAGCGTCAATCTGCTGCGCAACCGCTTCACTATAATTTTTTCTCTCGCCTAAATCACGTCCTAAGAAAACATTATCATGAGGCTCACCCAACATAACTGGTCCAAGCGTTTCGCTCATACCGTATTGAGTAACCAATTTACGAGCCATATTAGTTGCCACTTTAAGATCATTACTTGCACCAGTTGTCAGTTCTCCAAAAACTAATTTTTCTGCAGCCCAACCACCCAATAATGCAGCAATCTCATCCAAGAAGCTTGATCGAGTGTGCATATGTCTATCTTCTACCGGAAGCTTCATTGTATAACCAGCAGCTCTTCCGCGAGATAAAATAGTAACCTTATGCACAGGATCAGCTTTCGGTAAAACAGATCCAACCAATGCATGACCACCTTCGTGATAAGCAGTAACTTTTTTCTCTTCGTCTGACAGCACATGACTTTTACGAGCAGGACCTAGAGTAACTTTTTCAATAGCTTCTTTTAGATCATCAGTTGTTATAGAAGTTTTATTACTACGCGCTGCTAAAATTGCAGCTTCGTTGATGATATTTGCAAGGTCAGCGCCAGAAAAACCTGGTGTACGTTGTGCTATCTTTCTTAAATCAACATTTTGATCAAGAGGCTTATTTTTACTATGAACTTTAAGAATTGCTTCGCGATCATGGATGTCTGGTAAATCTAAAACAACTTGCCTATCAAAACGACCTGGGCGAAGAAGAGCAGGATCAAGAACATCAGGACGATTAGTTGCAGCTATAACAATTACATTTGTATCTGTTTCAAAACCATCCATCTCAACCAATATTTGGTTTAAAGTCTGTTCTCTTTCATCATGTCCACCGCCTAGCCCAGCCCCACGCTGTCTTCCCACGGCATCGATTTCATCAATAAATACAATGCATGGCGAGTTACGCTTTGCTTTTTTAAATAAATCTCTCACTCTACTAGCACCTACACCTACAAACATTTCTACGAATTCTGATCCAGAAATATGAAAGAATGGAACGTTTGCTTCACCTGCAACGGCTCGAGATAATAAAGTTTTTCCAACACCAGGATTACCTAACAATAACACCCCTTTTGGAATTTTTGCGCCGAGCGATAAAAATTTTTGCGGAAACTTTAAAAACTCAACAATTTCTTGCAATTCTTCTTTAGCTTCTTTTGCCCCTGCTACATCAGCAAACCTAACTTTATTTTTCATTTCATCAGATAGCTTAACCGATGATTGTCCAAAAGTTAATGCTCTGTTATTAGAACCTTGAACTTGACGCATTAAGAAAAATATAAACAATGCAATTAAAATAAACGGTACCAAGAACGGCAACACTGATCCAGCTAAAACTGTTAAAAAGCTTGTGTTCTTAAATTCAATTTTTACTTTACTAATTTGATCAGTACTAACTCCGCTATCAATAAAATATTGTGGTATATCTGTATTACCACCGATGGTTGCGGTTAATTTATCGTTAGTATCTTTAATTTTAATATCTAATGTTTGAGGGTTAACTCTGATACTTTCTACTTTTTCTTGTTTGATCAAAGAAGAAACTTCTGATAAAGGAACGTCTTTAGTTTGGTTATCTTTTGTTAATCCAGCAACAGCAACAGAAACAATTAATAATCCAATTAAGACCAATAAAATATTTTTTGTAATTTTTCCCATAAATGACTTTCTATACGAAAACTAAGTTAAAAAAATTATATTTTGTGGTGGGCAAGGAGGGACTCACCTCCCTCACGCTAGTCTCCTCAACACATTCGTTTATTTCACTCATTGTGTTTCGTCGACTTACGCTACGGTAGGCTCTGACGCTTTCAACTTGCCACTGGCAACTTGAAAGCTATTTTCTCATCCCACTACTTTTAACCACTCTCGTACGCCCTTATGAAGGCGCACAAGAGTGGTGGGCAAGGAGGGACTCGAACCCTCAATCCTTACGGAACTAGTTCCTAAGACTAGCGCGTATACCAATTCCGCCACTTGCCCATAAAAATTAATAACCAGAAAAGGTCCTTCTGGTTATTAATTATAGTTGATTTTCAAAAAAATATCAAACTACTTTATTATAAATGATAATATTGCCTGAACAACCGCATAAGCCATAACCACTATAACCAAGCCAATCAAAGCATTTGTAAAGGTTTTTCTACCGCTAGCAGACTGAGCATCATTACCTCTAGAAGTTATATATAAGTAACCTCCGTAAATAAGCATTAACACAGCAATTATACCCGACAACCCTAAAGCTATATTTATAATTCTTAAGACTATAGCACCTATGGATCCAGACTTCACCAGACTATTATTATTAGAATTATTAAAAGGATTATCAGGAACGCATAGCAAACCCGCTTCATGAAAACCACTCTCACAATTTCCTTGAGTACCATTGTTAGAAGTAGATCCATTATTAGTGGATCCATTTGAGCCATTATTGCTACCATTTCCGTTGTTGCCCGTACCGTTACCATTACCAGGACTACCACCGTTATTTCCATTATTTGGGACAGTTCCGTATGGCTTTAACTGATCAATTTTAAATGGACCTTTTTTTTGTTTAATCTTCACCGAGTCTGTGCTAACTATAAAATCACAACCCGCATTTAAACCACTCGCATCGTACTTAGCTTCTGTTAAAGCGACAGAGGATTCTGTACTTCCTGATTTAATAAATTCGTAAACACAAATTGCACCACCATATTTATTAATACTTTTAGAAACAGTATCATACCCAGAAGGACAAGAGCCTGACCACAAAACACCAACATCCAAATTATCTCCATTAAGACAAAAATCATAATCTGTTTTAATACCAGATTGTGCCTTTATAGTTATAAAAGGCATTATTAATAAAGTAATAACTATTAAGAAAGATAATGATCTAATAAAAATTTTCATAATCTATTTTCCTATTATAAAGTTATAAACAACCTGAACGAGGGCGTAAGACATGACAATAATAACTAATCCTATAACTGCATTACTTAATGTTTTTACCGCTTTACCTACTTGAGCGTCATTACCACGTGCTGTTATATATAAATACCCCCCTATTATAAACATAATTACCGCAATAATACCTGCAAACAACAATGCTATATCGATAATTCGTTTTGCGATATCAGAAATTGATGTGGTTCTTACCAAACTATTAGAATTATTAGAACTAAATGGGTTATCTGGTACACAAAAAGGTCCTAACTTATGAAATCCTGATTCGCAATCACCTTTGGAGTAAGTACTGGTAGTTGAATTTTTTCCGCCTGAGGGGATAGCTATAGGAGAAGTATTAGGTTTGCCATTTGTGGGAGTAGAAGGAGTAGTTTGATTATTAGTAGGACTGGAAGGATTGTTTGGACTAGAAGGCAAACTAGATGGATTATATTTAGGCAAACTAGAAACTTTAATAGGACCTATATACATAGCCCCGGATTCGGTATAACAACCATTGCCATTTACAGGTTCACTTATAGAACCTTGAGGTTTTGTATAATAAACACAAATAGTTTTTAAGCCGGATGGAAGGGGAATAGGAATTATTCCTGACGGACATACTTTAGTAGACGAGATAGATTGAGTCGCGTTCTTTGAATCAACGCATACATAACTAGAAGCAGTGGTATTAGTACCTTCTCCTATAGCTAAGACAAAATGGCTAGGTAAAACTACCATAGCCATTAAAAATATAAATAAAATTTTTGAAAAAATATTTTTCATTAGAATTAACTTTTTCCAACTAAGAAATTGTATACCACTTGCACTATCAAGTAAGATAAAACAATCATGGCAAGTCCTATTAAAGCATTCCTTGCAGTCTTTAATCCGGTATTTGCCTTAGAATCACTACCTGCGGAAGTTATATACATATAACCACCGACAATAATAAATATAACTGCTATCATTGCTGCTAGATACAAAGCCCAGTCAATTATTTTCTTTATAAAATCTTGTGGGTTGGTGGTATCAATTGCAGTATTAGGAAAAGAACCAGAAATACTACTTAAACCATCTTGTACTTGATTGCTTCCACCAGTAGAAGTTTGATTTGTAGTGGGAGTGGTTCTATTTGTTGTTTGTGCAAAAACATAGTTTGGTGCAAACAAAACAAAGACCAAGCTCAAAACGAATAATATTTTTTTCATTTATTTTATAGTTACAATTCTGGAGTTAAAATATCTTTTAATCCCAGAGCTGTACCGCACAAAATGTGCGGACAAGCCAATGTTAGGTTCCAAATGCTCCAGTTCCTTGTCCAGAGACAAAGCGGTAAACAATTTGAACAACAACATAAGATAAAACGATGATTACAATACCAATTAATGCATTACGAATTGCAGTCATACCAGTTTTAGCAGAAGCATCGTTTCCTGCAGAGAAGATATATCTGAATCCACCGTAAATTAATACGATAACAGCTCCCAAGAATGCTATTGCTAATGCCCAGTTAATTATCAATCTAAAGATAGAAGTTAAACTACCTTCGCTACATCTAATACCTGTTTCACCAGGACAGCTGTTAGCAAAATTATTAATTAATTGTGCGTGAGTAAATTGTGGTATAACTATTGGAGAAAGAGCCATAATAGTTACCAAAGCTAACTGTACAACATTTAGCCAATTTAAGTTTTTTAATATTTGTTTCAAGTTTATCACCGCCTTTCTAGTTTTTGTCATATTAACGAATAGTCGTTAATTAATATTTATTCCTGTAAATATTTTACAATACTTTTAGAGAAATTAAAACAACTTGTTGTCAACAACGTAATTTACAACTACTTGAACTAATATTACTGCCATAGCTGTAACTATTACACCAGCTAGTGCATATTGAATAATTTTTCTACCCTGAGATGCTTGTGCGGGGTTGCTTCCAGCAGTCATATATATATAACCTCCATAAATTACGGCAATTACAGCAATAACCCCAATAAACCAATACATTAAATTAATAATTTTATTATAAACTTGACCTTCTGTACAATAAGCTGGTAACTGCGAAGTAATATCTTGCCCAGCCGATCCACCTTCGTTAATAAATTTAGCCTTTAAATCATCACACTCGTTGGCATAAACACTATTTGGGGCAAAAACAAATAGTGAAGCAATAATCAAAATCAAACTTAAAAATATTTTTTTCATATTTAAACCAAATTATAAATTATCCCGACAATAGCATACGACATCAAAGCGACAACTAGCCCAATTAAGGACCATGTAATTCTTGATTTAGCAGTTTTTACAACCGCATCACTACCCTGACTTGTAACCAACTGGATTCCCGAATATACAATCATAATAGTTGCCACCATTGCTATTAATAAAAACAAAATTCTTATTACTCTATTAATTAACTGCGGAATACTTGTTGCTTTCACAGGGCTATCAATAGTCGGTAATACATCTTTATCACCTGCATAACCTGTGGGTTGCGTAGAAGCTTTTGGAGTTATAGTAGATGTTTCGTTGTTTGTAGTTTTAACCTCTGGAGACTTATTTGATGGATCTACAGCAAATGAAGTTAAAGGAACTAAAAGTAATAATATAAATGAGAAAGTTATAATACTTATTATAATTTTTTTCATACTAATTATCAGAATTAATATATTGTTTTGGATCAGTAAAGATTAAAGCTCCGTTTTTTACACCCAAATTTAATGACCCTGTAAAAGCCGCATTGACCAACACAAATGCTGTTGCCACAATGGCAAGCCCAATAACTGCTCCGGTCAATCTTTGCTTAGCATCTGTTAACTGCCCTTGACCCTGAGAAGTAGTCATCAAAATCCCTGCGTATACAATAAATGCAACCGCCAAAAACCCAGCCATCCCAATCATGTAATTAATAATCATGATTGTAATTTTAAATAAATGAGATACATTACAAGGATTATTAACATCATTTCCACAAATCACAAAACCATTTTTTGGATCTCGTGTAGTTGTCTGTGAAGCTTGAGCCAACAAAGTATTATTATCAGATACAGCTAGTGCGTAATAAGGAATGATAAAAAATATGATTGCGAATGCTACCAAAAATATCTTTAAAATATTTATTTTATTTATATACATTTAACCATTAATTAATCTTTGAATTATAGCTACTATACTAAATGAAAATAGACTTAAAAGTAATCCTGCAACAGCGTAAATAACAGTTAACCTAGCTTTTGCTACAGCAGACGAATTACCACTATTAAGAACCATCATAAAACCACCATACACTATAAATAGTACAGCCAGCATCCCGGCGACAACCAACATAATCTGGACCACCCTAGCAATACCTTCAGAAATATTATCAAATTCAAAAGCATTAAAAAAAGTGCCTACACTACTATCATACATACCGGCAGTACTTTTTACTCCAAGTCCACCATCTATACTCGCCCCAGCCTGTCCTTGCACACCCCCAGAAACAGAACCAGTTGAGGTGTTTCCTGATGATGTACCAGTCGATGTACCAGTTGTATTAGATCCATTAGAAGTTGTTGAAATTGACGAAGCTGTACCAAAATTTACTTGCATATTAGCCGCACTTTTGTCGTTGATTAAAATTGTATAGACATATGTAGCGGTTGCCGCACTACCCAAATCTTTACTATAAGATGCATTATTAGTAGTAATATTTGCATTATTAATTAAGGTAAAGCTGCTAGTAATTTTCTTGCCAGAAAACTGACTACCGGCAACATGTATAGTACTTCCCGAGCAATTCTTGGTAATAACTCTTAATATATACTTCCCTTCTGTAGGAGTATTAACGGTTGTGGTGGTGCCAGACTTAGATGAAGCTTTTACAGTTTTTCCATCCTTTAGCAAAACAGGTGTTACATCACATTTTTGGAAATTAAACACCGAGCTTCCACCATCTATATCTGCTCCAGTTGTAATTTCACCCTGAGCAAAAGACAAATTAGCAAAAGATAAAAATATTATAAAAATAATATAGGAAGATATTAATTTTAATAAATTATTTTTCATTTATAATTATTTATTAAAAATAGAAGACTGCACTAATGCACTTGCCTGACTTTGGGCTTGCCCTAGAGCAGTATCAATTTTTAAACCTCTCAAAACAACATTTTCAATCATATCTGACATTAACTTATCAAACTTTGTTTCGTTAAATTTATAAAAAGATTTTGCTGTTAAATTAGCTGTAGCAAAAACACCAATCTCTTCATCAGATGCTTGCAGCTCTATCAAATCTCTTCTAGAAGAAGGCTGCTTATCTTTAGCATAATATTTATCTAACATGTCTTTTCCAGTTGCAAATTTTAAAAAGTCCCACGCCACATCAGATACTTTACTTTGCTTACTAACAACTTCAGCAAAATAATTGGCATAATTAACATTGCTGGCACCTAATTTATACTGGGGAGCAAGTGCTGTATCGTAATTTAAATTCGGAGCTTTATTATTAATCTCTTCTCTAGCATAAGAATATCCATACATAAAAGCCGACCGCCCATTAGCAAAACTATCTATAGAGTAGTCACTATCCGTATTCCAGGTATAGTTTACGCTGTTTGGATTTGCAAACGATGTATAAAATTCTGTAGCAGTTACACCTGGCGAATAATTCTTGCCATCGCGACTAATAGTTTTTGTAAATTGTGCAGTTCTACCATCGCTAGACCAAGGCACAGCACCAGCTTGAAGCATCATTAAATATAAAATATCAGTTGCGCGATTAACATTAGAACTCAGCCCAATAGCTACACCACTTTTGCTAAAATAACCGTCTTCATCTTGTTGAGTTATCCTCCTACTATCCTGAGCTAATTCATCCCATGTTTTTGGAGGTGTTGCAATACCCGCTGTCCCTAAAAGATCCTTATTATAGTAGAGACCTAGCGAATCAACCCACATCGCAGTTCCATAAATTTTATTATCCTTAACAAAATCAGCAGACAACACATCTACAAAAGTATCTTTATATTCTTTAAGTGTAAAAAGTTTATCTGGTGCAGCAACAACCTTATCCATATATTGAGGCAACCAAGAGTTATTTATAGAAAAGATATCTGGTCCATTACCAGCTGCTAAAGCATTTAAAAGATCGCTTTCATAATTATCTATATTCTTTTTGGTATATTCAATTGTTACATTTGGATGCTTTTTGTTATAAGCAGTAATAATGTCTTGCATCTTCTCTGAGTCAACAAAAGGCTTCCATATTTTTATAGTATATTTTTGCTGTGTTCCCCCTCCACTACATCCAGCTGCAAGAACTGATACAGATATAACTGCTACTATAATTTTTTTGTATATTTGTTTCATTTTCGTTATTTTATAAGCTTTTTAAAAATGCTCGAAAATCATCTTGCAAATCTTGGTGCTTAAGTCCAAATTCCACCACAGCTTTCAAATACTCTAATTTATTACCGCAATCATAATAACGACTATTCTGTATTTCTATTGCATAGGTTTGTTTACCATCACGCAGCATAATATTCATGCCGTCTGCCCAATATAATTCTTCAGGAGTATTTCGTTGTTGCAATGCATACATAGCTTCTTCCATTGCTGGAAAAATATCAGGACTGAAAGCATAACCACCTACAACAGCATACGGGGAATCGATTATGCCTGGACCAGGTTTCTCAATAAATTTATCAATAGCGACAACTCCAGGTTTTTTTTCGTTACCAACAGCATATCCATACCTCTTATAATCTTCATCTTTGGTAGATCTAATAGCACCCAAAATAGCGCTACCACCGTGCTCTTCATATGCCTCTACTAATTGCTGAGAACGGGTTTTAGGAGATGCTTCAACAAACTCATCACCCCACAAAACTAAAAATGGTTCATTTCCCACAATATGTCTTGCATTCCATATAGGTGTACCATTTCCCATAGGACCTTTTTGTCTAACATAATAAAAATTAGCCAAATTAGCAATATTTCTAATCTCTTCGAGTTGCTCATACTTACCAGCTTCTTCCAAGCGTTTTTCTAATTCAAAAGGGTAATCAAAATGGTCTTCAATATTACGTTTATGCCACCCTGTGACTAAAATAATATCTTCGATTCCAGCAGAAACAGCATCCTCAACTACATATTGAATAATAGGTTTATCAACCAAAGGCAACATTTCTTTTGGTTGTGCTTTTGTAGCAGGTAAAAATCTAGTTCCAAAACCTGCTACAGGTATTACAGCTTTTCTAATTTTTTTATTCATACGTGCTTATTATAACACGCAAACATAAAATATTTAATCTATTCTACGAATCTATATTGTAAAGATTCTATCAAATGATGATCTCCTATTTGTTCTGAACTATCCAAATCTGCAATTGTCCGAGATACTTTTAAAATTTTACTAACACTTCTTGGCGAAAGATCATAAACCTCCACAGATTTAGCTAATAATTTTTCTGTATTATCGTCTAAACTACAAAACTGCTTAATTTGTTTAGAACTTAAATTACCGTTAGTCAAAATTTTTTTATGCCTATTATATTGTATAGAACGAGCAGCATTAACCCTCTTCTTAACTTCTGAGGAACTCTCGTTCGACAAATTAGTTCTTAATTCTTCATACTTTAGTTTTGGCACAACAGTGTGTAAATCTATTCTTTCTAAAATCGGTCCAGATATTTTTTTATTATATTTAATTACATCCCAAGGTGAGCACTTACATTGCTTGTCTTTATCTCCTGTTCCACCACATGGACATGGATTTTGAGCAGTAATAAAAATCAAGTCGCAAGGAAACTCTACTGACTGGTTAACTCTTGAAATCAAGACATTTTTATTTTCTAATGGTTGTCTTAAAGATTCTATTATATGCCGCGGAAACTCAGGAAATTCATCCATAAACAATACACCTTTATGAGCTAAACTAATTTCTCCCGGCTTCGGGCGCACACCACCACCAATTAAAGATATTTGAGAACAGCTATGATGAGGAGACCTAAATGGTCTACTCATATAAAGTTTAGATAAATTGCCAAGCCCGGCTAAGCTATGTAAGTTAATAATTTCTATTATTTCTTCCAACAATAAATCTGGCAAAATACCAATAAAAGACTGAGCCAACATTGTTTTGCCAGAACCAGGTGGACCTATCATTCTCAAGTTATGACCACCCGCTGCCGCGATCTCCAAAACCCTTTTTGGAATTAACTGACCAGATATATCACTAAAATCAACTATTTCTAATTTATTATTATCTATCTTTTCCTGTACAAATTCTAAGGGTTTTAATCTAACCTGCTGAGTTAAATGTAAAATTACTTCTTTCAAAGAATTAACCCCATAAATATTAATACTATCACCTAATATCATCGCCTCTTCAATATTATCGATCGGGATAAAAACTTCTTCAAAGTTAAGTTTTTTGGCTGCCAATAACATAGACAATACACCAACTGCAGGTCTAACCCTACCATCAAGGGCAAGTTCGCCGACAAACAATGAAGTGTTATTAACTGTTGGGATTAATTTTACTGAGTTTAAAATAGCTATGGCTATACCCAGATCAAAGTGACTACCGATTTTTCGAAGATTTCCAGGAGCGAGACTAATAGATATTCTAGCAACAGGGTAATCATATCCCGTAGACCTCAAAGCTGATCTTATTCTCTCTTTACTTTCCTGCACAATTGTATCTGGTAACCCTACTATAATAGTGGCAGGCAAGCCATTAGATACATCAACTTCAATTTCTACCAATGAAGCATAATAACCAGCTAACGTTGCTGTTAAAACTTTTGATACCATTTCTAAATTATAAAGAACCGTTCTTAAAGTTTATTTAAATTATTTTTAAAAATTAAAATTAATAATGCGAAAATAATATAAAAATCTGCAATGTTAAACACAGCGCTTCCAATGTGGATAAAATCTATCACCTGACCAAAATATACTCTGTCGAAAAAATTTGAAATACCTCCAGCCAAAATCATAACTCCCAATGCAGGATTTATTTTTTTTGAGAAATAAGTAAAATAGAAAACAAAAGTGATGACAAAAATATATAAAACTATGACTATGTATTGCGGTGCGGTTATATCGAAAATTAATTTTGAATTTAAAAAAATTATACTTGGTGCAAATTTATTAAATAAAAATTTAGTTAGTTGATCAAATATAACAAGCGAGCAAAAAAACCAAAAACCGAAAGTGTAATTAGAACATCTTTCGGTTAAGTAGTTATAAAATTTATCAGTTGAGAAATTCATTTTCTAAATATCAGATTGCGCCCATGGCAACACCCTAAGTCTTTCTTCTCTAATAGGGTTACCATCTTGGTCTAAACCATAAGACCCATCTTCAATCTTCGATAAAGCCAAATCGATTTTTTCTAAATCTGATTTCATTTGAGAAATAACATCCTGATTAACTTCATCCATTTGTAATTCTGTAGCTGCTTCATCTAGATCATCGCCAACTTCTGTATGTGCACTTAATCCAGACAAGTCTTCTTGTAATTTGTTTTTAGTTTCTAAAAGCCTTGCTTTCATTTCATCTAAAAATTCTTGTGAGAACATAATTTGTGGAATTAATTTATAGGATTATTATATCAATATTTTTACAAACAAAAAAGCGCCCCTTCTCGGGCCCCAATTTATATATAATGAACGAGCCGGAAGTAGGCGCTATCTGACAAATTTCTCAGATAGTCGCCGCTCTAGCTGCAGGATCCCAAACTTTATGAGACCCTAAACCTAGAGCAGTCGCTACCAACATTGAATTAGTCAGTTTCTAGCATAATGCTAGAGCGTCTGTATCCCAAACGATATCAAACTGCACTCCAAACTTCTCTTGTGGTCTTTCGACCTAAAACTTTTGTTCTATTTTTTTTGTTTTTGTTTTTGAAAAATTTTTTGTCGGTATTAAAGGACACCGAAGAACCTACATTTGTTTTTGTTTTTTTAGTCAGCTTTGTTTGGTAAAGCTATAACGAGAAGTTTAAAGGAAAGCTACGCTCTATAATACACTTTGTAAAACAAAGTCTCTAGAAATTACAGCGCAGGTTACCTTTGTTCAGCAATCGTTTGAGATTTTTATTTTTATTTCAAAGAACTAATCAACTTGTAGTATATATATGATAACAGAATTTTTACTAAAAGTCAATATCATTTTGCAAAACTTTTACATTTTTTCTTAAACTCAATCTAAAAGTTAACTTAGACATTAAAATATTTAACAAAATTTGATCCAAATCTGTAAATTCATTTCTATATTTTTTATATACACAACTTTGGTAATAATTATTAACCAATTGTATATCCTTATTTAGCATTAAAAGCTGATCGCAATCAATTTGATACTTCTGTTTGACTATAAAATCGCTAGTTGCTAACAAAATACAACTATTAAATAATGAGAAGTTTCTAAATATTTTATTACCACTGCCCGAATAATCTTGCGCCAACACATGAGAAAATTGTTTTAGCTGTATATAATACTTTTTATAGAAATCCTTAACCGATATAGCGCTATCAAAGATAACAGCTGTACTTAAAATATTATTTGTTAAATAATTTGCAAGATTATCATATGAAGATATGCTAATTGAATTATTTTCTAAATTTTTAGATTCCACAGCAATCTCTGTATCTAATCCTAGACGTTCGTTAATAAATAAAAGTGAATCGAAATTTAAAATATTTGTTGAATAAGCAGTACTCTCAAATTTGAACCATAAATTTTTTAGAGTTAAGGCAATATCTAATGGTTGAGAGTAGATAAATATATTATATTTTTCTAAACTCGCCCATTTCAAATAACCCTCTCTAAAATTAAACATTTCAGATAGATCAGCTTTCAATTTATTTAATATTTCTGGTAATAGCTTATTTGATAAAGAATCTAGTTTAACCAGAAAGTTGTTTACACTGTTCTGTAGCTTTAAATACTCATAGCTATCATCTTTATAAAAATCGTTTAGCGGGTACACTGCATACTGAGCTGTGATATTTTTGATTAAAGATATATGGAACAAGCCAAACAACAGATCTGCCTGAGCCAATAGATTTGCCAATAACCCTGCATCTTCCTCGGACAAACTCTCTTCTTCTCCAAAAGACTTTTTTAAATTAAACAATAACCCCAACCAAGAAAGTCTCTTTTCTAATTTTGAAGTTACATAGTGTTCAAATTGAGTTATGTTGGAAATGATTAATCTATAAAATTTAAAATCATCATTAGATGAAGATAGTCCCAGGAGTGTTTGATAGCTCATACATAAACTATCGGAGTTATAGTTTTCTTCACCACCAGTAATAAAACTTTTAAACTGCCCGCCGAAAAATGAAAGGTTTAAATCTAAGATTGTTTTACATTGCCAATTTGTTTCCTGCCAAACTAAAATTTTTAAAACAAATCTTAGTTCTTCTGAAGTTTGGGCATTGTAAAAAAATGAGTCGAATAAATTTTTGTTAAATAAATCAGAAGACCTAAAAACACCTTCTGCTGTTCCTGCTTTCCATAGATCTAAAACCTGTCTGTCTGAGGATACAGCTAAAACGTATTTACTTGATTTATTATTTAAAGAATTTGCCAACCTAAATTCGTGCTGAAAATTATTTGCATCATATATTACCTGTTTATCAACACTCAAATCAACTTCTTCAGATTCAACTATTTCGTTTTTTAAAGAGTCTTGAAAAGTTTTTATATTTTTAAAGCTATAATTTTCTTCAAATAAATGTTGCCATGAAAAAATTCCTCTGCGCATTACGTTGCGCAAATTTTGTTTAAGTTCTAAACTGTAACTTGAAAAAATATTTAATAAATCGTTTAGAAGCAACGCGGTAGTAACAGCATCAGATAAAGCCCTATGACTTCCTGTATGTTTGATATCAAAATAGTGAGCTAGATTTTCTAAATTATAACTATGATGTGTGGGTAACAAAAATTGCACCAACTCTAACGTATCTATTACATTACCTGAAAGCTTTACACCTACACTTTCTAAAAATTTTACATCTAAGGTTGGGTTATGTGCTAATAAAGTTTTGTCTGATAATTTTGCTGACAAAAATTCTACAAAATCTGTAATCTTAGGTGCTGCGTCTAACTCTTCCTGAGTGATGCCGGTAAGACCTAAGATTTTTTCATGAACTTCAATATCTGGTTGAAAAACCTGTTGCCATTTTTCTCCCAAAACCACACCTTCTTCAGTTACATCAAAAAATACAAATCCAATTTCTAAGATCTGGTCTTTTTCTGGTTCGAAGCCAGTAAACTCTAAATCAATGCTGCAATATTTCATATAAGGTAATTATAGATGATACCTAAAATTTATGTAATAGTCAATCAGTAAATATAAATCAAAAAAACTCGACTAAATTGCCGAGTTATATTTATAAAGAGTAATTAGATTTAAGAATAAAAATTTTTCGTGTTATTACTAAAATACAAAGTTTTATTATCTCAATTAGATCGGAAGAAGTTTGTATTACCTACTTGGGTAAATTCGACCATAGTTAAACCACCGGGGTATGTAAACCTAATAGCTACAGTGTTTTGTGAATAATAAGATCCACCCTTAAAAATTAAATCTTGTTTTTTCATAATTGCCTCCTAAAAATTTTTATTAATATATCAGCATTATAAAAACACCGCAAGGGTGCTTTTATAATTATTATTCTTCTTGCTCAATAGCTTTATTAGGTATTGACTCTCCGGATTTTAATTTGTCTCTAAGCTGTTTATCCACCTCTTCAAAAATATCTTTATGTTCTTTAAGAAATGTTTTAGCATTTTCTCTTCCTACTCCCAATTTAACATCTCCAAAAGAATATGAATTTCCACTTTTACTAATAACTTCCATAAGCAATGCAGTATCTAGAACGTCACCGCTAGCTGAAATACCTTCGTTATACATAATATCAAATTCCGCTGCCTTAAATGGTGCTGCTACTTTATTTTTCACCACTTTTGCTTTAGTACGGTTTCCTATAATTTTATCTCCTGCTTTAATCTGAGCAGTTCTACGAATTTCTACACGAACCGAAGCATAAAACTTTAAGGCGTTTCCACCAGTTGTAGTTTCTGGGTTACCAAACATAACTCCAATCTTCATACGTATCTGGTTAATAAAAATAACAGTGGTATTGGTTTTTGAAATTATTGCAGTAAGTTTGCGCAAAGCTTGGCTCATTAATCTAGCTTGAAGACCCATATGAGAAGCACCCATTTCACCTTCAATTTCTGCTCGAGGTGTTAACGCTGCAACAGAGTCTATAACTATCAAATCTAAAGCATTACTTCTTACTAAAGTTTCTGCGATATCCAATGCTTGCTCACCGCTATCAGGTTGGGAGATTAACAAATCATCTAACTGAACGCCAATTTTTTTAGCATAATCAGGATCAAGAGCATGTTCTGCGTCAATGAAGGCTGCAAGACCACCGCGCTTTTGAACCTCTGCAATCATGTGCAAAGTTAAAGTGGTCTTTCCAGAACTTTCAGGTCCATAAATTTCTACAATTCTTCCTTTTGGAATACCGCCAACACCAAGAGCCATATCCAAACTTATACTTCCAGTAGGGATTGCTTCAATATTTAACTTCTCGTTATCTGAGATTTTCATAATACTACCATCACCAAATTTATCACGAATTTGATCAATAGCATTTTCTACTGCAGCCATCTTACCATTAGAACTAATAGTTGTATTTTTTTTAGTTGCTTTAGCCATATGTTTAAAATTATTTAGAAATTATATTTTTTGAATTTAGATTAAATGGGATTGTTAATTTTTGACCATGCTTGCCCAATACCCCAAAAGGCTTACCATTTAAAACAGCCTCTACAGAACCAGCATCTGACGTTGTAATACTAATATCATTTTGTGCTTCAATAACTTTACTTGTTCCTGCATTCACATCTTCTTTTTGATCAGAATTATTATCTGATGTATATATTAGCTGAGAATCTTTTTTAAATTTTAATTCTAGCTTTAGTGATGGAGAAGTTTTTTCTTGCACGGGCTCTTGAGCAGTTACAGCCCCAGCTACCCTTGGCTCTTCTACCCGTAAAGATATTGTTTCTTTTCTAGTTTTACCAAATTTGTTTTTTGCTGTTATTGAAAATTCCTTTTGCCCTGGCACAACACCAAGTTGTTGCTCAAAGGTACCATCCTTATTAACAAAAACATTTTGTCCATTTACACTTAAAGTTATACCGCTATCAGTTTTACCTTTAAGCATAATAGTAGAACCTTCGATCACCGTATTAGAACTAGGCTGATAAACTTCAAGTTTAGGAGTTTTATTTACTGACATAATTTGGACAACGACATAACCTACAAACAATACCAGTAATACCAAGGCGCTGATAATGCTAATATTTTTTGGTGTTATGGTAAGTTCAGTAAAATACTTTTTCAACCTCGGTATTAAATCTTGAGACTCTACTATAGAGACAGTTAACAAACCTTTCTCTTTCTTATATTGAGCTATTAAATCATCTGAAGAAATTTTATAAATAACAGATATTTTCTTCAAAAAGCCAATAACATAAACCTCTGGAGGCAAAAGATTGTATTTCCCTTGTTCTAAATAAGAAATAAACTTTTCAAAAACACCAGTTTTATGCGAGACCTCTTCAATAGTCAAATTATGATCTTTTCTTACCGAAGATAAATATTCTCCTAAAGTTTCAAATGGGATTTTTTTGGTTTCAAACTCAGAAATCATATTTATTATAGTATCACACCTATCAATACTATTTAAACATTTATTCAAGAGTTTCTTAATTAAAAAAATAAAACCCCTTAGTTAAGGGGGTTTATTTTAAAAATTTTGATCTTCTTGTTCATCAGCACCATATTCAGCACGTTCACCATCTGAAACTCCATATACCTCTCTTGGTTTGGCACCATCAGCAGGTCCTACTATACCATTTTCTTCCAGAATGTCTAATAGTCTTGCAGCTCTAGCATATCCAACGCGAAGACGCCTTTGAAGTAGTGAAGCAGATGCCTTTCCGGCTCTAAGAACTTCATCCCTTGCTTCATTGAATAATTCATCACCAGCATCAGACCCATTATCCATACCAGGGATACCCAATGCTTTTTTAGGCTTTTCAACTATCTCTTCGTTATAAATTACGGCTCCAGTTTGCTGCTTAAAGAAATCAACTACTTTGCGAACTTCCTTTTCTCCTATATAAGCACCCTGAACGCGGCGAGGTTTATTGCTTTCAGCAGAAACAAACAACATATCACCATTACCTAACAACTTTTCTGCACCGCTAGTATCTATAATAGTACGGCTATCAATTTGACTTGCTACCGCACAAGCTATTCGAGCAGTTATATTGGCTTTAATCAATCCAGTAATAACTTCTACGCTTGGACGCTGAGTTGCCAACACCAAGTGAATACCAACTGCACGAGCCATTTGTGCCAAACGCACAATTGCCGCTTCAACATCATTTTGAGCAACAGCCATAAGATCAGCAAGCTCATCTACAATGATTACAATATACGGTAACTTAAGTTCTGTTGTTTCGTTATATTCAGAAATATTTCTCTTTCCAACCTCTGCCAACATTTTGTACCTACGCTCCATTTCTGACACTGCCCACTTGAGCGCATTAACTGCTTTATCAGGTTCTGCAATAGCAGGAGTTAACAAATGTGGAATACCGTTATATAAACTAAGTTCTACGCGCTTCGGATCCACAACTATAAATTTTACATCTTGCGGTGTGTTTCTATATAGAAGAGAAACGAACAAACTATTAATTGCCACACTTTTACCAGTTCCGGTGGCACCAGCAATTAACATATGAGGCATCTTTGCCAAATCAGTAATTTGAGGACGTCCGGCAACATCTCGTCCGATAGCTAACGCTAACTTACTCTTATGATTAACGAAGTCGGACGTTTGCATAACTTCGCGAAGTCTAACAATAGCAGTTGATTTGTTTGGAACCTCTACCCCTACTAATGCCTTGCCTGGAATTGGCAATTCCATACGAATCGAATGTGCCGCGAGTGATAATGCCAAATCATTTTGCAAAGAAGCAATTTGCGATAATTTTACTCCAGTAGAAGGTCTTAAAGTATATTGCGTTACAGTTGGACCAACATTAACTTCTCCCATTTCTACTTCGATCCCAAAATCAGATAAAGTTTTTTGAATAATTGCAACATTGCTTTCAATGTTACCAGAATCTACTTTAGACTGATTATCTTCTAATAAATCAAATGGAGGCAGCTTCCAATCGCGTCGATCATCTACTGTAATTGATTCCATCTTGCTAATTTCATCGTCTGATTTTGAAGCTACCGGCGGAAGATTAATTTTCATTTTTACCGTCTGGTCTTTAGCAGCAGGCATTTCTTCAACATCCTCATAATCATCATCTTCACGAACCGGCTCGTTAATCTTTAATGGTTTTTGAGCAACAACAGGCTTATCCCCTGTCTCTTGATCAGATTTTTTAAACCAATCCAGTGGTGATAAATTAAATGTGATCAAAACACCAATTACAGCTAATGCCAAAATTACCAAATCACCAGCCCAAAACCCAAGAGCTCCGATAATTGGACCTGCAAACAAAGCCCCTAAGTAACCACCAGATTTTCCTTCATTAGCAATAGCGATTGCAGAAGCTCCGCCCTTTATACTGATCGAATGAACCAAACCCGCCAATGCACCAGCAACTAAAAATATTCCAACATAAGTTCTAGCATAAGGGTGAGTAGATTCTTCCCCTTCTTCCGAGCTATCAATTTTTTGCTGGAATAGCACCCAAGCAATAAGCAAAAAAATGACTGGCATTAAGTAAGCCATGACCCCAAATAATATAGAAAGGAGTTTATAAAAATATTGTCCAAGCACGCCAGCACCGCCCGCCAAACTAAACACTGTAATTGCTGCTAATACTACAAATACTACTATAGAAATACTGCGCTTAGTATCGCTAGACAAATACAACTTTGGAGGTTTGATTGTCTTTAATATAGAAGAGTCTTCTTTTGATTGATTCTTTTTGTTTCGTCCCATAGTTTTTTTATTACTCAATTATTATAGCAGTTTTCTTTAGTTTGATAAGCAGACCAGCAATACTTGTCAAAATAATAAAAAATAGCTATAGTAATATGAAAATTTAACATTTGGAGGAAATATGAATAAAACCACGACTATAGAATTTTCAGAAGCTATAAAAAACGAAGGTCTAATTAACTTTGTTTCCAAAAATGCAAGCCTAATTGAACATATAAGAAACTATTGGTTATCAAAAATTGATCCTTTGATTGATTTCGAAGATGCTAAAAGAAGAGCTAGTTCAAATGGGTTTATTAGTTTTTGTTTTGCTGGCATTGTGACATGTGTAATATTATTGATACTTAGATACACCACAGATCAAAATATGAATGATGGAATTGGAACTCTCCTAATAATTTTCACCACTGTCATTACCATATTGATTAGCTTTTCTATTTCAGCATGGTTTACAAAATATATAGCTGCAAAGAAAATATTAGAAGATGAAGTTATAGAATACAATCAAAAAATGTCAGATTTAGAATTAAAAATTGCTAAACTTGATACAGATAAAGTTTTTTATTTGGAGTCAGCTTGTGACTTTTTAAGGAATAGTGTTTCTAGATCATTATCAGGGGAGCTAAAAAATTTACAAAACAAAGCCCAAGAATTTTATGAAAAACCAAACCAAATTTTAAAAAAAGATTTAGAAAATGCAAAAGCAATTCAAGACAAAATTAAAGCAGATAAAAACCACAGTGCTGATCTACAACAAATAAATTTAATCATTGAAGAGATCAAATTAAGATTAAAAGAAAATCAAAATCAATTTGCCGATCTGGACTCCAAAATAATGCAAGCACAAAAAGCAACTTCAGCCATAGATGATCTTATTAATAAGCTAGAGGCAAGCAAGCAAATATTTAAAGATAAACTGGAAACACAAAAAGATATTGAATCTTTAACTAATAAGTTTTTACTTGGAGAGTATCAATCTGTTTTAGCCAATAGTGCTTATCAAGAAATGGATAACTCTATAAATGAAGTGATAGATAAAATTAGACAGACTTTAGAACAAGTTGTTATATGTTATAACGAAGTTACAGGAAAGCAATTAAAAGCTTCGGATTTAAACCTTCAGCTTGTAGCGTAATAATTTTTACAAAGGTATTTTAATTAATACCTTTTTTTATTTTATTTGACCAGTCTTGCCAAGATAATAAAAAATAGCTATAGTAATATGAAAATTTAACATTTGGAGGAAATTATGAATAATAAAGAATTTAGTGGTGTAGAGTTATATAACAATACTCCCAGCAACTTAAAAGAAGAAGTTCTAAATTGGCTAGATGAAAAGTCTGATAAAGAAATAGAAAAAGTTTACAAAGCCCAAACAAATGGTTTATTTACAACTGTAGCACTGACAGTATTTTGTATGGTGGTTTCGCTGATAGGAGCAATAATACTTTATGGTATTGGCACATTAAGTTTTCTTTGTGAAAAACGTCATGGAACTTGCGAAGATCCAGGAAATTATTTTTATTTTGTTCATTTTTTGTTTGTGATGTTGTTGATTATCTCTCTAAGAAACATAGCGTTTAGCTATATCTTTAAAAGAAATAATGAAGTAAAATGGACTAAGGAAAAGCAAGAAAAATATAAACAAGATTTTTTATCATACAAAACCTATGAGTTAAAAGATTCGATAAATTATCTAGAATATAAGAAGCAAGTTCTACAAGAAAAACAAAAAGCTGCCAAAATTGCAATGGCAGGTGCTAACATATATACCGTAGAAGAAATCAATGCAAAGTTTAAACAAGCAAGTAAAGAATATAAAACTTTAATTAGTGCAAACAATAATTCTTCTTTAAAATTAGATACTATCCAAATTAATCAACTCAAAGCAAAAGAGTTAAAAGAAAAGGTTTTAGATAAACGAGAAGTGATTATTTCTGAATATCAAAAAAATAACTCGATCACTTTAAACAAATATCATGAAGCAAGTAATAGCTTACTAGCACTTGATACCTTAATCATTGAAATTAAAAATAAACGAATTGCATACATGGAATCCCCTTCTAATGTTCAAGCCGATAAACTAATTGAGTTTTTTGACGGAATAAATTTAACAGCAACTGAAGAAAACTATCCTTCGTTAAATAATACCTATCAATCACTAAACGAAGCTGCTAAGAAATTTGATGATGTTGCTACAGAGGCAAATAGAATTATTAATCTGGGAAAAAATATTTCTCTTGAAGAGATTACAGGATCACCGGTAGATAAATTTTTACAAGAAAACAATTCTTTAAGTTAAACATTAAACCCATTATATAGAATGGGTTTTTATTTTTAATGAATTTTTTATAATTCATTTTATTCAAATTAAAAAATCATCTACTAGACCAGTAGATGATTTTTATTTTTATAACCCTTTAACTTTTACTTTTTTAGTTTTAGCCTTTGCTGCTTTAGGGATTATGACAGTTAAAATTCCGCTCTTCAAATCTGCTTCAATATTTTCACTATCAATATCTACCGGCACTAAGACACTGCGAGAAAAGTTTCCGTAATAACATTCTTGATAGAAGTAATCTTCGTTATCAATTTTTTCTTCACGATAACGAGTTCCTTTGATTGTAACCATATCATTAGCAACAGTTATATCTATATCAGCAGGACTTACCCCAGCAATAGTTGACTTGATAATTACATTATCTTTGGTCTGATACATATCTATATTTAGAGCACCTTCATAGTCAGCCATCCAATCTTCGTCCTGTTTGGTATTCATTCCAGCAGATACAGGTTGCGGAATCTCTTCTTCAGGATCAGATTCTACAGCCACCATTTCTTCTTGGTAATTTTCTTCGTACCCAGACTCATCATCCTCTTCTAACTCATCTTCTGCCAAATCTTCGTCAGTAAGTTCTTCTGCCTCATCCAAATCCTCCTCGTCTTCCTCTGCCTCATACTCATCAGCTGGGTATTCTACGATCTTTTCTTCTTCGTCTTCAGTTACATCCCCTCCCATAATTTTTCCGAAAAATGATTGTTTTTGTCTAGCCATACTTTTATGTTATATCTTAATTCTTCTTTTTTATACTAGCCAAGTTATTTTAGTAAGTCAAACTTTGTTTAACATTGATTTTATTGCGTTTAACAATACTTCACCTTCTTTATTCTTTTGAGTTATTTCGTTTATCTTATCTGTTTCATATTGCTCATCAAGGTTGTTTAAAATGTTACCAGCTCTTTCTAACAACGTTTCTGGGGTTAAGACTTTTGGCATAGAATTTACTAAATGATGTTTTATCAGATAATTGTAGTTGGCTATTTCTTGTCCTGGTAAAGTGTGGCTAATTAATATTTTAGTGCCTGCCTGAAAGCACTCTGCTAAAGTTAAACCTCCAGGTTTGGTAATAATCAAACTTGCAACTTGATAAACAGGTTTTAAATTTTCATAAAAACTTAAAGGTATAAATAAGTCTGATTTGTTTGATAATAAACTGTTGTATAAATTTTTATTTTTACCACATGCAACTACCAAACATTTATCTTGATGTTTCTGATTAAACAGCTTGGCAAAATTTAATATAAAATTTTTATCAATTCCTATACCTAAAGAACCACTTGCTAAAATTACAATCTCCTTATTTGATGGTAAACCAAATTCACTTTTTACCCTATCTAAGTTTTCTTTCACAAATGGTTGAAGAGTAACACCGCAAACATAAATTTTATTTTCAGGTATACCCAAACTAATCATCTCTTGTTTCTGTTCTTCTATGTTCGCCAAGTACACATCAACTTCATTGTATAACCAAAATTTATGCAAATGATAATCGCTAAAACCAGTGACCAATTTTCCATTAAATTTTTTTTCTTTTTTTAAAGAAGCTACGACTGCGGTAGCAGTAGTTTGGGTAGTAATAATTATTTCGGGTTCAAATTTTTGTATTAGAGAATTTAAATGCTCTGAGTTTTTTTTAGCAAGAGGTACCCTCAGTGGTCTGCCTATAAAATTTACCAACTCACTAAAGTACATCCAGTGCCAGACAAATGGAAATTTTGTATTAATAATAGAATGCAACCAAACTCCAAATTTACCAGCCTCCCCTGTTTCTACTTTTAAAATATCTTCTTTCAAAACTTCATAACCAGCTTGAGATAAATGCCAAGCCATATTGTCCGCAATATATTTATGTCCCATACCAATAGAGGTATAGAGAATTAAAATTTTATTTTTCATACTTTGATATTATCATAATTAAAAAACTAGCGCTTTGCTAGTTTTGTTATTAATCAACTAATTTTAATCGACTCCACTTTGATAACCAATTCTTTTTTTGAACTCGGTACAAAAATTTTTCTTTACCTCCAATAAACCTTGGAGACATTTTTAATCTTAGGGAAAATAAATCATCTAATCCGTATGGCGCAATTACTTTTAAGCTACCATCTTCAAGCATTCTGACACCAATCGCTGTAGCAGTTTCTGGGAAACGACTTATTGCGTCTTCTGAAGAAATATAGTCATCTTTCTCTCCATTTACTTTTGCCATTCGAACTTGATTGGTAACAGACCATTCTGCAGAAAGTTTTTGATTTAACAAATCTTGTAAATGCAATTCATGTTCTTCTGACAAATTTTCTTTGTCATAATAAACAACATCAATATCTGATAATGGAGTTGGGTTTGATAAATGATGCAAATCATCCCAAACCAGATTTCTTACAAAACCA
This sequence comes from uncultured Candidatus Saccharibacteria bacterium, assembly GCA_964631145.1. Taxonomy (GTDB): domain Bacteria; phylum Patescibacteriota; class Doudnabacteria; order UBA920; family UBA920; genus UBA920. The sequence goes on from CAZVXT010000001.1 coordinate 50,971, forward strand.
GCGGCTATATACCAGTCCGGTAAATTTAAATCTTTTGCACATTCTAAAACTTCCATTCTCCACAAATCATTTTTAATTAAATTTATAATATATTGTTCGTTCATATTTTTGGCGGAAGAGGTGGGATTCTCCTCCCTCACGCTAGCCTCCTCAACACATTCGTTTATTTCTCACTCATTGTGTTTCGTCGACTTACGCTACGGTAGGCTCTGACGCTTTCAACTTGCCACTGGCAACTTGAAAGCTATTTTCTCATCCCACTAATCATTAGTTATTCCACCAACTAAAGTTGCTGTAATAACTAATGGCGGAAGAGGTGGGATTCGAACCCACGGTACTCTTTAACAAGCACAACGCATTTCGAGTGCGTCCCGTTCGACCACTCCGGCACTCTTCCCTATTCTTGATCAATTTATCAGTTTAATTAATTAGTTTCAAATTTTTTACAAAATGATTTTCTATGAATTTTGCATAATCCAAATTTTTGAATCTGGCTCATATGATAAGACGTGCCATAACCTTTATTTTGTTCTAAGCCGTACAAATTAAATTCTTTAGAATACTTCTTCATTAAACCATCACGATACACCTTAGCTACTATCGATGCAGCACTTATTGCAAACACCTTATTATCCCCTTTTATAATAGATGACTGATTGCTTCCAAAATTAAAATCTTTGATTATAAATTTCCCATCTACTAATATATTATAATCCTTTAGGTTTATAATTTTATCTAATTTAACTAGAGCTCTTTTCATTGCTAACAAAGTAGCATTATGAATATTAAGTTTATCAATTTCTTCTGGCGATGCCTTACCGATAGCAAATGCAAATTCATTTTTGATGCAAGAGCCTAACACTTCTCTTTTAGATTCTAAAATTAACTTGCTATCTTTTACATCCTTATACCAACCAGAACTATTTGGAGTTGATAATCCCAATACAGCTGCAGCCACAACAGGACCAGCCAAACTTCCCCGCCCAACTTCATCAACACCGACAACAAATTTTATATTATTTGATTTCATATATCTCTATCATTATACACAAAAGCACCGATAAGGTGCTTTTGTTATTTCTAATATATTATTTGTTAAACTATAATTAAGTTAATTATTATTTGAGGGTAATATAGATTTTGATTGTTGAACTCCAATAAACACTTGTCTCCACTGCTCAGCTTGTTTTTGGAAGGCGGGTATAATGCCAATAGCATTCAAAAACCATCCAATCAATATTATTGCCAACCCCGCACCAAGCACAGATCCAAAACCGTATAACAAACCCTTTAAAAATGCCAACCAGGAATTTCCTAATCTACTATTAATTTTTTCTAAGTTCTGGTTAATTTGATTAATTTCTTCTTGATTCATATTTGTGGTCTTCCCGGCAGGAATCGAACCTACATCCTCTCCTTAGGACGGAGCAGCTCTATCCATTGAGCTACAGGAAGACAGTTAATTTTACTCAATTATAACATAAAAATGTATATATATAGTACAATTCAAAAAATAAATAAGTATTGTCAAGATTTGTTAAGTTATGTAAAATCCCCAGTTACACACGAAACTAAGGCTTATATAAGCCAAACCTTTATATTACTGAGCTTATTATTTGCTTTCATTTCAATGAAAATTAATATAATAGATAACAGTATATCTCTGATAGGTACAAATTCAGATTTTTTAAGCTATTTGATATATTACCCCTTATTAATAATACTAATCCCATTTATATTGTTCGATATCAAACAATTATACAAACACTGGTTTGTATATTTAATCACTTTGGCGTTATTGTTCATAAATTCAATAATTATAACGAATGAATATAAATTCACCTATCTTGCCAATTCAAGCTATATTTTTATTCTATTATCAATATTTTTTATAGTAAAAGACAAATATCTAAATTTTAAATACCTGGCTATCACATTAGCATGCGTAGAAATAATCCAATTAATAGTAGGGATACTTCAGTTTTACATGGAAAGCAGTGTTGGTTTAAAAATATTAGGAGAGAGTCAATTTAAAATCTTTACAGATAATTTTGCAAAACTATATTCTGATGCCGGTTATTATATTAGAGTTTACGGCACTTTGCCGCATGCCAATATCTTGGGTGGTGTTCTAGTTATTTGTTCTATATTCAACCTATACTTACTTAACAAAAATATACATAAGTATTTAAAAATTGCTTTTAGTTTACTTTATATAATTACTGCGATAGTTATAGGTTTAACATTTTCCAGAAACGCAATTTTGGCTTATATAATTAGCACTACAATATTCTTAACCTTAAACTTATTTAAATATAGTTTCTCAAAGAACTTACTAGCAATAGTTACAGTTATACTATCAATTATAATTACCACATTAATAGTAAATCCCTTAATTTCCGCAAGATTAAATATTAAAGATCAATCCATAACTGACAGATATCTTTATAATAAAGCAGCTATAAATATGATAATTCGAAATCCAATATCAGGCGTTGGACTGGGAAACAGTGTTTTACAGCTAAATAAATACTCAGATCATAAATTTAACTCAACAGAAACTCAACCTATACACAATTCATATCTCGCAATTATTAGCGAATGGGGGATAGTAGGACTAGCAACAATAATTGCCTATTTTTGGCTTATATATAAGACATTTTGGCTTTATGCAAAAACAAAAAGCAGCCAATTAGCTGCTATTATATCTATTCTAATTGCAATTTCCATACTAGGTATTTTCGACCATTATCCTTATACATATTTTCCTTTTACGTTGCTAGTAATAATTATTTGTGGAATATCATATAGGCATATCACTTATGATAATTCATCCCAGCTAAAATAGTTCCAGCTCTGTACAACTGTTCTATTAATACAAGCCTTGCCATATTATGAGGAAATGTTAACTTGCTCAAAGATAGAGTATAACTTGAATTTAAAACAGCCTCTCTAGACAAACCAACTCCACTACCCAACAAAAAACATAAGGTTTTTCCTGATTCTGTAATATGATTAATAAATGTTGCAAACTCTGTGCTATTAAAGGACTTACCTACTTCTTCCAAAGTGATTAAAATATCGTCTTCTTTTATATACTTTTGGACCTTTTTCCACTCTACAAGCTTGATATTTTCTATACCTGAGGATTCACTATAAGATTCTTCTGGCAATTCTATTAACTCGTGCTTATAAAACTTTGGAAAACGCTTAAGGTATTCGTTTTCCAATTGCTTATAACCAGGTTCTTTTAATTTTCCTAAACAAATAATTTTTAATTTAATCATATATAAAAAGCCGCCTCATGGCGGCTAAATTATTTAACTAATTTTGTATATAAATCTATTAAAAAATTAGTTTTCTTATCATAAAAATAAACCGCCAATACCGCAATAACAAAAGCAGAATTTACAAATAATACTCTCCAAAGATCACTTCTAACCAAATTATACTCGTGAGAGTGTTCATTGTATATTGAAGAATCAACATTATTAATCAAGCTTCTATTTTCTTGATTTTGGTGCTTATTTTTCATTTTTTTACTCATAAAAACATGATACTATTTATTAGGTATATTAACAAGTTGTGAGCAAAAAATATTGATGCTAAAATAGCATTAATGTCTAACAAACTGATTTATTTAAATATTATTGTTTCTTCTTTTGCTGTTTTAATAGGGATGGTTGGTTTAATTTTGATACTCAGAAAAAATGAGTGGAAAAAATTATTTAGCCAAGAAGAGCAACCAGAAAACCTTGAGGATATCATTACAATAATTGGTCAAAAAATTAAAAATCTTCAAGAAAAACAACAAGAAACAATCGAAAACATTAAACAAATCTCAGAAATTTTAAATACCTCATTTAAGAAAATAGGTGTAATTCGATTTGATTCTACGGGGGATGATGGTGGAAATTTAAGCTTTAGCATTGCTTTACTTAATAGCCACAACTCAGGTATTATCATCACAAGCCTACATGGAAGGCAACATAATAGAATTTACTGCAAACAAGTAGAAAATTCGGAGGTTATACAAACATTAAGTAACGAAGAGCAACAAGCTCTACAAACAGCATTAAACTAATAAACTATCATGGCACAAGATACAACAGCAGAGACCGTAGTAGGTCCATCAGTAAAAATTCAAGGTGATCTAAACTCAGAAGGAAACATCAGAATTGAGGGGAGCGTAGTGGGAAAAGTGAACACTTCGCAAAGTGTTCATGTAGGCGAGCAAGCAAAAATCATGGCTGATATGCATGCTGGAAACGCTATAATCTCGGGAGAAGTTCAAGGAAATATCAAAATTGTTGGTAATTTAATCCTACAAAAAACAGCTCGTGTTGCAGGTGATATATCATGTGGGGTTCTCAGAGTAGAAGATGGTGCATTATTTACAGGCAAATGCAATATGAAGGGTGCTGCAGCGGAAAAAAGCAAAAACAGCAACACCGAACCAGAAGCAGAAGCCTAAACCAGAATTGATATTCAAATTTTAATTTTTAATTCCCGGTAGGTCTTACCGGGATTATTGTTCCAAAATGTATTTTTATATTTTAGACGGACAAAATATACCGCAACCACAATTTGAAAAGGCTCAGGTGACGCTTCAAGGATTGCTAGCAGAATTTAGAATTAGCGGAGAAATGGCTAGAACTAGCAGCATCAGAACCATAAAGGATTTAGTAGAAACTGCTAGTGAAAGAGGTGTAAAAACCTTAATAGCGTGTGGAACTGACGACACTTTCAATATAATGATGGCGCATTTAAAGGGTCGTGATTTTGCATTAGGCTTTATACCTCTTACTGACGATTCTTATCTAGGACAAATTTTAGGTGTCGACAGCCTTCTTACCGCTGTCAAAACTGTAGCTGCAAGACGAATAGAAAAGATCGATCTTGCATATTTAGATGAAAATTACTTTGTTTCTCAAGTAGAATTTGGCATCGCATCTACTCAAATTAAACAAATGAGCTGGTGGGCGAGTCTAACAAAGCTTAATAAAACCGAATATAAAATAAAAATCCGCATCGATAATTCCTACACCATGGATATCACTTGCTTAGGTGGTACCATCACCAATAGCCGTCCTCATAGTAGCAAAAAAAATAACATAGCAAATCCTACAGATGGCTATTTAGACCTAATGGTCTTAGAAAGTTTAAGCAAAGTAGACGTTTTAAAATACAAGCCGGATATAGCAAATGGGGTGCTTGAAAACATTCCTGGAACATCAGTAATTAAATGCAAAACTGTAGAATTTTTAGAACCAAAAGGGTTTCCGCTGACAATTGCAGGAAAAACCTTTGCAAAGGCCCCAGCAGCAATATCTATTATTCCTAGACAACTTCGCATGATAGTGGGTAAAAACCGAACATTTTAAATTAAAAAAGAGAGTAGAAATACTCTCTTTAAATTATTTATCAGCATTAAACTGTTTAATCACAATATGATCAATTTTGTTAGCGATCAACCTCTTAAAGTCGTTTGCTTTTACAGTTACCCCTTTTTGATTCATAAACATATTGGCAATATTGCCAAGTAATAAAACCCATCTATCTTCAGATATTCCGATATTTTCTGGGGCTTTTAAAAATTTATTAGTATTTTTTATTGCTTCCAAAACAGAATCATATAATTCTTCACCAGATTTTCTAACCTCTTGCGAACTAAATGAGTCTAGTTCTTTAAGATTGTCAGATATATAATCGTTTAGCGGTATTTGATCACCCGGGTAAAAATGACCCCCCAAATCCACCCCATGTAAATAAGCAAAATATAATTTTGCATAAACAATATCTATGCTCTTAATAGGTATTTCTATGCCTAAAGCTTTTAAGATTAGCACAAAGGCTATAATTCTAGAATTCATAATTCCTCCTAAATAAAATTATCCTTAAGAATATCTAAATATTCTATATTCTGCAACTTGCCAAAATTAGATTTTTTTAGTATATTTAATAAGTTATGAATTTATCATCCTTATCGCACGAATTAAATATCTCAATCGGGGAGTTGAGGCAGAAAGCTGCCGCAGCCGGTTTACCAATACCTGTTCGTGCAAATAAAATTGATAATCACTTTGCAAAACAGATTTTAGATAAACTTAAATCCGTAAAAACACCTGAAACAAAAGCAACAGAAAATTCTAATAAATCTATTACTCTACCAAGCTTTATTAAAGTTCGTGATTTTGCAGAAAACCTCAAACTTCCAGTTACCACAGTTATCAAAACACTTATTCAAAACGGTGTTATGGCAACAATTAATGAAGAAATAGATTTTGACACAGCAAGTATTATAGCTAACGATTTAGGGTATGAAGTTAATTCAGCTGAAAATTCAAGTACAGAATTTGGTGCTGGCTACTTACAAGAACAACTTACTCACGAAAAAGAGAGCGGGGCTATATCCAGACCACCGATAGTTGCTGTAATGGGACACGTAGACCATGGGAAGACCACATTATTAGATGCAATTAGAAGTGCCAATGTAGTAGATACAGAATCTGGTGGTATAACTCAACATATTGGAGCTTATCAAATTAAGCACGACAATAAAGTTATAACCTTCTTAGACACTCCTGGACACGAAGCTTTTGTAGAAATGCGTGCCCGCGGTGCTAATGTAACAGATATTATCGTTTTAGTTGTAGCAGCTGACGACAGCGTAAGACCTCAAACTATTGAGGTTATTAACCGTGCCAAATTTACCAATACTCCAATTATCGTTGCTATTAACAAGATCGATAAAGAAAATGCTAATGTTACCAAAACCAAGCAAGAATTAGCAGAGCATGGAATTTTAACTGAAGACTGGGGAGGAAAAACAATAGCTGTAGAAATTTCAGCAAAACAAAACATCGGTATTGATAAGTTATTAGAAATGATCTTACTTCAAGCAGAAATAGAAAACTACACAGCAAATCCAAACGGTAAAACACTAGGAACTGTTATCGAATCCCATATTGCCCAAGGACAAGGATCAGTTGCGACTGTTATTGTACAAAACGGCAGCCTTAAAGTTGGAGATGTGATTTCTGCAGGAATTGGATATGGCAAAGTTAAGTCTTTAGAAGATGCGAAAGGTAAGAAGCTAAAGTTTGCAGGACCTGGTACACCTGCTGTAGTATCTGGTTTTTCAGACTTGCCAGAAGCAGGTGATATTTTGCAAACACCGCAGTCTTTGGAAGAAGCAAGAAATATTGCGATAACGGCACAAAAGCTTAAGCATAGTAGAAAACTAACCGCACGCAGCAAAATCCAAGGTGACACTGATTCAAAAACATTAAACCTTATTCTTAAAGCTGATGTTGCCGGCTCATTAGAAGCTATAAAACAATCTTTAGCAAAACTAAAGAATGATGAAGTACAAATTAATATCCTTAATGAAGGTATTGGTGAAGTAAATGAAAATGATGTGTTGCTTGCAGAAAACACCAAATCAACAGTCATTGGTTTTAGAGTAAAAACCAATCCTAAAGCTATCAACTTGGCAAAACAGAAGTCAATAACAATTGATAACTATGATGTTATTTATGAACTTCTAGAAACAATCACCAGCGCAGTTGTAGACATGTTCACCCCTGAAATGGAAAAAGTTACATTTGGCTCAGGTGAAGTATTAGCAATATTTAGAACTGAAAAGGGGCAAATGATTATCGGTGGTAAAGTTACAGAAGGTGAAGTTCGCAAAAATAAGCAAATAGCAATCTTAAGAAAAGATAGCGAAGGACAACTACAAGAAGTAGCAAGGGGAGAAATACTAGAACTTCAACAAAATAAAATAGATACCAAAGAAGTTACCAAAGGCAATGAGTTTGGTATGAAGATCAAAACCAACTTCAAGCTTACAGCCGGCGATACCCTAGAAAGTTTCGAAGAAAATCTAAAAAAGAAAAGTTTATAAAAACACTTAATTATTGACAATTAAGTGTTTTTTTGTTATATTAAATTTCTAAAATCGATTTTATTGGAGGAAAAATTATGGCGATAATTGCCTATATACCAAAGCACGATTATGATACAAACCAAAGGCTAAAATCATTTTGTGAGTTGTTTTATCAAAATCAAGAGGACAACATAATTATAAACCCGGATACACACGCCATAGCATTTGAGTGGGAAAATTTCTGCATTACGACAGCAGAAGTTTATCATCAAAACTTTGCATCACTTTGTAACAGAAACAATGTATTTGTATTAAAAACAGGGTTTAGAATTAATGCCGGTTTAAGGCTTCAAATCAATGAGCATATCAAAAGACTTGATCCAAACAACCAAGTCCATCCCATGGCTCATATTAATTTTGAAGAAGAAAAAGATTTCTATCTTTGGTAAGCCAAACAATAGACTAAGCAACATATTTTGCTTAGTTTTTTATTTAGGCAAAATAAACTACTTTTACTAAGAAGACTTGATATAATTAGCTTAGTTTGTTATATTGAATCTTCAGTCTATTTTTATTATGTATAAGCAAAATCAAGACAATTCAAATCGCAATGCGAGATTATCATCTCTTATCCAGCAACTGCTAGGGCAAATTATTATACCTTACTTAGAGGGACAAAGCGGACTGACCACCATCAGTCAAGTTGAAGTTAGCGGCGACAATAGATGGGCGAAGGTGTGGCTTTCTATAGTTGGCGGTGATGACGACCAAATATTTAAAGCTCTTAAAGAAAATATCTATGATATCCAAGGAGATTTGAACAGACAATTAAAAATGAAGCTAGTCCCAAGAATTCAATTTTATTTAGACACTTCACCAAGATACGCTCAGCATATCAATGAGATTCTAGACGAAATAAAAAAAGAAGACCAATCACAAACAAACTAAAATATCTACTTCAAGGACATATTATGACGGAAGATTTTCTTCAAGCAAAAAATTTAATAGAAAACTCACAAAATATTTTATTTACGACCCACGAAAAAACAGACGGTGATGATTTTGGTTCAGTCTCAGCTATTGCACTTCATTGCCAAAATCAAGGTAAAAATATCACAATTTCAACAGCTGGCGGTTTCCCGAGCCAGCTTAACTTTTTAGCGCTCGCAAGCCAAACCCAAGATGATGTTAAAGAAGGAGACTATGATCTTTTGGTGATATCTGGATGCTCTAATATTGAGCGTATACGAAACCCTTTTATAGAAACCTTAAACATTCCAAAAATAAATTTTGATCATCATCCAGACAACCAAATGTATGGTGATGTCAATGTAGTAGATCCCAATAAATCTTCTGTTGCAGAACTAGTTTATGATTTTTTTAAATTTTGCAATTGGCAAATCACTCCAAAGATAGCTCAATCCTTGCTAACAGGAATTGTTACCGATACTGGAATTTTTATGCATAGCAACACAGGCGCTACAACATTAGAAGCTGCAGCTAACTTATTAGAAAATGGTGCAATATTAAACGAAATAACGAAAAGTACTTACGAGAATAAAAGTGCTTTAAGCATGCAAGCATGGGCAAAAGCCTTACAAAATTCATATCTTAACAAAAGCACCGGAGTAATATATTCCATACTAACAGAAAAAGATTTGGAAGAATTAGGTAACCCAGAACTAACTATTTTTGAAGGCGTAGTAGAGACACTAAATAAAGCTCCAGAAGCAAAATATGCCATGTTCTTAAAAGAAGAAAAGGGTCGCATCAAAGGAAGTCTTAGAAGCGATCCCCACAAAGGCACTAATGTTCAAGAAATTGCCCAAAAACTAGGTGGTGGCGGACACAAATGGGCATCTGGATTCTCTTTATATGGAAAACTAGAAAAAAGTGCAGACGGTAACTGGCAAATTATAAGCACAAAAAACAGCTAGCTGCTGTTTTTTATACATAAATATTATAAAATTTAGGCAAAAATATTTATGCTAATTAATACTGGATTTTTTTTGAAGTTTGTATTATAATACCTAAGTATTTTTAGTTAGCTCGGGTGGCGGAATTGGTATACGCGTACGCTTGAGGTGCGTATGCCCTAGGGCTTGAGGGTTCGAGTCCCTCCTCGAGCACCAGAGATAAAATACAATAAGGGCGATTAGCTCAGTTGGCGTAGGCGAGCTTTGCGAGCCGTTATTATAGACTCCCAAAACAAATTACAAATACAAGGAGCTGGAATTTATTTCAGCGACCAAAGAATATAAATTTAGGGCGATTAGCTCAGTTGGTTAGAGCGTCTCGTTTACACCGAGAAGGCCAAAGGTTCGAATCCTTTATCGCCCACCATAAAAATTACAATTAGCCCTGGTAGCTCAGTGGTAGAGCAGACGCCTGAAGAGCGTCGTGTCGTCAGTTCAATTCTGACCCGGGGCACCATAAAATATAACGCGGCTATGGTTCAATGGTAGAATTCTTCCTTGCCAAGGAAGGGATAGGGGTTCGATTCCCCTTAGCCGCTCCAAACAAAACCCCCTACAGGGGGTTTTGTTATAATTTAAATATGGAAAATAGAAAAATTAAATCTCGATGCATTATCCTAAACCAAGAAAAAATTCTTTTAGTTCATAATTCAGAACATGACTATTATTTCTTTCCTGGTGGTTCTTCTAATAATAACGAAAGTCCTGAAGAAACATTGATACGAGAAATAAACGAAGAGTTCAATTCTAATCTTGAAAACATAAAATTGATTGATATACTAAGAAACGTTGGCGTCAATCAAGATGAAACAATTTCAATGTTTAGTGCAGACTTTTTAGATAAAGAGTTATATAAGCAACCAATAATCAAAATTGCCGATGTAAACATGTATGCAAAATGGATATCTTTAAATGATATTAAAAACAATAATTTAAAGTTATTTCCTGAATATAACTATCCTAAAATGTTTGAAAAATTATATTAACTACTTTAATTAAATAGCTCCTATATGGGAGCTATTTAATTAAATGAAATTATTTATTGTTTTCTTCCATTATAACCCCAAGCTTATCAATTACTTTGTCAGCCGTTTCTTCAGTTTCAAAAGACCAGTAATCATCCGCATTTCCATCTTCATCTGATAATAAAATTTCATAGTAACCATCAGCATTTTGTTGTGGCTCCAAGTCCCATGACAAACCAGATTGATCCGCTATACCAAATATCTCTTGAGCTATTTTATTTATTTCTTCTTCAGATAAATTTCCTTTGTAACTACGAAAGTCTTCGTTCATTTTGTTTTCCTATTAATTATATGTATCATACATTTATAAATTAATTTATTCAACAATTCCATGCTTAATCAATCAGAAATACTAGAGCTTTCAAAAAGCAATATTATCTTGCCTTTTGAACCAAATTCACTTAAACCAGCTAGTTACACCTTTAGACTTGGCGGAAAGACAGAACAGACTATTATTAAACCAAGGGAGTTTAAGGTTTTACAATCACTAGAACAGATAAATTTTCCAAACAACCTAGTAGGGCAATTGTCTACTAGAGGGTCAATAGCAAAACTTGGGTTAGATTGCTTGCTTACCGATACAGTAATAGAACCCGGGAGTATTGGGCATTTAAGTTTTTGTACAAAAAATAATTCTACTGAACCAGTCATTTTAAAGCTAGGAGAACCTATTGTTAAATGTATTTTTACCTTAATAAATTAATAAGTCAATTTAACTTAAAGATAAGAGCAAAAACATATAATTTGGCTTAAATAAAGTATAAAATGCCAATTTAGCCTTGAAAATAACCTTCGAAACTGGTATACTTATCTAGTAAATTACTGCTTTAGGCAGTCTTTTTTAATCAAAGCAAGTCCTGTAAAGGGATAGAAAAACTATTAAAAAAGCCAATAAAACAGTAAATTTACAGGTCATTTTATCGAGAAATTCATTAAGTCTTTAGCGCAATAGAAAGAATAGTGCTTACGATTGAACCTTTCGGCTTGCGAATCAAGATTAAGGAGTTGCCTTGAAATAATGAAAGCTAATTTAAATCCAAACACTATCATAGAAAAATTAGTAGTAGTACTAGCTTTTCTACCACTTGTTACAATGGTATATCCAGAAACAGTGGCTGCTGCATATAATGAAGCGGAAGTGTCTGGGAGACAAGCTATAGTTTTTCAACTCAACTCAAAATCAAAAACAGAAATTGACAATGTATCCATGTTAACTTATGACCAAGCGGCAGCTGCCGATCCATTGGTAGGAAAAGTTAAAGCTTATTTACAGAGCAAAGGATCACCTTTGGCAATATATGCCGATGAAATTGTTAAACAACCACAATGGCAACGTGCTTTAGCTATCAGTTACGTAGAAAGTAACTTTGGTAAGCGTTGTGCAAACAACAACTGTAGCGGTATTGGTGTAAAACCAGGACACCCGTCTTGGAGAAAATACAACACCAAACTAGATTGGTTTAAAGATATGTCTGCCTTGTTAGAAAAACCAACTTATAAAGAAAAATATAAAACCTGTGCCCAAATGAAAGGTGTTTATGTAGTACCTGGAAGCAGCAGGTGGGTAAATGGTTGTAACCAAGTAAGCGGCGAATTACTAACTATTACACGTGAAGCAGAACAAGAACGTCTTGCTTTGTCTAACACAAATAATACAGTAGTTGCTGCTACAACTTTGATTGAAAAATAAAATGCAAAAGCCGCTATAAATTAGCGGCTTTTGTTTTATATAATAACTTGAAGAAATTATTTGTTTAAGTTAAAATATGAAAGTATTTAAAAATTGGCCGGGTAGCCAAGTGGTAAGGCAGAGGTCTGCAAAACCTTTATTCACGGGTTCGATTCCCGTTCCGGCCTCCACTAAAAACCAACCCGTGCCTGGGTGGCGGAACTGGTATACGCACAGGACTTAAAATCCTGGGCCCGAAAGGGATTGAGGGTTCGATTCCCTCCTCAGGCACCAAAAAAGACGTTATTTGATAACGTCTTTTTTATTGACACAATACAAAATGAGAGCTACAATCTAAAGTCACTATAGGAGGAAATATGACTGTTCAATATAATAATGAAATAGTGTTAGTTGACATAGATGGGACTAAAGCCAATATTGAAACTTCTTTTGATCCAAAGCTTAAATTAATTTTGCCGAAAGAAATATACGATACCAGAGATCGAAGCAAATACTGGATAGAAGAACAGTTTGATAAGAAATATCACCAAAAAATTTATGATATTTTTTTACAAGAAGGATTCTTTTTAAACTTAAATCCGATAGAGGGTGCAATAGAAGCAATTCATCAAATGACAGATTTGGGATTAGATGTATTAATTTGCACAACACCACATCTTAATTCTAAATTTTGCATAAATGAAAAAATTGCTTGGATAAAAAAATATTTTGGAAATGATTTTGAAAAAAGAATTCTGCCGGTGTATGACAAAACGCTAATTCATGGTCAAATCTTAATTGATGATAAACCAGAAATCTCTGGAAGAATTTCCAAACCATCCTGGACACATATCATTTTTGACGCTCCCTATAACCAACATATTGATACAAAATACAGAATACGTAATTGGTCTAAGTGGAGAGAAACTGTAGATTTAATATTAAAGAGCTAGCATTTTGCTAGCTCTTCTTTTTTATTATTCAGGTTGAACTTCTGCAACTGGAGCAGATTCTTCTACAACTTCTTCTGCTTTAACTTCTTTTTTAGGTGCTTCTGTTAATTGCTTAATAGAAAGACCTAAGCGATGTTCTGCAGGTTCGATAGAGATAACTTTAAATTCTCTTTCTTCACCTTCTTTAACTACTTGATCAGCAGATTTAACTTCTTCATGAGCAAGCTCGATAAGATGAGCCAAACCTTGAATATCATTATCAAGTTCTACAAACACACCAAATGGCATAATTTTAGAAACTTTTCCCTTTACAACTTGTCCTAGTTGATATTTTTTAACTGCTTCTTGCCATGGATCTACTTGAAGTTGTTTGATAGACAAACTAACACGACCCTTTTCGATAGCAATAATTTTTGCAGTTACAGTATCACCAACCTTAAATAAATCTTTTGGATTTTCAATACGTTGCCATGCAAGTTCTGAAATATGAACCAAACCTTCTAATTCACCAAACTTAATGAATACACCAAAGTCTACAATACCAGTAATGCTTCCAGTAACAGTATCACCAATTTTAAGACTTGAAAGTCTGTTAGCCATTTCTTCTTCGAAGACAGCCTTTTCAGAAACGATCAATTTTTCTTCTTCTGGATCAGCTGTAATAACAGCAACATTAAAGAATTGACCTACATAACTATTAAGGACACCCAAGATACGATTCTTATCACCCTCTTCAACACGAGGATAGTGCTCAATTGATAATTGAGATACTGGCAAGAAACCAACAACATTGTTAATTTCTACCATCAAACCACCTTTATTAGCAGATAAAATCTTAGTAGCAACAATTTCACGGCTTTCCATAAGATCTTTAAGCTTCTGCCAAACGCGTTCGTGACCAGCTTGACGAAGAGACATTTCGACATTACCTTCACGGTTTTCTGTTTCTACAACAGAAGCAGCAATTAGATCACCAGGTTTTAGAGAGTTTAATGTAGCTTGATCATCATATAATTCACGACCTCTTACTACACCTACACCATAACCTGTTAAATCGATGTAAACTTCATTCTTAGAGACAGAGATGATTTTACCTTCAACCATATCACCTGGCTTTAGCACACGAATCTCTGCGCCACTACCAAGCAAATCTGTCATGGTTTTTGCATTGTTATCACCAGTCACGTCGGACGGAGTAACAGTTAAGTCGTCAGTCTTAACAACTTCTTCTTGCTTTATGTCTTCTGACATTTAATTAATTTCCTATCAATGTATAAAAATAAAAACAACGTTTAGACGTTGCAATAAAATCTAAAAAGTATTCAAATACATTAATTATTAAACACGCCAATTACTTAGACTTATTGGGGGTTAAGATTTAAGAAAGAATAGCTTAAACATTTAAATTATTCTTGAAAGGCGTGTACGCCAATAAGTGTTAAGATTATAGCGTTTTTATCTAGCTTTGACAAGTCCTAAATTTAATGATATTTTTATATATAAAATTACAAATTAGGAGGAAAAATTATGAGTTGGTTTGAAGAGTTAACCCAAAGTAATACGCAAATTGCTGAATTAAAAACAATTCAATCAAAAATTAATAGTATAACTTATACAAAACAAGTTTTAGAAGAAAAAGAGCAAAGCCTTAATGGAGACAGCCAAAATTTAATAAAAAATTTGGCTGAATTAATTAAAAATGGCGAGCTGTATTTAGACAAAACTTTGAATTACATAATTTCTAGGAATACGAATTTTGAACTTTGGAAACCTTTATACGATAGGCTAGGAGCTTTAGATGAGTTATTAAGAAGGCACATTGATGATGAGTTGATGTTCATACAGATCGCTGATCAAAATGATGTTAGCTGTTTGCATTTTAAAAACCACGGTGGAGAGCTGGCATATCAAAACGGTATAGCCACTCTATTTATTAAAGCTGATGAAGCTTATTATAATAACACTTACAACACAAACCAAGAACCTAGTTCTAAATTTAATCCTAGCAATATCCTTTCGGAACACGACAATTATATTAAACTGTGGGGTTTTGACATTAGATTCTGGAAATATGATCCGTTAGAATTTGAGCCAATAATTAAAAATGAAAGTATTTTATATATATTATTTGGAAAAGACCAAATCATGAATTGTGCCGAACAAAACAAGATTGTTCCTTTGGTTGATGATTTGAGAATGCGAAAATAATAAAAACCTCGAGAAATTTCTCGAGGTTATTTTTTTATTTAGAGACAGACTGTGCGTTGTTTTGATTGATTAAATCAAGCACTAATTCTTCAATTAATTGGTGTGTTTTTTCTTGAGGCAAATGAACACATGTTTGATAATTTGTATCATTTATTAAAAACTGTTTATTACTGCCTAAAATTTTTGTTCCGTTTTTAGAATAAACAGAAACGTTTACATAGTTTAGGCAGTTAGTTTCAGTCCAAAACCAAATATCAATCTTTAATGACAACACTATTCCATTTGGGTCATATTGAGCACCTGAAGAAAATAATAATGATTTAAATTGATTTAAAATTTCAGACTTTTGATCTAAAAAGCTTTGACCAGGACCTGAATTATCTCTTTCAAAGTCAATTTGGGAAATTAATAATGGGGCTTTTGTAAAGCCAGCTTTTAGAGTATTTTGCCTAACCATAAACACACTATCATATGCCGAAATTGCCAGATAGATAAATAGTGGCATAAAGGCAAAAAGCACAATTGCAATCCGTTTGAAAGTAAAAACTTCTTTCATATTTCAATCCTCCAATTTTTGATTTAAACTTATCTACAATTTTAAAAACAAGCAGATAATTATGTTAATTAAACCAAAGAATTGCGTATTTGTCAAGATGCAATGCTTAAACAAAACTGTTATAATTTATGCATGCAAATTCAATATTTTGGGCTTTCTAGCTATAAAATTACTACAAAGGAAGCAGTAGTGATTACCGATCCTTTTGACAAAGAATCAGGACTAACTCCACCGCGAGGTGCTGCCGATATAATTATTCTTGCAGAAGAGAAGAACAAGCTTTACACAGCAACCTCTGGATTTTCTGGAGAACCATTTATTATCCCTGGACCAGGAGAATACGACACTAAAGGTGTAACAGTTACAGGAATACCGCTTAAACAAGATGAGGGAAGATATGTTACGGTTTATCTAATTGAAAGTGAGGGTATAAAAATTTTAAACCTTACCCACATTAGAGAGTGGAATATCAAGCACGATGATTTGGAAGATTTAGGAGAAATAGACATCTTAATTTTACCTGTAGGTAGCAATAGCGTAATGCTTCCTAAACTAGCTTCGCAAATTGCACATGATATTGAACCAAAAATTGTAATCCCAAGTCACTACGAAACAAAAGGGCTTGCACTACCTTACGAAAAAGTTGATGAATTTCTAAAAATCTATGGCGTAAAAGATGTAGAAGCAATAGATAAGCTAAGCTTGAAGAAAAAAGACTTAACACAAGAAAAAACCCAAGTGGTAATCCTAGACCCATTGAGGTAAATATAAATTCTAGTATAGGGTATGCTTTTGAAAGTATTATAGTTTTTTCACTAGTCCTCGCTCTATAAATAAGTTTATAATAAAGAGCTGTGGAATTCGTTCAAAAACTATAATACTTGCAACAACAAATATAAACACTGCAATAAATTTCTAACAAAAAACTAAAACAACAAAATGAAAAAAGTTATTGAAAAAATTCGTCAAAAACCCGAACACGAACAAAATCGAATAATATGGGTTGTTGCAGCCATAGCAATTATTATTCTATTGGGTTTATGGATCTTATTAGGAAATTCTAAAAGAGCCAATTCTCCAGGGGGAGTGATCAATAACATTAACCAAGAAGTAAACGATAATAAAAATCTGTTTCCAAACTTATTTAATAAATAACAGTTAACATGCCAAAAGAAGAAACTTTGACAAACAATAATGTAGGAGTGATCAAACAGCGTTTCCTTGAACAAGAAATGCAAGAATCATACCTCGATTACGCAATGAGCGTTATTGTTGCACGTGCTTTACCAGATGTTAGAGATGGAATGAAGCCAGTTCATCGCCGTATTTTGTATGCCATGCAATCCATGGGATTGCGACATAATGGAAAAACTACTAAGTCAGCAAAAGTTGTAGGTGAAGTTCTTGGTAAATATCACCCTCATGGAGATACCGCTGTATACGATTCTATGGTTCACATGGCGCAAGAATTCTCTATGCGTTATCCATTAGTAATTGGTCAGGGTAACTTTGGATCCATGGACGGCGATAGTCCCGCTGCGATGCGTTATACAGAAGCCAAGCTTAGCGCTTTAGCAGAAGAGATCTTAACAGATATAGAAAAAGATACAGTAGACTTTAGAGACAACTACGATACTACCGAGAAAGAACCTGTAGTACTTCCTGGTAAAGTACCTAATCTTTTACTAAATGGAACATTAGGTATTGCGGTTGGTATGGCGACTGACATGCCTCCTCATAACTTAAATGAAGTAGCAGATGCGATCGTTGCAACCATAGAAAATAACGATATCACCATAGATGAGTTAACCGATATTATCAAAGGACCTGACTTTCCTACCGGTGGAATTATTTACGACCGCAAAGCTATCAAAGAAGCTTACGCATTAGGAAAAGGGGGTATAGTAACCAGAGCAAGAGCAGAAATTGATGAAATGAAAAATGGACAACCGCGCATAGTTGTTACTGAAATTCCTTACCGAGTAAACAAAGCTACTTTATTAGAAAAAATCGCCGACTTAGTAAGAGATAAAAAGGTTGAAGGCATTAAAGATGTTCGTGATGAAAGCGATAAAGATGGAGTTCGAGTTGTAATAGAACTTAAGAAAGAAGCTTTAGCAAATAAAATCTTAAACCAACTTTACAAGTATACTCAATTGCAAGATACCTTCCATATGAACATGCTTGCATTAGTTGACGGAATAGAACCTCATGTACTTAATCTAAAAACTATTTTAGAAAAATACATTGAGCACCGCCAAGTAGTAGTTCGTAGAAGAACAGAATATGAACTTCGCAAAGCAAAAGAACGAGCTCATATTTTGGAAGGTTTAAAGATTGCTTTAGATCATATTGATGAAGTAATCGCCTTAATTAGAAAAAGTGGAGATAAGGTAGAAGCGAAAGCAAACTTAATTAAGAAGTTTAAGCTTACCGAAATACAAGCAGATGCAATCTTAGAAATGCGCCTTCAAACTTTAGCAGGATTAGAACGCAAAAAGATTGAAGATGAATTAAAAGAAAAGCTTAAACTGATCGCTGAATTAGAAGGAATATTAAAATCAGAAAAGAAAATTTTAGGCATTATCAAAACCGAAGTCCTCGAACTTAAAGACAAATTTGGAGATGAACGCCGAACAAGTATTGTGGCTCAAGGTATTGGGCAATTTAACGCTGAAGATCTGATTCCAGAAAATAGCGTTATTATCTCTACTACTAAATCAGGATACATTAAACGTCAATCTCCAGACACCTATAGACAACAAAGTCGTGGCGGTAAAGGGGTTATCGGACAGACACTAAAAGAAGAAGATGTTATCGATACTGTAATATCTGCCTCTAGTCATGATGATATGATGTTCTTTACCAACAAAGGAAGATTATTTGTAACCAAAGCTTACGAATTGCCAGAAAGCAGCCGTACCAGCAAAGGACAAGCCTTAGTAAACTTCCTACAATTGGGTAATGATGAACAAGCTACAGCCATATTAGCAGTTCCAAAAAACTCTACAGCAAAATACTTGGTGATGGCAACCAAAAACGGACTTATCAAAAAAGTTGACCGCGATGCATTTGATAAAGTTAGGAAGAGTGGAATTATCGCTATTGGACTCAAAGATACTGATGAACTAAAATGGGTTAAAACAAGTAGTGGTAATGACGAAATAATGCTTTCTACAGAAGATGGGCAAGCTATACGCTTTAAAGAATCTGATATCAGAGCCATGGGAAGAACAGCTAGCGGCGTTACAGGTATCAGACTAAAAAAGAGTGATCATGTAATTTCTATGGATATTATCGATAAAGAAATGGCTGGTCAGGGACGCGATGTACTTGTAGTTATGGAATTAGGGTTAAGCAAAAAAACCCCAGTGAAAGACTACAAGATTCAAAAAAGAGCAGGTAGTGGAATTAAGACTGTAAAGATAACTCCGAAAACAGGAAAAATAGTATCAATGGCAATTCTTAGCCCAGAAGATAATAATGACAAAGATTTATTAATTATTTCTAAGCAAGGGCAAACCATTAGAACATCTCTAAAATCAATCTCTACACTAGGTAGAACAACCCAAGGCGTTAGGGTCATGAAATTAGCAGACGGTGATACGATTGCCAGCGCAACTGTTGTATAAAAATAAAAAGACTATCGATTGATAGTCTTTTTTGTTTAAATTAAATTTTCTATTGCAAATTTTTCGGCTTGATCGATAATCTTATGATTAATATATTCAGGAGCAATGTTAATATGAACCAAATAATTATTATCGTAAGGATTTCGATTAAGCATATAGCGTTCTCCATTAATCTCTGATAATGGAATTTTGACAGAGCGACCTATTCTATCTTGCCCAAGATAAACAGTAACCGCATCTACTGGTAGATTATTTTGCTTAGCAAAAATGCATGCCATAACAAACCTGTTGTCCCAAATTGAAATACCTTTTAATCTTTGACTAGGACTAGAGCTTTTATAAGTATAAACCCTGTGCAAAAACCTCCATTCTTTGAGGCGATTCAGAAAACCCAACGCCACACTGTCCTGACAATAAGCTTTTCTTGATAAATAATTTAGAGCCTCTTGATCAGTGAATGTAAAAAATAATTTACTCTTAGCAATGTCATTCTGCAAGTAATATAAAACAGAAGATAACATGCTCGCAATTATTAAGTGAGGTTCTCCGTATGCGTTTTCATATACGCTTTTTCTTGCATCCATCCAACCAACTATTTGTTGATGCAAAATTCCACGCTCCTGAATAGGAAATTCAAAAATCCACTCTTCACCATTCCATCTAAAATGTTTTGCAATGGTAACCGGGTTATACCAACTTTTCCATCTATTAATAGATATTGCATATCTATTAATATTATCCAAATTATCTATATCTAAAGAACCATGGATAATATCAGAAAAGGGTTTATTTTTTCCACAGATCATAGCGACTAAGTCTTTAATATCTATGTTACAGTCTTCTATTAGTTTTCTATCGTCCTTGTGCTTACTTAACAAAACTTCTAAATAGCTTTCACCGTTATGGTTAATAAATTTCTTCATTAAAGGCTCAGATAAATGGGCAAATGGAGGGTTACCATAATCATGATAAAGAGCTGATAAAAAAATCAATGTTAATTGACTTGTTGTTAGATGCGGGTTATTTTTCACCACCTGCAGAGCTAGATATAACACACCCAAACCATGATGAAACCTTGAAGGTAACGAAAATGGTAAAAATTGGTTTGGAATAATCCCCAAAGTAATATTTCTAGCCCTTTTGGACAAAACACTGGACATAAAAGGTTCCAGCCATTTAGGCAACTCATATTCTCCATAAATTGTGTCGTAAATTTGCATAAATCCTCCTAATATTTAATATATTAAAGTAACAGCTTTGTTAAATTTAGTCAATTTAAAGGGTTTTTTAAAGATTGATCAAATTGTTAAGATAAACTATAATACCTAAGTATTTGATTTATAAGCAAGAATTTATTCCCAGCAATACAAATAAATAATTAATGCGCGTGTAGCTCAGTTGGTTAGAGCACAAAGCTTATACCTTTGCGGTCCCTGGTTCGAGTCCAGGCACGCGCACCACTAAACACATTTTATGGATATTGAAAAACAAAAAGAAGTTTTTGAAGATAAATATCAATCCAAGCTTGGTATGGGATATGATGAATGGTTAGATCAAGCCCCAGAAACAGAAGATCAAGCATATGAAAAACTTGCAGAAATAGATAAAGAATTAAAGCAATTAGCAGATGCATTAAGTAACAGCCAAGGTGGTCATAGAGAAGAATTAGAAGACGAAAGAGATAGATTAAAATTAGAATACGATATCATTGAAGAAATGTTTGGTTTAGAATTAGATTAATAATTAACACCTTTTACCATAAAGGTGTTTTTGATAAAAATATGTTATATATTGTACCTACCCCAATAGGAAACTTAGAAGACATTACATTACGTTCTAAAAAAGCTTTAAGTGAAGCTGATTTTTTAATTGCAGAAAACCCTTCTACAACTAAAAAGCTTTTAAACTTACTAGGTATAACAAAAAAAGAGGTGGTGCAATTAGCGGATCATAATGAAGCACGAGTTTTAGATACGTTAATTGAAAAACCAAAAACACAGTCAGCGTGTTTGGTTAGTGATGCAGGTACTCCAACTATTTCTGATCCAGGATTTAAACTAGTCAGAGAATGTAGAAAAAATAATATTGAAATTATTTCGCTACCAGGTGCTACTGCAATTACAACCGCACTCGCAGGATCCGGGCTTCCTACAGATAAGTTTATATTTTCTGGATTCTTTCCTAAAACTGAAATTAAAGTTTGTAGACAAATAGAAGAAGCTAAGAATATAGAAGCCACTCTAATAGCTTACGAATCTCCTCAAAGGTTAATCAAAACTTTAGAAATAATAAACAAAAACTTTTCTGACGCCAAAGTGGTAGTAGCAAGAGAACTTACCAAAATGCACGAAGAATTTGTTTATGGAACTATAAAAGAAGTATTAGAAAAATTTAAGACCAGACAATCAATTAAAGGTGAAATAGTTATATTAATTTCTTTTAAATAATAATTATGAGCGGTCATAGCAAATGGTCAACAATCAAAAGAGCAAAAGGAGCTGCAGATGCTAAACGCAGCAGTCTTTTTGGCAAGCTAGCAAAAAAAATTAGCATTGCTGTATGGGAAGGCAATAGTGGTGACCCTAGTCATAATTCTAGATTACGCACAGAAATTGATCGTGCAAAAGAAGCGGGTCTACCAAACGATAATATAGATAGGGCAATTAAAAATGCGCTAGGTCAAAAGGATTCTCAAATCAAAGAAGTTGTGTTTGAAGCTTACGGTCCATATGGTGTAGCTTTGCTCATAGAAGGAGCCACTAATAACAACAATCGCACAGTTCAAGAAATCAAACACATACTAAACAAAGCTGGAGGAAGCTTAGGCGCGCAAGGTTCTACTGCATGGCAGTTTAAAGAGATTGGACAAATTATTATAGAAACTACTGGCGATAACAAATCAGAGATTGAATTATTAGCCATTGACTGTGGAGCAGAAGATATTATAGAAATTGATAATGGTTTAATCATAAAAATCTCCTCGCAAGATTTAAACAAACTGAAAGATGCTTTACATAATCATGCAAATCAAATAATAGAAAGTACAATAACAAAAATCAGTGATCAAGAAATTGAACTCACTGAAGAACAAACTAAGAAAATAGAAAACATAATTTCTTCTCTGGAAGAAAACGACGATATTGTTAACGTTTATTCAAATGCAAAAATATGAAAATACTAGGCATAGACCCTGGCACAGCAACAACAGGGTTTGCAATTATTACAGAAAGTAAAAACAATTTTGTTATAGACCAGTTTGGGGTTATCTCAACACCAAAAACAGATACTGACCAACAAAGACTATTAACAGTTTTTGAAGATCTAGAAAGTTTAATCAAAAAGTACAAACCCGACAGACTTGGTGTAGAAAAATTATTTTTTACCAATAATCAAAAAACAGCTATAACTGTAGCCCAAAGCAGAGGCGTCGTGTTATTACTTGCGGCAAAATACAAATTAGATATTTTTGAATTTACACCATTACAAGTAAAAAATATTTTATGTGGTTATGGCAAGGCAGATAAAAAACAAGTTCAACTTGCAGTAAAACAAATTTTCAAACTTAAACAAATACCAAAGCCAGATGATGCGGCAGATAGTCTTGCTATAGCATTATGTGCTGCTTGGAAAAAGTTATAAAAAATTTAAAAATCCGCTTGCCAAAAAAATTTTTAAGTGTTACGATGAGCACACAGTTCAAGCTATTTATGGACTGATATTTTATCACTAAGTTCTTGCCTTCAAGCAAGGACAGGAGACGACATCATGTTGTTAGAAGACGGCACAATGATGCACGACGGTTCTGACGCTGGTCAAACAGAAGAAACTACAGAAGAAACTACTCCAGAAACCATGGAAGAAACTCCAATGGCTACTGAAGAAGAAACTTCTACTCCTTCTGAAGAAACCAAAGAAGAAGAAGCTGGAATGTAAAACAAAACCCTCGATTAATTCGAGGGTTTTGTTTTATCTTTTTTATATCAGAAGTAATTAAAAGTTTTATATTTGAAGTTAGTTTAATTTCACAAATTTTCTTTTTCCAGCTTGTAAAATAATAGTTTCTTTTAAATTAACAACAATATCCTTACTTTCGATCTTTTGCTGATTAACTTTTATTCCACCTTGATCAAATAATCTCTTAGCTTCATTTTTACTATCAACCAACTTTACCATGACTAGTAACTCTATAATATCGTATTTACCGGGCTTTATTTTAACTTTAGGAATATCATTTGGAATTTCTTTATTGCTAAACTGTGCAATAAATTGTTCTCGTGCTTGCAAAGCTTGCTTAGCTCCATGATACTGTTCTACCAATTTACTCGCTAATATTATTTTTTGGTCACGAGGATGAGAGTTATCCTTTAATAATTTCTCTATTTCTTCTAAAGAATAATTTGTAGCAAATTGTAAATATTTTTCTGTTAGATTGTCTGGTAAACTCATTGCTTTACCAAACATATCCTTAGGAGAATCTGTTAAGTTAATTGTATTGCCCCATGAAGAAGACATTTTGCGACCATCAGTACCTTCTAAAATTTCTGTCATTAAAATATTCTGTGGATGTTGTCCATATGCTTCTTGCAAAACTCTACCAGCCAAAAGATTAAATCTTTGATCTGTGCCGCCCAGTTCTACATCTGATTTTACCGCAACGCTATCATAACCCTGCATTAGAGGATATAGTAATTCTCGAAGTGATACACGTTTTCCAGCATCCAAACGTTTTTTGATATTTTCCCTGACTGAAAATTCATGTAACCCAAATTGATTTGCCAAAAATCCAATTTCTGCAAACCCTAATTTTTTTAACCATTTTGAATTGTAATGAAATTCTGTTTTACTCTTATCTAAAATTTTATATGCTTGGGATAAATAAGTTTTTAAGTTTTCTTTAATAGTTTTTTGATCCAACATTGGACGCTCTGCATCTTTATCAGAGGTATCACCAATCACACCTGTAAAATCTCCGATAATAAAAACCACCTGATGTCCTAAATCTTGAAAAGCTCTAAGTTTCCACAAAACAACACTTCTTCCCAGGTGAAGGTTTGGACTAGTAGGGTCTATTCCTAATTTTACACGCAATTTCTTTTTCCCTTGCAATAACTTTTCTAAATCATCCTTATTAATTACTTCCGATACAGCTCTTTCCAAAATTTCTTTAATTAAGCTCTGTTTATTTATCTTTTTATTCATAGTTACTAATTTTATATTTAACCGTATATTTTACAGTATAACATTAAATTTGAAATAAATTTTTGGTAATTTTGCAAAAAATCAGTATAATTTAACTATGAAAATTTATAATTTTAACGGTACCGGGCAGGGTCATACCAAAAGCCGGTCATCAAAAATTTTAGGGAAAATATTATTTTACTTAAAAACAGGTAATTGGTTTACTTGGGCTTTTAGAATTGCAGCTGCGGGTGTTTTGTTAGTTGCATTTTTATTTATCTATTATAGTAGAAGCTTACCTGATCCAAATAGATTATTAGGTCGCAATGTTCCAGAGAGTACCAAGATTTATGCAGCAGATGGTAGCATGTTATACGAAGTTCATGGCGAAATTAAACGCACCCTAGTAAACCTTGATCAAATTTCACCTGATCTAAAACACGCAACTATTGCAGCGGAAGATAAAAATTTTTACAAGCACGCAGGAGTGTCAGTTATGGGACTAGCAAGATCGGTAATAGTAGATATAATCCATATGCAAAAAAAGCAAGGTGGAAGTACAATCACTCAACAATTTGTTAAAAATGCCGTATTAACTAGGGACAAATCTTTTACTAGAAAAATTAAAGAAATAATTATTGCAATAGAACTTGAAGCAAGGTTTTCAAAGGATGATATTCTCAAACTCTATTTAAATGAAATTCCTTATGGTCGAAATGCCTACGGTATTGAAGCAGCTAGCCAGACTTACTTTAACAAACATGCCAACGAGCTTAGCCTTGCCGAAAGTGCATACCTTGCTGCTTTACCTCAAGCACCAAGTTACTATAACCCAAGCGGTCCAAATTTTGACGCATTACAAGCAAGACAAAAAAATATCTTAAAGTTAATGGAAGAGGAAGGTTACATAACCGCTGATCAACACGAACAAGCATTAAACGAAGAAGTAGCATTTCAAACTGTAAAAACAGCTATAGTTGCTCCTCACTTTGTACAATATGTAGAAGATTATTTAGGACAAAAATATGGTGAAAGTACTCTTCAAGAAGGTGGTCTAAAAGTATATACAACTCTTGATCCAAAACTTCAAGCAATTGCAGAAAAAGCAGTAACAGACGGAGCGGCAAAAAATATCTCTGCTGGAGGTTATAACGCCGCATTGGTAGCAATGAATCCAAAAAATGGATACATATTAGCAATGGTTGGTAGTAAAGATTATTTCGGCGAATCTCAACCTAAAGGATGTGTTCCAGGAAAAAGCTGTTTATTTGAACCTAATGTTAACGTCGCAACAACATTACAGCAACCAGGAAGTAGCTTTAAACCTTACGCATACGTTACTGCTTTTGGACCAGACTTCAAATACTCTCCAGCTAGTATGTTAGTAGACGTTGTTACCAACTTTGGAGGAGGATACACTCCACAGAACTTTAACTTAGGTCAAAATGGACCAGTCTCTATGAGAAAAGCTTTAGCAGGAAGTTTGAACATCCCTGCTGTTAAAACAATCGCTCTAGTTGGTGCCGATAACGTAGTAAAGACTGCAAGAGATTTGGGTATAACCGCTCCTCTAAAAGATTGTGGTTTAGCGTTAGTTCTTGGTGGATGTGATGTAAAATTAATCGATCACACTGCCGCTTATGCAACACTTGCAAACGGCGGAGTAAAAGTAGATAAAACAGCAATCTTAAAAGTTGAAAGTAAAGAAGGTCAAGTTTTAGAAGTACATGAAGAAAAGAAGACTCAAGTTTTGGATCCTCGAGCAGTTTATCAATTAATTGATATCATGACTGATAATTCTGCTAGAGCTTATGTATTTGGTGCTAATTCTGCATTAACCTTAAAAGATAGACTAGTGGCTGCAAAAACTGGTACAACTCAAGATTTTCGTGATGGATGGACCATGGGCTTTACCCCAAGCTTAGTAGCAGGAGTATGGACAGGAAACAATAATAACGCTCCTATGAAGCGTGATGCCGTACAAACCGCAGGTCCTATATGGAATCAATTTATGAGAGAAGCTCTAGCCGGAACACCAGTAGAAAAATTTGAAGAGCCAGAAGGTATTAAACACATAGCAGTAGATAGCGTTACCGGAAAGCTTCCAACTCAATATTCACCATCAACAAAAACAGAGACTTTTGCAGATTATAATGCACCGACAAAATATGATGACTTACATATTGGTATTAAAATCGATTCGTCTACAGGTCAGCCAGCGACAGATTCCACACCTGAAGAATTAATAGTTACAGAAATATACCAAGATTTACACAGTGAAAGACCAAAGGATCCTAATTGGGAAAATCCAGTTATTGCTTGGGCATTAGCAAATAGTTATAAATATCCGCCAGGTAGCGGTGTTAATAATAATCAAAGTCAAAATCAAACTAGTGTAAGCTTCGCTTCTCCACAAAATGATGCGATTATCAAACAACTACCTATCAGTATTAGTCTGGGAACACCACAAGATACAACTAAAGTAGAAATACTATTAGATAACCAGTTGGTAAAGACTTTAACATCAAGTCCTTATAACACCACTCTTGGACAAAGCATTGGTGATGGAAATCACACCTTAACAGCAAAAGCATATCTTCAAAGCGGGCAGACAGTAACTAGTAGTATAAATATAAAAGTAGCAATTACTGCAGACCTGGTAATAACAACCCCTGATTCTGGACTAACAGTACAATTTCCATTAACAATAGAAGCAGACAGCTCAACACTTTTTGGATCAGTAACATTTTGGTATCAAGGATCTAGTGGAAGTGCAAAGCAAATTGGTGCAGCTGAAATATCTGACATCGGAGGTAATTACAGATATTCAATTTCTTGGGATAGCCCGCCAAAATCTGGAAAGTACTCAGTATATGCAAAAAGTAATACTGGCGTAACTAGTAGTAAAATATCTATTACAGTTCCTTAAATAAAAAATAACTAGCCAATGCTAGTTATTTTTTTATATTTTTATCTTGATCTTCCTATTTGGTTCAACGCCTACACTTTCTGTATTTAAATGAGGAAACTGCTCTTGTATATAATTATGAACAAATTTTCTTTCAAATCTTGGTAAAGATGGCAATAAAACATATTCTAAACCATGTTTTAGTTCGGATACAGAATCTTTTACTATTTGCTTTAGTTGATACTTGCGGTTAGCTAAGTAATCATCTATATCAAGAGTAAATCTAACCGGTAAATCTTTAAATTGTTTATTTACTATTGCAAATACTATATGTTGTAATGCTTGTAAATTTAAACCCTGCTTACCAATCAAAAGCTTTCTATCATAAGTAGAAATATTAAACACCAAACCATTAGCTAAACTATTTTCATAGTTAATTGTTGCATTAAAACCTGCCACTTTTAATAAATCACCTATAAGTTGTTTAATAAATTCAATTTGCTCTTGATTTGGATTTTGCATAAGCTTTTTATATTAATTATTCTTTGTGAAAATAATGAACGTAATATTGTTGAGCAATAGCAAACAAAGTTGTAACAATCCAATAAAGAGGAAGACCTGCCGGCAAATTCCATGCGATAAATACTGAAACCGCTGGTAATAAATAAGTTAACTGGGCATTCATTGCTTTTACAGTTATATCAGCGTTTGTATTATTACCTTGCCATTTGATTGTTAAGTAAGACTGTACAAACTGAGCCACACCAGCCAATATTGCCAATACAGGGTTATGAGCACTTAAGTTAAGAACCCCAAGAAACATAGGATTAATAGCACCAGGATGAGAAACAAAGCTATACAATCCATCAAGATTACCTTTTAATGCTTTATCAAAAACTCTGTACAAAGCAATTAAAATTGGTAGCTGAATAAGCAAAGGTAAACACGATGATAAAGGATTAATATTATGTTCTTTATACAAATCCATCATTGCTTTTGCTTGTGCTTCGCGATCATCTTTATACTTTTCTTTCAAATCATTAAGCTTTGGCTGAAGAGAACTTAAAGCTTTTTGTCCTTTTAGTGATTTATGCATAAAAGGAGCTAAAACTATTCTAATTAGTATAGTAACTAATACAATCACCAAACCTATATCATGGATAGGTAAAACATTATATAAACCTATTAAAAGGTTTAAAATTGGTCGGTAAATTAATTCTGTGTATATAAACATATTTTATATTTTATCTATTTTTGGTTGTGCAAACGGATTGCATTTAATAATTCTTATAAAACCCTTAGGTAAACCTTTAAATAAACCATAAGATTGCAGACTTTGAATCATATAAGTACTACATGAAGGATAAAACCTGCAAAACCCATAAGGATACTTATATTTTAGCAAACCATGGTCTGGAGAAAGAGTTTTTTGATAAATTTTTATAAAAAAGATTAAAATTTTAACCATTTATTAATATTTTTGCTTTAATTAAAGCGGTTTTTAGTTCGTTTTTTATATCGATACTAGAATCTAATAAAATAGCTGGTTTTATAAGTAAAATATAATAACCTGGCTTTATATTAGGTAATTCTTTATACCAATAATCTCGACATAATCTTTTAATTCGATTTCTTTTTACAGCACTTTTAGTGACTTTATTAGAAACAATTACCGTAAACTTTAAATCCTTACTTGGTAAATACTTTAAATTAAAAAGTGGCGAAAAAAAAGATCGCCCCTTTTTTAAAACTTTCTCAATGTCAAGAGTTTTATTAAGGCGATGTTCTTTTTTTAACATAATTTATACTGTTAAGCGTTTGCGGCCTTTTTGGCGGCGGCGTGCCAAGACTGCTTTTCCAGTTCTAGTTTGAGATCTTTTTCTAAAACCATGGACCTTCTTACGCTTCTTAGTTTTTGGCTGATAAGTTCGTTTCATCTGAGCAATATTATTTAAATTCTTTAAAATTATACCGTAAGAATATTAATAAGTCAATTAAAAATATCTCGATTTATTGAGTTTTACACATTAACCACAAAATATCCACAAGTTATACACATGAAATTACTTTTTTGGCTTAAATAACAGGAAACTTATCCTATTTTACATGTTGATAACTCTGTTGATATGATGAGAATAATTGGTTTATCAATAAAAATATGAATGAACAACAACTCTGGAAAGCAATTTTAGGAAACTTAGAAGTATCAATTAGTAGGGCAAACTACTTAACATGGTTTAAGAATACATCGATCATAGAACGGGGAGAAAACTATATCACAGTAAGCGTACCTAGTTTATTTATCAAAAACTGGATTAATGATAAATACCATGGTTTTATTATTAAAGCCTTAAAGTCTATATCTCCTGATATTAAAGAGGTGAAATATCAAATAGGTGGAACCAAGGTAGAAGAAAGTAATCAAGGAACACTTCTAAATAAGTCAGAGAAGACGGAAAAAAACACCGTTTTTTATCAAACTTCAGAAAGTGTTAATAGTAATCACAATCTAAACAAACAATACACCTTTGAAACTTTCATCATTGGGCATAATAACGAGTTAGCCTATGCAGCTTCTACAGCAGTTTCAAAAAACCCTGGAAACCAATATAACCCTTTATTTATTTATGGTGGAGTAGGATTAGGGAAAACCCATTTAATGCAAGCGGTTGGTAATAAATTATTAGGAGAAAACCCTAGGGCAAGAGTCTTATACTCTTCTAGTGAAAAGTTTACTAACGACTTTATCAAATCTATTCAGCAAAAAAAAGTTGATGAATTCAAGAATGTATATAGAAGCGTTGATATGTTACTAATAGATGATATTCAATTTATTGCAGGTAAAGAACAGACTCAAGAAGAATTTTTCCATACGTTTAACGAATTAAGAGACAAAGGCAAGCAAATTATTATTACTTCCGACCGTCTGCCAAAAGATATTCCGGCAATTGAACAAAGGTTAATATCTAGGTTTGAATGGGGAATGGTTGTAGATATTAGTCCACCAAACCTTGAAACCAGAATAGCTATTATAAAAACTAAGTTAGCTAAAAAAGACATTAACTTATCAGAAGAAATTATTAACTATATTGCAGAAAATATAGTTAGCAATGTCCGTGAACTAGAAGGTGCCTTAAACAAAATTACTGTGTTTAGCCAAGTTGGTAATAAGCAAATTTCGCTAGATCAAGTTAAAAGCGTATTAGGTACAATAATTAATAGTAAAAAGAAGGTTGTTTCTATCAGAAAAATTGCCGAAACAGTAGCTAATTTTTATAGCGTTACAGTTGATGATCTTATAAAACAGTCTAGAAAAAAGGAATTTGTTAAACCAAGGCAAGTAGCAATGTACATAACTCGTAAAGAATTAGCTAGTTCTTTTCCTACAATAGGGGAATTTTTTGGGGGACGCGATCACACAACAGTTATGCATGGGGTAGAAAAACTAGAAAAAGCAGTAGCAATTGAAGATCCAATTAAGCAAGAACTGGAGCTAATTGTTGAAAAATTGTATGTATAAACCTGTTGATAAGGTTGTGAAAAACTGTGTATCAATTTTAGATAAATCAAAAATCCTAAAATTATCCAGTTTTCATCAATAGTTAATCAAGTTTTTATCAACAACTAAATTACAATTTCGAGACCGTATTTATTAAACAAAATCAACTAATCCACTTATCCATACGCCTTATTACTACTACTAAATATATATAAAATATGAAAATAATAAGTACTCAAGAAAATTTAAAAAACGGGTTACAAATAGTTTCTAAAATAGTAGGTAATAATACAACATTACCGATTCTTAATAACTTATTATTTGAAACAGAAAACGGTTTATTAAAAGTTTCTGGCACAAACTTAGAAACAGGGATTAGTAATTTTATTCCATGTAAAATAGAAGTCGAAGGGAGTTTTTGTGTAGGCGTAAAAACTTTTAACGACCTTATTAACAACTTATCCGGAAATATAACTTTAGAGGTTAAGGATAGTGAATTGATTGTTTCTACAGAACATACTAATTCACGGTTAAAGACATTACCAACTGACGATTTTCCTGCAGTTCCAAAATTAGAAAACGAGCAAAAGATTAAACTTAATTCTATAGAATTTAAAAAGGCTTTAGATCAGGTTTTATTTGCTGCTAGCTTAAGTGAAACTCAACCAGAAATTTCCGGTGTATTATTCTGGTTTGGATTAGAAAAGGTTTTAATTACAGCTACAGATAGATACCGTTTAGCGGAATATGCTCTAAAGTATTCTGGTGGTTTGGAAAAAAAGATTATTATTCCTTCTAAATCAGTTGCGGAAATTTCTAGATTACTGCAATACGCAAATGGCGATGATATTGAAATGGTTGTTACTGATACTCAAGTTTCTGTGATGATAAACGATATTTACTTGTTAGCGAGAGTTATTGATGGACAATATCCGGATTATCAACAAATTATTCCTAATTCTTGTAATACCGAGATAACTTTGCAAAAAGATCAACTTCTTTCTTCTGTTAGGACAAGTAGCGTGTTCTCACGTGCTGTAGGAAGCTTAAATATCGCTTATGACGCGTCTAAACAGCTTTTGACTATAAATTCTATGTCTCACGATATTGGGGAGAGTCTGATCGATATTCCGGTTAAAATTGATAACGGAGAAGGTGTGCTAATTTTTAATTACAAATACTTAATGGATTATCTTACTCATTTGTCTGACGATGATATTGTTATCAAAATTATTGATGATAATAGTCCTGTAATATTTGTTCCAAAAAATAGCAAAGATTATTTATATCTAGTAATGCCAATTAAGCAATAATATGAAAATTAATAAAATTATTTTAAAAAACTTTAGAAATTATCCAGAACTTGATTTGGAAATAAATAATGATACTGTTGTTTTGTCTGGTCCTAATGCGGTAGGTAAAACTAATTTATTAGAATCAGTTTATTTTGGCTCTTTATTTAAGTCTTTCCGCGATGATTCTGAATTTATTTTTTTGCGAGGAAGTAATGATACTGAAGTAAAGTTTGAACTAGATAAGAATGGAGAAACTCATTTATTAGAAATATTTATTGGTAAGCGTGAAAAGGTTGTTGCTAATTTTAAACTGGATGGAATAAAAAAGAAAAGAAAAGAAGTTCAAGGGTTTTTATCAGTAGTTATGTTTGAGCCAACAGATGTAGAACTATTTACTGCTTCACCAGAAGGAAGACGTAAATATTTGAACATGGTTTTGTCTCAAAAGCATCTAGAATATATTGATTTACTAAATAATTATAAAAAGGCAATGGTGCAAAAAAATAAACTATTGCTTGGAAACAAACAGGGATTTAATAATTTAGATGCTTTGCCTTCATGGAATGAACAACTAGTAAATTATGGTAGTAAAATTACTTACTTACGCAAGCAATATGTTAATTTTTTAAATCAGCATTTATCAGAAGTTTATGCAGGTATTTCTAAATTTCATCGTCCAGTAGAAATAGTTTACGAAACTATAAACGGTGATACAGAGGAAGAAATTGCAGAAAACTTTAGAGCTTTTCTGCAAGAATATCAGCCTCGAGAAGTTGCTTCTGTAAGTTGTTTAGTTGGTCCTCATCGCGATGATATGAGGCTGCAGAGTGAGGGTTTGTATCTAGTATCTTTTTCTTCTCGTGGAGAAAAACGTAGTCAAATTTTGGCTTTAAAAATACTTGAATTAGAGTATTTAACAAAACAAGGTGATACACCAATATTGCTGCTTGATGATGTTTTATCGGAGTTAGATGATACAAGAAGAACTTTTTTACTTAAATATTTACAAGGGAAGTTTCAAACAATTATTACCACAACCCACCCCTTAGAAATGGTTGGTCAACATATTACACTTAGTCCTGGCACTCAAGAAGAAGAGTAAAACAAAAAAACCGCAAATGCGGTTTTTTTGTTTCATAAAGATTATAAATATTTTTTTAATTTTTTATAATTTTCTTTATTTTTAATTAAATCAATTATTTCCTTAAGTTCTTCGCTATTATTTTTATTAGCCACAAGTATCGAATCTTGAGTAACAACTATAACTAAATCTTTTACATGTAATGTTGTTATTAATTGTTTAGGGTGGTAATTATAAATCAAGCTCCCAGTTGTTTTATGTGGAATAACTAATCCTTTAGTTAAGTTATCCTTTTTATTTGATTGAATATCTTTAACCGCACTCCATCTTCCAACATCTTGCCATCCAAATTCAGATGCAAGAACATGAAGTTCTGAAGGGTTGTTAATTAGTATTTCTTCGAAATCAAACGAAGGTATTTTGTTATATAATTCTTCTAATACTTTTTGGTAATTTTTTTTGCCAATTTCAGATTTTATCTTCATTAAAATATTATAAGCTTCAGGATAATATTTTTTATATAAGCTTAATATATGATTGATTGAAGATACAAAGTATCCAGTGTTCCAAAAATGCTTTCCACTTTCGTAATATCTAAGAGCTTCTTTATGATCTGGTTTGTCTGTAAATTTATTAACTTGTCTAACTTCAGAATTTTTTAATTGTTTACCTGATTGTATGTATCTAAATCCGATATGTGGGGAAGTTGGGGTTGCCCCAATTGCCAATATTGTACTAGTGTTATTTTTTAAGTGTTCTTTAGCCTTTAGTAGAGTTTGTAAATACTTATCATTTTGATGGATATAGTCATCGCTCCATGCAGTTGCAAAAATATCTTCATCGCTTTGGCTTTGGATAGTAATTAATGCAAGTCCTAAAGCTGGTCCTCTGTTTCTAAGGCTTGGCTCTAATGAAAAATTAGAAACCGGCACTGCCGGTACTTGGTTTTTTGTATGTTTGCCGTAAGATTTTTGGGTGGCGATAAAGATTTGCTCTGGTTTAAACTTTGTTTTTAGTCGCTTGTATGTTTGTTGTAAAAGGGTATCTTTGCCAACCATTTCTAAGAATTGTTTAGGCTTGCTTTTTGTAGAAGCTGGCCATAATCTAGTGCCATTTCCACCAGCAAAAATAATAATATTCATACCGATTAGTCTTTTATATTCTTAATTCTTTGTTCATATAAAGCCAAAACTATATTAGTAATTTTTTCTGGTTTAGGAACATTGTTAAATTCAAATCTTTCTGTAGCTCCAGCAGTCTGAATAAACACGTTTCCATAATCAAAAATATTACCAAAGAAACCACTTTTTTCACTAGTTACATCTTCAATGGTTTCAAGGTTAAGTTCGGAGGCTTGTCTTTTTAATAATCCATTTTGATCTATGTCTACTACGCGTTTTTCGCTTACAATATGGACATTGAGATAGTATAGCACCCATATAACGAAAATGGCAATAATTAATCCTAGGTAATAAATCTGTGCTGCAAGGCTTAATAAATCAGATACTATACCACTAAAATTAAATAAATTAGAGCCACCAACAAAATAGTTAACTATCAAGGGGATAAAGATTAAAATAAAAAGCACTCCTAATTTAATTGATAGTGGAAACCAGTGTTCTCTAACAACTAAAATAATTTTTTCGTTTGGTTGTTGGCTAGGAAATAAAATTTCTTCAGGCATATTTTTGGATAATATTATGTAATGTTAAAAAAGCAGTCGCTATTGAGGCTGTTAAAAAAACACCAAATAGCACACTGACTATAATGGTGATTTTTTTACTTCTACCGTATGAATTTAGGATGTAAATAGATAATAATGAAATAATAACAAAACCAATAATTAGTAGCCAGAAAACAATATTTATAATATTAACTATTATATTATTCATTTTTATATTAGAGTCTCTTGATCTTTTGGTTGTTTATAACCAAGGTGATCATAAGCAAGTTTGGTGGCAACTCTTCCTTTTGGTGTGCGGATTATAAAACCGCACCTAATTAGAAATGGTTCATGGACATCAGATATTGTATCTAATTCTTCACCTGTGCTCGCTGCGAGTGAAGATAGCCCAACTGGACCGCCATTAAACTGCTCGATAATAATTTGTAAAATTTTACGATCATGTTTATCTAAGCCATACTCATCTATTTCCATCATATTTAAAGCTTGTTTTGCATGATCTATATTAATTTTATCATGTCCCGAGACTTGTGCGAAGTCTCTCACTCTCTTTAAAAGTCTATTAGCGATACGTGGCGTAAACCTTCCTCTATTAGCAATTTCCAGTGCTGCCATGTTATCAATATCATTATTTAATATTTGACTAGACCTGGAAATTATTTTTTGAAGATCCGCATTATCGTAATAATCAAGATGGTAAATTAATCCAAATCTATCTCTCAGTGGGGCAGATAACATCCCCAATCTTGTAGTTGCTCCAATTAATGTAAACTTTGGTAACTCCATTCTGACTGATCTTGCGCCAGGTCCTTTACCGATCATAATATCCAAAACCTTATCTTCAAGGGCTGGGTAAAGAATTTCTTCTACTGATTTATTTAAGCGATGAATTTCGTCGATAAATAAAGTGTCACCTTCATTTAGATTAGTAAGTAATGATGCTAAATCCCCAGCTCTTTCAATCGCTGGTCCTGTAGTAATTTTTAAGTTAGAACCTAGTTCTTGGCTAATAATATGGGCAAGAGTTGTTTTTCCTAAACCTGGAGGACCATAAAATAAAAGATGGTCTAATGGTTCGTTTCTTATTGCCGCTGCCTTGATAACAATGTTGAGATTGTCTTTTAAGCTTTGCTGTCCTATAAATTGATCTAATGATTGTGGGCGTAAAGAAACTTCCCAAATTTTTTCTTCAGGCTCTGGTATATTATTTAGGATTGTTTCGTTATCGCTTGTATTAATCATATTGATGAATTAGTATGTGTTTGATTATTGGGGGTTATAGGTGTATTTTCTGGTGTAGTCGGGGTTGTTGGGTTGGTAGTCGGTGGTGTGTTTGGTGTCTGGTTATTAGGTATAAAAGTTTCGGTTTTATGAAATAATGCAGGAGGTAAGTAGGTAGAAGAAAAATTATCTTTACGAGTTTGTCCATCTATTATAACTGTTCTGTTCCATAATGCCTTCATAGAACCATCTGATTTTCGATCAAACTGACTTGGTTTTCCTAGTGTAACTTCTCGATTATCTCTGGTTCCATAAAAATCAAAAACCAAGTAATCATTATTTTTAAAATAAGGCCAGATTAAGATACTGCCAGGAGTGTCATTTTTAAACTTTAAATCTATAACACCAGGATAAATAGTTGCATCAGTACCTTGGGGTGCATAATAATTTACGGCATATGAATGA
Organism: uncultured Candidatus Saccharibacteria bacterium; assembly: GCA_964631145.1. Lineage (GTDB taxonomy): Bacteria > Patescibacteriota > Doudnabacteria > UBA920 > UBA920 > UBA920. Next base: position 88,212 of record CAZVXT010000001.1, read on the forward strand.
TTTCTTCGTTGGGTAATTGGTAGTCCCGCGTGCATTGCTGCGCGGAAAGTGGTTGACGAAACTTGACACAAACCTCCACCTAATTCTGGGATAGTGCCTTTATCAGCTTTAATGACTAATTCTGGAAGAAATCCATATTCTGCTTCAACTGGCCCTAGATATTTATTAAAACTAAATTCTTCTCCTGGCTTGATAATTACACCCTTCATTTTAGAAACCCCAACTTTTATATTTACTCTTCTGTTAGCAGGGCTACCATTAAACTTTGATTCTCCTCTTCCTATTAATTCTTTGATTCCTAAATCATTTAAATCTTTTAGCGAATTTTTAGGTGCAGTTTCTATTACAGGTAGCTTTATATTTAAAGTATTATCTTTATTTAAGTTATCTAAAATTGCTAAGGTTGCGTTGTATCTATCAAGTATTCGTCCCACTGTTGGAGGGGTAAATTCTACAGCCTTATCATTTTTGATTACTAGTTTTGGTTCTTCCGTTTGACTATCTATATTAGTAGATAGTGTTTTTGTCCACAAATATATTTCCTTTGGGTTGTAATTGTATTTGGTGGTAAGAAATAATTGCCCTGTTGTAAAGTTAGAATATTGTTTTATATATTGATTAATGGGAAAAACAACATCTTTGATAAATACTTGTTCTTTAATATAATAATTTCCTTCCCATAGCTTTTTTTGACTATCAGGTATGGTTGCTGTAACTTCAGGATTAACTGTATTTACATCTTCAAAACTAGGAACTGGTTTTGGCAGATCGCTGGCATGACTAATTTTGCTGGGGATTAAGATAATACCTAAAACAAAAAAAGAATATATAATTAATTGTTTACTTGATGATGTCATTTTGAAGATATATTTTTATTGTATTTTTTGGCAGATTATTAAAAATTTTATCCGCCCACTCTATTATTGTTATGGTTTCTTGCCTTCCCCATATTTCTGTTAATTCTAAGCTTTTTAAATCTGAAAAGTTTTTTAAACGGTAAATATCAAGGTGGTAAAACCATTTTGCATTAATCTTATCTTGCTTTGGGATTTTATACCTCTGCATGATTACAAAAGTGGGGCTACTAATATTATTTTTGATTTTTAGGTTTTTGCCTAAATGTTTGGTAAAGGTCGTTTTGCCACTGCCTAAATTTCCAATCAAAGCTATAATTTCTCCACCCCGTAAATCTTTTGCAAAACTTTGGCAAAAAGATTCGATTTCTGAGAGTTTTATTCGGTAGGTTTTTTTCATCATAAACTTAAAAGTGATTATATTGTACCGATATTGACCCTATTAGTAAAATTGGCTATATTAAAAGACTGGACTTTGGTCCTAAAATTATGAATCAAGACATATTATTACAAATCAATAAAAGCATTGAACAGTCTTCTTCCATTGGAATAGTATTACCTAGCTATGTAACAGTAGATATTTACGCTAGTAGTTTGGCTTTGCAAAACTGGTTAATTGGTATGGGAAAAACTGTTTTTTTGTATGGAGTGGGTAAGATTCCGCAGTATGAATTTTTTGATAACCCAGAAATACCTTTAGTAAACTTTTCTGACAATAACCAACTCCAAATCAGTATTAGTAGTTTAAATGCTACTCCTAGCTCCTTGCGATATGAAAAAACAGAAAATGGCTTAACTGTTTATATTAATATTAAAGACGGGCAGATTAAATCTGATGATGTAGTTGTAACTCCTCCAGCTCTAAACCCTGATTTATTATTTTTATTAGACGGAGCTGATTATGAAGCATTTGGAGATTTTTATAAAAAAAACGTTGCTGTTATTACAACCACAAAAAAAATTAGCTTAAGCACTAATCCTTCTCATAATTATTTTGCAGCAATAAACTTTGTTAATACAGAAGTTTCAAGTTTGAGCGAGCTGGTTTATGATTTAATTGATAGCAAAAATGTTGGTGAATTTAGCGAGCGTGTAGCGACTAATTTATTAGCAGGGATAATTTCTCAGACACAAAGTTATAGAAGTAGTAAAACTAATCCTCAAACTTTAAATAAATCTGCAAAACTTATTAGAGCAGGTGCGCGTCAGCAAGACATTATAAAAGATTTATACAAAACTAAACCTTATAATTTTTTGCAGCTATGGGGAAGAGCTTTAGCAAGAGTTGTGTATTATACAGAAAATAATTTTTTGCAAACCACTTTAACAAAACAAGATTTTATAAAAACTTCATTAACTACGCAGGTTATACCTCAAGTTTTGATTGATCTGATAGAAATGTCTAGTGGTTTTAATATCTTTGCTCTTGTTGTTGAACAGGATTCTGGTGTTAATTTGTATTTAGCAAGTTTGCCTCATGTAAACTTACAAAAATATTTTAAAGCTTTTGATATAGATTCTGATACAGAACTTTTGCCATTATTTGGTAATTATATTTATACTAGCTTTTTGATTCCCGATTTAGAACTCGCTACTGTAGAGCAAACTTTAGCAAAAATTAGCTTTTAAATGATATAATCAAGACAAGATATATTGTAAACTTGAAACAAATACCAAAGTAAAATATGACAAACTTTTTATCTAACAATCAAAAAGATTTAGAAAAAAGTCTTAATGACCAAAAACAAAAAATAGAAGAAGCTCAGGCGCAGCAGTTGGCGGTAACTATGCAAATGCCTTATATAAATTTAAGGACTTTTCCTGTTGATTTGCAGTCGCTTTCTTTGATGAGTAGAGAAGAGTCTTTGCAGTCAGAATCAGCGCCAATATATAAGGATCATAAAGATTTGAAGATTGCGACAGTAAACCCATCCAACCCTTTTTTGCATGTTTTAAAAGAAAAGCTTTCTAAAGAATACAAGATTAATATTTATTTTTGTTCTCGCGGCGGTTTGATGTCTTTGCAAAAATTTTATGACAAGGTATTAAGACCATCTAGTCCTACTAACGAGCAAATCGTTTTAGATCAGACATCACAAAAAAAGATTGCTGATGTTTTGCCTTCTACTCCAGTCACTGAAGTTTTGCAAATTTTGTTTTCCGGTGCTGTAAGTCTAGGAGCTTCTGATATTCATCTTGAACCGGAAGAGAAATCTCTCAAAATTCGTTATCGTATTGATGGGGTTTTGCAGGATGCTGCAAGTATGGATGCTGGGATGCATAAACAGTTAATTTCCCGCATTAAGTTATTAGCAAAACTAAAACTTAATATATCTAACGAAGCTCAAGATGGTAGATTTACAGTTATGAATAATGAAAAAGAGTTAGATGTACGTGTTTCTGTTTTACCATCTAGTTTTGGAGAAGCAGTTGTTTTAAGGCTTCTTGGTGTAGGTGTTTTGTCTCCTGATATTGATAATTTAGGGTTGTCTGGTAAAGCTTATAAACAAGTTATGGAAGCTTTACAAAAAACAACTGGCATGATTATCGCAACTGGTCCCACAGGTAGTGGTAAAACTACTACTTTATACTCTTGTCTAAAATTTTTAAATAAACCAGGTATAAAAATTATTACTTTAGAAGATCCGGTAGAATATAAGCTGTCTGGTATTCAGCAAACCCCAATTGATCATCGAGTTGATTTTAGTTTTGATAAAGCGCTCAGATCTGTCTTGAGACAAGATCCTGATGTTGTTATGGTTGGTGAAATCCGTGATCCAGAAACAGGCGACACCGCGTTGCAAGCCGCTTTGACTGGTCATGTTGTGCTAACTACTTTGCACACAAATGATGCTGCAGGCGCTATTCCAAGATTGTTAACCATGGGAATAAAACCATTTGTAATTTCTCCAGCTGTTAATGTGATTATTGCCCAGCGCTTGGTCAGAAGGTTATGTGAGTTTTGTATGGTTCAAGCTACCCTGGATCAAGTATTGTTAGAAAAAGTAAAACATGAATTATATAATATCCATGCTTCTGCAGAAGTAGTTGTCCCTAAAGAATTTATCTTTTATAGTTCTCCTGGATGTGATAAATGTGATGGGCTGGGTTATAAAGGACGAATCGGAATATATGAAGTAGTGACAATTACTGATGAAATGCGGGAGTTAATTCTTACAGAGCCCTCTGGATTATCTATAAAAAAGATAGCTTTAGAAAACGGAAGTTTAACGATGCTTCAAGATGGTTTGCTTAAAGCCCTAAATAAATTAACTGATGTTACAGAAGTTATAAGAGTTGTAGGATAACAGTATATTTAAAAAAGCCAGGGAGTCCTGGCTTTTTAATTTTTGACCTGCAAATTAATTTCATATACAATAGTTTATTAAAGGAGGAATAAGAAAATGTTTTATCAATATAATTTATTTGGTTGGTTTATTATTTTTTGTATAGTCGCATTTTTTATTGCATTTGCATTGGCTGTGTATATAAAAATGACTAAAAAATATACATTTGATTTTGAATTTCCAAAAAATCAGCATGATCTTAATGAGATGGTAGATTATTTGGCAAGTATGCCTGAGTGGTGTGTTTATAATTACTTTTTAAGTAAAAGTAATAAGCAAAGTGGTTTAGTAATACAAATTTCTCATATTGCTAAACTCTGGGAAAAAGAAAATATTTTTATTATTAACACACACCCAAATTATGAAGAAGTTTATAAGTATTTAGAAAACTCAAATTATCAAGTAGAGTTAACGTTTTTAAAAAATAACCTTACTATAAGTAGTAATAATCCTCTAGATTATTTGCAAGTTAAAATTTCAGATTAAAGTCGGAAACCCCGGCTTTTTTTATTATTCTAAAATCGGTACAATGCCTATATATGGCTACAAAAAATGATAAAAAACGATATTTATTAATAGATGGAAACGCTCTCGTCCATAGGGGCTTTCATGCAGTTCCTTTACTCTCCACTAAAGATGGTTTGTATACTAATGCTGTTTATGGATTTACTACAATACTTCTTAAGGCAATTAAGGATTTAAAGCCAACACATATTGCTTGTTGTTTTGATTTGGCTGGTCCAACCTTTCGCCATGAAGAATATGAAGACTATAAAGGTACTAGAACAAAAGCTGCTGACGAATTATATCAACAGTTCCCTTTGGTTAAGGAAGTGGTGTCAGCTTTAAATATTCCAATTTTTGAATTATCTGGTTTTGAAGCAGACGATTTGCTTGGCACTTTATCTGTAAAAATTTGTGAAGCCAATGATCATAATTGCGATGTTATGATTGCAACAGGAGATCTAGATAGCTTGCAGTTGGTTAATAAATGCGTAAAGATTTATACTTTACGAAAAAGTATTGCAGATACAACTATTTATGACGAAAAAGCCATCAAAGAAAGATATGGATTATTGCCAAAGCAAATGATAGATTATAAAGCGCTTCGAGGTGATCCCTCTGATAATATTAAAGGCGTTAAAGGAATAGGAGAAAAAACTGCAGGAGAATTGATTCAAGAATTTGGTAGTATCGAAGCTTTATACAATGCAATAAAATCCCAGTCAAAAAAAGTTGAAGAAAAAATTAAGCCACGCGTAGTAAAATTGTTAACTGATGGCGAAGATGACGCGCGACTAAGTTATCGATTATCAAAAATAGTTTTAGATGTGCCAATCGAAATAGATATCAAGTCTTATAAATTTGTAACTACAAATTTTGATAAAACTGTTGATCTTTTTAAAAAGCTGGAGTTCAAATCTCTTTTAGATAAATTGCCAAAAAACTATGTAGACTCTGAAGATTCTAAAAACGATATAACTAAATCAGAAGATCAGATTATGAGTCAAAATATCGGGGAGCAAAATTATCAACTTATCGATACCTCAGAAAAATTAAATAAAATTTTACCGAACTTAAAAAAGCAAAAATACTTAGTAGTAGACACAGAAACTGATCAGTTAAATCCGATGGTTGCTAATGTTATTGGAATTTCTATTTCATATCAAAAAGGATTGGCTTATTATATTATCCAAGAACTGTTAAGTAATAAAGATTTACAAAATATATTATCTGATAGCCAAATCAAAAAAATCGGACAAAATATTAAGTATGATTATTTAACATTGGAAAATAGAGAAATTAAATTATCTCCAGTGTGGTTTGATACCATGCTTGCTTCCTATTTGCTTAACGCTGGGACCAGGCAACATGGTTTAGATACAATGGCTTTTAATATACTGGGGTATCAAATGCAGTCTATCGAAGAATTGATAGGAAAAGGAAGAAATCAAATTTCTATGTCAGAAGTTCCGGTAGAAAAAGTGTCATGGTACGCAAGTGAAGACGCAGATATTACTTTCCGCTTGTATGAGATTTTATCAGATCAGTTACAATCAGAAAAATTAGATAAAGTTTTTTTTGATATAGAAATGCCTTTAATTTTGGTTCTTGCAAAAATGGAACGTGCTGGTATTGGCGTTGATGTTAAATTATTAAACGATTTATCTGTAAAAGCTGAAAAACAAATTGCAAAATTAGAAAGCAGTATTTATAAGCATGCAGGGCAAGAGTTTAACATTTCTTCTCCAAAACAATTGCAGGTTATTTTGTATGAAAATTTAAATTTAACTTCTGGTAAAAAGAATAAAACTGGATTATCAACTGCAGCAGGAGAATTAGAAAGATTGCGTGACGAGCACCCTATTGTTTCTGATATTTTGGAATATCGTGAATTAACTAAATTAAAATCTACTTATTTAGATGCGCTTCCTTCTATGGTTAATAGTTCGACTGGAAGAATTCATACAAACTATAATCAGACAATTGCTGCTACAGGAAGATTGTCTAGTACGGATCCAAATTTGCAAAATATTCCAATTCGTGGACAAGGTTTGGGCAGTGAGGTAAGAAAAGCTTTTGTTGCTAAGTCAGGGTATAAATTAGTATCTTTGGATTATTCTCAAATAGAACTTCGTATCGCTGCTCATTTGTCTGGTGATAAGACTATGGCAGAAACTTTTAAAAAGAATGAAGATATTCATACCGCTACCGCATCTATGGTATTTGGAGTAAAGCCAGAACTGGTAACTGCTGATATGCGTCGCGATGCAAAGATGGTTAACTTTGGAGTATTATATGGGTTGTCTAGTTTTGGTTTGTCTGATCGGTTAGTAAGCATGTCGCAAGGATCAGCACAAGACTTTATCAATAAATATTTTGGTGCGTTTCCTGATGTGCAAACTTATTTAGAAAAAGTAAAATTAGAGGTTAGAGAAAATGCTGCAGTTACAAATATGTTAGGAAGAATTAGAAAGTTTCCAGAAATAAAATCCAGTCAATATTTTATTCTTCAGGCAGCAGAGCGTGCAGCAATTAATTTTCCAATCCAAAGTTTAAGTGCTGATATTATAAAACTAGCAATGCTAGAAATCTATAAAGAATTAGATGGACAAGAAGAAATTCAGATGTTGTTGCAAGTGCACGACGAACTAGTTTTTGAAATTAAATCCGATAAGGTTGATAAATGGATAAAAAAAATAAAGCCTATTATGGAAAACTCCCTAAAGCTTTCTGTTCCAATAGTTGTAGAGGCAAAGGTTGGCGATAATTGGGGCGATATGGAAAAGGTTAGTTTTTAAATTTTGTAAAACCGCTCTAATTTAGGAGTGGTTTTATGTAGATTTTATAATTATTTTATGTGGTTGTGATATTATAAACGAGAAGAAATAATCAAAGCAAAAATTGAAACTCAAAGTAATGTGCAAAAATTACATAGAAAAAAATTAAAATTTAGGATATGGATACAGGAGAAATAATAATTTATAAAGATAATAGTGGTCCTCAAATTGAGGTAAATTTTGTTGATGATACTATATGGCTCACCCAGTCGCAGATGGCTGATCTGTTTGGTAAAGACATTAGAACTATCTCTGAACATATCAAAAATATCTTTAAAACCGGGGAATTAGCAAAAGATTCAGTTATCCGGAATTTCCGGATAACTGCAAAAGATGGTAAAAACTATAATACGGCACATTACAATTTAGATATGATAATTTCTGTAGGATATAGAGTTAATTCTAAGCGCGGTACTCAGTTTCGTATTTGGGCTACTTCAAAAATTCGAGATTTTTTACTAAAAGGTTATGTAGTAAATAAAAACGTTTTGCAATCTGGTGCTCTTGCAAAAGTTAAAGAGTTAGAGGGGGCGGTTAGGTTGATTCAATTAGCAATACAAAATAAAAAATTAGAAGGATATGAAAAGGAGGTTTTAGATATTATTACAGATTATGCTGCAACTTGGACTTTACTATATCAGTACGATGAACAAAAGCTACAACCAGAGCATGTGGTAAAGAAGGTAACTAGAAAATTAGATTATGAACAAGTTACAAAATCTATTGATAAATTTCGAGACCGATTACTAAAAGATAAACAGGCTAGCAAGTTATTTGGAAAAGAACAAGATGGTAAGCTCCAGGCATTGTTAGGAAATATAGAGCAAACTTATGACGGCAAGTCTGTGTATGAAGGTTTTGAACAAAAGGCTGCTCATTTATTATACTTTGCAATTAAGGATCATCCTTTTGCAGACGGTAATAAACGAATTGGTTCTTTATTATTTATTTTATACTTAGTAGAAAATGATCGCATTTATAACAAGCGAGGCGATAGAATAATTAATGACAATGCATTAACAGCAATTGCATTATTAATTGCAGAAAGTAGTCCCAGTGAAAAAAGCACAATGGTTAATTTAGTGGCAAGTTTGATTGCAAAAAAATAATTTTAAAAAAGCCTTGGTACAGCCGAGGTTTTTGTTTTATTGACTCAATGCTATTTTTAGCGTAATATTTATTTTTTATATAAGTTAGGAGGAAATATGCTAGAGCAAATTCAAGACAATAAAGATCTGCTTTTGGTTGATTACAACATCAAGCCATTTGTCCCAGAAGGATGGTATTTTTATAAACCTGTCACCAAACTCGGTGTTTATGTTTATAGAATGCAAGATTTTATCATTATTCCGGCAATGAATTTTAAAATCAATAATGAAGATAAAATTAATTACCGGAAATTTCGTGAACGGTTTGAAGAGTCGCAATTAATATCGCCTGATGTGAGAGTTATGGAAGAAATGATTAAGCAAAAATCTAATTTATTGCCTCTGTCTTGGTTTAAATTAGATATGCACTATCATTTTTTAGAAACTTTATATGGCGTTCCTCATGGTGAAAGAATGCGAAGGTATATGTGTTGGGGGTATGCTAGGTGGGCTGTAGAATATCGTTATCATCCAAGACAAATTCTAAAATGGCGTTCCGATTATTCGTTTGGCGAAAGCCCCTTCGGTGAAAATGACTTTATTGTAATTTTAAAACAAGATGCTGTTATTGAATATATAGATAAGTTAGATTAAACTAAATATCATAGATATTTTAAATTAAATATTTTTAACAAAAACACCCAATTAAGGGTGTTTAATTTTGTTCTATTTAGCAGAAAGTTTGTTTAAAGCTTTTGCAAGTCTAGATTTTTTGCGAGAAGCAGTATTTTTGTGAATTACATTCTTCTTTGCAGCTTTATCTAAAGCAGACATTGCTTTCTTTAAATCTTCCGCAGCAGTTTTGCTGTCTCCAGTTGTTATGCTTTTGCGTGCTACTTTTACCGCATCTTTAGTTTTGAACTTGGTGCGAGTATTAATAGTGTTGCGGCGTCTAGATTGACGCATTGCCTTTTGGGCAGACTTGGTATTTGGCATTGAAGGTTATTATTTGATTTAAGTTTGTAATTAAGCAATTGATTCCTTATCTGTTTTTAGACACGGCAGAAAGGAAAAATCTTTAGTTATTATACCGACAAACAATAGAAAAATCAAGTCACTGTCTTTTTAATATATAGTTGACTCAAGAGCATTTTTTAGTTAAAATGATTAGAAAATTTAAATAGGAGGAAATTTTATAATGAATAGTAATAAAAGCGAAGCTTTGCAAGTTGATAATGTTCAGAATAACCTAAAAGCAAAAATTGCAATTCAGGCGTGCGAACAATTGGGTTTTACTGGGTATCTTAGGTATTTTCAAGAAAATAAACAAGCTTTGACAAAAGATTTAAACGAAGTAAGTTTAAGTTCGGTTTTAGGTAACGTAGGAATAAATTTTTATCCTGAACAAGCCTTTAATAGAATTATTGATGAATATTTTTGGGCTAATTTTAGTAAAGGTAAATTTAATTTATGGTTGCATAACTTAGAAATTAATCACTGGGTAAAATTGTATTTTTCTATATTTTTATTATTTTACTCTATATCGTATTATACTCTTCATTCTTATGTATGGGGTAATAATACACCCGCTTGTATTTTGATGTCGTTAATTATTTCATTTTTTGCTTTTGCCGCAATTAAGGATTTGGTTTTAAATCCAAGAGAAGAAAAAGTAGAAAAGCTAAAAATTAAAAAATCAGATTTAAGTAAAACTAGCCTAGATGTAAACCCAGAATTTATTACCATGGCGTTGCAAATTAAATCGTTTGACTCAACTGCGAAATTTAATATTTGCTATTATTATAAAGATTGGGGTATTGATTCAAATAAACCTCAATGGCTAGAAGTAACTAATGCTTCTGGAGAAAAGTGTTATATTCCTGAACACGAAGGTGATTGGCAAAATTATTGTGACCTACCTTCATCTAGTGAACAAGTATTAAATTATTTATAGTCGACAAGTTCGACTATTTTTTTATTTTCATAGTCTTTACATGACTATTTATAAATGTTAATATTTATAGAATTTAAAAAGGAGGAATATATGAAAACAGATTTAGATTTATTAGATTATAAAAAAACTTTAGCAAAAGAAGCTGCTAATAAGCTTGGATTTAGAGGGTATTTGCCTCAAGGTAACCAACAAGTTGTTAAGCAAAATTACCCTGAAATTCCATTAATGCCATTACTAACTCAATATGGATTTCCGGTTTATGACCAATGTTTTTTTAATAATAGAGCCAACCAAATTTTTGAAGAAAATTTAGAACAGGCGGGGTTATTAAAAAAGTATAATTTTAGAAATAAGGTCCAAATAACTTTTAACAAATGGTTTGTCTTATATCCTTTTTTAATAATAGTTTGTGGACTAGAGTTGTTTTTTGCTTATTTAGTTATAACAACTAACTACGAATCATTGGGAGCGGTATGTATGTTATCAGGTATAGTGTTTTTGTTTGTATTGATGATAGTGTTAATGAGATTTGCATTGTTTTTATCCGGAAAAAACTTTCAACACCGTTTTCATTCGATGGATCTTAAAAGTTTGAAAAACGACTGGGTTCATCCTATTGTGATTGAAATGGCATTGAAGATTTTTGACCAAGACAATTCTGCTAAATTTGAAGTTGGATATTTTCTTGACGAAGCACAAAAGCCTGCGAGTCAAAATCAATTTTTGGTAGTTCAGAATTATTATTCCGGTGATCAGAAATATTATATGAAGATCACTTAACAAAAAAGCACTGCATTAATTAGCAGTGCTATTTTATTTACAAAAATTATTACCCCTTCTTTTTTAATTTTTGAATTTTTTTAACTTCGCCAATCCTGTCACGTAAGGTAGCGGCGAGTTCAAATTCCAAATTTTGAGCAGCGAGTTCCATTTGGGCTTCTAGTTCATCAATATAAAGTTTTGATTCTTTGCTGTCCAGCTTGGTGATATCAATAGCTGTATCTGTATTTCCATCAGGCAGGCTTTCTTTACTTCCTGCAAGTCTGCTTTCTGCAATCTTTTTTTGAATGCTCACAGGTGTGATACCGTTTGCATTATTATACTCTTCTTGAATTTTTCTGCGTCTTGTTGTTTCATCTATTGCTGCTTTCATGGATTTGGTAATTCGATCGGCATACATTATTACATGTCCATTCAAATGCCTAGCTGCTCGACCCATAATTTGCATAAACGATGTTTCGCTTCTCAAAAAGCCTTCTTTATCTGCATCCAAAATTGCTACTAAAGAAACTTCTGGTAAGTCCAGTCCTTCACGTAGAAGATTGATCCCAATTAAACAGTCATAAATTCCTAAACGTAGGTCTCTTAAAATTTCTAACCTTTCAAATGTATCAACCTCGCTATGAAGATATTGTGCTTTTATACCAGCTTCATTGATATAGGTTGATAATTCTTCTGCCATGCGTTTGGATAATGTGGTAACCAAAACACGTTCGTGGTTTTTAATCCGCTCTTTAATTTGCTCTAGGAGGTGATCAACTTGGTTTTTGATTGGACGAATTTCTATGGTTGGATCTAGTAACCCTGTCGGACGGTTTATTTGTTGTGCAATAACTGTTTTGGCTAGCTTGTCTGCATCTTTAAAATCATTTTTAGATTGCTTTTTTTTGCCTATAATCAAATTTTCTTCAATACACTTTCTTGCTTCATATGGACCTGGTGTTGCAGAGACATACACAGCTTGATTTATCTTGCCTTCAAATTCAGTAAATTTAAGTGGGCGATTATCCATGGCGCTTGGTAATCGGAATCCGTATTCTACTAATGTTGATTTGCGACTTTTATCGCCTTCGTACATAGCACCGATTTGAGGAATGGTTTGGTGGGATTCATCGATAAATAGTAAAAAGTCATCAGGGAAATAATCGAGAAGGGTGGATGGAGGGTCTCCAGGTGCTCTTCCGTCAAGGTGTCTTGAGTAGTTTTCTATACCTGCGACAAAGCCTGTATTATTTAAAATTTCTAAATCGTAATTTGTACGTTGTTCTAATCTTGCAGCTTCTAAAATTTTTCCATCTTTGCGAAGTTGATTTAGTCTTAGCCTTAATTCTGTGCGTATTGCTTCCATCGCGGATTTCACTTTTTCTTCTGGGGTTACGAAATGTTTGGCTGGAAAGATTTTAATAGCTTTAAGTTTTTCTAGCAATTCTCCAGAGACCATATGTAATCTTTCAATTTCTTCTAACTCGTCACCAAAAAACTTTAATCTTATAATTGTGTCTTCAGAAGCAAGGACGATTTCTAATGTATCTCCTTGTGCTCTAAAAGTTCCGCGCTTTAGATCGTAATCATTGCGGGCATATTGCAAATCAGTTAAGCGTCTAAGTAGTTTATCTCTTTTGTATGTTTGTCCTGCGGTTAATTCCATGGATAGCTCTAAGTAGTTATCTGGATTGCCTAGTCCGTAGATGCAAGAGACTGATGCAACAATTAACACATCGCTTCGACTCATTAAAGAGGTTGTCGCTGCGTTGCGAAGCCTATCAATCTCTTCATTAATTTGTGTTTCTTTTTCTATAAAAGTATCACTACGGGGAATGTATGCTTCCGGTTGATAATAATCATAGTAGGAGACAAAATAATGTACTGCGTTGTCAGGGAAAAATTCTTGAAACTCACTAGCTAGCTGCGCTGCTAAAGTTTTGTTGTGACACATTATCAAAGTTGGTTTTTGGATTTTCTCTACAACGCTGGCCATGGTAAAAGTTTTACCGCTACCTGTAACTCCAAGTAGGGTTTGATGTTTGTATCCAGACTCCAGAGAGTTAACCAAAGTGCTGATTGCTTTTGGTTGGTCTCCTGCTGGGGCAAATTTGCTTTTCATCTTAAACTTCATAGTTCTTGTATTATAGCGAAGTTTCTTACCAAAATAAAAACTGACCTATTTGGTCAGTTGGTAATTAGAACAATAATGCCTAAGTGTTTGCGAGCTATTTGCTCGGCTAATAATATAAGATTATGGTCTGGTGGACAGCCGATAATAATTAAATTTGGGCTTCCTGTATTCTTTACTGATTCTTCTGGTAAATAAAATTCTGGGATTTTAAAATCAAGTTTTGGTTCTTGATGTTTATTAGCGTCAGAATTTTTATGAGGAAGCCATTTATCGTTTTTGCCAAATCTCATATTTGTTCTAGATTTGTTAAAATGTTTTGTATTTTTAAAGTTTTGCCTTCTATACATTTTACCTCCTCTTTTTATGATGAGATTGGCGACTTTGCCATATTTGTTTTAAAGATCTAATCGAGTGAGTAATTTTTACAACAGTTAAATAATTAAAAAAGTTTTGCCTTCTACGACGAAAACTTGCAAAGAAGTGGCTATTCATAATTTCCTCCAAATTAAAAATGAAAAACTTTAATTTTATTGTAACGTAAATGATGCTCCGGTCAAGTTAATCTTTAATTATTGAAACAGCTTTGGTCTTTCTAACTTGGCTTGGTGCGGTTGCCCATAAAATTACTCCAACGATTTGCAGCACTAATGCTGTAATTAACCATATTTGATAAAAAGCATTAGGATTCCATAATTTTCCGTATGAAATAAATAACGATATTGCTACTGGTATTACCGCAAAAATATCACAGATGGTTAAATACAATTTGTCATATTTTAGTTTTGTTCTAAAAATTTCCCAAGGGTCAGATTTTTGTTCAAGAAATTTTCCTAAACGATGAACCATTGTATCTAGTCTGATAATAGAGCCAACAAAAGCTAATCCAAAAACAATATTCCAACCCGAGAAATAATTATTGTTAAAGATCTCAGCGGTAATGCATAAACCCACACATATTAATCCCAAGACGAAAGCCAAAATTTTGTGAAATAAGTCATTCACAATAATTTCTAATCTATAACTATTATTTTCCATAAATCCTCCTACCTAAATTTTCTGATCATTATAATTAAATTGTGTTTACTAGTCAAGGTGTCCTTGATATAATTTTTGTATGAATAATGTTATTGAAATTAGTAATTTACGCAAAAAATACAAATTACCAAAACAAGACCAGCAAAAAAATAAAACCCACTTCGAAGCTGTTAAGGGAATTAATTTTGAAGTAAGACAAGGAGAAGTGTTTGGAATACTTGGTCCTAATGGAGCTGGTAAAACAACTACATTAGAAATTATTGAAGGACTTAAGCAGCAATCTGAAGGGAAAGTTTTGGTATTAGGCTTTGATAATATAGATAACGCTGATGATTTAAGGAAAAATATCGGAGTACAGCTACAGTCCAGTGAGTACATTAACTTAATGACTTTATCGGAGCTTCTAGTATTGTTTGCATCTTTATATAATACGACTGCAAATGTGGATCAATTGTTGGGCTTTGTAAATTTACAAGATAAGAAAAATTCTTTAGTAAAAGATTTATCTGGTGGACAAAAGCAAAGATTTACTTTAGCTTCTAGTTTGGTCAATAATCCAAAAATTTTGTTTTTAGATGAACCTACAACGGGATTGGATCCACGCGCGCGCCATGATATTTGGGCTTTGATTAAGAAAATAAATAATCAAGGGGTGACAATAGTTTTGACAACTCATTATATGGAAGAAGCTGAGTATTTGTGTAACCGTGTAGCAATTATGGACGCTGGAAAGATTCTCGCGATCAATCATCCAAAAAAGTTAATTGAAGATTTGTCTCATACAACTCAAGTAAGTTTTTTGACAGAAGGTTCTATTAAAGAATCATTATTTGAGAATATTGCAGAGGTTCAAAAAATATATTCAGAACCTCCAAAAATTATTTTAGAAATATCTAGTCTTAATTGTTTGAGTAATATTGTAGAGACTCTGCAAAATAATCAAGTTTCGTTTAGCAGTTTTACTGTTAAAACCGCAAGCTTGGAAGATGTATATTTGGATTTAACGGGTAAGTCATTTGAACAAATAAATTAACTTTATGAACTCTAGTTTTTATCAATTATTTTTAATGAATTGGCGTTTGCTGTATCGCAATAGAACCGGGTTGTTTTTTACTTTGGCTATGCCTTTAATTATTTTTACTGCACTTTCTATTTTGGCAATTAGTAGGTTTATTCAAGGCGGCATCAATTATTCTCAATATATTTTACCTGGAATTATTGCGATGACAATAATGCAAGGTGGTATTTATAGCCTTGCATATTGGATGATAGATTTAAAATCTCGCAATGTTATTAAACGCTTTTTAGTTACTCCACTAAAGACAAAAGATTTAATTAGTAGCGTACTTCTTAGTAGAATTTTAGTTGCTGTATTGCAAGCAATATTTTTAACAGCAGTGGGTGCTTTGTTTTTTGGAATCGACTTAAAGTTAAACATGGTATTTGCTTTTATATTTATTATTTTGGGAGCATCAATATTTTTGCTCGCTGGATTATTAATTTCTACTATCGCTGATACTTACGAAGCCGCTGCGCCAATTACTTCGGTAGTCGGATTGCCTTTAACTTTTTTGGGAAATATTTTTTATCCAATTGATGGATTACCTATTGCTCTTAAAAAATTTGCAGAAGTCTTGCCAATTACATATATGGCGGATGGTATAAGACAATCGTTTTTCGGTAATCCTACATGGAGCAGTGTGGGCTTTAATATTTTAATTTTAATGGCTTGGTTGGTATTTATGATTTTGATTACTTTCAGAGTGTTCAAATTAAAGGAGTAGCTAGTTATTAATTAAGCAGTAATATATTTTTTTACTAACCTAGTCTCTATAAAATAAATTCATAAATAGAGCCGCGAAGTTGTTCGAAATGTTATAGTGCTGCTTTTTATATAATTTAAAATAGCTGACATTTGAATTAGTTAGTTTTTTATTAGGATCAATATATTTGACAAAAACTTAATTTTTAGGTATAATTGGATTATTAATTTAGTTTAGGAGGATTTTAAAATGTTAACATATTCTAGGATTGCAACTATGTCGCTAATAGTCGTTTCGTGGCTATTATTTATTTTCGGATTTACTTCCACAGATAATTTTGTCCTCCTAGGAGGATTGATTACAATAATTGCTGTGGCTTTGTGTTTATTTGCTACGCAAGTTGAAAGTAGTAGTATGGGGGTATCTATTATAGAGTTTTATATTGTTGCCTTACATTATGGGGCGACAATAGCAATTGCTTTTTACCAAAGACTTCCTTTTGGGGTCACTTACACTCTTATAAGTATATTTGCGCTAATTTCATTTTCTGCACTGGCAATGTTTGGCGGTGCTGTATTCAATAATGCCTCTGCTGTCCGAATTAACTTTTGGACACCTAATTATGGAGACATATGGAAAAGGAAACCTGGCAAATAATCAATTATTTGTTAATTAATATTTTTGGTTTCGCGTTAGTTTTTATTATGCGAACAATATTTAAAATTTTAAGAATTTTATAAAAATAAAAGCGTAAGAGTTCTTACGCTTTTTTCTTTTTTGCTTTTGTTATATTTGGTTTTTGACCATAGTGCAGCTTTATGTTTTTAGAAGGTTCTGATTTATCTAACTTCAAAAAATTTTCAACCACTTTATTATTAGGCAAAACTATTACTGGGATATTTAATCCAAGTGCAAGGCTTTGTCCCAAAGCTGTTCCAACTCTAATCCCTGTAAAAGACCCTGGTCCGCTGGCGGTAATAATTTTTGATATTTGATTAAACTTAAGTTTGTTGGATTTTAAAAACCTTTCTAGTAACTCTAAAGTTTTGTAGTTCTCATTAAAGGCTATCTCAAAAGTTTGTTTAATGATTTTTTCTTTGGATACGATTTTAAATTCTGCCTGTCCAAAATTAGTTGTATTGATAACTAAAATCATGATTCTAAAATTTGCTTAATAATCTCTCTATCGTCCCACAAAATTCTTTTGTTGCCAGGTAGAACTAGAAACTGTTCACTGCCTTTTCCTGTGACAAGAAGAATATCTTTAGGCTGTAAAATTTTGATAGCAAATTGTAATGCTTCTAATCTGCTCAGTATTACTTCGTGTTGGATTTTAGGATTTTCAGATCTTATTCCTTTTACTATTTCTGCTGCGATTTCTTGGGGATTGCTTTCGTATACATCATCGTTGGTCACGATTATATAGTCAGCAAATTGTGCAGAGATTTGTCCAAACTCAAATCTTTTGCTTTTATCACGATGTCCGCCAGTCGCACCAAAAACATGAATCAATCTGTTATGTGGCAATTTATGAACTGTTTGAATACTGTTATAAAGCGGCTTGGGCTCTGGTGCGTAATCAACAATAATATTTGCGTCTAAATTATTTTTTATAAATTCCATTCTTCCGGCAGCTCCATTATAAGATGCAAGTGCTGTTGCGGATTGTTGTAATGTGATGCCATAAAATTTTGCGGCCGTGGTTGCTAATAAAGCATTATAGATATTGAACCTGCCGATGATATTTAAGTTAAACTTAACATCATTAACCATGTAAGAAGCTGCCCCTTTATCGTTAATCTCAGCGGCTGTAATTAAGTTTGTAATATGTGTCTCTATTTTTTGTTTTAAAGTGACTCCAAACAAATTACTTACTGGTTGGTTGGCAAAAACTTCATAATGTTTGTCATCAACATTAACTACAATAAATCCATCTTCTGGAATCAATTTAAATAATTTTAATTTAGCATTTCTATAATTATCAAAATTACCATGGCTATCCAAATGAGCAGGTGATAGGTTGGTAAAAATTGCCCCAGAAAAATTAATTTTTAAGTGACGATTTTGAGCCATGCCTTCGGAGGTGCATTCGATAATTGCAAACTGGCAACCATTGCTAACAAGTTGTGCTAAATTTTTTTGAAGTAGCCAACCGCCTGGCATAGATAATCCATGTTTGTTTAAAATGCTTGTATCTCCATCGCTAAAACCAACTGTTGTAATGTAACCAGTTTTTTTATTATTTTGATTTAAGATATGAGCCAGCATCATGACAGTAGAAGATTTTCCTGCTGTGCCAGTAACACCAATACAGATTAGCTTTTGACTAGGGTGATCGAAATATAAATCTGCTAAAGTTGCGATCATTCCATGCCAATAAGGTTGAGCAAGTTTAAAGATGCTTCTGGGAATAAAAATTTTTATAACTTTTTTTATTTGGCTTAACATAAACAAATTATACCTGATATTAATATATTTGACAAAAATTGATTTTTATGATAAAATAACAAAAAAAATATGGAGGAATTTTGATATGAATCAAATTCAAAAAATGCAGCAAATTTCCAGTGAAATTCGACTTTGGTTAATCAGTTTCGCGATCAGTGTTGTGTTATTGATTTGTGGTGGCGCGCATATTACTTATTTGTCATTTTATAGGGTAGATTGGGGGTTCTGGGGTAGTCTTTTATTATATTTTTCTATAATAATAGTGCAAGTGGCTGGGGTTGTCTCAATTGCGACTTGTCGCAAGGTTCCTGTATTACATCAGACCTTTAATATTGAGGCAACAAAATATTTTCGGCAAAACCCAAAATTCGTTACTCTTAGAAAAAGTAAAACTGCCCCCGTTTACTTTACGGTTAGAAATATATTTTTCATGATTTTTATGGATGACTTTATTCAAAAAGTTGATGAAAATATTAATGAGCAGTATATAGAAATGTTAAATAATATTTCTATAAGTAAAATTGATGAACGTCATTATGAAAAAGATGAGATCCTACAAAACTTTTTAGAGTCAAACGAAGTTGCCATTGATTATAAAATTTCTAAAAGAATTTTAAAAGCCATTGGAAATTACGCAATGGCGATAAATCAAAAGCAGTTGTTGATTGATGAAGTAGAAGCCAGATTTTTTGCCAAGGATCAATCCAAGGTAGTTGAGCAAAAAGTAGAACCTCCAAAAGTTCTATCTAAGTTTGAAAGACGGCTACAAGAATTTGAAAAAGAAGTTGGAAGTAATAAACTTTCTACTATGGCTCAAGACCTAATTAACCAGGCTATTCTTAAAGAAGATCCAAACCTCGTTAGTGGTGCTTTGACAATTTACCGCCAAGACTTAAAAAAGAAAAAAGACTTGGAACAAAAAGCCAAAAAGGTGAAGGTGTAAATTATTTAAAGGATGTTAAAACCATCCTTTTTTATTTTGCATAAAAATAAAACCAAGCAAGCTTGGTTTTAAAAAAAGTTTCTAATTAATTTAAGAGCTTTATAAATTTGATAAGAAAAATTCTTGATAACAATATCTTGTGCTGGCGGGTATTTGATAGCAAATCCTGGAAACTTTTTTTTGAAATCACTAAATCCTGCATTTTTTCCGCTAGAGGTTTGTAATCCCCACCAATCGTATTTTTGTTTGCCTATATTTTGCGCATCTTGGATTATTTTCCAGTGCATCAAATATGGCGCCATATATTTGCGGTACTCGTAGTTACTGCCGCCAAATAAATAAGTTCGTGTATTTAAAAAGTCTATAGTGATTGCCGAAGTAATAATTTTGTTGTGATAAGTAGCGGCATAGAGATGATTGCTAACTTGGGAGCTTTTTAAATTATTTATTAAAGTTTTGTAGTATTCAAAATTATGATCTTTGTATTGCTGCCGTTCGGCTGTGTTATTAATTAGCTTTAGTCCTTCGTTAATTTCCTCTTCTTTATCAAGTATTTTTATTTCAACATTATGCCTTTGTGCCAGATTTATATTGTATCTAGTTTTGTGATGCATACTAGATAATATGTCTGGTGCATTATCTGTTAAATCTGTAATCCAAGTAATGCCTGGTTGAATTCTAGAGCCAATTTTGCCACGGCAGTTAAATTCTTGTTGAGGTTCTATTTTTATATAAATAAAGTCTTTGTTTAAAGATTTAAGATTATTTAATAAAAAAGCTATACCTATTTTGCTTCCTAATGGACCATATGGGCAGTATAAAAACTTTTTGTTTATAAATGGAATTGTTTGAATGAAAAACTGTGCAGAAGCAATAATTTGATTATTATCTTCAACTAAATATTTTAACGAAACTTTATTTTGTTGTGCTTGAAAATCTCCCCACTCTATACTTTGCAAAAAAGAGGAGTGTTGCTTTTCGATAAATTGATTATATAAATCTTTGTTGAGATCGCTAACTTCTATAACTTGCATTTATATTTTCCCAATTAGTTTTAACGCTTCTTTAATTTGCTCTCCGGTATCAACAGTTGTATCGATTTTACCAATAACTTCTCGTACTTCTCGAGGATTGTAGCCAAGAGAAATTAATGCATCAAATAAGTCACTGCTTGGTCCAGAAGTAGATTGAAGAATATTGCCAGACATTTTATTTTTAAGTTCTAAAATAATTCTTTCGGCAGTTTTTTTACCTACCCCGGACATGCGAGTAAATATATCGCTATCGCCAGAAAGAATAGCTTGTTCTAACATATCTAATTTACCAGCAGAGATAATGGTAAGAGCCATCTTTGGTCCAACCCCTGTGACAGTTAGGAGCAATTCAAAAAATTGTAAGCTAGTAAAATCGCTCATACCAAATAAAGTTTGACCGTCATCGCTGGATTTATGGTAAATATATAAAGAAATATTTGAACCAGCTGTTTGATCTAAAATCTCTGGAGTTGTAAAAATTTTATAACCAACTCCGTTATTTACCAATATGATAAATTGAGCAGTTTTTTGTAAGATTTTTCCTTCAAGATAACTAATCATATAATTGATTATAGCATTGCCCTGGCTTGCACAAAAGACAATTGCGGTTATAATAAATAGAAATATAAGGAGGGGTTAAAATGTCTAGTATTGTTACTTTCAATAGCGGTGTGTCAGAATTTTATTATTTAATACCAGATAGATTTCAAAATAAAAAAATCCATGGAATTAAAATATGTGTAACAGAAAAAGCAAATGAGCATATATGTAAATTTTTTACGTCCAACTCACCCTTAATAGCTAGAGCTCTAAAAGAACGCAAAACAATTAATTTTGTTGAGCCAACATTCAAAGGTGCTTGGGGTTTAGATTCTTGTTGTATTTCAAAGAAAAAAAATAATATAGTCGAGCACACTTTTTCTTTTGATGCTAAATGGTCTTTGATTAGAGAAATGCTAAATATAATGTTTTTACTCTTAAGCATAATAGAAGATGATTATTTGGTAAATTCGCAATACAAACAACTAATGATAATTGAATCCTTAGGCGTAACAAGTGGATTAAGCCACTCTTATATATCAGGTTCTGTATCATCAATATTTAAAAACTCTTCAGATTTTTTATTTGAACGTGGTAATAAAAACCATCAAGAGGTTTTAAAAAATATGCAGTATGTATATTCAGAATATTCTTCAGAGCGTAATAAAAGTAGTTTTAGGTTTAGTGTGGACAATGGTGGTCAATTTGGATTATCAGTTCCTGGAGATTGTTGCTGTTTAAGTATTCCTTATGACGAACTGGGAGAATTAAAAGATGTTAGTCGATTTGCCTCTCATAACGTTGATGGTATCACTCAGCAATTCTCGTTACTAATTGGTTTGGCGACCATGTGGGAAATCGTAAGAAATAACTATCTACTTAAGGTCTAGTATTAGACCTTTTTTATTTTCTTATACTTTGCTATGTTAAAGAAAAATTAGGAGGATAATTATGGCTCAATATACTAGTATTGGAAACCTTTTTACTATATATAAAGAATCCGTGCCGCAATGGTATAAAATTAGTTTTGATTTTGTATCAAAATCTTTTGAGTTTATTGTTCAAAAGCAAATCGCAGAATGGTGCGAGGAAAATTTTATAAATAAAAACTTTGGACATGTTCAAGGCTACTGCAAAGATTTTGGCTTTGAATTTACTAAGCCGTTTAAAAATCAAAATTGGGGATTTAATAAAAATATTTCTGCAAAAAAAATAATAAATCAAAATTGGGTTAAATATAAAATTAAGATCCCTACAAAAAATTATTATCAAGGAATTCCTGTTTTTACCCAAAAAAGTAATAAGCAAATACTAGCAACCTGTGCTTCCATATCGGAATTTGCTTTAATGCTTGGTTGTGTTCCGTTTGATTTGCCTATAGATTATGGACAAAAACAAGTATTACATTTTTATTCAAGCCTAAACAGCGATGTTGGTGCTTTAAATAGATTTCCGGTTTCTGCTTATGTATCAAGTTCTGTTTGTGAGTGGGCGCTTTTAGCTGGACAAGATAATTTAAATATCCTGGCTTATAATATTGATAAAGTAGAAAATATTATCTGTGGTTACCAAAACTATTCGGAGCGTCCCCGAGCATGGATAAATTTAATCAGTGACTTTTATATAGGAATTAACATTGGTGTGCATTTGGGAATGAGTCCTAACATGCATAATGCTAAAGCTTCTAACTATGATATTGGCTATACATTAGTTTCTGATAATGCGGATAATTGCACAAATCAGTTGATATTAATGTGTAGCTTGGCTTTATTGCACAATGAAGTAGAAGTTTGTTCAACAGAAGTTTGGGGGTAATTTAATATGTTCTGCTAATTTTACATGAATTAGCAGTTTTTTTATTTTTTTCAAAATTTTGGCAAAATCACTTGACAAAAAATACTTGACGTTTATAATAAAAAAGTGAATAAATCATAAGAAATCCAGGCAAATCATAAAGCCCTATTTTGCGTCCGCGAAATTGGGAATCTTTTTTTTGAAAAAGCCAAAAAAGCTTTAAAAATCTGGATTTTAAACACAAAATCACATTACTAATAGAACTTTTGCGTTTGTGGCTAGTTTTGAGAAAAATTGCTCTTGTTAGCAGAATAGCCCATAACTACCTCACGAGCATAAAGGCTCTATTACTCCTGAAAAAACACGACTGTTGGTAGCTTAACTGATCAAAAACAAAAATCTCCTCCCAAAGACCTGTTTTGGGCTTTAAATCATTAAAACTTTTGCTTTATTTAAGGGCAAAAGTAAGGAAAGCTACGTTTAAAGTATGCCAAATGTGCAGCTAGAAGCAATTGGTAGTATTGACATACCTGGACAAAGACCTGTTCCCCGCAAGTTTTTCTCCCGTCAACACGAAACCGCTCAATTGCCTAACTTAATTGAGATCCAACTCAATTCATACAAATGGTTTTTTGATAAAGGTCTAAAAGAATTGTTAGATGAAATCAATCCAATTCATGATTTTACTAGCAAAAACCTCGAGTTATATTTTGGTGACTTCTTCTTTGATAAGCCAAAATATGATGAGATGACAGCTCGTGAGCGTAATACAACTTACGAAGCTCCTCTATATGTAAGTGCAAAATTAGTTAACAAGGTCACTGGTAAAACTAAAACACAAGATGTGTATTTTGGTGATTTTCCATTGATGACCCCTCGCGGAACTTTTGTAATTAATGGCGTAGAACGTGTAGTAGTTAGTCAGCTTATCAAGTCTCCTGGTGTTTTCTTTACTAGTGAGTTTAGTCGTGGTCGCAATCTTTATGGTGCAAAAATTGTACCAAACAGAGGTGCGTGGTTAGAACTTGATACAGATAACGCTGGTGTTATTGGTGTAAAAATTGATCGCAAACGCCGTATTCCAATTACTGCATTATTGCGTGTTTTTGGTTTGTCTAGTAATCAAGAAATTTTAGAAGCATTTAAGGATGTTGATACAAATCCAGAAATGAAATACATCCAAGCGACTTTAGATAAAGATGTAAGTACAAATACTGATGAAGGTTTTAAAGAAGTTTATAAGCGTATCCGTCCTGGCGATTTGGCTACAGTAGATAATGCAAAGTCTTTGATCTCTGCAATGTTCTTTAACTTCGAACGTTATGATTTGTCTGAAGTGGGACGTTATAAATTTAATCAGCGTTTAGATATTGATGTAAAAAATGAAGATCGCATTCTTTCTTTAGAAGATATGCTTTTGGTTGTAAAAGAAATTATTCGTTTAAACAATACTGGCGAAGCTGCTGATGATATTGATCACTTAGCTAACCGTCGCATTCGTGCTGTAGGAGAGCTTATTCAAACTCGTTACCGTGTTGGTCTTGCTCGTATGGCTCGTATCGCAAAAGATCGTATGAGTTTGGCAGATTTAGAAACTGTTACTCCTGCACAATTAATCCATGTTCGTCCTATTGTTGCTGCAAGTCAAGAATTTTTCTCTTCTTCTCAGCTATCTCAATTTATGGACCAAACAAATCCTTTGGCTGAGTTGGAGCACAAGCGTCGCTTGTCAGCAATGGGTCCTGGTGGTTTGTCCCGCGAACGTGCTGGTTTCGAAGTTCGTGACGTTCACCGTAGTCACTACGGACGTCTTTGTCCAATTACTACACCTGAAGGTCCAAACATTGGTTTGGTTGCCCATATGGCAACTTATGCTCGTTTAAACGATTTTGGATTTATTGAAACCCCTTATCGAATTGTTAAAAAATTTGCAAAAAATGATGGAAAAGATGCTGTTGATGAAATAGCCTCCTTTGATATTAAAAACGAAAATGGTGATGTAATAGTAGAGGCTGGAAAAAAGATTTCTGAATCCGATGCAAAGAAGTTGCAAAAAATTGCAGACTTGGATCAGGTCCGTATTAAAGTTCGTGTTACCAAGAAGGTTCAATACATGGACGCTTACGAAGAAGAAAAGTTAACAATTGGTCCAGCTAATTTAGATACAGATGAAAATGGTTATTTTGTAGAAGATCGTGTTTCTGTTCGTGTACGTGGAGTTCCAACTATTGCCGATAGTAATGAAATTGACTGTATAGATATTTCTCCAAAGCAAATTATTTCTGTTACCACTTCTTTGATTCCATTTTTGGAACACGATGATGCTAACCGTGCGTTGATGGGTTCTAACATGCAACGTCAAGCTGTTTCTTGTATCGTTCCCCGTGCTCCTATAATTGGTACTGGTATGGAAGGTAAAGCTGCTCGCGATAGTGGACAGGTGATTATGGCGGAAGAAGATGGTGAGGTTACCTCTGTAACCGGAAACAAAATTACTGTAAAGGGTGAAAGTGGTAAGACTTATGAACATACTTTACTTAAGTTTTTACGCACCAACAGTGGTACTTCTATTAACCAGATTGCTCGCGCACAAAAGTATCAAAAAGTTAAAGCTGGTGATGTTTTGGCCGATGGTACTTCAACAGAACATGGAGAATTGGCTTTAGGTCAAAATGTATTGGTTGCCTTTATGTCTTGGGAAGGTGGTAACTATGAAGATGCTATTTTGTTATCTAGTCGTTTAGTACAAGATGATTATTATACTTCTGTTCATATCGAAGACTTTAAGATCGACATTCGTGATACTAAATTAGGCGCAGAACAAGTTACTCGTGATATTCCTAATGTAGGTGAAGAAAAATTGAAGAACTTGGATGAAACTGGTGTTGTAAGAATTGGTTCTCAAGTAAAAGCTGGTGATATCTTGGTAGGTAAAATTACACCTAAAGGTGAAACTGATTTAACTGCAGAAGAAAAATTGCTTCGTGTGATCTTTGGAGAAAAGAGCCGTGATGTAAAAGATACTTCTCTTACTCTTCCACATGGTGAATACGGTAAGGTAGTAAACATTCGCGAGTTTAGTCGCGAAAATGGCGACAAGCTACAAAGCGGTGTTATAAGATCTATTCAAGTTTCTATCGCCGTGCTTCGCAAGATTCAAGTTGGAGATAAAATGGCTGGGCGTCATGGTAACAAAGGTGTTATCTCTCGTATTATTCCAGTAGAAGATATGCCGTTTATGGCAGACGGAACTCAAGTTGATATTATTTTGAATCCTCTTGGTATCGTCTCTCGTATGAACCTTGGTCAAGTGCTCGAAACTCATATGGGTTTTGCAGCTCGTAAACTTGGATATAAAGTTGCAACTCCAGTTCTTGATGGTTTGACTGAAGATATTATTAAAGAAGAATTGCAAAAAGCAGGAGTTTCTACTACTGGTAAAGTTACCTTGTATGATGGTAAAACCGGTGAAGCATTTGATGAGCCTGTAACTGTAGGTATGAAATACATGCTTAAACTCCATCACTTGGTTGATGACAAAATGCATGCTCGTTCTACAGGTCCTTACTCTTTAATTACTCAGCAACCTCTTGGTGGTAAAGCTCAAATGGGTGGACAGCGTTTCGGTGAAATGGAAGTATGGGCTTTAGAAGGATATGGGGCTGCTCATACATTACAAGAAATGTTGACTATCAAATCTGATGACGTTGTTGGAAGAAGTAAAACTTACGAATCTATTGTAAAAGGTGAACCAATCAAAAAACCTAATGTTCCAGAAAGTTTCCGTGTACTTGTAAAAGAGTTACAAAGCTTAGGTCTTGATGTAGAGTTGATTGGTGAACATGGAATAATGAGTGCTACAGAAGAACCTCCAATTATGGAAGAAGCACAGCCAGAGCCAGCGGTCGAAGCTTTGGGTGGTCCGTCTTTGTTTGATGAACCAGAGAAACCGAAAAAGAAAAAATAGGACGACTTCTAAATTTGAATAACTTCTTCGTTAAAATGCTCCGGTAATTTTCACCGTAACAATTATTACGGCTCAAATTATCCTCACATTTTGCCTCGAGTTTATTTCAAATTTATAAGCCTTAAGAATTTAAAATAATTTTCTTAGCTTTCTATTTAACAATTTTAAAAAGTGAGAGTACGGTGTTGTAAAATATTTCACTCTCACTTCTATCAAAGATAATTTAAATAAATTATGTTTACACAAACTGAAGAATTTAAAGGTGTAAAAATCAAACTCGCTAGTCCGGAAACTATTTTAGAATGGTCTCATGGTGAAGTTACCAAACCAGAAACCATTAACTATCGTACTCAGCGTCCAGAAAAAGAAGGTTTGTTTGATGAAAAGATTTTTGGTCCTATTAAGGATTGGGAATGTTACTGTGGTAAATACAAGCGTATTCGTTACAAAAATATTATTTGTGACAAATGTGGTGTGGAAGTTACCAAAAGCAGTGTTCGCCGCGAACGCATGGGACATATTACTTTAGCTGTTCCTGTAGTTCATATTTGGTTTTTGCGCAGCGTTCCAAGTCGCTTAGGTTTAGTATTAGACTTAGGTGTTCAAGAACTAGAGCGCTTGGTGTATTTTGCAGCTTATATTATTACTGGTGTTGATGAAGAAGCTCGCAACGCAACTTTAGAACAAATTGAAGGTGAGTTTAAATCTAAAAAGAAAGAAATTGAAACTCGTTACGAAGGACTGCTTGGTAAAGCTCGTACCCAAATGGGACAAGATCTAAAAGGCGATCAAGACGTGGTTGCTGCAAAAATTGATGCAGAAGTTACTCGTCTAAAAGACATGTGGCAAAAAGAAGTTGATGCTTTAGAATCTATTCGCGATCAGGCTCGCAGCGAACTTAAGAGTATTCGCAAAATGCAAATTATTTCTGAACTTGCATACCGCGACCTTTCTCTAAAGTATGGACCTGTATTTACCGCTGGTATTGGTGCGGAAGCTCTTAAAGGTTTGTTGGAAGAAATTAACTTAGAAGAATTAGCAGCAGAATTAGAAACCAGTTTAAAGAACAGTGAAGGGCAGGCTGCTAAAAAGATTTTACGTAGAGTTAAGTTAATCAAATCTATGGTGCGTAGTGGGGTTCGTCCAGAATGGATGTTAATTACTCACTTGCCTGTAATACCACCAGATTTGCGTCCAATGGTTCAATTAGATGGTGGACGTTTTGCTACATCAGATTTAAACGATTTGTACCGTCGTGTTATTAACCGTAATAACCGTCTAAGAAAACTTCTAGAAATTAAATCTCCAGAAGTTATTACCAGAAACGAAAAGCGCATGCTTCAAGAAGCTGTTGATGCGCTAATTGATAACTCGGTTCGTCATGGTAAAGAAGTCACTGCTTCTACTGGGCAAAAGCGCAAGCTTCGCAGTTTGGCAGATATGCTTAAAGGTAAGCAAGGACGCTTCCGTCAAAACTTGCTTGGTAAACGTGTAGATTATAGTGGACGTAGTGTTATTGTGGTTGGTCCAAATTTACAATTGCACCAATGTGGTTTGCCAAAACAAATGGCTTTAGAATTATTTAAACCATTTGTAATTTCTAAACTTATTTCTAGAGAATATGCTCATAACGTCCGTAGTGCTAATCGTTTGATCGAGCAGGGACGCAATGAAGTATGGGATATTTTAGAAGAAGTAACTAAAGATCACTTTGTACTTCTTAACCGTGCTCCGACCTTGCACAGACTTGGTTTCCAAGCATTCCAGCCTGTGTTAATTGAAGGAAAAGCTATTCAACTTCATCCAATGGTGTGTGCTGCGTTTAACGCTGACTTCGATGGTGATCAGATGGCGGTACATGTACCATTAACCGAAGCTGCTCAAAAAGAAGCTCGTGAAATTATGGTTTCTTCTCACAACTTGCTTAAGCCAGCTTCTGGTCAGCCAGTTATGACTCCTGATAAAGATGTGGTTGTGGGTTGTTACTATATAACCAAAGTACGCGATGGATTAAAAGGCGAAGGAAAAGTTTTCTCAGATAGACAAGAAGCAATCTTGGCTTACAATAATAAGCATGCTCATATTCAAGCAAAGATTAAAGTTAGAATGCCGAATGGAGAATTGTTAGAAACTTCTGTTGGTCGTTTGATTTTTAACAAAGCTATTCCAGAAGAGATGGGTTACCGTAATGACGTGTTTGATAAGAAAAAGTTGCAAGCACTTGTACGTGAAGCTTATAAGATGTTCGGTCCAGAAAAAACAGCTCAGCTTATCGACCAAATCAAGCGAACAGGTTTTACATATATGAAGCAATCCGGACTTTCATGGGGTATGGATGACTTGCAGGTACCTGATATTAAACCTCAATTACTTGATAAAGCAGAAGAACAGGCAAAGGATATTTATAGTCAATTCCAAGAAGGTTTGTTAACAGAAGAAGAACGTAAAAATCGTATTATCGAAGTTTGGGCTGATACTAGCGAACAAATTGCTAAAAACGTATCTGGTAACGTAACTGATCACAGTTCTGTAAATTATATCTTTACTTCTGGTGGACGTGGTTCTATGTCTCAGATTAATGCGATGAGTGGTATGAAGGGATTGGTGGTAAACCCTGCTGGAGATGTTATTGAACTTCCTGTCCGTGCTTCATTTAAAGAAGGTTTGCAAGTACTTGAATATTTCATTTCTACTCATGGTAGTCGAAAAGGTATGTCTGATACCGCTCTTCGTACCGCTGATGCTGGTTATTTGACTCGCCGTTTGGTAGATGTTGCTCAAGACGTAGTAATTAATGCAGATGATTGTGGTACCAAAGAATATGATGTGATTACCGCTAGCGATAGTGTTGCCATGAACCAGTCATTTGAACATAGATTGTTTGGGCGTGTTCCAGTTACCGATGTCAAAAATTCTGCTGGTGAAGTAATCGCTAAAAAGAATCAAGGTATTGATGAACAAACTGCTGTTGATATTGCAGCTAGCGGTGTAACTGAAGTATCTTGCCGCAGCGTACTAAAATGTAAGTTAGTTCGCGGTGTTTGTAAGCTTTGTTATGGTTATGACTTAGGATTTAATCAGCCAGTCAAGCTTGGTGCTGCAGTAGGAATTGTGGCTGCTCAAGCGATTGGTGAACCTGGTACTCAGTTAACCATGCGTACTTTCCATACCGGTGGATCTGCTTCAGAAAAAGATATTACACAAGGTCTTCCTCGTGTAGAAGAATTGTTTGAAGCAAGAGAGCCAAAAGGTATGGCAACGGTTGCAGAAATTGCAGGAAAAGCATCTGTTACTCAAACAGGCAGCAGAGAATATACTGTGCGAATAGAAGGTGAAGACGTTAAAAAGGATGTCTATGATATTTTTGCTGACACAGAAATCTTTATAAAAAATGGTGCTACTGCGATGGTTGGAGACTCTTTATTCTCAACACCAGATAAGGGCATTACAAAAGCCCAAAGTGCTGGTATTGTAAAAATTGAAGATAATAAGCTAACTTTGGTTCACGAAAGTGATCAGTTAATAGAATATGTAATTCCAACTGGCTTCAGTCTAGCTGTTAAAGACGGCGAACTGGTTTATGCAGGGCAAAAGCTTACAGAAGGTAATCTAAGCCCTAGCAAAGTATTAGAATTACAAGGATTGGAAGCGGCTCAACGTTATATAGTAAAAGAAGTCCAAGATATTTATGTATCACAAGGGCAACAAATTCACGATAAACACGTTGAAGTTATTGTCAGACAAATGTTCTCTAAGATGCGTATTACAAATAGCGCAGAAACTGATTTAGTTGAAGGCGATATTATTGATAAGTCTAGATTGCAAGAAATTAACGAGCAATTAGATGCTCAAGGGCAGCCTTTGGTAGAAGCTGAACAGTTATTGATGGGTATTACTAAAATTTCGTTGTCTACTGAAAGCTTCTTAGCAGCGGCTTCCTTCCAAGAAACTACCCGTGTTCTTATCGAAGCTTCTGTAACCGGTAAAACTGACTACTTAAGAGGTCTAAAAGAAAATGTTATTATTGGTAAATTAATTCCAGCTGGAACTGGATTTAATCCTGATATTGCTAAAGAGAATCTTAAAACTCAAGCTCTTCCAATTGAATAATAAATATTTTAATTAATCATTTAATTAAAATCTTCAAAAACCACCTTTATTAGAAGGTGGTTTTTGTTATAAGATTAATTTTTGATAGACCGTTTTAATTTAACGTTTAAATTATTTACTTTATAACCCTTTACTTTTAAGCAAAAACCTGCTATAATAATATTAAGTAAATTCATATTAATTTGATTTATTTAAAAAATATAAATAAATCAGGAAGAAACAAAAACAAAAATGAAAGGAAAACTACACAAGCACAAATCTAGAATTGCTAAAGTTTTGACTTTTGCTATTGTAGTTATGGCTGTGGGACTACAGACTACTATGGCTTTTGCTGCATCTACGACCAGTATGTCTGATAATCTAAGCAGGGAAAAAATTAGCACACTATCTAATCATGAAATTTTCTTTGTCACACCTACAGGACTAACAGCTGGGCAAACTATCACATTAAGTTTTCAATCAGGTTTCACTATGGGTTCTGTAGCGTTTGGCGATGTTGATTTTGCCACAGGTAGCACCTCTACTTGTACTTCAGCAACATACACTGAACAAACCTTAGCTGCTTCTCCTTCAGGAGCAACCTGGGGTGTGGGTATTTCTGGGCAAGTATTAACTTTAACATCCGGTACTGGTACGGTGACAGCTAATCGTTGTGTGCGTTTTCGTATAGGTACTAATGCTGTAACAGGTGGTGCTGGTACTAACCGTATAACCAACCCAAGTAGTGCTGCTAGTTATACTGTCACTATTGGTGGAACTTTTGGAGATGCGGGAGTTATAGCTGTACCTATTATTACTGATGATCAAGTACAAGTAACTGCTACTGTAGATCCTAGTATTACTTTTTCTATCTCAGCTAATTCTATTGGATTTGGTACACTAAGTGCTTCTGGAGCACGTTATGCCACTACCGGTGGTGGTAACGGATCTCCGACAGTAGCTCATACTTTAGCTGTTGGTACCAACGCTACATCTGGTTATACTATGTATTTAACTGGAGATACATTAACCAGCGGTGCTAATACTATCACTGCTCCAGCAGGTCCAAGTGCTTCTACAGTAGGTTCTGAACAGTTTGGTATTAACTTGAGCGCTTCTGGTGGAAGCGGTACAGTTGATACTCAATATGGAACCTCATCACAATATGGTTTTGGTTCAACAGCAACAGTTCAAGATAATTTAGCATCTGCAACTGGAGCTAGCGCAACAACTACTTATAGCGCTACTTATATTGCAAACATTGCAGCACAAACAGAAGCGGGTAGCTATGCAACAACTTTAACCTACACCGCAACCGCTACTTTCTAAAAAAGTGTGTTATAATAATACAGTAAAGATAAAACCAATTTAACAGTGAAAAATTTAAAAACATCATTTTTGTTTCTTATAAAAAGATTCCGCATGCCTTTGGTATTAGGCAGCGGCATCTTTTTATTTTTTTTCTTAGCAAGTTATGCTCAAGCTATAGTTTTGGTTCCACCAAGGTTAGAACTGGACGGTGATCCTGGTGCAGAAATTTCTAGCGAAATTAAAGTCACCAACGAAACTAATGAAGTCAAAACTTATTATACTCAAGTTGAAAACTTTGAGTCTCGTGATGAATCTGGCTCTCCTTCATTTACTCAAACTAAAGAAGGTTTGGCAACCTGGGTCACTGTAGAAGATAGGTTTGAATTGAAGCCGGGAGAGCAAAAATCAGTCCCTTTCAAAATTAATGTCCCAAGTAATGCAGAACCGGGTGGTTATTTTGCTTCTTTATTTATACGAAATACTCCTCCCCCAACTAACTTAGGTGAAGTTAGTATTGGTGCAAGACTTGGAAGTTTAATACTTCTAAGAGTTAATGGTGATATTCAAGAAGGTGTTGATATTTTGGAATTTGGCAGTAAAGTTAAGAAGTATTGGTTTACAAATTTGCCTATAGAGTTTTATTACCGTTTTCAAAATATTGGAACCGATCGCGTTAAACCTACTGGCGAGATTGAAATCAAAAACATGCTTGGGATGAATGCAAAAATATTGAATGCTAACCGTACTGAAGGAAGCGTTTTGCCAAGAAGTATTAGAAGATTTGAATCATCATGGATTACAGGTGGTGGTGGTCAAGAAGATCCAGCGCTTCCAACTCCAACAGTAAATCCTACTGGGTTTATGGATGCAGCAAAATTTCAATTTAAAAATTTTGCTTTTGGTTATTACACTGCAAACCTAAATGTTCATTTTGGTGAAAATAATAACTCAGCATCATCTACTTACAGATTTTTTGTAATCCCTTGGCAGCTTTTAACTTTAGTTATTGGCGGGTTAATTATATTAACGATTGTCCTAAGGTTTATAATCAAAAGATATAATCGTTATATTATCAATCAAGCAAAAAAAGCTTAAACAAAAAAACACTCTACTAGAAGAGTGTTTTTTTATATTGCGTAATTAATTTAACTTTAAATATGTTAAAATTTAGATATGAATACGCATAATAATATCAAAATACTACTGCTAATAATTTGCATTTTATTTCCTCCGGTTGTTGTTATGGCGCAAACTTTAGGTGGTAGTAATTATCAAGTTGAAGATTCGTCTTTGGATGGAGGTTCTGATTCTAGTTCTTCTACTAATTATTCTTCTCGTGATTCTATTGGAGATGTAGAAACAAATTCTACTAATTCTACTAATTATAAAACTACTCCTGGTTTTGAACCTGGTGCATATCCCGGAATTCCTGCACAACCCACACTAACTAATACCGGCGGTACTTTATATAACTCTTTAGATTTTATAGTTGCTACAGGCGCGGGGCAGCAGCAAGATACAAATTATGCTATAGCAATTTCTAGTGATAACTTTACCACTACTTATTTTATTCAGACCGATGATACATTGGCGACAACAGAAGCTTGGCAAGATTATACAGGTTGGAATAGCGGTACTGGGGAAAGAGTTGTCGGACTCTCGCCTAATACTACATATAAAATTAAAGTGAAAGCTAGGTATGGTGCAGATTCGGAAAGCGGTTATTCTCTAACAGCTACAGCAACAACTGCAGGTCCGTCTTTGTCAGTAACGGTTTCTGGGGTAAGCTCTGGAACGACTATTGCGGGACTATCAACCACTGTTACTAGTACAGCCACTAGCATTGGTTATGGTAGTTTAACAATTGGTGATGCTAGTCCAAATATTGCAGCGCAAACAATTACAGTTACAACAAACGCAACCGGCGGCTATACTGCTACTGTACAACAAGATGGAAATTTAAGAACAACAGTAGGTGATCAGATATCTGTTGTTAGCGGTACGAATATTAGCCCGGCAATTTTCGGTACGGGTGTTACAACTGGAAGGTTTGGTTATCATACCACTGATTCTACATTGTGTACGGGAACGACATCGCGTTTTTCTTCTAATGACACTTATGCTGCACTAGATACTACTCCATACGAAATTGCGTGTAGTAACGGGGCGGTTACAAATGAACAAACACAAGTAGTTTATAAGTTAGTAATAGGTACTTTACAACAAGCAGGAAATTATCAAAATGCAATTACATATATTACCACTGCAACGTATTAAAATACTATTTTTAATTTTAATAATTTTATTTTTCCCGCAAATTACTTTTGCTCAAAATAATACTTCTAGAATATTAGAACTTGCACCGTTTTTAACAGAGTTAAAAGTGGATAAAGGACAAAGCACTTCATCAAATATTAGTGTTACTAATCGAAGCAATCAAGAAATTACTATTGCAGCTTCAAGTAAGGATTTTTTGCCAGGCTTAGATGGTCAACCTCAATTCGTGCCTGACATAGAAGAAAATGGTAGCACATTCTCTTTGGCTTCTTGGATTAAATTTTTAACACCAAATAAATTTACTATTAAGCCAAATGAAACCTTTATTTTAAAGTATGCTGTTAGTCCACCAAAAGATGCAGAGCAAGGAACCCACTATGGCGCCATACTTTTTAGTTATAGTAGCGGCGATTTACCATCTGGTGTAGAAGTAACCCAATCTGTCGGTACAATAATATTGTTGGGTTATGGACAGTCGCGTACTGGTGGTGCAAGTTCTGTTAAAACTTCAAAAAGTATAATTTGGTGGAATGATAAAATTGAGTTTAGTAACAAGTTTGATAACATAGGCAATGTTCATGTTAAGCCAAAGGGTGAAGTGTATATAAAAAATATGTTTGGTAAGATCGTAGCCACCGACTTTTATAACAAGGATGCTTCTAATGTTCTTCCTAAATCTGATAGAACTTTTATTGCTAAATGGTTTCCGTCGGTCCTATCTTTTGGTAGATATAAGGCAGAATCGATACTGGTCTTTGGAGTTGAAAAATTAGAGACGAGGCAATCGAATGTAGTATGGGTTTTGCCATTGTACTTGGTCGTTCCGTTATTGTTCCTAATTATTTTGATGCTATGGTTTTTGCTACATGGTAGACATTGGCATAGGAGAAGAGTTTTAAAAAGACATCAAGACTTACTTATTAAAAAAGCTGACTAAGGTCAGCTTTTTAGTATAAAAATAAAATTTTATATACTTTTTATATATAACTATCAAAAATAATAAAAAGCAAAATTTATTGCTATATTTGGATAAATTACTGTAGGTTATTATTAAGGCTTGTTAAGTTATGTAATTGACTTTAGGGTTATTTTTTGCTATACTATATACAAGTGAAGTTTTGTTAAGTTAATTTAACATAAATTAACAAAACTTATCTTATTGAAACAAAAGTACAATTTAAATTATAAAAAACAAACGATTTAAATTGGCTTTGGTTTTGGTCGAAACAAAAATAAAAACAAAAATAATAAATATATGACAACACAACAAGATTTTTCTGGTCTTTTGACTATTAAGGAAGCTGCACGTTTGATTAATGTGCATCCTAACACCCTTAGAAACTGGGAAAAAAATGGCTTGATCGAAGCTGTACGTATTGGTGCACGCCGAGATCGTAGATATTTGAAAGCTAACATTATGGAGCTTTGCCATTTGAACCCGGTTTTTTAATTGAGCCAAATAATTTAAATTGATTCCAAAACAGAATCAGCAATGTCACAAAAACAAAAAATACAACAAAATAAAATTTTATTTAGGACAAAGTATGTAATTGCCCTTGTTTTGATTTTTGCTAACATTGGTTTTGGATTACCATTTGGCTCCAGTAGTTTGCTTGGCGTAAATACTGCGCAAGCTACTATAGCCAAACTGATCAATTTTCAAGGTAAGCTAACTAAGGTCAGTGATGGTACTAATGTCTCTAATGCAACTTATGCTTTTGAGTTTAAGCTTTATGCAGCATCAAGTGGTGGATCGCCTTTGTGGACAGAAACATATGATCAACCTTCTGGAAGTTGTGCCAAGCTTTCAGTTACAAATGGTATTTTTAATACAAAGCTTGGTTCTTGTAATCCATTTACTGGAGTAGACTTTACAACTGGATCACTTTACTTATCTGTAAACTTTGCCCCAACTGGTACAAGTTACGATGGTGAAATGTCACCACGTAAACAACTGGTTGCTTCGGCATTTGCGTTTGTGGCAAATGGAGTTTCTGGTGATGGTGTTGTTAATAATGCTGTTCAGTCGGCAACTGCTTTATCCACAGGAAGGACTTCTGCTAATCCAGCATTGCAAGTGGATACAAATACAGCATCCTCTGTAACTGGATTGAAAGTAACTGCTGCTGCCGCAGGAAGCGGTACTGCGTTAACTGTCATTAGTAGTGGTGCAAATGAATTTCTGACTATAGATGCAAAAGGTAGCGGTGATGTTAGAATTGGTGGTTCCTCTACTGGTGATATATTACTTGGTGGTGGCAGTAGCTCAACTGGGTGTACGATTACAAATTCGACAGGTAACTTAACTTGTTCGGGAAGTGTAACGGGAGCGTCTACTGGTACTTTTGGATATTGGACAAGAACAGGAACATTACTTACTCCTGCAACTAGCGGTGATACTTTGAGTGTTCCTGGTGCAGGTACTAATAGTGAAGTGTTCGGTGTTGGTGCTGTGGCGTATAACAATGGTGTGGCTGTAGGTAAAAATGCAAGTACGGGAACAGGCGCCGACAATACCGTGATAGGTTACGGTGCTGCGGTATTTTCAGGCGATACACATGGTGTAGCCATTGGTTCTCAATCTTTATCTACCGATCAAGCAATAGCAATTGGATATTTGTCCAACGTAAATACAGAAAGTTTAGGTATTGGTACAGAAGTAAATATCAATGGTAATGATACTGTAGCTGTTGGTAATTGGGCTCAATCTAGTGGTGATTTTGCTGTGGCGTTAGGTGTAAGTTCGCAGGCTAATGCTACGTCCTCCATTGCTTTAGGTGCAAGTACCCATGCGAATTTTTTAAATTCAATTGCAATAGGTAGAGGCGCTACTACTACCACATCAAATCAATTGGTAATTGGTGCAAGTAGTTTTCCTATTCAAGATACATATGTGGGAAATGGAGTAATTAATTCTTCCCCAACTGGATTTACATTACATGCAACAGGTGGTAGTGGTACAAACATTGCTGGTGCATCACTCACTCTTGCCGGTGGTATTGGTACAGGAACAGGCGTGGGAGGAAATATAGTCTTTCAGTATGCACCCGCTGGTAGTACGGGGTCTAGTTTAAACACTTTGCAAACAGCTTGTAGTATTTCAGGGTCTAATGGATCATTGTCTTGTCCTGGTACAGGAACTAATAGTCAAAGATTTGGTTCTGGTAGTGTTGCTGGTGGTACTACAGATTTAGCTGTAGGTTACGCTGCACAAACAGATACTGCTGGCTTAGCTACCGCAATCGGCTCGTATTCTTTTGCAACTGAAAACTCAGTAGCTGTAGGTTCAAACGCTTTAGCTGCTGCTGGAGCTTCTGTAGTTCTTGGAGAAGAATCTTCTGTAAGCTCTGGTAATGGTGCTTTTGGGATTGCAATAGGAACAGCTGCTTATGTTGATGGTAATGCAGGTATTGCCATAGGTTATGCTGCTTATTCATCTGCTATTTCAGGAATTGCTATTGGTGGACAGGCGACAGCAGGTGCCCACGAGTTTGTTGCTGGATATCAGTTGGGCGGAACTGACTATTCTATAGATGATGTATATTTTGGTAATGGTTCCACAAATACTTCTCCTACTGGGTATATTCTTCATGCAACTGGTGGTTCTGGTACAAATATCGCTGGCGCAAACTTAACAGTTGCTGCTGGTAAAGCAACTGGTAATGCTGCTTCTGGTGATATAATATTTCAAGGTTCTACGGTTGGTTCTTCTGGGACAACTTTGCAATCGCTTGCTACTCGCATGATTATTAAAGGTCAAACTGGAAAGGTTGGTATCGGTACTACATCCCCAGATAATTTATTGACTGTAAATGGCACTTCAAATTTTACTGGCAATTTGGCAATTGGACCGACTACTCAAGTAAACAATGGTTCTGGTTCTGGGCAAGATATTGTGATAAATACAAAAAAAGATTTTAACGCTTCAATAGATGAAGCATATGGAATTTATAATGATTTAACTTTTTCCGCTGCTACCACTGGTATGGGAATATATAATGGGATTTCAATACCTAATGGTGTATCAAGTATGAATTCAGTTTTAGGCTCATTTTACTATATTAGCAATAATACAACTGGCTATGTTAGTACTATATCTGGGAATAGTGTAACTGTCACAAACACAGCAGCTGGAACGAATGATGAAATTAAGGGTTACATGTCTGATGTATCAGCTAGTAATTCTTCTGACACAGGTGCATTGTGGGGTTACTATGCAGTAGCACGAGCTTCTAATAATGCACATATATATAATGCTTACGGTTTAGATATGAATGTTACTACTTCGACTGGAGGCGTGATAGATACATATACAGGTGTCAATATTTCTCAGCTTACCAAGGGTACAAATAATGTTGGTATTGCAATCGCAGAAGCAACAGGGACCAAACAAACTAATCTGCTTATTGGCACCACAACTCAACCAGCAGGGTCTTACTCTATATATAACTCTTCAACAGACAACAACTACTTTGCAGGAAAACTAGGCATCGCTACCACCGCTCCAGACAAACCTCTTGAAGTTAACAGCGCAACAGGTGCTGGTATTAGAATAACCTACAATGATGCAGATGGTAGTGCAACTAACTACTCTGATTTCTCCGTATCATCTGGTGGTGACTTAACCATTGCTCCAAGTGGTGGGGATACTAACATCACTGGT
This sequence comes from uncultured Candidatus Saccharibacteria bacterium, assembly GCA_964631145.1. Lineage (GTDB taxonomy): Bacteria > Patescibacteriota > Doudnabacteria > UBA920 > UBA920 > UBA920. The sequence goes on from CAZVXT010000001.1 coordinate 127,556, forward strand.
AACTTGATTGTATCTTCCTTAACTTCAGGTGGTACTCAGTGTTTACAAGCAAACTCTTCTGGTGTTATCTCTGGCACAGGTAGTGCGTGTGGAGCCGGGGGTGGCCTCACTGTCGGAACAACCGCTATTGCTTCTGGTGGTGCCAACAGAATTCTTTATGAAAATGGATCTACTACTTTAAGTTCAAGTAGTAACTTCACTTATGATGCCACTACTCTAGCTGTTACTACAGCTTCCACTACAGCATCTAACAAAACAATCAATATATCCCAAACTGGTGCTACTTCTGGAACAGACTACGCAGGTTACTTCTCAAACACAGGGGCTGCAACAACCAACGTAGGACTTTATTCAACAGCAACTGGTGCTACCAACAACTACGCTGCGATCTTTGACCAAGGTAATGTTGGGATTGGGATTACTACACCAGGTAATAAATTATGGGTAAGTGATAATACTACTAACCCAACTGTAACCATAGAAAATACCAATGCAGTTGGGTATGCAATTGCTGCATATCGTGGTACGGCACGTGAGTATACTGTTGGTACTGCAGGGGCGAGCGAAACCGGATTTGGTTTAGCGAATAAGTTTTTTGTGTTCGATGGTACAGTGAGTGCTACTCGTTTAGTTATAGATACAAATGGGCTTATGGGTATTGGTACTAATGCTCCAGGTAAACAGTTAGATATTAACTCTGCAACTGGCAACAATCTTCGCTTGACATACAACGACACAGATGGATCTGCTGCAAACTATGCAGACTTGCTCATGTCTTCTGGCGGCGATCTAACCATTGCTCCAAGTGGTAGTGATACAGCTATTACCGGACAATTAGATGTCTCTGGACACTTGGCTGCTGGGGCTAACTCTGCAGTGAATGATGGTTCATTGCTATTTTCAGGAAGCACTTACAATACGATGCTGTCATTGCAAGAAAGTTATACTAACTTAACAGCTACTGATTATGTTGAAGGTATCACTAATTATATGGAGTTTAACCCTACAGCTCATGCTACGACTGAAATTTATGGTATAGATAATGAGTTAGTGGTTAAAACAGGGAACAACAAGAATATTCCAAGCATGTACGGCAACTTTACATCACTTTCTCATAACGGTACTGGTGCAGTTACTACTGCTATTGGGCAGTCTATTTTGTTGAATAATAGCGCTGCAGGCGGCACAATTACTACTGCAAGAGGTTTGCAGGTAAATGTAGTAGATAATGGTACTAATGCTATTACTAATGCTACTGGTATTAGAGTTTTGGCAACATCAGCAGTGAACAGTGTCGGTATAAACATTGATCAAACTGTAGGAACTTCCAAACAAACCAATCTTCTCATTGGCACCACAACCCAGCCTGCAGGCTCTTACTCTATATATAACTCATCAACAGACAACAACTACTTTGCAGGAAACCTAGGTGTTGGTGATTCTTCACCAAACTCACTCTTTACCGTAGGATCTGGCGACCTCTTCCAAGTAAACTCTTCTGGTGCTATTGCCGCAGCAACTGGTATTACATCTTCTGGAACAATCAACTTCTCTGGTCTTTCTGCATCTTCCGCAGTATATACCGATGGCTCTAAGAATTTAACTACTACTACACCAAGTAGCGGTACTATTGGATATTGGTCTAGGAGTGGGACTACTTTAAGTACTGCTAATGCAAACGATGTTATTACTGTTAGCTCTTCTACTGCTAACGCTACTGCTGTATACGCAACAGTAAGTGCTACTACTGGTACTAATTATGCTGGTAATTTTCAAGCCACAGGTGCTGCCACCAATAATGTTGCTATGTACCTAAACGCTGCTAACGCTACAAACAATTATGCCTTACAAATTGCTTCGGGTAATATTTCAGCAGGAAGTAGTAATTTAACCGTTGGTCCAATAACAGTAGGCAATGGTACTGCAACAGCAAATGTCACTGGAGTGTATTCAGGAGTAAGTTCTGCAAGTGGCTCTAACTATGCGGGTAATTTTCAAGCCAGCGGAGCTGCGACAAATAATACGGGTCTGTATGTAAGTGCTACTGGTGCTACTAATAATAAAGCAATTTGGATAGTTAGCCCTGCCGCAAGTGCTAACAACTACGCTATCTATGACCAGAGTGGTGCACAGAGTTACTTTGCCGGCAACGTCGGTATTGGTGACACTTCACCAAATTCACTGTTCACTGTAGGCAATGGAGATTTATTCCAAATAAACTCTTCAGGACAAATTGGCTCCCAGCAAGCTCCTGTGTCTGATTACCTGTTTGCTCTGAACGGCAACACTACAAATGATAATTCTCGAATCATTGATATAGTACAAACTAATGATTCAGGTGAAGATAACTCAAGGGTAATTAATGTATCCAATACAAGTAATATTGGAACTATTAGTAATGTCACCAAATCGATATATAATATTACCACTTCTATAAGGCCAACAGCTTCAATAATATCTACATCTTCTATTGCTTGGATGCAAGTTGTTGGTAATAGTGTTAATGTTGATTTGTCCACAACAACTTTAGGTACTGGAACTGCTGGAACTCAAACAGTGTATGGGTATAGTGATCAAGTTATGTCTACATTTAACCCTGTAATAAATGACACTGATGCAGGTGGTAGTAATACTGGGTTTGGCTACGGTGTGCATAGTACTTTATCTGGATCGCCTATTTTAACCAGTGTTTCCAGTACCACTACTTTTAATACATATTCTGGTTATTTTACAAATAGTGCTACAACAACTGGGAATGCAAATCTTACATATAATTCTTATGGGGTATATGGGTCTACTACAGGTAACTTAACTACTACTGGAACAACAACTCATTACGCTGGTTATTTTTCTGCAACTGGAACCGCAGATATTAATTATGGTATTTATTCTACAGTTTCTGGTGCTACTACTAACTACGCAGCTATCTTAACTGGTGGCAACGTTGGTATCGGCACTACAGTCCCAGACAAACCTCTTGAAGTTAACAGCGCAACAGGTGCTGGTATTAGAATAACCTACAATGATGCAGATGGTAGTGCAACTAACTACTCTGATTTCTCCGTATCATCTGGTGGTGACTTAACCATTGCTCCAAGTGGTGGGGATACTAACATCACTGGTAACTTGATTGTATCTTCCTTAACTTCAGGTGGTACTCAGTGTTTACAAGCAAACTCTTCTGGTGTTATCTCTGGCACAGGTAGTGCGTGTGGAGCCGGGGGTGGTGGGATGAGTATCGGTGGATCCATTACTTCTGCAACAGCGGGGTCTGTATTATTCGCTGGTGCGGCTGGTGTATTAGCACAAAACAATAATGATTTCTTTTGGGATAATACCAATAAGCGTCTGGGTATAAATACTACAGCAGCTCCTAGTGCAAGCTTGCATGTGGTTTCATCTGGTGCAAAAACTGTCGCGGATACTGCGTCTTTAGTATCTAACACTTCAACGTCTTCTACTGCATCAATAGATAAAATTGGACTTAGGGTTTCTTCTACTGGCAGTTGGACTGGTACGAGTGCAAACAATATTGCACTTAAAGTAGATCCTGCTACCGGGGGTACTCAAAATATGGATATATTTAGTGGTCCAAATGCTGTATCGTTAGCATGGGCAGGTGGAGAGTCGTTCGGTAAAAATTATTTCTCCTCTTTGAATGCTAGCACTTCAAATGCTACTATGCTTGTTTTGAATGAAAGCAATAGTACATCTTCCTTTACTCAGTATGGGGTATTTGGTAGCGCGGTTGGTTTGCATGCATCTGGTACGCGTACAAGAATTTCCGGTATGCACTCATTTGCTTATCAAGAAGGGGATGGAAATGTTACACAGCTGCTCGGATATAGCGCCGGTTTACAGTCTGATACGAGTGGTACAGTTTCAATAATGGCTGCGTTTAAAGCAGATACTAATTATCGATCTGCGGGTACTGTTTCTTTAAACAGTGCAATATATTTAGATGACCAATCTGGTGTTGCAAATACAGCTGCCAATAATTATCAAATTTATTCTAATACCACTAGTCCCTTTGTAGTGAGGGCTGATGGTAATGTCGGTATTGGGCTTATTGCCCCTACCGGATTATTACATGTTAGACAGACTGCTGACAGTACTAATACATCAACTCCAATTGCATTATCTGTTGATAGTATAGGTAGTGCAGGTGAGTTAACTGCAGCTTCTGGTAATCAAATCTTTGCACAGATTGCGCCAGTGATTAACCAAAGTGCAACTGGTAGCTATCGCGCATTAGATGTTAACGTAACCGAAACTACTACTTCAAATGTTACAGGATTAAATCGTTTGGCTGACTTGCGTGTTGGCGGTAGTTCTAAATTAGCAATTTCAAATAATGGTTCTGTTACATTACAAAACGCTTCTGGGTTATTTACTTCTAGCTTAAGCGCTGGTACTTTCCAAAACCATTTAGTGAGAAGTGATGATTTTGCAACTACATGGACAACAAGCAGTATTACTGCGTTTAGTAATGATACTCAAATTGCTCCAGACGGAAGTACTTCTGCAGAAAGCTTGGCAACAAGTGGTAGTGGTGGTTATGTACAACAAGATACTTCAACAGCTACCTCTTCTACTGATTACACTTTCTCTGTATGGGCTCGTTCTACAAGTGGTACCCAAAACTTTAGTATGAGAATAGATGGAACTACAGGTGGAACAGGTACAGAAGTAACTCATACTGCTACTACAAGCTGGCAAAGGTTTAGCATAACTCAAACTTTGACTGGTGGTTTTACAGGAAATGTGCGTGTTCGTATTTATCCTGGAACTTCTGCAAGCACTGGTACTATTTATGCTTGGGGTGCTCAATTAGAAAAAGCTTCAAATGTAAATGGCTATGCAAAAACAACCACAGCCGCACTAACTAACTATAATCGTGGTTCTTCTATATATTCTAATTTAGATGCAGCGACTGGATTCTCTTATGGCAACAGAAATATTATTCAAATTCAAACAGGTAATAATATAGATGCTACTTATGTTGGACAGTTAATTCGTGTGATTGATAATGATTGTGCTACTGATTGTGATAACACAACTAAAGGTTTAGAAGTTCAAGCTTTCAGCGGTACCAACTTAGCAGGTATTAACATGGGTATTGATACTTATGGCTATACTTTCGGTTTGAAAGCAACTACTACAGCACAAGCTAGTAATGTAGCTCAACCTGCTGCAATCTTTGCAGATTTAGATAATGGTTCTGCAACAACAACTGGTAATGCAATTCGCGCTTACACTGATAATGCAACATCAGCAAACTTGGTAAGTATTTATCAAGAAACTTCTGCTTATACAGGAACTTTGTTAGCTCTAAGTGCTGGTAATAATAGTGGTAGCTTTGACAGTGGTAACTTCTTAAACTTTACTAATAATGATAATACTCCAGGTACTCGTGGTACTGTGTTTAATGTTGATTATAAAGGTTTGTTAACAGTTTCTCCTTCGGATGCAGATAATACAAAAGCAATTGTTATCGATACTGAAGAAAGTACGGCTGGACAAAGTGTATTCGAAATAGTTTCTGATGTGACTACCAATGACTCGTTAAAACTTCATGCAGAGGCAGACGGTAGTTTATTTGTCAGTTTGAGTGGAACACAAACCACAGTTGCTTTGTGTCATGCAAATAATGGACAAGTAACCAATGATGAAATTGTAGATTGTAGTGGAGCTCCATCCGACGTTGCCGAATATTTTGGAACTCGTGATGCTTCTATAGAAGCTGCTGAAGTTGTAGTTGGTGCTGAAGATGCAACTCCAATGCATCTTGATGGTATGCATACATCAAAGGCTTGGGTAAATAAAACTTCTAAGCCATATGACAATCGTATTCTTGGAGTTATTTCTACTTCACCTGCAGCGGTTTATGGAGATGAGATTTTCTCACCTGAAGAAAATCCTCGCCCTGTTGCTTTGGTTGGACGTGTTCCTGTTAAAGTAAGTTTAGAAAATGGTCCAATACAAAAAGGCGATTACTTAACATCTTCATCTACTCCTGGATTTGCAATGAAGTCAACTCGTCCAGGTATGGTAATAGGACAAGCTCTTAGTGGATATGATGGCAATGGCGAAGCTAAGGTTATGGTGTTTGTTAACCCATTTTATTACGATCCATCAGTAATAGTTGATAACAATGGAAATGTTCAATTACAACGTGGTTCTGCTTCCACTTCATTAGTAGCAAATACAAATGGACAATCAGCATATTTGGTAAACCAAGAAGGTAGTGGAAACATTTTGCAATTGCAGCAAAATGGTATGGATAGATTTTTGGTAAAGAATAATGGAAGTGTAAATATAAACGTTCAACCCGTTACCGATCAAGATTTGGTATTAGAGGTTAAAGCAGGTGATAAGAGTGTGTTCTCTGTGAATGCTAAAGGTTCTCCATTAATTTCTGGTGCAATTGTAATTAAAGATGATACCTTTGCTGGATCTGTTACCACAAATGAAGAAGGTTTGGCTGAGATAACCTTTAGCTATAATTTAGGTACCGGTAAGCCTGTGGTTCAATTAACAGCGGAATCTCAAATTCCAGTATTTGTGCAAATTGTTGATTTTAAGAAAGATGAAAATGGTAATTATACTGGCTTTGTTATGAAGTCCTTCGATTTATTAGCTGGTCCAGTAAAAGCAATTGTTCATTATAATGTAACAGGCAAGGAAGATGGTTATATTACTAGTGGTGATCAGCTTCAAGTTGCTCCAAATTCTTCAAACAGTCCAATGTTAATAATTGATAATGGGCAAGTAGTTGGCGGTGACTTTACTCCTATTAACCCTGATGATGTAATTGGTGTTATTGGTAATGATTCTAATCAAGAGAGTGCTAATACAGAAGTAATTCCTTAAATATAGACTATAATAAATATATGAAATCTTTTCAGCAAGAAAAAAATAATAAAAATTATATGAACGGCGATTATCGTAGAATAATATTATTCGTGATGATTGGTACTTTGATTGGCTCAACTCTTACGACAGCTATTTTTTACAATAGAATTTTTGGTAATAATTCTTTGAAAAATAACCCATTAGCTATTACTAATCGTTTGGATACAGGTAAGTATAAGTTTATTAATCCTTTATTGGATTCAAGTTATGCGAATGAAAGTGAAACTCTAAAGTGGTTTCCTGCAGAGAGACAGTTAAAAAGCTCAATTCAAGATATTATAGCTTCTAACCCTGAGATTAATACTTCAGTATTCTTTTTGAATCTCAGAAACTCAGGGTGGTTTGGTGTTAATAGCGCTGATGCTTTTATCCCCGCTAGTTTATTAAAATTACCAATGTTAATTTCTTATTATAAATTAAGAGAAAAAGAAAAAGATTTATTTGATCAGAGAATTACTTATCAAGGAGAGGATTACAATAAGTATAGAAAAATTGGAGAAGGTGGTATAGTTGCTGGAAAAACATATACAGTTAAAGAATTAATGAATGAAATGATTATTAATTCTGATAACAATGCATTGCAATTACTGTATAAGTATCGTCAAAACTCTCTACAATTAATATTTGATGATTTAAAAATTTCATTACCATCAACTGATAGCGAAATAGCTGATAAAGATTTTGTAACAAGTCGCGATATCGCCCGCTTTTTATTGGTATTATATAACGCATCATATTTAAGCCATGATGATTCTGAAGAGGCATTAAAAACATTATCCCAAACTAGTTTTAAAGATGGATTAGTTGCCGGTATCCCAAGCAACATTAATGTTAGTCATAAGTTTGGGGAAAGAGAATTATCAGAAAATGGAACTGTAAAAAATGAGTTGCATGATTGTGGTATCGTGTATAATGAAAAAATTCCTTATATAGTTTGTATTATGACAAAGGGTAAAAATATTGATGCTCAAAAAACTGTAATTCAGCAAATTTCTAAAAGAATTTACGAAGGTGTTAGTAAGTTTTCAAATCAAGAGTAAATTAGATTTTAGATAGAAAATGACAAAAATAAAAATAAAATTAAATTATCAAAACTACATTAAAGCATTGTTATATGTTGGTGTTTTTATCGTTGCTTCATTATGGTTTTTGGGAAGTGCGCAAAAAACGTTTGCTGCTACAAGAACATGGACTGGCATTACAAGCAATTTATGGTCTGTTGCAAGTAACTGGGGTGGAACAGCGCCTGTAACTGGGGATGATTTGGTATTTCCTAGCGGTGCATCTAACTTATCCAATGTTAACGACTTAACAGAAAACACAATTATTAACTCCATTACTTTTACTGGCAGTGGTTATACCATTTCTGGTAATAAATTTATTCTTGGAGCAGGTGTTGCTGGTATTACTGATAGTGTGTCTTCTGGTGGTAATACTCTTAGTTTGGATATTCGTTTGGATTCCACTCGTGACTTTTATGTCACAAACTCCACTGAAGCTTTAACTATAAGTGGAAGAATTGACGGTGTTGGTGGTATAAACAAAGAGGGATTGGGGACATTGATATTATCTGGTTCTAATACTTATGGTGGTACTACAAAAATTAACACAGGTGTGATTAATGCAAGAACTAATACAGCACTGGGTACAATTGCGGCTGGTACAGAAGTTGTCGGTGGTGCAGCTTTGGAACTACAAAATTCTATTAGTATTAGTTATGAAGCTTTAACCTTAAGAGGTTATGGTGTATCTGGTGGAGGGGCTCTTCGTAATGTTGGTAATAATAACACTTTTGGTGGTTTAATAACTTTAACTTCGGCAGGTGGTACAGAAATTTCCTCAGACTCTGGAACTCTTACAATTACAGGAGGTATTACAGGCGCTTTTCCTTTAGTTTTTGATGGCGCTGGTAATATAACTTTTTCAACCACACCTATTGCCACAGCTGCCGGTATTGTTACAAAAAATGGACTCGGTACAGTAACATATAATTTCCCTAATACTTATACTGGATTGACTACAGTTAATGCTGGTACGCTTGCTTATGGCATTGATAATGCAATTTTATCAGGAGCAGTCACTGTGACTGGTGGTACATTAAACATTGGAACTTTTTCTGATATGGTTGGAACAGTAACTTTGGGTACTTTGGATTTGGCAAACGGAACAATTACTGGCTCGACCGGTATTTTGAGCAGTGCCACTTGGACAGTTTATAATGGAACCATTAGTGCAATTATTGCTGGTGATGGAGGTGCTCTTACAAAAAGTACGTCAGGAACTGTGACTCTTACAAGAGCTAATCAGTACACTGGAGCCACTACTATTAGTTTAGGTGTTTTAAAAATTCAAGATAGCAACGCTTTAGGATTAATTGATGGTATTACCACAGTTACTGCGGGTGCAACTTTGCAAGTCGACGGAGATGGTTTATCTATTCCTGAATATATTACTTTTTCTGGTGCGGGGCATTTGTATTATGGAGCTATTTTAAATAGCACAGGTAATAACACTCTGACAGGACTATTGACTATGGGCGCTACAGCAATGATCAAATCTAATATTGGAACTACTCTTACTGTAGACGGTAAAGGGCTTTTGGCTTCTGGTGTTCCATTGTATATAGGAGGTGCTGGTGATATTACCTTTACTTCAACTGCTCCTATATATGGAACCACTGCATCTTTAATAAAAAATGATAGCGGTGTTTTGAGAATACAATCTTTTAGCAACTACACTGGAGCTACTACTATAAATAGAGGTACCTTAGAATTAAGTTCTGCGGGTGCTTTGCCCTCTTCTGCTATAACAGTTAACTCCGGCGGCGTATTTACTATAGATAATAGCTCTATCTCTGCACTTAATCGTATGAGTGAAACGGCTGCGTTTACCATGAACGGTGGAAGATTTAATTTTATAGGTAGTGCTACTAACAGTACTTCTGAGTCTACCGGTGCTTTAACACTTTCCTCGGGACACAATATTATTACTATTACCCCTGGTTCGGGCGGTTCTACTACTATGACTTTTGCAAGCTTGTCTCGTACTGCAGGTGCTACTGCGTTATTCCGTGGTACAAACTTTGGCTCTACCCCAGCAGCTAATGTTTCTACTTTAATGTTTACCACAGCCCCTACCTTAACTGGGGCATCAGGGTCTGCAGGTACAACCACTGTAAGTGTTATTAAAGGTGTTTTCGGAGATGGTTATTTAAATGGTAATGGCAGTGATATGGTCACTTACAACGTTGGAAATACTAATGGTGTAAGACTTCTTAATGGTGCTGGGAATTCTGGAGAATATGCTACTACCTTAACAACAAATGCTAACGTCAAATTAACTGCAGATGTTGTAGCTAGTACAGCGAGTATTAATTCATTAATTTTAAATGGGTTTTCTATTACTAATCCTGGTAGTGCTGCTACATTAACAATCGCTTCTGCTTCTTTATCGGGAAATGTCTTGATAAATTCAGCTACTAGTATCTCTGGGTCTAATACTACGATCGGAATTACAACGTTGGAATTAGATATATTAGCCACTGCTAATGGAACTATTTCTGCTGTTGTTGGTACTGCGGTAACTGGATCTATGACGTTAAGTGGAACAGGCAATATTACATTAAGTGCAGCTAGCGCTTATACAGGAACAACTACTATAAATAACGCAACTCTTACTTATGGTGCAAGTAATGTTTTGTCTAGTGGTGGTGTCACAGTAAATGGTGGTACATTAGACATTGGTGCAAATAGTGACACAGTAGGTGCAGTTATTTTACAAAATGGTGTAATTACAGGAGGTGTCGGTATTTTGACCGGAACTTCATATAGCTTTAGAGAAGGTACTGTTAGTGCAATTATTGCTGGAGCCGTTACGGTAACCGTTGTGGCAACTAATGCTGCGTCTGATGCAGTTGTCACTATGACAAGAAACAATACTTATACTGGTGCCACTGCGATTTCTAGTGGAATTTTAAAATTAGGGGGAGCAGGTGACGGTACAAACTCTCCTTTAGGCACCATTGCAGCAGGTACGACGATAGCTAACGTTGCAGCTCTTGATCTTAATGGATTTACATTGTCGACCGCGGAAGCAATAACATCTATGAACGGATTAGGATATGGATTTGGGTCTACCGTGTCTGCTGGTAATAGTAATATGGGAGCATTAATGAATGGTTCTGGTTCATCGGTTAGTTATAGCGGAGCTATTACCTTGGCTGCGGCGTCACGTATTAATGCAGATTATGGCAGCTTAACTATAAGTAGTGCAATCTCCGGTGCTTTTGGTTTAACTGTTGGTGGTTTTAGCGATAGTACTTTTTCTGGCGTTATCGGTACAGGTACTGGAACTATTACAAAAGATGGTATTGGAGTATTAACTCTTTCAAATAGTAATACTTACACTGGCGTAACTACTATTAGCGTAGGAACTGTAAAGTTGGGTACTGCAGGTGGTGCAACTAATACTCCTTTAGGTACAACAGCTGGTGCAACTACTGTAGCTTTGGGCGCACGTTTAGATTTGGCTGGTTTTACCTTGGGGGCTGCTGAACCTTTAACTCTAAATGGAGTTGGATATGGTCTCGGTGATTTTGCTAGCGGTGCTTTAATAAATAGCTCAATTGCCAGCGTAACTTATAGTGGACTACTTACGTTAGGTTCGGCATCAACTATTAAGGCTGATTCGGGAAATATTAGTTTGAGTAATGCGGGAACCATAACTGGTGCAACTTTTGCGTTAACATTAGGTGGAGTTGGAACAGGGACAGTGTCTAGTATTATTGGAACGACTACAGGTACTGTAACAAAAATTGATACTGGAACATGGACTCTTGCCGGGGTTAATACTTATACAGGTGCAACTAACGTCAACCTTGGAACTTTAAAATATGGAGTTAATGATGCAGCTGGTGGCGGACCTCTTGGAACAGCTGCTGCAGGAACAAGCGTTTTTAGCGGTGCTGTTTTAGACTTTAATGGTTTTTCTACAGTTACTTTAGCTGAGGTGCTTACTATAAATGGACGAGGAATTGGTAATGGCGGTGCTATTGTAAATAGCGCAGGAGGTCTTAAGAGTCAACTTGGTGGAGTTGTGTTAGGTAGTGATTCTCGCATTTCAATATCATCAGGTACATTAACATTTAATGGAGGTGTAACTGGTGCCTTTGCTTTGTATGTTGGTGGAGCAGGAAATGTGACATTTACTACCGGGGTGCTTGCTATGGGTGCAGGGTCATTAGTCAAACAAGGAGCGGGAACTGTAACGGCAACAGGCACTCATACTTATACCGGTGTGACGCGTATTGATGCTGGAACTTTTGCATATGGAAGCAATGTTACGGTTCTGGCAGGTACCAATCTAACTGTAGCTGGAGGTGTATTTGATATGGCTGCTAGTACTGATACTATTGGTACAGTAACTTTGATTGATGGGACTATACAAAATGGTACTCTGACAGCTACAACTAGCTACACTTTTGAAAAGGGTACTGTTAGTGCTGTTCTCGCAGGTACGACTTTGCCAATGACTAAAAATACAAATAACACCCTAACTTTAACAGCTGCAAATACAAATACTGGAACTTTAACCATTAATGCTGGTAGTGTTGTATTTAGTGGTTCCGGTAGTGCAACGGCGATTACAGGTTTAACTCTAAACTTAGGATCAACGTTAACATTAGATAATTCTACTACAGCAGTTGCAAGTCGCCTGCCAGATGCGTTGGCTGTAACTATGAATGGAGCTAATTTCAACTTTATTGGTAATACTGCTGCAGCTTCATCAGAAACAGCTGGTGCGTTGACTCTTTCCTCAGGTCATAATGTTGTGACTATTACTCCTGGTGCTGGTGGGTCTACAACAATGACTTTTGCGAGTTTTGCCCGCACCGCTGGTGCAACAGTGCTCTTTAGAGGTACCAGCCTTGGTGCAACTCCAGCTGCTAATGTTTCTACACTGTTGTTTACTACATCAACTGGTATATTAACCGGTGCCGCAGGTGCCGCTAACTCTACTACTGTTAGTGTAATTAAAGGTGCCTTTGGAGACAGTTCTTTAAGTGGTAATGGAAGTGATATGGTTACCTATAATACAGGAAATACTAATGGCTTAAGACTATTGAATGGCGCTGGTTTTAGTGGGGAGTATGCAACAAACTTGGCTACATTAAACTCTAATGTAAAATTATCTGCTGATGCTGCTGCAACCACACAAAGTATAAACTCTCTTATTTTAAATGGTTTTTCTATTACTAATCCAGGAACTGCTCAAACTCTTACTTTAGCTTCTGCATCACTTGCAGGAAATATTTTGATGAATTCTGCTACCAACATAGCTGGTGCTAATGCAACGATTGGTATTACGACGTTAGAATTAGATATCTTAGCTACTGCCAATGGTACGGTGTCTGCAGTAGTTGGTACAGCTGTGGCAGGTTCGTTGGTTCTTAGTGGAAGCGGTAATGTAACCTTTAGCGCAGCTAATGCTTATACCGGTACAACTTTTATAAATAATGCAACTCTAACATACGGCGCAAGTAATGTACTGTCTAGCGGTGGTGTAACCATGGTTAGCGGTACTTACAATTTAAATGGTAATTCTGATACAATTGGGGCTTTGGTGGTGAATGCAGCAAGGATTGATAGTGGTGCTGGGACTTTAACTTTTAGCGGCTCGTTTACTAGCACAGCAAATAATAATGTAACTACCATTGTATTGGGTAATTTGGCGTTGGGTGGGGCTGGAACTTTTAACATTGGAAATGGATTAATGGATAACGATGTTGTTATTTCTGCAGTTATTAGCGGTGCTACTACTTTGACTAAATCAACTGGAGCTGGTGTTTTACTTCTTTCAGGTAGTAATACTTACACTGGTTTAACTACAGTTAGTGCTGGTACTATTCGTCTAGGTGCTACGGGAGGCGCTACTAATACACCACTTGGCACGACAGCCGCCGGTACTACAGTTTCTGGTGCAAGCTCTGCTTTAGACCTAAATGGGTATACGTTGGGAACTGCGGAACCACTCACTTTAAGCGGAGCTTTAGCTACAGGAGCTCTGCAAAACACTTCTAGTACCGCGGTTACTTATAGTGGATTGATTACTTTAGGTGCTGCTAGTACTATAATTTCTAACTACGGTGATATTAATATTTCTAATGGTGGTACTATTACAGGTGCAACATTTGGTTTAACTATTGGTGGTGCGGGTAATGGAACATTATCTAGTATATTAGGAACCACTAGTGGAACTTTAACAAAAAATGGTCTTGGTGTGTGGACAGTCTCCGGTTCCAGTACTTATACAGGGTTAACAACCATTAGTGCTGGAACTCTAAGGTTGGGTTCAGCAGGTGGTGCAACCAATACTCCTTTGGGTACAACAGGTGGTGCTACTTCAATAACTAGTGGTGCAATTTTGGATTTAAATGGATTTACATTAGGAACTGCTGAGGCTCTTACTATTAACGGTACCGGTATCGCAAGTATCGGAGCGCTTATTACAAGCTCCGGAAGCGCTACTTCTTATAGCGGTGCCATTACTATGGGTGCTGCTTCGCGTGTAGCTAATTACGGTAGTGGTGAATTTACCATAACTGGTGCGATATCTGGAAACTTTGCATTAACTACTGTAACTGTAGGTGGAATAACTCAATCTTCTGGTAGTGTTTGGTCTGGTACTGGGGCTTTGGTAAAAGAAGGATCTGGTGTATTAACTTTAGCTGGTCAGAATTCGATGACCGGTGCAATGACTGTAAGCACAGGAACCTTAAGGCTTGGTGCTAATGGCGGAGTTACAAATACACCATTGGGTACTATAGCGGGTGGAGTTACGGTATCGGCAGGTGCGGTACTAGATTTATCAACTTTTACAGTAGGCGGTGCTTCAACTTGGGAACCTTTAACTTTAAACGGTAGTGGTTTATTAAACGGTGGGGCATTGATAAGTAATTCTTCAACAGGTAGTAGCTTTGCAACAATAGCCCAGACTAACTCTCGCATTGTTAATAATGGTGCTGGGACATTAACTATTACTGGTGCTGTAACAGGTGCTTCAACATTTTGGGTTGGTGGTTCTGGAAATACAGCCATTTCTGGTGCACTTAATACAGCTGGTTTGTTATTAACTAAATACGGTTCTGGGACATTAACTCTTAGCAGTGCTGTAAATATAAACACTTCTTTGGTTCGTATTAATGCTGGTACTTTGGCTTACGCTGTGGCAGATGCGCTTTCAACCCCGGCTGTAACTGTAGCCGGAGGTACGTTAAATTTAAACGGATTTAATGAAACAAATATCGGAGCTATCACATTAATTGATGGTAGTATAGTTAACACTGGTGCAGCCGCTACACTAACTTCTACAGCTACATATACTTTAGAAAACGGCACAATAAGCGCTGCCCTTGGTGGTACTGTTGTTGCTGCTATTGCAAAAAATACTGCCGGCAGAGTTATACTGTCTGGTGACAATTCGTTCAGCGGTGCGTCTGCTACTATTGCGGTGAATGCAGGGTATCTTAATTTGCGCCATAACAATGCTTTAGGGGCGGCTGCCAGTGCTAATACGACTACAATTTCTGGTGGAGCAACCGTGGAATTAGAAAACAATATCACTATTCCAAGTGTTAAAGCATTTACTGTTAACGGCACTGGTGTTGCAAAATCAGGTGCAATCAGAAACGTTAGTGGTACCAATACTATTTCTGCAAATATTACTTTAGGTTCAACCAATGTTCGTATTAACTCTGATAGTGGCACTTTAACAATTCCAACTATATCAGGAAATACCTTTAATGTAATTTTAGGAGGTTCTGGTGATACTACAGTTACAGGCGCTATCGGTACTACTAGTGGTTCTGTAACAAAAGATGGTTCTGGGACCTCTACATTATCTGGTACTAATACTTACACAGGAAGCACTACTATTATTTTAGGAACTATTGCAGCAAATAGTTCTGCATCAATCGGTAATGGTAGTTCTACTAATACTTTAATTTTTAATGGAGGAACCTTAAAAGCTACTGGTACTATTACGTCTCTTGCGACTAGAGCAGTAAGTTTATATGGCAATGGAACAATTGACACCAATGGAAATAGTGTTAGCATAGCTGGTACAGTTGGATCTATCGGTGGACTTACAAAGAGTGGTCTTGGTACATTAACTCTCACTGGCGTTACTGTAATTGGAGGGGACTTAAATATTTCTGCTGGTACTTTTGTAGCACCAACTTCGCTAACATTAAATGGAAATTTGAGTAATAGCGGTACATTTACCCATAGCAGTGGAACTGTAACTATTACACCTACAACACCATCTAATACTATTAGTATTACGGGAAGTTCTGGTATTACATTTAATAACCTGACTAATACCACACCGGGGTCAACTATTAAATTCCAAAACGGTAATACATATGCATTTAGTGGAACCTTAACTTTAACGGGAACGGAAACTGCTCCTATATGGTTAAGCAGTGTGTCTCCTGGATCTCAATGGAATGTAACTTTAGCCACTACAGCACTGACCTGGGTTGCTGTCCAAGATTCTAATTGCAGTGGTGGACAATCCATTACTGCAGGAAATCAAACTATCCTTGATCAAGGTAATAATACCGGGTCTTGTTGGTTGTTTATTAGCCGTAGTTCTGGCGGCGGTGGTGGACCAAGTGAGGGCGGTCCTGGTGCTGGTGGTAACAGCGGTGGTAATGGAGGTAGTGGTAACGGTAATAGTGGTAGTGGAGGTAATGTTCAGGCTACAGCTACTGCAACTTTACAAAGCGGTGCGGTAAATAATGTAATTTTAGGAGTTGGTGGCAGTGGATATACTGATATTCCATTAGTATGTTTCAGCGGTGGTTCTCCTAGCGTAGATGGAGTTGTAGTCGCAATTATATCTGGTGGGGCAGTAACAGGATTTAATTTAATCTCAGGGGGTAGCGGATATGGATCCATACCTTTAGTAATTATTGCAGCTCCTGGAACAAGTGGTGGTACATGTGGAAGCAGTGTTGGCGGAGGCGGAGCTGGAGGTGGAGGCGGCGGAGCGGCACCATAAATAAATTTTAAAACTCAAGTTTTACAACTTGAGTTTTTTATTTAAAAAGCCATATTATACAGATTATATAGTATAATTAATAATAGAAGAGTTTAATCTAATTCCGTTGATTTTTAAAGGACAAAAAAATAAAAAAATAAGTAAAATTATCAAGTTATATATATTGATAGTAATTTTATTTTTCCCATCATTTTTAAGTATAAATATTGCACATTCAGCTTCGCAAAATTTGGATGTAACGGCTGTTGTAGTTGATGAAAATGCTTTACCGAGTTCAGGTAGTGGGACTCTTACCGGAACAGTTGTATTGACTGGAAATATTTTTCCAGGAGCTAAACTAACATTGCTCAAAGACGGTGTTATTGTGACGACTTTGGTAGTGGGTGGTGATGGCAAATTTCAGATTACAATGAATAACTTAAGCTTTGGCTCTTACCAAGTATCTTTACTTGCTGAAGATCCTCAAGGAGTTCAATCTGCACCTTTTACCACTAATGTTAATTTACAAAACACCCAACCTATTTCTCTTAACAATGTTTTAATACCTCCAACTTTAAGTTTTAAGTCCACTGTAATTTCTCAGTCAGAAAACATTAATGCTTATGGATATTCTGTACCAAACTCTACAGTGAGTTTGGAATTACCGGGAAGCGGGCTTTTGGCAAATGCTAATACTGATAGTAATGGTTACTATCAAATTACTACGCATTCTAGTTTAACTCCCGGAACTTATTTATTTAGAACTAAAGTTAAATTTAAGGATGTGTATAGTTTATATAGTAAGCCAGTTCAAGTTTTAATTTATAATGGACCACCTGTGCCGGGAGATGTTAAAGATGATGGAAATCCAAAACCCCCTCCGCAATTTTCTTCTTGTATGGATTTTAATAAGGATCGACGGGTAAATTTGGTAGACTTCTCTATATTATTATTTTGGTTTAATAAAAGTGAACCCCCAAGTAGTGTAGATTGTAATAAGGATAGGGTGATAGATATCAAAGATTTTAGTATCTTAATGTATTTTTGGACAGGATAATGAAGTTATCTATAAAAAAAACTTATTTAATATTGATAATATCTTTGTTGATGCCAGCATGTGTTCATGCGGCTGATTTGGGTTTTGCCCCTGATGTGGTTTCTCCAAATCAATCTCAAAGTTTCGTTGTAAGTGTGGTCGTGGGAAGTGCAGAACCTATTAATGCTATTGAGGGACAGCTTCTAGTTAAGTCACCATTGTCTGTAAAAGAGATTAACATCGGATCATCTATAGTCACTTATTGGGTTAAGCAACCAGTTTGGGATCCTGTCAAAAAGACTATTTCTTTCGGAGGCACTATACCAGGTGGTTATAATGGTAAAAACGGTGTCTTATTTAATGTTATTTTTAATGCTTTAAACTCAAGCGATGATACAATAGATGCCTTAAAATTTATCAAAACTCAAGCTTTGATTAATGACGGGTTGGGTAGTGTAGCCAATATTAATACCACAACATTATCTATCAAGAAAGATACTGAAGCTTCTAACATCTTAAAAGATATAGAGTTATATGCTGATGATTATAAAAAAGATAGCGTGCCTCCAGAAGTTTTTTACCCTCAGGTATCTCGCGATGACCGTGTATATGTTGGAAAATGGTTTATAGTATTTTCTACAACAGATAAGCAAAGTGGTGTTGATAGATATGAAATTCAAGAAAGTAAATCAGGAAATATTGATTCGCAAAAATGGAAGATCGCAGAAAGTCCTTATGTTTTAGAGGACCAACAACTACAAAGTTATATATATGTTACCGCTATAGATAAGCAGGGTAATGAAAGAATTATAAAAGTATCTCCAAAGTATTTAATACCATGGTACGATAAGTATAAGAACGCTTTGTATGTGCTAGGGTTGTTTTTGATAATTATAGTAATTTTTATTGTTAAAAGATTTATCTATAAAAAGAATGAACTTGAAGTTTAAGAAAATTTTATTATTACCAATTTTTGCATTTGCTATATTTTTGTCATGGACAATTTTTACTAATGTTGCCAGTGCGGCGAGTTTAAATATCAGTCCAGGCTCAGGTACTTATAAAGTAGGTGACACCTTTGAAGTATCTGTTTTGTTAAATACTCAAAATCAAGAAGTTAATGCTGTGCAGATGGAGTTGGCGTTTCCTCCTGATAAGTTGCAATTAGTTTCTCCGTCGACCGGGACTTCTATTATTAGCATTTATACAACACCTCCAAAGTATGATAATGCAAAAGGTGTTGTACAGATTATTGGTGGAATTCCAAATGGTGTAAATGTTCCTAGCGGGTTAGTTACAAAATTAATTTTTAGAGTTAAAAGTTTAGGGCAGGCGACTATTAGGTTTACTGGGCAAAGCCAGGTTTTGCTAAACGATGGTAAGGGTACAAATGCTTTAAACAATAGCAATGGGGCAACTTTTAAACTTGAGTTACCTGCACAGGCTGGTCCAATTGTAATTTCAGATTCGCACCCTGACCAAGAAACTTGGTATAAAAATCAAGCTGTAACTTTACAATGGGATTTGGATTTGCCAGCTGCCAATGGTTATAGTTACTCGATGAGTGATAACCCATCTGATGAACCGGATGATTCTATCGACTCTACAGATACAAAAATAACTTATAAAAAAGTCCCTGATGGTATAAATTATTTCCATATTAAGGCGATGCGTGGTGGTAAGTTTGGAGGTGTAAGTCATTATGCTGTTAAAATTGACAGTAGTGCTCCTGCCTTGTTTCCTGTTCAGATTTCTCCATCAGACCACACATTTATTACTAGCCCATTTGTTCAATTTTCAACAACTGATACTTTATCTGGACTAGATAGATACGAAATTAAAGTTATTCCTTTAAAAATTGAAGGGCGTCCAAAAGCCGCTGAGGGGGATCAATTGTTTATAGAATCTCAAAGTCCTTATCAAATCCCTAATTTACTAAATGGAACTTACGAGGTTGTGGTAAGAGCTTACGATAAAGCTGGTAATATCCAAGAAGTTAATCATAAATTGTATATTACAGATTCGTGGTTTTGGTTTTTGAGTCAAGATGGCGTAACCTTGCCAGGAGGAAAACAAGTTAGCTGGTCATGGTCTGTAGGTATCTTACTATTCTTGTTGATGATTCTAATCATTGGTTCATATTATGTTCGCAAATGGTATCGCAGAACTCATCATCAGGTTGTTAATAATCACCTTCCTGATGCTATTGCGGCGCAGCTTACTGAGCTTCAAACTTATAGAGAAAGATATGGCAAATTGGCCGCTGTTTTATTGCTAGTAATCGGTTTATCTCTATTTTCTAAATCTACAATAGTTAACGCACAACAAGTGACTCCTCCGGTAATTTCTAGCTATTCTGCAAATATTAAAGATGACGAACTTTTTTATGTATCTGGGAGAACTACAGAGCCAAATAGTACAATAGTCGTACATTTACAAAGTTTGGTTGATGGAAGTAGTTTCGATTTTAACACTCAAGCAGACAAGCTGGGTGATTGGACGTATCGCAGCAGCGATTTCTTGGCGGGAGGGAGATATATAGTTTGGGCTCATACTAAATTAGGGGATCAATTATCTACTCCAAGCCCTCAAGTGGAGCTTGATGTTAAGCCAGTGGCAATAAATTGGGGTAATAGCCGCATCACATACCAAACAATTTATATTACTTTTATTGCGATTTTAGCATTATTATTGTTTGCACTAACGGCTTATATAATTATTCACGCAATCTTACTAAGAAAGCGCAAAAAAGTATTTGCTAACAATTTAAGACAGGCTGAAGATTCGATTAAAAGAGGTTTTTTGGCACTCAGGCGCGATATTGAAGCAGAGCTTTTGTTGATACGAAAAGCTGGGCTTAATGCAGAGTTGTCAGGCGAGCAAAAAGTTCGAGAACAGCAACTATCTGATGATTTAAGGAATATCGAAAATTTGGTTGGCAAAGAAATTTGGCAGCTAGAAACTTTTGAAAAATTGCCAAGTAATTAATAATAAAAGATGAATTTATTTTTCCGACAAAAAATTATTATCGCTGTTGTGGTTGTAGTGCTGCTTATAGCCAATGTATGTCTGTATAAATTGGTTTTAATGCAGATTAACGGCACATCTAACGAAAGGCTAGAGGCAAGGACTTTGGACTTAGAAGATGATATTAGAGATCGCATAGAAATTTACTCAAATTTTATGTACGATGTTGCTGCATTATTATCTTCGACCGATAATTTGAAACAGTCTGAGTGGGAACATTATATGGAGACGGCTAAAATGCTTGATCGATACCCAGGCATGCGTTCGGTTGTTTATGCTCCCGTCATTGACGCAAAGCAGCGAACTATTTTTGAAGCCACAATTAAGCAATCGTCTGATTCTAGTTTTAGCATCTATCCAGATAAAATTACAGAACAGGTTGCTCCTGTATTATTTATAGAACCTAAGACAAGAGATGGTAAACCTTTGAAGGTTGGCTTTAATATTTTATCTGATAGCTCTCGTGCTGCTGCTGTTAATTTTGCTAGAGATAATAATGAATTGGCTATTACCCAAAAAGTCGGTTTGATTGGTGATCTAAATGGGGTTTCAGAGCCAGGATTTGTTATATATTTGCCTATTTATAAAAAGAATATGCCTCTCAATTCTGTAGATCAAAGAAGGGCGGCATTTATGGGGGTTGTGGCAACTGGTATTAGGGTGAGCGAGTTAGTAAATGGTTTGGTCGGCAATTATTACAAAGATTTATATTTTCAAATTTTTGATGGTCATAATGGTGAAACTCTTAGATCCGAGAATATGATGTATAACTCTGGATCAGAAAAAGTTTTGCAACCAGGCTACGCTCCTACATACTCAAAAGTCACTAAAATAGATTGGGCTAACAATTCTTGGTATATTAGATATATTACACCTCCAAATTTTGGATTAACAAATTTTGAAAAATCTTTACCATTAATAATGACTGGACGAAATATTGTAATTTCTATCTTACTTCTTTGGTTATTATGGAGAACTATGGTTAACAGAAATAAAAGGCATCAATCAGTATAAGCCTTATTCAAAAACCTCATGAACATAAGTGCATGAGGTTTTTTATTTAGTTTAAACTTTCTATCATTAGAACAGGTTGTTTTACTAACCCTGCTTCATTTAATTCTTGCCATAATACTTCGGTAATAAATGGCATAAAGGGATGAAGGTTTTTTAATATACTAATCAGTGAGTATAATAAAATTTGTTGAGTATTAGATTTTAGCTTGTCGTCCTGTAATTGAATCTTACTTGCTTCAATATAAATATCTGCTAAGTTTTTCCACGTAAAATCATATAATTCTTGTGCCGCCGCATGAAGGTGTAATTGCTCTATGGATGATATTGTAGTTTGTATTGCTTGGTCTAACTTAGTTAATATTTCTTCGTCTGCTTCTGTGATGGCTTGAGGTTTATCTGTCTTGGTTTGTTCATCTATGTTGGCTAAGATGTAGCGAGCAATGTTCCAGAGCTTGTTGCCAAAGTGCTTCATGCCTTTAATTTTATCTTCCGCGAGAGCAATATCAGTGCCTGGAGCTGTATTAAACACTAGTGCAAATCGCAAAGCGTCCGTACCGTACTTAGAAGTCATTTCTAGAGGGTCGATGATATTACCTAAAGATTTGCTCATCTTGCGATTTTTAGAATCTCTAATTAATCCGTGAAGGTAAACTTGCTTAAATGGAATTTGTCCAACATGGTAAGTGCTCATCAAAATCATTCTTGCAACCCAGAAAAATAAAATATCGTAACCAGTTTCTAAAATATTTGTAGGATGAAATGTTTTTAAATCTTCGGTTTTATTTGGCCAGCCTAATATAGAAAAGGTCCATAGTCCAGAAGAAAACCATGTGTCTAATGTATCTTCGTCTTGGATCCAACCTTCTCCTTCTGGCGACTCTATACCGCAGTAAATATTGTCATTTTTATACCAAACCGGGATTTGATGCCCAAACCAAATCTGTCTAGAAATACACCAATCCCTGAGATTGTCTATAAAATGGTAATAAGTTTTGTCAAAGTGAGTCGGGCTAATAGAAATTTGATTTGTACTAACCACATGCTTCATCAATTGCTTTAAGGTTACTGTTTGTCCTGTAATAATACCTTCAATTTCAGAATGCTTGATTTGAAATTCTTTGTTAACTGCCATAAACCACTGCATTTTTGGTAATGGTTCGATAATACCGCCAGTTCTTTCTGCTGTTGCAACATTTTGCTTAATTGCCTCTTCTTTTTCTAGTAAACCTTGTTCTTTTAGCCAGTCTACGACAACTTGCTTTGCTTCTGTAACTTTTTTATTTAGTAGGCTTTCTCCACCCAGCATCATTTTTGCATATTCATTGATAGCTTGCTTCATTGGTAGATTATGTCTTTCAGCAATCTCAGCATCAATGAGGCTGTGTGCTGGTGTCACGCCCAATGCACCCGTACCAAAATCTTTTTCTACACTTTCGTCAGCAATAATTTTAACGTGTATTGGCACTCCGCAAAATTCTAAATCATACTCTTTGCCAATATACTGCTGATAGCGTTCATCATCAGGATGTACTGCTACTGCTGTGTCAGCTATTTTAGTCTCTGGTCTTGTTGTAGAGATTGCAATAGGGAAGTCTTTACTGTATTTAAAAGTGTACAATACAGCATCACGTTCTTGATAAACAATTTCTTCATCAGAAATAACAGTCTGTCCTTTTGGATCCCAGTTTACAACTTTATAGCCGCGATAAATTAATCCATCATCATACATGGCTTTAAATGCTGTTCTAACAGCTAAGTTACGATCTTGGTCTAATGTGTAAGCTTCGCGACTCCAATCAAGTGAGGCTCCCATTGCCTTCATTTGTCCAACAATTGTATCGTGGCTGTTTTGAGCAAACTCTTCTACGCGCTTTAAAAATTCTGGTCTGCCTAAATCGGCCTTTCTTTTACCTTCTTCTTTTTCTAAAATCTTTTCTACTTTGCTTTGGGTAGCTATTGCAGCATGATCTGTGCCAGGTAACCATAAAGTTTTTTTGCCTTGCATGCGCTGGAAGCGAATAATGATATCTTGTATGGTGATGCCTAAAGCGTGCCCAACGTGAAGAGTACCTGTTACATTTGGGGGAGGTAGAACAATGCTAAATGGCTCGTTTTGGTTTGGTAACTTGTCAGGATTAAAATAGCCAGAATTTAACCACTTTTGATATATATCTGCTTCATATTTAGAAGCATCGTAAGATTTATCTAATTCTTTCATAATAATTTATTAAAAATAAAAACACCTTTTAATTAGGTGTCTAGAGCGCATGTTGTAGCGCGGTACCATCTAGGTTTGTTGCTTGATTTTGATAATTACGGTTATCTTCCGTCGGGTTCTAATTTCGTAAAGATTTCTTCCCGCACTTGTCTGGTTATAGACATCATGGTGACAGCCATGACAAAAGTTTTGTTAAGTGTATGTATATTATATTAGAAGCCACAAAAAAAGTAAAGCAATAGCTTTACTTTAGTTCCCAAGCTGGGTCTGCAGATACAGTGTGGGGCTTAACTCCTTTTTTACCATTGAATAAATCAAAGTATGACGCGATGGCAATCATTTGGGCATTGTCAGTGCAGAGATCAAATTCTGGTAGCAAAAATTTTAGTTTATTTTTTTGACATGCTGACGCTAAAGAGTTTCGAAGATGTTTATTAGCTGCCACTCCTCCAGATAACGCAATGGCTTTGGCGCCATATTGTTCTGCGGCTCTCAGAGTTTTTGTAACAAGAACATCAACGGCAGCATTTTGAAATGATAAAGAAATATTTGCTTTGGCTTGTGGGTTGAGCTTTATTTTATTTTTTTTAATAAAATATAAAACTGCAGTTTTAAGTCCAGCAAAAGAAAAGTTGTAGTTTTTTTCTTTTAACATCGGACGGGGGAAGTTGTAATCTTCTATGCCTTCCAACGATAACTTATCGATTTGAGGACCACCCGGATATGGCAGATTAAGCAGTTTGGCGACTTTGTCATATGCTTCGCCAACAGCATCATCAACAGTGCTCCCAATAACTTTGTAAGTTTTATAGTCTTTCATTAGTAATAGTAATGTATGTCCACCAGAAACTATCAAAGAAATCACAGGAAATTGAGCTTTCTCTGGCTTTTGTGCAAAGGCAGCATACAAATGCCCAGCCATGTGGTTGGTTGGAAGCACGGGTTTATTAAGAGAAGCTGCTAGTCCTTTGGCAAATTCTGTGCCTACTACTAAAGATACAATTAGTCCTGGACCTGTGGTCGGAGCAATGTAGTCTATATCTGATAGGTTGACTTTTGCTTGCTTTAAAGCTTCGCTAACTACAGGCATGATATGTATAATATGTTCCCGGGCAGCAACTTCTGGAACAACGCCACCTGTTTTTTCATGAATCTTAATCTGAGAATTAACAATGGATGATAGGATTTTAAATTTAGGGAGTTTTCCCGAATATCCTTCTAATACAGCTGCAGCAGTTTCATCACAGCTAGTTTCTATAGCTAAAACTTTAAATTTTTTTGGCAAAAGATTATTCATAACTTTTGTATCATAGCTAGATTTTAACAAAAAGAAAAGACCCTGTATTAAATTACACGGTCATTTCTATGCAATATTTTATTGTCCTGCAGAGCAAGTACGACAATCTCCTTTATGGGTAAAGGCAATGTATAAAGCAGATAATCCTACGAGAATGTAAACAAGGTTTTGTAACCAGCCAATGCTTCCAAGCACTGCATGAACTAAATCAAAATGAAATAATCCAACTAGTCCCCAGTTTAAACCACCAACAATCAACAAAATAAATGCAATTATGTGTAAGGCTTTCAAATTTTTCACCCCCTCTCAAGAGTGTTACTTACGCCTTTAGTATACGCTGGCTGTTGTGTGTAGGCAAGCTAATTGTGCACAGATAAGCAGAAAATGATAAAATTAATTTATGAATAAAATCAATCAAAAATATATAAAAAATATTATATTGTTAGCTGTAACTTTGAGCTCAATATCATTTTTATTATT
Organism: uncultured Candidatus Saccharibacteria bacterium; assembly: GCA_964631145.1. Classification (GTDB taxonomy): domain Bacteria; phylum Patescibacteriota; class Doudnabacteria; order UBA920; family UBA920; genus UBA920. The sequence goes on from CAZVXT010000001.1 coordinate 153,584, forward strand.
GTACTTTTTTGGTATCGATTATAGTGCTGCCAAAGAGGGTGGCTATTTAACTAGTTTGCTGATTTCTACAACTGCTAGCATCACTGGGTTAATCGGCGCTGTGTTATTATTTTGGCAAACTATTTTGTCTTCCAAAAAAATTATGTCTGTATTTACACGAGACGTGTTTTGGCTACAAGACATACATACATTTTTAGGGAAGTATGGAATTTTTTTGATACTTCTACACCCTATATTTATATTTTTTGCTTACAATAAAAATTGGGATTTATTTTTAAGTATTTTGCCTACAACAGAATTTGCTGAGCATGTTGCTTTTGGACGTATTGCTTTATTATTATGGCTTGTCATTTGGCTTACTAGTGCTGTTGTGAGGGAAAAGGTTTCTTACCGCCCTTGGAAATATCTGCATTACTTAAGTTATCCAATTAGATTTTTGGTAATTTTACACGCAGGAGAAATAGGAAATTTTGTGGCAAGTAATGTTGTAGTACAAGTTATATGGTGGTTTATGGTCGGGGCGTTTATATTTACTACTGTGTGGCGGGCATTAGAATGGGCAGGATTCTTAAAAGCAAAATATGAAGTTGTTTCTACTCAAAAAGTAGGAGACAGTATAGTCTTGGTCAAAATGAAGCCAACTGGCAAAAAAATGACTACACCATTAATTGGTCAACATGCGTATGTGCAATTTGGTCGTTTTGGTGAAAATCACCCATATACCATTATGGAATGGGATGAAATGAGCGGTGGGGTGCAAATAGGAGTAAGGGAAGTTGGCAAATTCTCTAAGCTATTAATGAATGCTCAACCAGGACAATCAATATTTATTGATGGTCCGTACGGTACTTATACTTTAGAAGGGCAAAACGATATTCCAAAAGTTATTATTGCCGGGGGTGTTGGTATAACTCCGTTTACAAGACTTGTAAGAGATTATCCAAAGAATACGTTGTTTATCAATTGCAATAGAACATATAAAGATATTGTCGACAGGCAAGAATTACAGCAGATTTTAGGAAGTTCTTATTTTGATGTTATGGATTCGGAAACCCAACCAGACAATAATAATGTCTTAGTGGGAAGACTAGATGCCCAAAAAATTATACAAATAGTTGGACAACAAAACCTGCAAAAATATAATTATTTTATTTGCGGTAGTCCTGGATTTATTGGGGCGATCGAAAAAACTATTACTGGTTTGGGATTAGATGAGAGTAAAGTTTATTACGAGACCTTAGGTTAGTGTGCTATACTATTTAAAGTGTTTAATAATTAATTAATTTTCATGAACAAAACAATATTGGCTTCATTCGTAGTATTAAGCTTGTTGGCAGCTGGCTGCAGCAAAACCAATTCTACAGATAATAACTATAATACAAGTGCAACCTCAACTCAGTCTGATTCTTCTTCAACTTCAGTATCAAAAGAATCAGTTAACTCTAGCACTTCTTCTGCAAACGGAAATTCTTCTTCCACAACAGCTTCTGGCTACACAATGACTGATGTTGCAAAGCATAGTTCTTCTGGAGATTGTTGGGCTGCTGTAAATGGCGGGGTTTATAACTTAACAGGTTGGATCTCTCAACATCCAGGTGGATCCCAAGCTATTATAGGTATGTGCGGTAAAGATGCAAGTGCAATGTTTAATAAACAGCACGGTGGGCAAAGAGAAGCTAATCAAGCATTGGCTAGCCTAAAAATTGGCACTTTAAACTAAAATAAAAATACCTCGCAAGAGGTATTTTTTTATTTTCATTCTTTATTTCCAGTATGTAATTATTATTGCAGCCACGATAGTTGCAATCAAATAATATCCCAAGTCTATTGATATATATTTAAGTTTTTTACCAGCCCATAATTTTTCGCTATATTTAACCGGTAGAATAAAACCTAACCATATCCATACCGCTGCTCTAATTGAGGATTCAAAATTGCTATCTAGTCCCATAACTTTTGTAAAAGCCCAAATAATGTGAGCTAGAATATATGAAGTTAGCAATGCCCCAATAAACATTTGTAAGTAAGATGTGCTGGCAGATTTTTTTTGTTGCTCTATAAACTCTTTATTTTTAGTATTCCAACCTAATCCTTGCATCCATAATTTACCAAACAGTGGTCCGTACCAAATGGCACCTATGATCATAAAAGTAATCGCCGAAGCAACTACTGCAATATAATTTATTTCTGGCATTTGTTTTTTTACTTTCGCAACTATTAATATTATTTAATTTTTAATTGCACTTGCTACTGTTTTCACTACTGTTTTGTCTAATGCATCTGGCAAAATTTTGTCTGCACTAACATCGCTAACATGATCTGCCAAATTTTGAGCAGCTTGCAAAAGCATTTGTGGGGTAATTTGTACGATATTATTATCTAATGCACCTCGGAATATCCCTGGAAAAGCTAAGACGTTGTTAATTTGATTGGGAAAGTCGCTGCGCCCTGTGGCAACAATTAATGCACCTGCTTCTTTAGCAAGATCTGGCATAATTTCTGGTTCTGGGTTAGCTAAGGCAAATATAATTGGGTTTGTATTCATGGATTTTACCATGTCAGTTGTCAAAACTTTGCCCTTACTGACTCCAATAAAGATGTCACTGTTTTGTACTGCATTAGATAAATTCCCACTAATATTATTTTTGTTGGTCATGGTAACTAATTCTTGTTTTTCTGAATTTAGATCAGTCCTGTTAGAGTTTAAAATTCCTTTACTATCGCATACAACAATATTTTCAAAACCATAAAGCATTAAAAGCTTGGTAATTGCCGTACCTGCCGCACCTGCGCCATTAATTACAATCTTTGCGTTAGATTTAGTTAGTTCTGTTTTAACCTTAAGAGAATTAATCAATCCAGCTAGGACCACTACAGCTGTACCTTGTTGATCATCGTGCATAACCGGAATGTTTAGTTCGGTCTTTAGTCTTCTTTCAATTTCAAAACAAAGAGGAGCGGCAATGTCTTCTAGATTAATACCTCCAAAAACCGGTGCAATGTATTTTACAGTTTTGATAATTTCTTCTGGATCCTGTGTGTCTAAACAAATCGGAAAGGCATCGATGTCTGCAAACTCTTTAAATAGCAAAGCTTTGCCTTCCATAACTGGTAGGGCACCGATCGGTCCAAGATTGCCTAATCCCAAAACTGCAGAACCATCGGTTACTATTGCAACGCTATTGCCTTTGATGCTCATAGTTTTGGCAAGCTCTGGATTTTGAGCAAAGGCGGAGCTAACTGCAGCTACTCCAGGTGTGTAGGCTGTAGCTAGGTCGTCTTTAGTATTTAACTCAATTTTGCTAGCCAGCTTAATCTTGCCGCGAAGCTTTTTATGTAAATTGATAGAATCTTCAGCGTAATTCATGGTTTTGACAGTTAATTTATATATTAATTGTACCAGTCAGTAGTCATTAAAAAAAGAGAAAGATAAAAACTCTTTGATTCTATTTATTGACAAAATGTCTAATTATTATTACAATACTTGGTCTATTTGCTTGAGACTTAAGGCAAGCACATTTTACAAAAACCATAGCCGACTGAGATTGGCTCATAGGCGACTGGAGGGTATATGCAAGAACAGCGAAAACAACAACTGCTACAATCATTAGCAGAAATGGCACAAACTAGATTAGTGCTAAGAATTAATAGCCAGATCAACTTCAATGCTTTGTATAAATATCATTATCAAGTCGAATTTTTGATTGCTGATAATGAAGAAGTTTGGTTGTTTCGTTATTATGGGCAACCTATGAGAGATGTGATCGGTGATTCATCGTTTCCATATCTTTATGCAGAGACTGTCTCTGTTGGTTACACATTGTATAAAGGGAAAAAATATCCATTGCTGGACAACGAAGAAGAAGTTGTCGAGATTTGGCAAAAAGTTCACCCTGATTGGTTAAGCGATGATCAAATCGTCATTACTTTAAGCGATGGCGATCATAAAATGGGTCGTTTGTCCGCAGTTACTGTAAGAGGATATGGACAACTAATGTGTATATTAGGACTGGCTAGAAAAGCTTATCAGCGGCATGTTGATTATAGACAAGTTCAACTTACAGATCCTGACAATGCTCAAGCAAAAATTGACCCAGCTTTAGCTATATATGCTGGAGAAGTTCCTCCAACTTCTATACAAAAAAACTTTTGTGTTAGATTGCAAGCTTGTTTAATTGAGGTTGAAAAAACTTTAATCGAAGCCGGGCAAATTTTAGCATATTAAAATAAAGGAGGAAGATTATATGTCTAACAATTATACGCCCGCTGTAGATGCTCAGTTAAATGCTTTAGTGACTATGGCAAATTTTTTTGAACATAGTAATAGCCGTGAACAAAATTTTAAATCATTGGTAGATGGACTTTTTGAAAAGTGGCCGGATTATTATCCTTATCATATAGATGATATGTTAGAGTGGATTAAGTCACGAAATTTACCAGAATGGGCTTTAAAAGTTTTTAATTCTACCGTTGAAGAACATAGAATTAAGTAGTTGCAAAAATATAAGAAGTGTTATTACACTTCTTTTTTATTTTGAAAAATCAAGGTTTATTTAATCAACATGCATTTATATAGCAATTTATTTTTTGCAAGTTTTACATATCCCAAAAAATTCCAAAGCATGGTAATTAATTTTGGCGAAATTTCCTAATTTTTTGACCTCGTTTTCAATATTTGAAGTATCGCATTTAGAAACGTCCACCACTTTTCCGCAACTTTGACATATTAAGTGATGGTGATGTATCTCACTTACAAGTTCATAGTGATTATGGTCATGCTGAAAATTAACAGTCCGTACTATATTGTTTTGTGTTAAAGATTGTAGGGTTCTATAAATGGTTGCCTGATCTATTGCTTCTGATGCTAGTCTTTCTTTTAGCTCTTTTACACTCAATGGTTTTTTAGAATTTGTTAAAGCATTTATGATGGCAAATCTTTCAGGTGTAGATTTAAGACCTGCATCCTTTAAGAGGGGACCGTATTTATCTTTAATAGAAAGTTTGTTCATATAAATATATTATGAACCAAAATTATAAGCTTTTCAACTAGATGGTTTATAAATGCGAATAATACGCAATTATTTGACAAGCACAAAAACATAAATTATAATAATTGCAAGTAATTCGCAATTATGGGAAAACTTTTAAAGAATACTAAATTTATTAAGCAATCTACTGGGTCCGAGAAATTCGACTCGTTTTTAAATATGATTGAGTCTAAGTTTTTAAAAGGCAATTTAAAAGAAAAAATTGTAATAAAAAAGTTTGCTAATAAAGATGTTATAGATATTAGTTCTGCGACCTCTATGAATATTTTCCATGATTTTATAGAGCCAAAATTAAAAGTAAATTTAAAAAAAGATTCTTTGGGGATATTAGAAAAGATTCATTCTTATCCTTATCTTATACAACGCGACTTTAAACTAGAAAATAATTTTATTAACTTTATAAAAAAGTGGACTGGTTTGAGTATTAAGCAGGAAGAAATTTTTATAGCCCCTAATGGGGTTTATGGATCGTATAAAACTATATTATTGTCGCAGCAGGCGCCGATTGTTTTTGTACCTGAGGTAATACATCAGATAAATAAAGCGGCTTTTACAAGTTTAGGCAAACAAGTTATAGAAATTCCTAATATTTTAGAAACTGGTTTATTAGACTTAGATTTTTTGGATAAAAATTTAAAAAAGCTAAGTGATAAAACCGCTTGTGTTTATATTTATCATTCAAAGCCAGTTTTACCTATTACTAAATCTTATTATTTAAAATTAGCTAAGATCTTAAAAAAACATAATGTACTGGGAATAGTCGATATAGATTCTTGGTATACAAATCATATTGCTGGCGTTACCGCGTGGCTACCATTTGCTATTCGAGAATTACGCAAACAATGCTTATTTCTTTTTACAATGACGAAAGAATTGGGGGCGCCAGGTTTGAGAGTGGGGATTGGTGTTGGTCCAAAAAATGTTGTGAGTAATATTAAGAAATTTCAACAAGTTAGCTTAGAGATGACTTCTTCAGTCACTAATTATTTAACTGGATTAATTTTACGTGACGTGGATATGGACAAAATTAAAACTGAGCTTCAGCTCCGCATGAAAACTTTAGTTGAAGGATTGCGTCATCTTGGTTTTCGAGCAGTGTACCCACCGGTAGGAGTTAATTTCTTTTTGCATGTCCCAGATAGTTTTGAGAGTTCTAATAGTGTGTTGCCTGACCACCTCTTTGCGTATTATGTCCTTACCAGAGCTAAGGTACTGCTTCGCCCTGCATCTAATCATGGGTATAGGATGAATCATTGGGTGCGTTTTGTTATTGGTCAACCTGTCTCTAAAATCAAGGAAGTTTTGGAGAGATTAGAGAAGGCTGGGATCAGGGGTGATATGGCGATGCCTAAAGATTTGATTACCGAGTACAAGAATTTTATTGCAAAATCATAATTGCATAATATATAAAATATCATGTGCTCAATAGTAATTGATAACATGTAATTTATATATTAAATATTTTAATGGAGGAACATATGGAAGTTTTGTGTATTTTAGGCACTTTAGGTAGCGGTAAAACTACTGTTTTAAATCACATTTTGCCAACATGGTCAGATAAACGTGTTTTGGTTGTAGTAAATGATGTTGGGACAGTAAATGTTGATGTTAAAAGAATTAACCATTCGGGTGAAGTGAAAGCAATGACAGCAGGTTGTATAGGGTGTAACGATTTCGCTGCGTTTCAAAAACTTTTTTTAGAGGCAATTAATAGTGGTATCGAATTGTTGATTATCGAGCCTACAGGAATTGCTGATGGTAGAGAGATTGTTCAAGCTGTTAGTGCTCAACAAAACTGTGAAGTCTATTGTTTAACTCTTGTAGATGTTGCTCATTTCTATAGAAATCGAGCATTAAATACTTTACCAACTCAGATTGAAGTGGCAAATGATATATTATTAACTTGGACTTCAGCAGAATCAAGTTTATACAACCAAGTCTTGGATTATATTGCTAGATATTCATTAGGTGCTCGTATAAATGAGATTGATATAGATGATGTTGATGGTTTGCAAAGACTTGTTGCTCAAATGTCTCGTAATAAAATCGTTAATTTTAAGTTTGAGAAAGATAATAATTCACATAATCATTCTAATCACGGGGTATATGCTTACAGTATTGCTTTTAAAGATACGATTACTTTTGCGGATTTGGTTTTATCTATAATTCCATATAAAGACATTTTGCTTAGAGCTAAAGGATTGGTTGCGGGTAGAGAGTTTGATTTTGTTCAAGGAGATTTGGTGCAAAGGGGGTTTAGTAATGGTTTATCTGCAGGCAATTTTATTTCTAATCAACCGTTGCCGGAAAATGCTTTTTCTAATATCCGAGATTTGGTTGTTACTGATCAGCGTAATAAGAAGCAGAGAATGCAAAGTTCTGATGACATACCGCTTAAGGACACTCTTGCAGCAATAGACTGGCAATTAGGACAATACCCATCAGTAGAGGGGAATGGATTTTTGCGTGTAGATTTTGAAGCCGATGTTGCTTATCAAATTTCTAAGCGACCAGGTGTTCCGACTAAAATTTGGCAACAAGTATTACAAAAGTATTTTTATATGAGAGTTTTGGCAGGAAATCAAATTGTTTCTGGCAAATGGGATAGTCATCCAGATCTTCCATATTGGAAGCGTAGAGTTGGGATGAACTTGGCTTGGCATATGAAAAACTATTCTAATGATTTAACAGATGATCTTTGTATGTCAGCTATGCAGTTAAACCCGTCTTCTATGGCACTAGATGGCTTGCGACAAATAGAATCCTTGTCTTTTGTAGAAGAGATGGCGGAAGAAAGACCGGAGATTATTAAGGAGGTAATAGAGTTTGGTAGTAAGTTTGAAAACTTAAAAAATGCGGAAGATGTAATTTTGAGATGTATTGATCTAGCGGAACAAAACCCTGAATGGAAGGCTCGTTGGCAGAAGCTGCTTTAATACAAATCCAATTAATTTACATAGACATGGGATTATATTCCATGTCTTTTTGTTATACTTAATTAATGAATAAGCATTTTTCTCTTCAAAAAATATTACTAATAATTTTTGGCGTTTTATTGGTTTTAGGTTTGATTATTTTTCAACAGCATTCACCAAATCAATTGTCTTTTCAACGTGATAATGCCAGTTTTGACACCTCTACATTTAATAGTTATGAGCGTGGGGTTGTAGATCAGATTTTGGAAGAAAGAATTGATCATGGTCCGCAAAATAAATTATTATACCAAAATTTAGATATAGTAATTTTATCCGGAGAAAATTCTGGTAAGAACATCCAAACACAGTTTACTCAAATTTTGGACGCGGCTGAGGGTGTAAAATTTAAATCTGGTGACAGGGTTGTTTTGGGCAGGCTGTTGATGCCTCCAAGTGAGGATGCTTCTACGGAGTATGTGATTGTAGATCGTTACAGAATGAATGGATTGGTTTTTGCAGCTTTGTTATTAGTGCTACTTGCCTTTATATTTGGTAGAAGTAAAGGTTTGCTTTCTGTCTTGGGGTTAATTATTACAACTTTAATTTTGGTATTTTTTACTGCACCACAGTTGCTGGCGGGTAAAAATGCAATTTTAGTATCAGGAGTTTCTGCGGGTCTAATTGCAATTGTTACCATGTTAATTGCTCATGGGTTTAATACTCGCACCAAAATTAGCATATTGAGCACGCTGGCTTCACTAGCTTGCGCTATTGGGCTATCTTATATTTTAGTATTTGTTGTAAAATTATTTGGTTTGGGTCAGGCTGATGCATTTGTACTGCAAACTGGTTATTTAGGTTCAATTAATTTACAAGGATTATTGTTGTCCGGATTAATTATTTCTTTATTGGGCGTGCTCGATGATGTAACCACAGCTCAAACTGCTACTGTAGACGAGTTGTTAAAAGCAAATGACCAGTTTACTTTTAAGCAGTTGTTTAATGCAGCTATGTCAGTTGGTAGAGAACACATTGCTTCCTTGATTAATACATTAATTTTAGTATATGTTGGGGCTGGGTTACCTTTATTTTTATTATTGGTTTCGGCAACTAATCAGCCTTTATGGGTCTTATTAAATAGTGAAAATATTGCCGAAGATATAGTAAGAGCAGTGGCTGGAAGCAGTGCTCTTATTTTGGCAGTGCCTATAAGTACTATTATGGCGGTTTATTTTTACAAAAAGAATCGTAAGTAGTTAAGATTTTTAATGCAGTTTTAATGATGCTGTTTTTTAATTGACCAATTTAGAGCAAGGTGGAAAACTTATCTAGCCATAGTCAGATAAGTTAATTATAATTTAATTAACATAATTGTGATTTACAGATTTCAAAATAATGCAACAACCTTCTATTCAACCAAAGAGTGCTAAGAATAAAACTGGCGCGAAGTTTTTAATTAAAATTGCAGAAGCAGTAGGAATTGAAGCAGGGTATTCTGCTACAACTGCGTGGTTTGCAGAGCGCATGCTACTGGCAAGCTTTGCTTTGGCGGTATTATCTTTTGCTGCCGGTGCAATGTTTGTCCTAAAATTATCCGAGCCTATTGGCGATAGTGTAATCTATAGTGCAGCAGCACGCAGGGCTAGTTTGGCTGAAGATGGGGTAAAAGTGTTTTCTCAGCAAGTTATTGATGTGGCTTCTCCAGTGTTTGGTGGCTTGGTCAAAGAAAATCGTGAAGAAGTGGATTCTAAAGTAGAGCAGTTGGCAATCCGTAAAGATAAGCTTCGAGCATATTTAGCTTCTAAGAAGTCTCCATTTGTAGATGATGAGGCAACTTTAGATGCCTTTGCTCAATCTAAAAATATGAAGATGATGGTGGCTATTTCTTTTGTCGAAAGTACTTTTGGAAAAAATTGCTATTACTTTAATTGTAGTGGTATTGGTGGCACACCTCCTAAGCTGCGAAAATATAATAGTTATGCAGAATGGGTAAAAGATTTTGATAATCTATTAGAAAGCCGTTACAAAAATGTTCCCCCAGAGGATTTTATTGGTTTGTATGTACAACCAGGAAGTCCTAATTGGATTTATGGGGTAAAGCAGGTGTTGCGTGAATTTGAAGAACAAGGTATTGCTCAAAATCCAAACAAGAATCACCATAATGGTCGCGTCGCTGGAGAGAGTGTGGGGCAGTAAAATAGCTACCTCGGGCTGAAATCTGGATCCTTTAATTTCCGATTAAGAACTAAAATAAATAATATTAAAAACCCCATTGGAAACGATGGGGTTTTGGTTGTGCATTGCTAACTTATCATTAAAAAGTGTGTAATAAAACCAATGGTGGTAGAAATTTTCTACAATTCAAATACATTTAGAAAACTTTAGTTTAAGAGTGGTTGTATGGAGTGACCTTACTTTAGTCTTTGGACTAGATAAAAGTCTCCGTCAATAATATAGCTGAAAGTTGTCCAAGAATTTTTAGATTTTTCTTAGTTTAAACTATTAGAGATAGTTATATGGTTAAATGAAATGATGAATATGCCAGCGAATCATTGCCCTGAAAACTGAGTTTATTTTTTTTGGTGTGGAAGGTTTTTGCTCATAATCTATGCAAATAAAAAGGGCAATTACATTATCACACTTCTAAGTTAATTTTCTCTATCCTGTATAGTTCTGGATGGTTTTTATGTCGTGCTGAGTTGTTGCTCCATCTAAGAGCAGAATAACCATTTATTATCCCGTGGGCACACCATCGTGGGTCGGTTATGAGAAATCCAAATGATGGTTTATTCCATAAAATCAACGAAGCCATAAACTTAAACCAACTACTTTCATTTAACACAGTGGGGAAGTATCCATGGAATGAACGGTTTGTTTTGTATATCCAGAGATGTTTTCCAAGATTATGGTCAGGGTGGGAAGTAATTTGTAAAACTTCTAATATGTTGCTACCCAAGAAATCTACCAATGGTAAATGCCCAAGTAAGTTTTTAGTGGAATCATAAACTCTTGACTGTAGGGCAAATTCGTATCCTGGTTTTAAGCTGGTTATATGTAAATTTAAAAATTTTTCATCTACATTTGAAAATCTTGTAAGAAATACTTCGCGGCTTTGATCGGTGTTGGTTTCTGATTGGTATTCGTATTTAGAGAACTCTAAAAAATGGCTCGGAGGGATTAAGTCCCTTAAGCATTTAAGAAAATGTATAGGATGTTTTTTCCACATATATTAAACCTCGCTTTTAAGTTGATGATTAAGTGTATCAAATAAAGAGGGTCGATGCAATTAAACAATGATAATCTAAAACACCACTTTTCAGTGGTATTTTGTATGTATAAATCAAGTGTTATAACACTACTTAGCCATTCACTTCACTTTACCATTTTCGGCATTGCCTCTATGTATTCTGATGTTTTTTTCAGCAATGGTAATGTTGGCTGCCTGTCGGTGCTTCGCTCAGCGGTATCGCCTACAATTTTCACTTTGCTAAATTGAATTGAGAATCTCACTTCGTTCGATTCCTCTATACCTACACCAATAATAAAACACCAGACAAGCTGATGTTTTATTATTGGTAGCCCGAGACGGGAAGCGGTTCGAATTTTAGAAAGAATTGTGAAAAAACTTTACAAGCTTTTCAAAGATGGAGGAAGCTTCAAAAATGAGTAAAGAGTGTAAAGATTACGTTACTCTAAAAAGTCAAGGTATATTATCAAAAGTAGTATGTCTAGACTTAAATATATAAACAAGTATTCCACTCTGATTTGGTAAAGTATTTTTCTTGTTATGCTATAACCTTAGAATGTCTAATCTTTTTTAAAACCTGCCCAACTGTCTATTGGTAATTCTATATGGGGAATATTCGGTATTGCATAATCAATATTTTTGTTTCCAAAATTTTGAATTACAAATTTAATTCTACTATATGGATTTTCGTGGCATTTTTTAAATTTTTTACCGCTTTTGCAACCGCACAAATCATTTCTACCTAAACCCTTGTATTGACTAAAGTTCATAAGTTCTAGCATGTCAAAAGCTTCTTTATCAATTGGGTCGTAGAATACTTCTTTCTTTTTTATCGCTCCAGTTGTATATCCATTAGGATTTCCACCTGCGTATATTTGCGTAGGTGATGAAAACCTAAAATCTTTATGAGCTTGTTCGACTCGTTCTTGTTTTTTTGCAATACTTTTTATATAAGAGTTATTTATTATTGACCTATTCACGTTGATTAATTCATTTTCACTAAGTAAGTTAATTTTTTCTGCTATGAAATTCAATTTTGCAGAATTCCAATATGCAACGTAGAAGCTAGCGTTGACTGGGATAAGAACTAAGGTTTCTGTTAATCCAATATGTCGATTGCTAACATCGAAAAATCTAGATTTTATTCCAGTTGCGACGGTTGAAATAAATTGATCACTCATTAAGAAGTCGTCACTGCTTTCAATTATCCCGCAATTGTAAAAATTTTCTAAAATTTTAGAAAGACTTTGGATGTATTCAATATTCAAAATTTTTTTTGTGAGTAAAGGGATTTTATGATCACTGTTTCCACTAGCAAATTCAGTGAGTAAAGCCCCGCTTCTATAATAAAATACTAATAACTTTGGGAGCATCTTTGTTAAACACTTCTTTATATCTGCAAATTCTTTAGCACCATTTTTAACATCCGAAATAACGCTAAGTAATTCTGCCATTTCATTTATTGCTTCATTGTCTAATTTGGCAAATTGGTTTTCTAATTCATTTTTTTCTAGTGCTTCATGTTCGTATACAAATGTTTCTGACATTGAATTACTAGGACTGGTTGGGTAGATTTTTGATTTAGATAACAGTATTTCAAATATCTGACCTTTTTCATTAGTAAAAAAACTAAGCAACCCCTCAGGTATGTAATGTTGGTTTTTTACTACGTTAGAGTTTTTTAAAGCCATTAGTTAAAAAAGACAAATTAAGGGATTTCTATTTGATTTTACCTGTCCAAAACAAAATTTAGAAAATATTGACATATTTGTTCTACTTATAGAATTATAGAAATAAATAATAGAAAGTTGTAAGAATTTAAACTAGAAAATAAATACAGAGCTAACAATTAATAAACCAATAATCCCTAAACCAAGAGATGCTATTTGTAACTTCAAAATACTATCAGATGTATTCTGAGGTAGCTTGTTAAAAGTTATATTTACTAAGCTGTTAATTTTTTCTTGACTATCAACAACCCTTTTTGAAATGGCTTCTGCTATGCTTTCTGCTGCTGTAGCCCAGTCGCCAAAAAATCTGCGATCTTTTATAAAAATCGATACACCTAAACCCATTGAAATAATAAATGAAGACCAAGAAAGTACCAATATTATTTTAAATATTTGGCTTAAATCTACTTCTAAATTATCCTTTTGCAATACAAATAGTGAAGCTGTTAAAAAGACAGTGGCAACAAGTATTAATTGTCTAACCGCTTCTGTCTCTGAATCGTTAAGTGCTTTTACATAATGATCTCTAACTGATTCATATTTATTTTTTTGTTTATTTAATTCTTCTGGTGTCATAATGATTTATTTGCTATTTTCTTCTTCTGGCACTCCGGGAAGGTCTGGTATTGACGGGCGAGCGTGACCCTTTTTTTCGTCATCTTGAATCATATTGGTAATAATCATGGCTTGTGAATGATGAGGTGCTTATCATGGATAGAATTTCTATATCCATTAATGGTTTAGTGAATTGTTATTGTCTTACATATCTTATTTTACCCTCTAGGTAAATTCTCGCAAGCCCTTGCCAGATTTAGACTTATGTGCGGAAATAAATAGACGACAGTTGCGTATTTCGGCAACTTTTTACCGCTATTTTTATTATGAGATTCAAGTTAGGCTAAATACATACTGATCAGTATAAATATTAAAAAACTAGGAGAAGTGCGTGAATAGGGGTAGAAATCAAAAAACCCCTTTTCGTGATAGATAAGTTTTTTTATTGGTAGCGCTGCGGGGAATTTCGCCTTGCTTGCCTCTGGCAAGCTTCGTTGTCCTGGGTTGCAAAGAACTTCCACAGGAAGTTCTTTGATCGTTCGCTGCGACTTGGGCTTACGCTCCCAAGTCTAGCTCACTTCAACCCGTTCGATTCCTCTATACCTACACCAATAATAAAACACCAGACAAGCTGATGTTTTATTATTGGTAGCGCTACGGGGAATCGAACCCCGATTACCAGGATGAAAACCTGGCGTCCTAACCATTAGACGATAGCGCCGTATTTAATTTGTACTTCAATATTCTACTATAATTGCCACTTTTTTTCAAGTCCCAGACTTGGTATAATTATTAAGAAATAGTAATACTTTGACTAAATATGAATGAAATTTATAACACAATTATAGTTGGTTCTGGTCCAGCTGGATTAACAGCTGCTTTATACACGTCTAGAGCTGGTCTTAAACCTTTGGTGATAGCTGGTCTAGAGCCGGGTGGACAGCTAATGTGGACAACAGAAGTTGAAAATTACCCTGGTTTTCCAGACGGTATTATGGGTCCAGACTTAATGGGTAATATGCGTCAGCAGGCAGAAAAGTTTGGAGCAGAAATAAAAAACGAAACCGCAAGTAAAGTTGATTTTTCTAACAAACCTTTTGTGGTAACTACCGAAAATGGAAGCTATCAAGCTCATACAGTTATTATTGCAACTGGTGCAGAAGCAAAATGGCTTGGACTTTCAAACGAACAGCGTCTTCGTGGTAAAGGTGTTTCTGCATGTGCTACTTGTGACGGCTTCTTTTTTAGAGGTAAAGAAGTTGTAGTAATTGGTGGTGGAGATAGTGCTATGGAAGAGGCTTTGTTTTTAACTAAGTTTGCTAGTCAAGTAACATTGGTACACCGTAGCGAACAATTTAAAGCTTCTAAGATTATGCTAGGTCGTGCTCATAGTAATGACAAGATTAAATTTATTACTAACAGTACAGTTGTAGATGTGTTGGGCGAAAATAATGTCACTGGAATTAAAATTAAAAATAACGCTACTGCAGAAGAAAGCGTAATAGATTGCAGTGGCTATTTTGCAGCTATTGGGCGTAGTCCAGCTACAAAAATTTTTATAGAAGCTGGAATCACTGCTGATGACCGTGGCTATATTGTTCCTCAAGAATTTACTTCTACTAACATCGAAGGTGTTTTTGTGGCAGGAGATGTTCATGATCATCGTTATCGTCAAGCTGTAACAGCAGCAGGGGAAGGATGTAAGGCGGCTATTGATGTAGAAAAATATTTAGCCGAAAAAAATATTGCCGAATAAAATAAAGCACTTCCATAATGTGAAGTGCTTTTTAAATAAATAAAAAAGCGACTGCTAATTGCAATCGCATAAATAATTCTTAAAACTTATAAGCAAACGTTGCCACCAGATGTGGCTTTAAAGTTTTTTCTTTTAAGTCGGTATAAACAATGCCTCCAACAGTAATCTTTTTGGTTAGGTCATATGTTCCTCCAAAACCTTGATAGTTGGCACGGGTGCCAGTTTTAAAAGCAAACAAGTAATCTGCGTAATAAAACAGGTTAGTTTTTTGATATTTAAAACCAACATTGGTAATTAACTTGTCAGTATGATCGCCCTGTTTTGCATTGGGGCTAACTGACAAAAAGTTTGCAGCTCTGGCGTTAAAAGAAAGTTTTTTGTTAATTTTATGCTTATACTGCAAGTCGTTGGACAATAAAGCCTGATAAGAATTGGTGTTTCTTTTACGGCTTGTAACTTGAATGCCCAATCCGGCAGATAGTTGCAAGTTATCCTTCTCGGTATTCTTGTTAATAACTTTTGCTTGTAAAGAAAATCTAATGCGTTTTTGAGCAGTTAGATTTTTATACCAAATCTGTGTATTAACGCCCATTGTCTTGTTCCAAAAATTATTAACTACGAGCTTATTCCAGTCATGTGGATCAATGCTTAGATTTACCACAGTTGTGCTTTGTCCAAAGCTGGGCAATGTAACTGCAAAAAATAAACAAAATAAAATTAAGAATTTCTTCATTTTTCCTCCAATATTCTGATATTTTTGTTAAATCGCTATAAAATATAGCTCTTTATTATATCTAATTTGCATAAAATGTCAAGATTAATTTAACCAATTGTATATTGACAGTTTTTAATAATTATGGTATTTTGATTAGTCATAAATTTATTTATGAAAATTTAAAAATATTTCTAGGAGGAAATAAAATGTCACAACAATTTAAAGTTAAAAAAGGTCCAGTTTTTGGTGGGGTTATCTTTATTATCTTAGTCTTCGTTTTGGTTTATTGGCTGTTGAGTTACTTTAATGTTTTTGGCGGTCATAATGCTAATAACAATGTTACTCAGAGCAATAGGTCTTCTGGTCTCGACGGGGTTAATTCTCAGTCTTCAGCACCGACATTAAATAACGGCAAATACGATGTTGTTGTCCCGGATTTCGGACGAAAAAATCGTAATTCGTTTCCGGTTTCAGAATCTTTAATGCCGAACAAACAATGTATGATTACTATGTGTTTAGTTAAAAGGTGGTTGTTTACATTTGCGTTTAAGACCGATGGCAAAAATCAAGAACTGGTTTATTCTAACGCTAATCAGCTATTGTTTGATTTAGCATTAGAAAAAGAAGCTAATAAAAATGCAGAAAATTTTAATAGACTGGCAATTGGCGAACTTCGTTCTGCCAATGCAGAGTGTGCAACACCTTCAAATAAGCCTGGTAATATTCAATTTTTTATGAATTCAACGGCTGCACAATTGCCGGGAGTAATCGCGGCTAAGCCAGGAATTTCAGAAAAATTTGTTGTTACAACAACTGATGTTACAAAGGAAGGAGAAGGTGGTCTATTGTCGGCTATACCTGATTCTTTAAAACGCAACGCTGCTGTTTGGGACTTAACATCTGATTTTTCAAGAATCTCTTATTATGATCAGAATGGCAATCCTAAAACTAATAAGGAAGAAGGATTGGGATATGACTTTTATTCAAAAAAAGTTGATCCAGAAGTCATTCGACAAAAAGCCATTGATGCTGTTAATAGGATCCCGGCACAAAATCGGCAAAACATTATTATCATTTGGACAGCCCTTAAAAACTTGGGCTACAAAGATAATAATCAACCGTATATGTATCTGGGCGAGATTCAAGGTTACAGCTTTACGTCTATTGAAGATGAAAAAATGATGGTAAAAAGCGGATTGTTTATTTTAAATACCGCTCAAAATGAGCTGGACAATGAAATGGTTTATAGTTTGAAAGACCACTTTACAATTGGTCTGACTAAATTAATGTTCAAAAATTAACTTTTTGAATCACAAGGAAGTTTATATAGCTTCCTTTTTATTTTTCTTAAATTTATTAGAAATAAAAAACGCCATAAGGCGTTTTTTTGTAGTTTAGTTATTTACGCGTTCGATGTATTCTGCGGTATCGGTGTTGATTTTGATTACATCACCTTCTTTGATAAACATCGGAGCTTGGACCATTAAGCCTGTTTCCATTTTTACTGGTTTAGTTACGTTTCCGCCACTATTACCAGTTACCCCTGGGGGAGCTTCTACAACCTTAAGGTCAACTTTAATTGGAAGTTCAATTGATACTGGCTTACCGTTAAAACGAAGAACAATCACTTTAGTACCTTCAATTAAAAATGGCTCTTGTTCTAAAGTTACTTCTTTTGGAAAATCTATAGTTTCGTAAGTCTCATTGTTCATAAAATGAGTACCTTCGTCATCGGCATATAAGAAATTTGCGTTTTCTCGTGTTACATCTGCAGATTCTACTTTTTCTCCAAATTTAAAGCTATACTCCAATACTTTGCCAGTAATTACATTACGAAGCTTAGCTTGCATAACTGGCTTGCGCTGCGCTGTGCGCATGCGGTTAGACCATATTACTTGAAAAGGTTCTTTGTTCATTAGAACAATCGCACCTAATTTTACATCGTTTAAATCCATTTTATTTTCGGCTTTATGAGTCCGGATTTATTCAAACCAATTATTTTATGAACCCGCGCCCAAAAGCCTCTCCTTATAACATATCCATAAATGCAAATTATTTAAAATATCTTGGAGAAAAATCTGCACTTATGAATTGTATTATCTAATTAAGAATTAAAATATCAGCAAACTAGTAAGAATTTTTAAATTTTCTTAATAATTTGCTGATACTGTTTTTATGGTGCTACGAAAGGTAGTAAAGCCATGTGGCGTGCACGTTTTAGTGCAACAGTGATCATGCGTTGGTGCTTTGGGCAAGAGCCAGTGCGGCTACGAGCTAAGATCTTTGCATGAGGTGACATAAAACGACGTAGCGTTTGAGTGTCTTTGTAATCTACTGTAGAAAGTTTGTTAGAACAAAAGTAGCAAACTTTTTTTACAGGTTGGTTGTTATTAGTTGGTTTAGGCATGTTAGTTAAATATTATTTAAAACGGAATATCATCTACATTTATCTCTTCGGCTTGTATTGTTGGAAGCTCTTCTTCGTAGTTTGATTGAGGTTTTTGAGCAGGTCCGCTTTGGTTAGAATAATTATTTTCTGAACCATTGCCGCCATTGCCACGTCCGCCATCAAGCATGATCATGTTATCTGCAATAATTTCGGTGCGGTTTTTCTTTTGACCGTCTTGAGCATCCCAGCTACGAGTTTGAATTCTTCCTTCGATATAAACTCTTTGACCTTTTTTAAGATATTGACTAGCAATTTCTGCTAATTTTCTCCATGCAACTATATTGTGGTATTCAACTTGTTCAACTTTTTGACCAGTTTGTTGGTTATTATACACATAGTTTGTCGCAATGCTAAATTGGCAAACATTGGCACCACCTGGAGTAGTGCGAAGTTCTGGATCGCGAGTGAGGCGACCGATAATCATAGCTTTATTAAGATCCATAATGTAGTTTGATTTTTTTGGTTGAAATAACCAAAGTTTAATTTTAGATTAAGTCTTCAGATAATGCTTTTTCGATTTTTTCATCTAATTTTGCACTGCCTGCTTCTTTTGGTTCGTTAGAAGTTTTTTCATCTTCCATTTTTACTGGACGATTTTTAACCATCTTTGCTTGAGCAACTTCGTCTTTACCACTACGAGCAATATGGTCTTCTAAGTTGATAATCAAAGAACGAATAATTGTGTTCTTTTGAGTTCTGATCTTTGCTTCAAATGTATTAACCTTTGCTGCAGGCATTTCGAAGTTGATTACTCCGTAATGACCGTTGCGGGTTTTTTTGATTGTGTAAGCAAGTTTCTTTTTACCAAGCAATTCGTGCTTGATGTCTGTGCCGCCAAAATCAGCGACTTGTTGCTCAATTTGAGCAGTTGTTTCTGGAACTATGTCATCAGAAACAGAGGAGGCGAGAATGTACATTAATTCATATCTCGGCATAAGGATTCCTTTCTTATTGGAATTACTGAATATAGTATTTTCCAAATCCTTATCTCTATAAAAATAGAGAATATTAATTAAATGTTTACGGAACTTTTATAGCATAACATTGTTAGCTTCAAGAAAATGTAAATTTCCTTTAAAAATCCTATAAATTTCTTTAATTTTAACTAATTTTTATAGTTTTGTCTAGTATTGACTTAGATTAAAAAATATTGTATGCTGACAAAAAATATGGAGGAAATATGACCAAAAATCCAGGTAAGCATATGTTTAATATGCTATTGCAAAATAGCGGTCCACGATATGATCATGACGCATTAGATTTTATGAAAAAACTTTATCCTGTAATTCCTGAAAATAAATTAATTCCTTATAAGGTAATTGCTAATTTAGAAGCTAATGTTTTCAAATTAACTGTTATGGACCATTGGTTGTTAGTTATTTTTTTGTTTAATAAAGAAAAAGCCAAAACCCTTATTGATAGTAGAGTTATTTTGTATTCAAACTCCGCTGATCAAGTTTTGATCAATGATACCTATCGGGGCTTGTTGCCTCGGCAATTATTAGGCACTGATTATAAAAATGTTAAAAATTCGCAATTTGAATCAATCAGAAGTAATATGAATAAAATAATAGATAACATTGCCAGCTTGGCAGTATCAGATCCGGTTGATCTGTTGCATGACTTATATTTGCTTCCAAGACCTAAATGGCAATCTGTTGGATTTTTTATTACTAGAGCAAAAATAATGCAAATTTATTGTTAAATAATAGACCCTCCTAAGAAAGAGGGGTTTTTATTTGTCTTATTTTTTTAAAAATCCACGTGCTAGATTTTTTAAAAAAGTATATAATATTAACAAATCCATATAGGATTTTAATTTTTTTGGAGGAAATATTAGTATGCAATCAGTTAGTAAAGTAACCGATATAAATTTGCCAAAATCTATGGCAAGTTCGATTGTTACCCTAAAGAATAATAGTGGAAGAGGTTTTGCTAAAGATTTAATTTTATGGGTTGTTAATAGTTTTGAGAATCCAGAAAATATTAAACGTATGATCGAAGAAAGAATATTTTTTTCTAAAGCCAATGCTATATGTTTAAGACGAGATAGCGGGGTTGAGCTTTCTTTGGCTAATCTTATAGATATGGTTAAAAATGCTAAGAAGAAATTGCGAAGAGGGGTTTATTATCTTAAAGAAAGTTGCTTTAAATTAATTGTCGAAAATGCACATGAAGGTGCAAATAGAGTAGTTTTGAAACGTGGTGCATTACGCAGAGTTTATCAAAAGTTTTAAACTTTTCTAAATAAAAACGCAGGAAAATATCCTGCGTATTTTTTTATCTATTAAAATGAAAATGAACCACATCGCCGTCTTGCATAACATACTCTTTGCCTTCCATACGTAACCAACCCTTTTCTTTTGCTTGCACATAACCGCCAGCTTCTAGAAGTTTATCGTAGCCAATTACTTCGGCACGAATAAACCCTTTTTCAAAGTCTGTATGAATTACTCCCGCAGCTCCAGGAGCTTTTGTCCCTGCTGGGCAAGTCCATGCTTTGCTTTCCATGGGTCCTGCAGTAATAAAAGTAATTAAGCCTAGCGTTTGATAAGCTGCTTTGATGATTTTGTCCAAACCGCTTTCGGACATACCTATCTCTTGCAAATAAGAGGTTCTGTCCTCATCTTCTAATTCTGATAACTCGCTTTCCAGCTGGGCGTCTATAATTAAAGCGTTGCTCGGCATTGGGTCTGGAACATTGCTATATGTTTTTGCGCTCATGTCGTAGCTGCTATTAAAAGCATACAAAAATGGTTTTGTCGTTAGGAGTTGAATATCCTTAGTGGCAGACTTTTCTTCATCACTTAAGTTTACTGTGTTTGCCATTTGACCTGCTTCTAAAGCAGCTTTATATTTTTCCAGCACTGTCTGCTTAATTTTTGCAATACGGTCCCCAGACTTTACTAGCTTGCTATTAGATTCTAAACGCTTGTCTACATTTTGCAGATCGGCAAGTTGTAGTTCTATGGCAATGGTTTCCATATCTCGTTTTGCATCTACAGATCCATTTACATGAATAATATCGTCATTATTAAAGACGCGCGTGACTTCTAAAATTGCATCAACTTCACGAATATGTGATAAGAACTGATTTCCCAAACCTTCACCTTTATGGGCACCGCTAACAAGCCCAGCTATATCAACAAATTCAATGCTTGTCGGTACGATTTTTGCGCTTTTTTCTTGCACTGCTAACTTAGCAAGCCTATCATCAGGTACAGGAACAACGCCAACATTAGGGTCGATGGTTGCAAAAGGGTAGTTAGCTGCTTCAACTTGAGATTTGGTTATTGCATTAAATAAAGTTGATTTTCCTACATTTGGTAAACCAACGATTCCGATTGTCTGTTTTGAACCCGACATAATTTGAATTAGTTAATGGTAAGTATCCTGTGACTTGCAGCTGATTTTTATCGCTTACAACCTTTTCAACAGTATTGAGTATTATTGCCCGTTTAGGTTCAAATTTCAAATCCTGTAAGGTCTTTTTAGCTTTTTCGGCAAATGCTTTAATGTCACGTTGGCTGGGTGCTTCCAAGAGCGTTTGGTTAGCTTGGTCGGTAGTGTTTGCGACTTGTGCTTCAAGTTTAGTGATTTTATCTCGAAGGGGGATAGTATATTCTTTAAGTTGCTCTAAAGTAAATGCTCCAGCTCCGTAACCTTTGTTATATCGTTCAATCTGACCGTTTAATTTACTGATTTCCTTTTTGGTAGCTTCAACATCTACCAAAGTAGATTTTGCTTTGATTTGTCGGTTCTTGAGCCAGCGTTCAACCTGTTCGGCTAATAACTTGGGAGAGCTCATCAAGCCAGAAACCTTTTTCCATACCAGTTCATCAGCAACTCTTGCGTTGATACCTCTTTCTTCACATTTAGGCGGCAAAGGGAAACTTAATGTTCTGTCAGTGCAGCGGTAATATAGGTTTGGCTTATTATAATAGCCTTCACCCATCCGCTTTCTACCGCATACGCAATCAATTTTCCCAGACAGTAAATACTGATTTTTCTTATTGCGTTTACACAGAGCAAAGTTTGTCTTTAGCTGTTGGCCTGCTTTTTCAAAAACTTTTGGTTCAATAATTGCAGGAATGGGTATTGTTATCCATTCTTCGGTAGGTCGTAACCTACGACTGGTCTTTTTCTGCTTTTTATACTTTTCGTTTTTGAGCGGTCTTTCTGGAACAACAGCGTAAGAAGCTCCATAATGGGCTTCGCCAATATAACCCTTGTGTCGCAGCATAGTGCTTAAGGTGCTGGTGCTCCATACGCCTCTTTTGCTGTTACGTGGCCTAATACCAAGCTGTTGTAGCTTCCTGACTATGGCTCGCAGTGTCATTCCGTCATTAGCTACCCAAGAGAATATCATTTTTACAACTCGTGCTTCCTCTGGATTGATTTCATAATAACCGTGTTGCTTATCCTGTTTCGGGATGTAGTTATAACCGTAAAGGGGATGCGTTGTAAGAATATGTCCTTCTTTTACCTTTCGCAGTTTGCCAAGTCTAAATCTTTCGGCAATTTTCGCACGCTCATATTCAGCAAACAAACCTCTAACACCGTGCAGAATTTTATCTTCGCTATTTTTTGGTGCAGGAACAGTAACAAAGATAACTTCCACTCCAGCTTCCCGCAACTCATCCATTACTAATTCTTGGTAGGAATAACGGCGAGCCAATCGGTCAGGGTCGTAGATAAGCACGGCTTCCCAAACTCTGTCTTTGCTTTTCGCATCCAGTCGAAGCCTATCCAGTGCTGGGCGTTCCAAAATATCGCCGCTCCAGTCATCATCCTTATACTCCTGAACTATCTGCCAATTATTTTTTCCAGCCAGCTCACTAAAAGTCATTAGCTGGTTTTTTATGGTGCGTTCTTCTTCGTCAGGATTTTCAGATACACGAGCGTATGTAGCGATTAGCTTAAATTGTTTGTCTGCTTCTGGTGTCATTTAATTTTATGCTTTTCTAAAAATTTACTAACTTCGGTTTTTGGAATGCGAAGCAGAGAAGTCTTGCCATCACCAAGCTTATAACCTTTAAGCGAGCCACTTTTAAGCCAGCGCAATATGGTGCGCTTGTGAACTCTTAATTCTTTTGCTACTTCTTCCAATGTGAGAAATTCCATAAGTTTATTATAGTCTTAATTGTCATCAGTTGTCAAATTGCCGTATTTCAGTAATGTTTCTTCAAATAAAAGGTCAAAGGCACTTTCAATCAGCCCATTGGTGTCTTCTATGGGCTGGTATCTCACTGAAGGCTGACTTCGTTTTTTAGTCTTGTTTGAAGTCATACCTTTCGAATTTTTCTAATGCTGATTGTATTTCGCTGATAGCGAGCGATGGTGGCGTTCCTCGTAAGGTAGTAGCTGCGACCTTTATTTTAGGTGATAGCCGTGTCCAGCTTTTGCTTGTCCAATTTTTCTCAATTTTATCTCTGGTTTTCCTAACCCCATATTGGTTGATAAGTGTATAGAGACCAAGACTGGCGAGTGCGGCATTAAGTGAGTGCGCCTGCTTCTTCTTTTTGGAAGTTAATCCAGCAATCATTGCATCAAACACTTCTTCAGTTGGTCGTTCCAGCTTAAAGGCGAGCTGACTGGCTGGTGATTTGATTATTTCTGACCACTTGGTAAGTAGGGTTTTTTGCCAGAGTTCTTTGTTGAATAGCTCCTCAAAAGCAGCTTCCTTAATTTTTTCGCCTTTTATTTTCGAGAGGAAAGCAGTCAGGCTTTGCTGCTTCGCCAGTCTGATTTCGAAACGTAGAATTTCAGGCTTTTGTTCATCGTTCCAAATGTCTGTAAACATTCGTTCCAGATAAAGTTTGTCTTTATCAATGGCCTTCGCTTTAGGGGTTTGAATGTCTTTGAGTTTGTCGTAAAAAATGATATTGGCAGAGGAAGCATAAAAATATAAAGCTTGGCCATTATTGCCGTAGTGCCTCACATTCACGTCTTTTGTTTTGCCGATGTCTGCTTTGTAAAGCGTTGAAATAGCATCCTGCACGGTCATTGGAGCAGGTAGCACGATATTCTTACCAAAGTGTGCTTTAACAACTATCGCTTTGCGAAGTAATGCCTTGAAAATTTTAATTCCCATCTGGGAAAGGCGAGCTTGGAGTTCTTCTATAACCCTGTCAAAGTCCGTGTCGTTGTATTCTTGAACGCTATTGCCATTTAACAGTTTGGGAACAGAAAATTCAATGTGCAGGTCGTATCTCACCTTAAAATCCTCAAAACGCTGATATACGGTCAGCCTTGGTAAGTAAATACCAGCCTGTTTGTCTGCGAACGTGGCGTTCTGGGTGAACTTTTGGAACTTATGGCGTCCGTAGTTAAAATCAGTAGTTTTGTCGTTGATAATTAACGCAGGAGTAAAAAGGTTGGGGTTTCCAACCATAAAGTTCGGATATGTAATTCTGATAGCAACTGTATCCAGCATAACGCCTGCGTTTGGCTGCCTTTCGGCTGCTTATTTTTGTCTTGGCGTCCGTTTTTTGTTGTCCCGAAATTTCGGGGAATACTCCAAGACGTTATGCGGATACTGGTTTGCAATCATTTGCGGAACTAATATCCAGCCTCGACCTTTACATTCATCACACGTCAAATAATCACTGCCGACTACTGTGAAGTCGTCAATTCTTTCACTGTGCCAAATGATATTTTTTGGCACTTCAATTTTGCCAGTGCAGTCGCACAGTAAACACTTGTATTTAACCGACGGCACTGAACAGTGATGGCATTGTTTTGATTGGTTCATAAAATTTCCTTATTCGCTGTATAGTCGGTTTTTAAGCATTTTGAGGTTATCGAAAAACGACCTCGCTTTAACTTCGAGGCGGTCAGCCCAATAATCGTCTACAACCCGTTCTATCCCTGCTTGTCGCAGGAAAGCAAACTGGACTTTACGTGAGTTAGTTTTATCAAGCAAGGCAAGCTGAAAGCCAGCTGAAACCAGTGCTGCGGCTGCACCTAAATCGAACGTGTATAAGTAATTGCGGTAATCTTCGGCATAACTTTGGGTGTCTGCCTGACCCTTTGGTAATTTTCTGGTCATTGATTTTTTGTTAATGGTAATGTTTTGGCGAAAGAAAAAAGCCAAAGCGTATTGTGCTTTGACTTTATCCTTTTATTATTCAATTATGGACGGAAAGAATGTGCGATTATTGTGGTTGTATTATGGGCTGAATGTGCTTCAGGTGTGCTTAAACTATCAGTTTGTATCCGTGTTGCTTGATATTTTCTATACAGTCTCGGTTCTTGGCCTGTCCTTTCGGCAAAATACCCAATATCTCTTTAATG
Source organism: uncultured Candidatus Saccharibacteria bacterium (assembly GCA_964631145.1). Taxonomy (GTDB): domain Bacteria; phylum Patescibacteriota; class Doudnabacteria; order UBA920; family UBA920; genus UBA920. Next base: position 179,295 of record CAZVXT010000001.1, read on the forward strand.
TTTCTAATAATAAAACCAAGTTTACGTTTGGCGTCTTTTGAGGGATTTTCTCCCAACAAATCGGTATAAGTCGCTAAATACTCATCACTGCTCATTAACGTGTGTAGGATTGCAAATTCTTGGGTCTGTGGGTTAATACTCGCTTTCACTTCGTTGAATTGCACAGAACCTGCGCTTTCGTTAAGTGTTAAAAGCCCGTGCTTTAATTGGACGCTTAAGACTTTATTTTTTGGCGTTGGCAAAGCCTCAACTTTAGGCTGTGGTTGCGCAGGAGATGCACTGCCTAAAACTTTTTCTTTGTATTGACTATACCGCTTTTCGAAATCCTGCGGGAATTGGATTGTGAGAATACTGCTCATACAATTACCTCGCTGCTCCTATAATTCTAAATTTTGAAATAAGTCCTGCTTGCTCCAGCAGCTTTAATATGTTTTCCAGCTCATACCAGTCTGTAATGCCGCATTCTCTCATCCAAGAATGATATTTTTGGGTCGATATTTTAGTCTCGCCCGTGTTTGGAGTTAGAGCCCATTCTTCTTTGAGCTTTTCAAGTATGAATAACTTTTTCTGGTCTGCCGCAGACAGGTTAGTCTTTTTTGGTTCAGGCGGCTTATTGGCCGACTGACTTAATACTTGGACTTGCTTGGTAAGAAATTTTATGTGGTCAGCATTATATTCTTGAGTAAAAATACTTTCGTATAGAGCGTAGACTTCCTCGAATCTTGGAAGTATAGGCTCAACCTTGTAAGCATTGGGTCTGGTATGCACTCCATTTAGCTGTTGTATGCTTCTGAAGGTAGCCAATAAGGATGTTTGGTATTCTAATGCTTTAAGGCTGCCCGTTTTAGCAATCATCCTAACAGCTCGTTCTCTGACATCAGCGTTAGTATCAATAATAATCCACTGGTCATTAGGAGTAGCGAGCTGTTCTTGCTGGATTTCGCATAAGATTTGCCAAGCAGTTTTGTGTAATTCTTCAATAGGGGACATCGTAATAATATGGTAATTTAGCTTAATTTTAAGCTATTTACGCTCGAACATCAATCTTGTGGGCAGATACGAGGATTAACCGATTATGGTATTATTCCTAATAATAGGATAACCAATGAACTTACAACATTCCCAAAATTTTTTACGAGACCCCAAGCTCGTTCAGGAGTTGATACAGAAGTCGTCTTTGCGTAAAGAGGATACGGTTCTTGAAATTGGGGCAGGAAAGGGGATTATTACCGAGTTGTTAGTCAAGTCGGTTAAATCAGTAATTGCCATAGAACCTGACCCAAAACTTTATGGTTACTTGCAGGACAAGTTCAAAGAGTATGGCAATGTTCGCATAGAAAAAGCTGACTTTCTTAAATCCGATTTGCCCAAAGAACCATATAAGATTTTTTCCAACATTCCCTTTAACATTACTGCCGATATAATTAAGAAGTTGCTGGGAGCACAAAATTCACCCGAAGATAGCTATTTAATCGTGCAGGAAGAAGCAGCAAAAAAGTATGCTGGGAAGCCATATGCCAGAGAAACATTATTGTCCATTCTATATAAGCCGTGGTTTAGTTTCAGTGTTGTTCACAAATTTAGACGCAACGATTTTACTCCCACACCACAAGTAAATTCAGTATTATTACGAATAGAAAAATTGAAAAAGCCGCTTATTCCACAACACACTGCGGCTTTGTTCAAAGATTTTGTTGCGTTCGGTTTTACGTCGGTAAGACCAAATCTTAAAAAGGGTTACAAAAATGTTTTTGGACACGTCCAGTTTCTGAAACTGGCTGATGAGCTTAATTTTAATCCTGATGCCAAGCCCACAGACCTCGACTTTGAGCAGTGGTTGGGTATATTTAATTACTTTGTCGTTGGGGTGGAAGAAAGAAGGCAAAAACAAGTTGTGGGTGCAGTAGCAAAGTTGGCCGAGCAGCAGAAATCTTTAGATAAAATCCATAGAACCCGCACAGCCAGAAATTGGCAGAATAAAAAATAAGCCCATCTTACGATAGGGCTAATTCCAAAGTTCTTTTTGTCGTAAGTTCAAGGTCTTTCCAGTTGCGCTTGAAAGCGTTGTAGCTCATTCCATTAAGACCAATACTAATTTCGTAACAGCGCAAACGTTCTTCAAAATTAGGCACTTCCAAGCCTATTTTTTTGTAATGACTTCGGGCTTCTTCTACCCAGTCTATATTTTGCATTGCGGAATACCAAGGCGACCACACGATAAGTCCAGCTAACTCATACAGGAAATCGCCATACATCGCATTACCCCAATCAATGACAGCATTGATTTTCCCATCTTGAACCAGCACATTGTAATGCAAAAGGTCAGTGTGAAGTAGATGACGTTCTTTGGGACACTTGTCTACGAGAGATTTTAAGACATCAAAAGCCTTGTTAAAAGGCGCATCGCCCATTGGCGAGTTTTTTAGTGAAGCACGCCAACCATATGTTCTGCTGGTCATTGGGTCGTTCCAAACATCTAATAGACATTCTTGCCAAGTTGGATATGGAGCAACTTTTTCGGTATTCCAATTACCATATCCAGAGGTAGAGCTTATGTCAGTCATCCTCATAGCATCAAGCATCTGAAAAACAGCAGGAACTATTTGAACCATTTGTGGCTCGTCTAAACCATCCAGCATATTACCAAAAGCTCTTTCCGAAATAGCGAAACTTCGACCCAAAGCTTGCCCAATTTCCGTTACCTGCGGTATTGGCAAGTGTGATACAGCATAAGCGGCGGCAATTTGGTCTTTCTTAAAATCATCGCTATATAAGCCAAACCGAATAACGTAGTCCTTTCCTAAATGACGAAATGAAAAAGCTTGAGACCATACACCTTGCCCTAAATGTGCTATATCACTCACTGTTTGTTTGAAGCGAGTGTGTAAAAAGTTTTCTATCTCTGTAATTTCTAAAGGTTTTAATTCCATATTTGAATTATCGGCTTATACTGGCACAGAGCGGACAATCTGCCCAGTCTGCTTATTTCGTGCCACTATGCGCCGTCCATACTGCGGTGGCGGCAGTTTAATCGTAAAACTAAATGGTATGAGTTTGGCTGTTTCTTCAAGAATAGGATGTCTGGTTGTGTTCGCTCCATACCGATTTGAAATGACATAAAATTTAAATTTAAACTTTAATCATTCTACTTTACTTTTATATTAATATCAAGCCTAATATTGACACAATAAGTCAAAAGTAGTAAATTAGTAACACGTTCTATTAAATAGAGCGATATATTTTATGGAGGAAACTTTATTTATGTCGATAGAAGCTGCTTCAACTCAGCAACAAAAAACCAACCACACACCTATAATCAGAACAATGCTTTCTATTTGTCCGCAAGTAAGAAATCATGTCCTGGATTTGGCTAAAGAAAAATTTTCTAATCAGACCGAAGTCTGTCCCAATCAATTAGGGGATTTTTTGCTCGAAGCATTTGGGCAAGCCAAACATTTACCAAACAGTAATGTTGTAAGTGTTGTAGAAAAAACAGATATACCAAAAATTTATAATTTTGGTAAGGTGGTGGTAGTAGAATTGTCAGACAAATCTATTGTAAACGTGTCTGCCAATCAATATCGGCGATTTTTATAAATTATTTAAACTAATGGTCAAGGCTATGCTTTGACCTTTTTTATTTTTAATAGCATGAAAGTTTTTATTATGCTTGATGTTTGACACAAAGAAAAGTTTGTGTTAAATTTTAGCTTAGCATTACGCTAATATATAAAAAATACGGAGGATTTAAATTATGAGTTCGCAAGTTGCGGGTGTTGCACCCGACGGTAATTTTAATATCACAATTCCAATGTTTTCGATGTTGGAAAAGAAAAATTTTTTTCCGCAGACAAAATGGGAAACAGTTACAGGAGGATTTAACAAACTTACTTCAAAACAACAGCAAGAATTTTTAGAAAACTTTACAGAAAGATATGCCGGTAAACCAGTTACCACTGAAGCAATCAAATGTTGTTTAAAATCAATGAAAGATTTTTCATTCCGTATTGAAGGGTTATCTTGGCTCCAAAAAATCCAAGGCGACAATGATGAAAGCACTGGCGTTATTGTTCCTTTAGGAAAAGATAAAGTTACCTTAGTATCTGTTGCAGATATTAAAAACCAATTACAGTAACCATAATTTTAAAACTTTATAGCTATGTGATTTTTATCGCATAGCTTTTTTGATGATATAATAAAAGAAAGTTTTGGAGGTAATATGAACTGGTCTAAGTATTTATTCGTCGTTAATTATGGCAAAAAGCAGCACGATCAAATATTTTACAATAAAGAATTACAATTTTTGCTGCAAGAAATTGCTAATCGTCTTGCTAAGCTTTCTGTTAGAGGTTTTGAAGGCGATCTAAAAGAGCTTTTGGCTTATTGGCTTTTTATAACCGACTACTTTAGGTATGTTAAAGTTGGATCAGGCGATGCAATTTTAATGAGTCGCCGTAGAGGGGGTTTAACTTTTGGTTTTCGGATTAGAGATTTAGAAAAAATTAGAAAACTGCGACATAAGCACCAGTAGAGATATAAAATGACAGGCTAGATTTAGCCTGTTTTTTTTGATAAAATAAATTTACTTAGCCTAGATTTAGGCTTTTTTGATTTTTAATATTACAAATATGGAAGTAAATACTAGTATTTTTAAAGCCTACGACATTCGTGGTACTTATCCTGACCAGCTTAATGAAGATACGGCTTACTTAATTGGACGAGGTGTTGCAACCTTGCTTATTCAAGAAAACCCTGGTCGTCAGTTAACTCTTGCAATTGGCGGAGATATGAGAGTCCATACCAAACCTCTTAAAGATAAATTAATCTCTGGTTTAATAGATAGTGGTGTTAATGTGGTTGATATTGGTTTAGTTTCTACTCCTACTTATTATTTTGCAGTTGGATACTTTGGATATGATGGCGGTGTTCAGATTACTGCTTCCCATAATGCTAAAGAGTATAATGGCTTTAAAGTTGTGCGCAAAAATGCAGTTGCTATGGGTGGTAAAACAGGTATCGAAGCAATAAGAGATATTATTACCAATGATACTTTTGTGTCTTTGCCAGATGCAAAAGGGCAGTTGTCTGCCAAAGATGATGTTACTAAACTCGCCGTAGAACAGTACTTGCAGGTCGCTGGTACTAAAGCAATTAAGCCTCTTAAGCTAGTTATTGATCCTGCACATGCAATGGGATTGGTTGATAGTGATATGTTGTTAGCTCGTATTGATGCAGATGTAGTTAAAATGAATTATGAGCTTAATGGAGATTTTCCTAGTCATGAAGCTGATCCTTTAAAGCCGGAAAATACCGCGGACTTGCAGGCAAAAGTTGTTGAAGAGAAGGCTGACTTTGGTGTTGCTTTTGATGGGGATGCGGATCGTATTTTTATCATTGACGAAAAAGGAGAGCGAATACCTTCTCCAATTTTGTACACCATTCTTGCTCATATTGAACATGAAGAAAATCCGGGTCAACCACTTGCTTACGAAATCAGACTTGGTAATTTGGTAGAAGAAGAGTTTGAACACGTGCATTTAATTCAAACACCAGTTGGACATTCTTTAATAAAAGCAGAAATGCTTAAGCAGGATGCATTATTTGGAGGTGAGATCAGCGGGCATTACTTCTTCAAAACACCGTGGGGAACATTTGAAGCACCAATTTTATTGTTTATAAAATTTATGCAGTGGTTATCTGCTCAAGATCAACCTTTGTCTTATTTGGTTGCTAAGTATAAACGTTATGTTTCTTCTGGAGAAATTAATAATAAAGTAGCAAGTAGGGAAGAAGTTGAAAGCAAGATCTCAGAGATCATTGAAAAGTACAAAGATGGTAAGCAGATTAAAATTGATGGTATAAAAGTAACTTATCCAAATTATTGGTTTAGTGTGAGAGCTTCAAATACCGAGCCATTGATTAGGCTTGTGGTAGAAGCAAAGGATCCAGCTGTAATGACTGCTAAGCGAGACGAATTGCTGCAAATTATAACTAGCTAAATAATATAAAAAGCACCTCTTGGTGCTTTTTATTTTTTGTTTTATAATCAAGGCAAAGGAGGATTGCAATATGTTAACAATCGATCAAATTGAAAAAGCCGCTAATTTGGAGCATCAAATTGGCACCGGATGTGCTAGTAAAAACTCTACCCGTCCAAGCAAGAAAAAAGTTAAGTCAATAAACACTTCAAGTGAAAATGTTAATGATCGTAATGATGTTTTAACAGAAATTAAAACTAAATTTGTCACTGCTGTTGATAGTCGGGGCAAAAAAATACTGAAGCAAATTAGTTAAATAAAAATCGGACACTGTATATTACAGTAGTCCGACTTTTTCTTTTACTTCGCTTAAAGTAAGCTGGGCGATGATGCGAGCTTGCTCTGCGCCATCAGCTAAGATTCGTGCTAATTCTGCTTTATCGTTAAGTAGTTCTTTTTTCTTTTCTCGAAGAGGTTTGAAGTGCTCACTTATTACCTCTGCTAAGGTGGTTTTAAGTTCGCTAAATTTTATAGAGCCATCTTTAAAGTCTGTTTCAAATTTTGCAATTTGTGCTGGTTCTCCAAAATGTCTAAGTAGATCCAAAAGATTTGCTGCTCCTTTATCAGTGGTCACAGCTTTTTTTAATTTTGTCGCGATATCTGCAGGGCTGTCGCTAATGTAAATTGGATCATCATTGGTTTTGCTCATCTTTTTTTCTGGATTTTTTATGCTCATTATACGCAGCGGTTTTTGGATAAATGGTTTTGGTTCTGCAAAAGTTTGTCCAAACTGTTTGTTAAATTTTCGAGCAATGATACGAGCAAGTTCAATATGCTGAGTTTGATCTTCTCCTACTGGAACTAAATTAGGTTTGTACATCAAAATATCTGCTGCCATTAAAACAGGGTAGGTAAGAAGTCCTGCATTTACTTTATCTTTTTGAGCTTCTCCTTTGTCTTTAAATTGAGTCATGCGATAAAGTTCGCCAAGGGGAGTGATACAGTTAAAAATCCAAGCTAGTTCTGCATGCTCTAAAATATGGTTTTGTATAAAGATTACAGATTTTTGCGGGTCCAGCCCGGCAGCAATATATTCCGCCACAATTTCCAGAGTATCGGTACGAAGCTGTTTTGGGTCTCGTGGTACAGTTAATGCGTGCAAGTCAGCAATAAAAAAGTAGGTTTGATATTTGTCTGTATTGTTTTGAATATCAATCCAAGGTTTTAACGCACCTAGATAATTACCAATATGGAGTTTGCCGGTAGCCTGTGCCCCCGAAAGTATTGTTTCTTTATTCATATTGACATTTTAGCATAAAATTGGCATATTTATAGCAGATTTTTTAGGAGGAAATATGAAAGCACAAATTTCTAAAGCCGATAATAACAATAATAATCATATAAATTATATGGAAATTAGAGAAAAGCAACAACAATGGGAAAGCAAAATTTTAATAGTTTATAATTATCTTTTTGGTATTCAAGATAGACTAAAAATTTTGAAGCTTAAATCTCCTGTAAAATTTACAAAAGTTCCCGGTATGTTAAGTAATGTAAGTTATATGATGGCTTTGCCAAAAAAACTAAATCAGTTATTTTATTTAAAAAAACATAATAAACCAATCTATTGGGACCCACAATTTCCTCATAAAGTTCATTGTTATTATGTAAAAAATTCTGGAAATTTTGAGGCATGTTTTTTAACTCTCGAACAAACAGAAACAATATATTCTACTCTTAAACATTTAGCTGTAAAAGTTTTTGCACACTTACATCATGCTGAAAATAATTTAATTAAAGAGTATGGTTACCAAATGTCTTTTGAAACTATAATTTTAGAACAAAATATATTAGGAGGTAGTAATGGCAAATTGGTTAAAAATAAAATCTGAACATGAGCATCAAGAAAATGAAAGAAAAAGGATAGAGGCAGAAAGGAAGCAGGCAGCAGAGGAAAACAATACTGAGTTGACTGAAAATAATACAGCACCGGCTTCTCCTGTTAATCCGAATGATTTTGGCTATAAGTATGATAATACTGTAAATATTCCTTCGGCAGAAATGCCAAGGTGAGATACTATTTATATTTCTGCCAGTTTGGTAGAAAAAAATAAGCGACGATAATTTCGTCGCTCTTTTATTTATCTTAGTTATCTAGCTAATGCAATAGCCTCTTCTGGTTTTTCAAAAAGCTGTAAAGATTTTTTGATATTTTCTATTGCGAGATGTTCTGGAAAAAATTCTATTATATCGCTAAGCATTTTGGTTCTACAAAGTAGATATTTTCCAAATTGTTCTTCAGTCAAATTTGTTTTTGCAAATTTAATTTCTTCTGCAAAAAGGCTTGCACATTGCTGATAATGATTTTCTGGACCACAATTAATTTCGTGATCAAACCATATCCCGCGCAGGTATAGGGGCACTTCATCAGATATGGCAATTATTTTTGTTTGACTATTTTTGTGTGCAAAATATTTTGGCGTTTGAATTCCTGCTGCCTGGAAGGCATGACGACTTATCACAAAACAGCTAAAGTCTTTAATGTTATATAAGTCAATGTAACTGTTTATAATAGTTTTTAGGATAAGCGTAAATTCTTTAGCGACTCTCTCTTTGACCAAAAATTCTTTTATATTCAAAATTGGCATAAAAACCTCCTTAAGTTTTATTCTGGCGTTTATAATAACAGTTTTGTGTAGTAAAATCAACTCTTGATTTTAAATATTTATTATGTAAAAATAAGTAAAATTTTATGGAGGTAAATTATATGGGATGTGGAGATAGATATGATGAAGATAGTTATTCCGGTAATTCTTCTAGTGAGTATGAATTGCAAAAGCAGGCTCAAAAATACAAAGAAGATCAGCAAATGACACCGGTTAGGCAGTGGTTGTGCGATCAATTGCCTGTAAAAATGTTGTCATTGGAGGAATATGAAAAATTATTGAGCAAAGTTTTGCTGGGTCAATTAATTACTCGTGAAGAGCAAATTAAAATTTTTGTTTATAACTATTCTGAAAAATATAAAGAAAACGAATTTAATAAAAAGCGTTTGCACATAGGCGATGTCGTGTTGTTAAGACAAGGATATGATGAGTTTGCGTTTATTGTCCAAGAAGTTTACTTTGATGGAACATATAAAGTAACTGGTTATAATACCAAAGAGCAACGAGTAAGTGGCGAAACCTTAGTAATTAGCCATTATAAAGAAGTTTTGCAATATGCGGTAAAGAAAGCGGCATAATTTTAAACTGTAATTTTAGAGCATGTATTATTTGCATGCTCTTTTTTGATAAATAAAAAACACCCATAAAGGGTGTTTTAAATAAATTAAACTTCTATAACAACAGGTAAAATCATTGGATGGCGTTGGGTTTTTTGGAATAAATATTCTCCCACTTCATCACGAATTTGTTGACGCAAATTGGTCCAGCTTTGTTCGCCTTTGCCTTTATTGCTTTCAATCATTTTTCGAATTTCGTGTTTTACCTCTCTAATAAGATCATCATTACTCTTCATGTAAACAAACCCTCGAGATAAAATTTCTGGTTGATTTACAAGTTTGCCGGTATGGCGGTCCACGGTTGCGATAATTACAAACATACCATCTTGAGCCATAGCTTGACGGTCACGGATAACAACTTCACCGACATCGCCAACACCAAGTCCATCTACGAAAACATAGCCAGATGGAATCTTTTCGTTAAGAACTTTAGCTTCACCACGTTGGTTGATTTCTAATATAGAACCATTTTCCAACAGGAAGCTATTTTCTTCTGGAATTCCGATACTGGTAGCTAATTTTGCGTGAGCTGCAAGCATGTGAAGCTCTCCGTGTATCGGCACAAAGTACTTTGGCTTAACAAGCTGCATCATCATCTTTAATTCTTCTTGTTGACCATGTCCACCAGTGTGAATATCTAAAATTTTATTATAAATAACGTTAGCGCCAGCGCGAGTAAGATTATCAAGTACTGTTACAATAGAGCGTTCATTACCTGGAATGGTAGATGCAGAAATTACAACAGTGTCACCCTTTTTGATTTTTACAAAACGGTGTTCGCCTCTAGACATGCGAGCTAATTGTGAACTTTCTTCACCTTGTCCACCAGTTGATAAAATTAAAATTTGATTATCAGGGTATTTAGCTGCTTGTTCTGATTTGATAATTATTTTCGGTTGAATTGTTATGTAGCCTAAGCTAAGAGCAGTTTCTATTGTATTAACAATAGAGCGACCAGTAATAATAACTTTACGGTTATGTTTTGCAGCCAAATCTAGTACTTGCTGTATACGAGCAATCAAAGAAGAGAAGCTGGTAAAGACAATTCTACCTTTGGCATCAGAAAAGATGCGATCAATAGTTACGCCAATTTCTCGTTCTGACTGAGAATATCCAGGTTTGATAGCATTGGTAGAGTCGCTCATTAAAGCAAGAACGCCTTCGCCGCCATACATTGCCAGTTTTTGAAATTCTGTTTGAACTTCGTTTACTGGAGTGTGATCAAATTTCCAATCTCCCGTATGAATAACTTGTCCGATAGGAGTTTTGATACACAATCCCATAGAATCTGGAATGTTGTGATTAACAGCAAAAAAGTTAACGCGAAAATTTCCAAGAGGAAGACTATCGTCTAATTGTACAACATTAATACGTGCTCGGTTTTCTAAGTTAAATTCTTCTAGACGTTTTTTGATCATCCCTGCAGAAAGCTTTAGTGTATAAATTGGAGGATCTCCAAGTTTACCTAACAAGTAGGGAATAGCACCAATGTGGTCCATGTGTCCGTGGGTAACAAAAAGTCCGCGGATGTTTTTTCGCTTTTCTTCTAAGTATTTAGTTTCTGGAATAATATAATCAATACCTGGTGTATCGTCACCAGGAAAAGCAAAACCGGCGTCAACAATAATAATGTCATCGCCAAATTCATATGCCATCATATTAGCACCGACTTCTTCAAGTCCACCTAATGGGATAATGCGAAGAGTATCTCTGGATACTGTAAAAGCGCTGTTGCCTGGTGCAACTAAGTTTTTGCTTGGTATATGATTGTTGGTAGAGCTGCGACTTGGGTTTAAGCTACGATTAGTAGTTTTAAAGTTAGATCTGCTTGCAGCCATTTTACGAGGACTGCGAGGTCCTTTGCTATTTGGCTTTGCGTTATTAGCGCGCATTGGTTTTGAATTGTTAGCAGTGCTATTAGCAGCTGCTGGTTTTCTCATTGCATTCATGTTTAAAAGTATATGCACTTAGAAAAACTTTGGATTTCTTGATAATAAATTTATGACTATGCCTCTGTAAAAAAGTACTTGTCAGACAAGTGCAAAATAAATTTATTTTGATTTATATCTTCCGGAAAATCTTTATGATATTAAAGATATCCAAAGCTTTCTATTAATTTTTGATTTTGTGTCAAAGAACTAAATGATATTTAAAAATGGCAAAATAAAAAGTTCCCAATTAAATATAATAAGTTTTTGTATCAAGAGAAGTGGCTTCCGGGGCCGCCTTCAAGTGATTTGAGATTGCATAATGTATGCAATTAACACATGGATGGTTACTTTCTAAAGTTAGAAAATAAACTAACATGTGGTAACTGATAAAACAAGTATAGCAATATTGGACAGTTTTGTCAAAGATTTTGCTGTTTTTTGGCTTATTTAAAGGCTTTTTATGATATAAAAAATTCGACAAAATATTGTCGAATTATGCGAATATAAAAACTCATTTATCTGAGATAAACAAGAATAACTTTTCTTTGAAAATTATATAATCAGTAAAAAAATGATTTGGATATAGAGTTTTGATTTGGGCAAATAAGAATCTTTCTATTTTACAACAAATTGAATACCATTTTTCATGCCAATCCTGGTAGGTTTGAAAGTCTGAAAATTCGGCGGAGCAAATTAGGAAATTGATTTGAGACAAGTCTTCGCAAAGATTAGCATGTAATTGGATATAATCTGTCATATTGCTCCAGCATAGAATATCATGACTGATCTCTAAGCCATTATTTAAATCAATGTTTTTCAAAATACCTCTTCTTATAGCAGAAATTTTTTCTAGAAACGAGAAGGGCACTGTTTTACTATAATGATTTAGTAAGTTTAAAAACTCTACTCCTTGAGTCTTGTCTAATTCTTTAAACATTTCTGATTCGTATGGATTTAAATCCTTCATTGATATTATTGATGAGTTATCAATAATTTTTTCAAACATGTTATTTTTCATATTTCCTCCAAATTGTAATATTTCATAGCGTAACTACGAAAATATATTATAAGAGCAATTTTCATCTGTGTCAATAAATAAAAAACACGCACTATTTAAGTGCGTGTCGTGTATTTATATACCAGTTTGGAAGATCGTAAAATCTAGATGGTTCGTCGATTAAGGTTTTGATATTAAAGCCTTTTATGTTTTTATCAATTGCGTAAGAATAGACCGGTTGAACTAGGAATATTGCAGGAACATCATTTTTCATGATTTCCAAAATTTGCAAATAATATCCGTCTCTAATCGATTTATCTGTTTCGCTACGAGCTTGGTTGATTAAGCTATCTATGGTTTGATTATTATAGTTAGATAGGTTTAAGCCAGGCGATTTGGTTTGGCTAGAATGCCAATATGCAAATAAGTCTGGATCTGGACCTAACTTTTGTACAAATAATAATAAGTCATAATCGCGAGGAACAATTTTAGTTTCGATTAATTCTTTGGTAGGTAGGATGTTGATATTTAACTTTACACCAATTTGCTTCCAGTTGTTAGCTAAAAGTTGAGCTGTTTTTACATTTACATCATTATCGTTTGTGACTAATTGCAATGTAAGTTCTGTACCATTTTTGCTGCGTATATTTTGTCCAGATTTGTATACCCAACCGGCTTGTTCTAGTAAGCTTTTGGCTTGATCTAAGCTAAAATCATTAGATGCTGCAGGCAAATTTGCCACCTGTTCTTTAAGGATTGGTCCGCTAATAATATTCCCATTACCATCGTAAACATCGTTAAGTATTTGCCCGGTATCAACAGAGAAGTTTAGCGCTTTGCGTATGCGATTGTCGCCCAATAATTTTTTTTCAGTATTTAAGAATATCGCTTGGTATTGAGGCAGGGGAACTTTCTGTAGATTTAAGTTTTTCGCAGATTTTTCTACATTGATTTGTTCTGAGAACTGATTAAAACCGAGTCCAGTAATTTGCTTTCCGTGTAACCCCTTTAGTAAGTCTGTAGAGTCTTTGTAAAAAATCAAACTAACATTATTTAGGTATGGCTGTGACTCTGATAAATTGTTACGAAAAGCCTTAAGTTGTATAGATTGGATTTCACCACTACGTTGTTTTTTTATCTCTGCAATTTGATATGGACCGCTACCGATTGCTTCTATTTGTCCAGGATTTTGCATAAATTGATCAGGGCTAATTTTGCCCCATACTGATTGGCTTAATATAGGTAGGGTTAGGTTGTTTAAGAACGGAGCTGAAGCATCTTTAAGCTTAAATACTAATGTATGGTCACCGGTCTGCTCTACAGTAGTAGATAACCACTCGCCGCGACGAGGACTTTTGTACTCTGGATTTTGAATAGTTTGAATTGTAAATACAACATCACTTGGGGTAACGGGTAATCCATTGTGCCAAGAAGCTTGCTTCATGTTAATTGTATAAGTTTTTTTATCCTCAGAAATACTTGGATATCCTTCCGCTAAGTTTGGTACAACGTTTCCGCTTTGGTCGTATTTATATAGACCAGAAAAAATTAAGTTAACCAAAGACTTATCAATATCCGAAGACATTAATACTGGATTAATAAATTGTGGTTTTCCAATAACTCCCTCAGTATAATTACCGCCGTCTGCAGCAATAATTTTGGTCGTTTTGTTTAACCAAAAATTGATGCTTAATATTCCCGTCAAAATCGCAATTATTAATGTAATAATAAGTAGTCTAAATTCTGATTGCGGTAAGTTGATAAAAATATTCTTTAAATGTTTGAGCTTAAGTTTTGGTAAAAGCTTAAAGCCGGCAAGGGCTTGCCGGCTGATATGATTTAAGTTGTAAATTAACCAATTCACGAGAGATTTATTTTTTTAGCAAAACTATAGTTAGGCTTAAACCCGCAAACAGTATACCTAACACAATTGTGGCATAAAATAACCATTTTTCAGTACCTCTGCGGCTGGTTATAACACCTGCTCCACCAAAGACATTAGAAAGTCCGGCAGACTTATTTTGTAAAGCAATGCTAACAATTAATAACACCATTACTACCATGTCGATAATTGTTAAAATATAAGACAATTTGTTCATATTTGAAAATTTAAAATGCTGGTTTATTATAGTAGTTTTTGAGCATATGTGTCAATATGTTTATTTCCATCAAAATTTAAAAAATTAAAGTATGTAATTTTGCTGCAATGCTATAATAAGCGTATGAATAAAATAATATTAATTATTATAACTTTGCTTATTTTTGCTGTCACCGTCTTTTATTATAGAAATGATTTAAGCACGTTGTCTCAAAAGTATCTTAAAAAAAATATGAAATCTATCTCGACTAATTCTAATAGCTCTTTTCCCGAATTATCCAATTCAGAATATAAGACAGTTAAATTTGGTGAGTCTGTTTATATTTCTGAAACAACCAAAATAAAGTTTTTAGATGTAATTTCAGATAACAGATGTCCGGTAGACGTAAATTGTATTGTGCGAGGAGAAGCAAAAATTAAATTACAGTTAACGGATGATGTAACTGATTTTAGCAAAGCTTATATTTCAGTGGTGTCAATCCCAGGTGCAAACCGAGACAGTAATGGTAATTTAATTGAGTCGCATATAACAGAGCAGAATCAAATGCCATATATGAATTTGATGACAACAATTTTAGATTTGTTGCCTCGCCCAAATAGTAAATATCAAATTAACAAATCCGACTATCAGGTTTTGTTAAAGGTTGAACAATTAAATTTAGGAAAATAATCACGGTTTTTTACAATTTAGTTTTAGTATATAATAAACACAAATTATATAGGAGGATTGAATATGGCTGGAAGTGGAGTAAGGCTATCTTTACTATTGGGGATGGCTTCGTTAGGATTTGCTTGTAGTAAAGATTTAATTGATGCCCCCACGAACAAGCAGTCTAGAGATTTAAGTTTAAACTTTTTTGATAACTTGATGTATAGGGCTCTAAGAGAGTGTGGTTTTAAAGCAAGGGTATTAAAAGTTTTAGACAAAAGTGCTTCATTGTTAGAAGTTCCTAACTTTATGCACAAACAATACTGCGTTGATTTGATTGTAAAATCTGTAAGTTATAAGAAAATTGTGAAAAAGTTAGGCAAAGTCTCTGGTTATAAAGTGTCTAAAATTGACAGACCAACAGTTAATAATTACGTAGTTGTTAGGGTAGTTAAGTTGCCAAGTATTTCGACCACAACTTATATATTATTTCGACTACTGTATAATAATTGGTAAATAGGAGGTGTATTATGAGCAAAAATATACAAGCTATTGAAGTATCTGGGATAATTGCTTGCGGTGGTCAAGGTGTAGATTTAAAAAAATATTTTTATGTAATTAAATATAAAACCACTGGAGCATTAGAAATAATTTTTACTGAACATTTTGGACAAAATGAAGCGGATTTAAAAATTAAAGATATTGCGGTTCCTCAATATAATAAAAAACATCCTAATAATCAGATTAAAGTCGTATATACTTTTGATGCTGAGCAAAATCAAAAGTTATCAGATCATTTATCATCAAATGAGGATGCTTACGAAAACTTAAAGTTAGATACAGATCTTTGGTTGCAAAAGCTACAATTAGAACCTAGCTATTTTAAATAGCTTTTGATAATTTTAGCCTTAGATTTTCCAACCAAATTTTCTAATTCATCTATCGGTACTTTTTTGATTTGATCAACGGTACCGATTTTTTGTTTTAGTAATTTTTTTGTTTTTGGTCCGATGCCAGGGATTGAATCTAGGGCGGATTTAACTGCTTGCTTGCTACGCAAACTTCGATGAAAAGTAATACCAAAGCGATGAGCTTCGTCACGTAATCTTTGCATTAGCTGAAGAACTGGATGGCTATGAGGAAGAATTATTGGAACAGAATTGTGGGGGAGAAAGATTTCTTCGATGCGCTTAGCTAATCCCACAACAGGAATTTTGAGTTTTTTTTGTTCGATTATCTCTACCGCTACACCTAATTGTCCTTTGCCGCCATCGATAATAATCAGATCAGGTTTTGGCCAGGCATCTTTTGGGTTGGGTGGGTCAATTCTGGTTAGTCTTCTGGTAAGAGTTTCATGCATCATCGCAAAATCATCTGGCGTTTGCTTGGAAGTAATCTTAAATTTTCTATACTGCGATTTTGCAGGAATACCATTTTCAAAAACAACCATGCTGCCAACAGGGTTGGTTCCTTGTATATTGCTAATGTCATAACATTCAATTCTGTTTGGCTTGGTTTTTAGGTTTAATATCTGTTGTAATTCTTCTAAGGTTTTATTTATAAAGTCAATATTATTAGCTTTATCAGTTTGCCATTTATATAGATATTCTTTTGCATTTTCTTCCGCAAGCTTAATTAACTTTATTTTTTGTCCGAGCTTTGGTTGGCTTATAGAAACATTTTTTTTATGTTTATTTTTAATCAATTGCTTAATTAGATTATTGTCAGATATATCTTGTTGTAAAAAGATTTCTTTAGGAATGTCTGATGTATCGAAATAATATTGTGCACAAAAAGTTTGTAAGGTTTTTTGCAAATTAATTTGTCCGGGATTGCTGTAAACAAAATTTTCTGGGTTTTTTAGTTTGCCATCTCTAACTTTAAATAATGTGACACAAGTTTCTAAGTCATTTCCAAAAACAGAAACAATATCCCAATTTACTTTTTTGTTTAGGATTACAAGCTGTTTTTGAGTTAATGAATGAAGAGAATTAATTTGATCTCTAAGCTTGGCTGCAACTTCGTACTTTTTTTGCTTGGATGCTAGTACCATTTGCTTTTGCAGTGTTTTTGTTGTGTTGCCAATTTGTCCAGATAAAAAAGTTTTGATGATAGATAACTGCTGTTTATATTCTTCTATGGTAATTTCGCCAACACATACACCAGGGCAGCGATGCAGGTAATAATAAAAACATGGTCTTTTCCCAACTTCGGTGTGAGCACAGAATTTAAAAACTCTACGGATGTAATCTAGAGTCGTTTTGATATTTTTTACAGAAGAAAAAGGTCCGTAATAAACGCCGTTGTCGTTTTCTATTTGTCTTACGTATGTTAGTTGAGGGATTTGGCTGGAGTAGTCAATTTTAATAAACGCATAATTTTTATCATCTCTCAACTTGATATTGTACGGGGGATAGAATTCTTTGATTAAAGTATTTTCAAGCATTAAACTTTCTAACTCTGTCTTTACAACTGTGTATTCTATAGTACTGGCTTCCATTAATAAAAACGGCAGCTGTAAACGCTTGTCTTGTCCGCTAGTATACTGCAATAATCTTTTGTGTAAATTTTTGGCTTTGCCAACATAAAGAACTTGATTTTGAATATCAAGAAATTTGTATACACCAGGCTTATTTGGGGCATCTTTAGCAATATTTTCCAGCTTGCTCATAATTGTATTATAACTTATAATAATGCTACTAAAAATATATAAAAGGAGGAATTGCTATGGAATGGTGGTTTTTAGCTTTCTTGATAGTTTTGGCTTTTGGATTTATTTGTTGGTTTGTAAGCAAGTTTATTTGGCAGCCTGTGAAGTTTAGAAGTGATGTCGATTACTGCTGTGGTCATATAAGAAATCATGTTACCGAACATAGGCAATCAATTAGTATTGTTGTTACAAAAGATGTTTATGAAGAAGTAAAATATCAATTAAAAGATTTAAGGAAGACGGTCAAGCTAGAGCATAACCCAAATTTGAATATGCTGATTTTTTATTTAAAATCTAAATCGCAAAGTGAGGGCTTATGACCAAGCTAATTACAGATAGGCAAAAATCAGTTTTAGTTGACATGGGTTTAATGGTCCCCAAAACCAAAGGCACTGCATATAGGCTAATCAACTTTGTCTTAAACGGAAATGTTTATTTCCAAGGTGATAAAAATTTTCGATTAAATTTTTTAAAAAAATGGCAAAAATTGATTGGGCACGAACTTGAGTTTGAACATGGATGGTATAAAGGCATTAAAGCTAAGGTGATAGAAATTTATCCACGGACTAATGAAGGGTATAATACTTTGGATAAAGATGATCCAGAGCTGCACTATCATAAACACCCATTTAAGCTAAAGGTAACTTATTATATGAATGGCAAAAAATATACAAAAATTTTACCATACAGCGAATTTAAGTTTTCCTTAGAGCAAAAAGAAATTTTGGGTATTAAGAAATAGTAGAACTTGTTGCTATAAATGCAAAAAGTTTAAAAAATTAGGAGGCAAATTTATGTTAAGGTCTTATTCTAACTTTATTGACAGGCACGCAAAGCTAATGGTTATATTGGCAATCTGCTTTGGTATGTCTTGTATGTTACTTTTAACATTTTCTACCGATGTTGCTGAAAGATCAACCAAGATGGGTATGATTTTTGCAAGCGGTATAAGCGGGATTTTATTTATTTTAATTGCTGCCCCGGTAGGATGGATGCTGGCAGATGGGATTCGAGTTCCATTGCCGATTGCTGTTCAAGCAGAAATTAGTATTTACAGAAACTTAAATTCTTTAAAACCGGGGGAAAAGATAAATTTAAACATTCTGGGTTTGCAGTATGAAGATTTTATACAACTTGAGCAAAGAATTAGATCATTTGATGGATTTAATTTAAGTCTAACTGATTTAGGCGAGTTGTATTTAGAGCGTTCTAAATAACTTATGACGAGAAACTTTCTCGTCTTTTTATTTTAAAAATTTTTACTAAACTAAGATTCTTGCCAGGACTTCAAATTTATGATAGCGTGATAAGAGTTCGCACTAATTTTCTTATTGTGTACGCATACTGTATAACAGGCAAATAATATAAGAAAATGTGCAAAATTATATTAAATTTAAACTATATGGCTACAAAATCAACACCAAAAAAAGCGAAAGCGGTTTCTAGCAAAAAAACCGCTTCGTTTGAGCCGCAAATAATTATTCGTGGGGCGCGTCAACATAATCTTAAAAATGTTGATTTGGATCTTCCTCGCAACAAGCTGATTGTAATGACGGGACTTTCTGGGAGCGGTAAGTCTTCTTTAGCCTTCGATACCATTTACGCTGAAGGTCAGCGCAGGTATGTAGAAAGTTTATCTGCATATGCTCGTCAATTTATTGGTTTAATGGACAAGCCTGATGTAGATAAAATTGAAGGTTTAAGTCCGGCAATTTCTATTGATCAAAAGTCAGCTTCTCATAACCCTCGTTCTACGGTAGGAACAGTTACCGAGATATATGATTATATGAGGTTGTTATATGCTCGCATTGGTATCCCGCACTGTCCAGTTTGTGGTAGTTTGATCGCGGGTCAAACTTTACCAGAAATGGTAGAGAAGTTGATGACTTATAAGGAAGGTACGCGCTTAATGTTGCTTGCACCAGTTATTCGTGATCAAAAAGGTGAACACAAAGCTGTGTTTGAGCAAATTAAAAAGAGTGGTTTTTCTAGAGTGCGACTTGATGGTTCTATTATTGATATTGATGAGGCACAAAATCAAACTTTAGATAAGCAAAAAAAACATAGTATTGAGGTAATTGTAGATCGTATTGTTTTTAGTAAAGATGACCGTGCTCGTATCTCCGAAAGTTTAGAAAAAGCTTTGGACTATGGAGATCAATCTGCATTAATTTTGGTCATGGATGGTGACAAGGTCAAAGAGACGGTGCCGTTATCACAAAACTTTGCATGTCCAAACGGACATCCAGTAGGTTTAACAGAACTAGATCCACGGGAATTTTCATTTAATAGCCCTCATGGAGCTTGCCCAGATTGTAAAGGGCTTGGTACCAAGCTTACAGTAGAGCCAGATCTTGTTATTCCTAATCCAAAATTAACTTTAGCTGAAGGAGCAATTCGCCCTTGGAGTAAAACTACTGCAAGAGTTTCTTGGTATATAAAATTACTTGATGCAGTAGGAAAACAATTTGGTTTTTCTGTTAACACCAAAGTAAAAGATCTTCCTCAAAAAGCTCTCGATATTATTATGAATGGTAGCGATGGGGTAAAAATATCTATGCCTTCAGATTATGCAGGTGGCGGTAGTTATATGGCTCCTTTTGAAGGAGTTATAAATAATCTTGAACGTAAGTATAGAGAAACTGATTCTGACTATGTTCGTACGGATATAGAAGCTTATATGCGCATCCGCAAATGTAGTACTTGCGATGGACAAAGGTTAAAACCAGAAGTTCTTGCAGTAACAATAGCAGGCAGTGGAATTGTTGAAGTATCCAAGCAATCTATAGAAGATGTTTCGGTATTTTTTGCAGGGTTGCCAAAAAAGCTAAATGCAAAAGAAATGGCAATTGCTGGATTAATATTAAAAGAAATTACAGCGCGTCTGAAGTTCTTACTTGATGTTGGATTGTCTTATTTGTCACTCGATCGTGGAGCAGATACTTTGAGTGGTGGAGAAGCACAGCGTATTAGACTTGCAACTCAGATTGGAAGCGGTTTAACAGGCGTGTTATATATTTTGGATGAGCCTTCTATTGGTCTGCATCAGCGCGATAATACCAGATTATTAACTACTCTAAAAAATTTGCGTGATTTGGGTAATACAGTAATTGTGGTAGAGCATGATGAAGAAACAATTTTAGAATCAGACTATGTTGTAGATATTGGTCCTGGAGCTGGAAAACATGGCGGCGAGATTATTGCCGTAGGTACACCAGATCAAATTAAGAAAGATAAAAATTCTGTAACCGGGAAGTTTATCTCTGGAGCAGAAACTATCGAAGTACCAAAGCGTCGTCGACCAGGTAACGGGAAAAAGATTTCTATTATAGGTGCTAATGAATTTAATTTAAAAAATGTAAATGTAGATATACCATTGGGTAAATTTGTTTGTATTACAGGTGTTTCTGGAAGTGGTAAGTCTACTTTATTAAATGATATTTTGGCAAAGTATTTATCGCAGTATTTTTGGGATAGCAAAGACGAACCAGGTAGTCATAAACAAATTTTGGGCGTAGATAATATTGATAAAGTTATTAATATTGATCAATCTCCGATTGGAAGAACGCCTCGTAGCAATCCTGCTACTTATACTGGCATCTTTACTTATGTTCGTGACTTGTTTGCAGAAACCCGCGAAGCAAAAATGAAAGGATATAAAGCCGGCAGATTTAGTTTTAATGTTAAAGGCGGTCGTTGTGAAAAGTGTCAGGGTGATGGTGTAATTAAGGTAGAAATGAACTTTTTACCAGACGTATACATTACTTGTGAAGAGTGTAATGGTAAGCGTTATAACCGTGAAGCTTTAGAAATTCACTTTAATGGCAAAACAATTTCTGATGTACTTGAGATGACAGTAGATGAAGCCAAAATCTTTTTTGGCAATGTTCCTCCAGTTAGAAAAAAATTAGAAACACTGTCAGAAGTTGGGCTTGGCTATATGCATTTAGGACAAAATGCTACTACCTTAAGTGGTGGAGAGGCACAGCGCATAAAGCTTGCTTCAGAGCTTTCTCGGGCTTCTACAGGACGTACTCTTTATATTTTGGATGAGCCTACAACTGGTCTTCACTTCGCAGATGTAAAGCGTTTGATTCATGTTTTAAACCAACTTGTAGAAAAAGGTAATACTGTAGTTGTAATCGAACATAATTTAGACATGATCAAAACAGCTGATTGGTTGATAGATCTTGGTCCTGAAGGTGGAGATAAAGGCGGTACTTTAGTTGCAGCTGGTACTCCAGAAGATATCGCAAAAGTTAAAGCAAGTCATACTGGTCAATACTTAAAACCTATGCTGAAGTAATATTTTTAAAAAAACACCCAGTCGGGTGTTTTTAATTTATGTTGACTAAGTATTAGTCATTTGATATTAATTATCAAATTAATTATAAGGAGGTTTTTGTGAAAAAAGTAAAACCGATAAGTCCTGAAGGGTTTGTGGATCAAAAAAATAAATCCATACCAGAAAAAGTTATTGAAGTAGTAAATAAATTATTAACTTTAAGCTCTACTTCCAAACACATAGTTATTCTCCAAAAAGATATTATTTCGGAGTTGATAAAAAATGGCTTTGATGAAGATGAGATTTTTAAAAATCATTGGCTAGATTTTGAGTCTTTATATCGAGATGCAGGTTGGAATGTAGAATATGATAAACCAGGTTTTAACGAGAGTTATGAAGCTCGATTTATTTTTAGCTCTAAAGCAAAACATTGGTTATTAGTCCTCAATAATTGAGGACTTTTATTTTATCTTGACTATATAGCAAATGTTATAAAATAATACTTCATCTTTTTTGATGAAAACTTTGCTATTAGGAGGAAAAATAATAATGTTAACCGAAGTTGCAGCAGCAGAAATTACTAACTTAACCAAAGATTCAGATATTCCTAAACGAGTTTTTCCTGAATTCAATTTATGGGAAACTGATTTAAAAAAAAGTCAAAGACTTAAAATTATTAATGAAGAAGATTTTCCTTTTGAAGAAATCTTGAACAGTTTATCTTTAAATAAATCTCCTTTAAAAAATTCTTTTGGTATAAACGACGAGAATGAAATCGCGGAGCGTTTAGCTGTAACCAAATTTTTAGGAAAAAACCCAAATTTGAGAAAATTTTTAGCAGCCGGATTTGATAATTTTGAATTACCAATTGATCCTTTAAAATTTATGGAATTTTTTGACCCCAGAGACAATGGGGTTACTCCATACTGGCAGTTTGTAAATAAGTTCATGTCATTTTTGGAAAACAATGAAGAAGATTTATCTTCAAGGTTGAGATTAATTTTAGAAACTTTAAAAAAGACCAAGTATTTGCAAGACGAAGAAGCAGAAATGGGAAAGCAGATTGCCAAAAAAGTCATGCAAGTTAGCACTTTTGAAGGAACTGTTTCTTTTACTATGAACATTACTAGTAATGGTGAATTTAATTATGGCTCTTTTCAGACTTATAAATCTTGGTTGGCGTGGAGTGCATGGACTTTATGTGGGTATAAAAATTATGCTTATGCAATCAGCCCGCATCAAATGCTAAAAATGCCAAGAAAAATGGAAGAAAGTAAAATTGCTAAATATTCTGGCACAAAATTTTTGTTGAAGTGGGTAATTAAAGGCTATAATCATTTTCGCTATAGTCGTGCTTGCCGCGATCAGGTTATGGATGCTATTCCCAAAGTGGTAGAACAAAGTATCACTGATTACATAAGGCACAAGTTAAGAAACATAGCTTATATACCGCCAGAATTTAGTGGTGGTAAGTTGCATGTTTACTTTTGTTATAACGAAGAAGGTTTATTTGTAAAATTTTATGGTCTAGATATTTCTCGTAAGCAAGAAAGAGAAGAAAGGTCTCAGTTAGAGTTAAGAAACTACCCCGGTTTGACTTGGGGTAAATGGACTCAAATGCAGGTTACTTCTAAAAAGATTTCTAAACGGGCTAGAGAAGCTTATGCAAGAATTACTAGAGACAAAATATATTCCAAGTTACAGCAAGCTAGTCCCGGATTTTTTACAGATAAATTTAAAATCGAAGACAATGTTGTAAATACAGATTTTTCCTGGTTTGCAATCGGTAATGAGTATTGTTCCAAAAAGTGGCTACCTATGTATCGGATGTTGGAAGATCATAGAGAATTTGTAAAAAAACACCTAAAAGAATTAAGATTGGTTAGTGCTGTTGTTGATCAATTACAACAAAAAGCGGAAGAATTAGGTAAAGAATTGTGCTACCCAGAGTTGCTAACTGATAAGCATGTAGTAGATTTTTCTAAAATTTACCCTGTGCATTTGTTGTCAAAGCTTAAGCCGGAAAATATTAAGTCTATTTCTTTGCCAGCTTTAAATGGTAGTATGGTTGCTTTAAGTGGTAGGCATGGCGGAGGTAAATCTTCTACTCAGCTTACTGTGGTATGTAATATATACTTAGCTCAAAGCGGTTTGCCTGTAATAGGACAGTCCTTTAGTTTTAATGCTAAAAAAGTTCTCGGTATGGTATTTATTACTCAAAAGGGTGATGGCTCTACCTACGAATTATTAGTCAATAAAACCAAAGCAATCTTTGAAGGTGTTGAAAATGTAAATCCGACTGAGGTTGTGTTGGTTCTTGATGAAGTTGGCACTGGAACTCAAGAAATTTCTGGTCTTAAAGTTGGTAAAAGCGTTTTAACAAGCTTGGCAGATAAAGGTGTGACAGTAATATTTAGTTCGCAGATTACAGAGCTTATTGAATATTCGCGTGATTATCTTGGCGCGGAATGCTTTTGGGTTGATAGAGATCATGGCATACACGAAGGGGTTAGTGATGGAGGAGTTGACGAACTTTTACAAGCCAGTGGTTTGCAAAAATTTTTAAATTAAAAAACAAGCAGTCCTAAGGACTGCTTTTTATTTTTTATGAATAAGTTAATGATGACAGTTTTACATCTGGAGAATTAACTTCAATTTCTATAATATGTTTCTCTGGGGTTTCTTCATCTAATATTTGATATAGGCTTGAATCTTGAATGCTAAGCGCTTTGCTAGATTTGCCGTCAATCGATATTTTTACTACAACTCTTTTATCACTAGATGCTACTAAGAAAGCTTGACTTGCTGTAATGTTGATCTTAATTTTTGCATAATCACTTGTGGTAGAAATAAATTCGTCATTAAATTTCCATTTTCCCTCGATGCCAAATTTATTGTCATTAATTTTGTCAGGAAAAAAATAACTTTGTTCGTTGTTTGTGGCAGCTTCGGTATTAGCAAAATTTTTACCTAATAATAGTGTTCCGAAACTTAATGTGCTATTTGCCTTGCTTTCAGGGGAAGGATTTAGTGTA
This sequence comes from uncultured Candidatus Saccharibacteria bacterium, assembly GCA_964631145.1. Classification (GTDB taxonomy): domain Bacteria; phylum Patescibacteriota; class Doudnabacteria; order UBA920; family UBA920; genus UBA920. Next base: position 204,261 of record CAZVXT010000001.1, read on the forward strand.
AATTTTGTATCGGATAAGTTTAATAAAATTTTAATAGCTTCTTCGATTTGATCAAAATTGTCATCTCCAAAATAACTGTAGACAATTTTATTATCAGAGTTAATTAGATAAAATGCCGGCCAGAATTGATTTTGGTATGCGGACCAGGTTTTGTAATTATTGTCTAATGCCACAGGGTATAAGATTTTATACCTATTTATAGCTTCTGTGACGTTATTGGTTTGCTTTTCAAAGTTGTACTGCGGTGTGTGGATCCCTATAACGCTTAACCCATTATCTGCATATCTTTGGTACCATTCATTTATTTTTGATAGGCTGTTAATTGAATTGATATTAGAGTACGTCCAAAAATTTATTAGTGTAATTTTATTTTTTTGATCTGATATTTTTAACGGCTTACTGTTAATCCAATTGGTAATACCGTTAAATTCTGGTGCTGTACCGTAATCGTAAAAATTTGGTTCTTGTAATTTATTTGATTCTTGAGTTGAGTTAATCGAAGCGGGCTGCTGTTTAGGAGCAGTGTTCTCAATCTTTTTATTGTATGAATATGTCCAAATAATCATCGCAATAATCCCTGCGACTATAAGTATCGATAATATATTTACGATAATTTTTTTACCCATATGTTAATGGTAAAGAATACTATTATTTGGGTCAATAGAGGTTGATTTATTTGCAGATTTTGCTAATATATACAAAAATCTGGAGGACATATGTTAAGACAAGATTATCTTATATTCTTTAGTGCAGTCGGATATTTGCCGATAAATCCAAACAAAAGGCATGGAGCAAAAGCTGATAAAATTCAAACTCATTACGTTCTGATTAATAATAAAATATATGCAGACGTTTTATCTGCTGCAGTTCAAATGTTGGATGTTTTATTTCCTGCAAAATCTGAAATAGAAAATTGGAGATATAAAACATATCAAATAGAAGTTTTTAATACTTTTTTTGAAAATGTTTTTAAAAAAGGAAATAATTTACCAAAAATTGTAGAAGAAGAATTAATAAATAATTTAGATGACCCAATTAGGCGGTTTGTTTTAAATTATTTAGATAATTATAAAGGTTTTATGTTTAGCGTGCTGGATATTGTTGATGAAAATTTGGGTGACAAAGAATTGGCAGTAGTATCAAATTTTATCAGCACGACCTATGAATCAGATAAGGTTCTAAGTGCTAAATTATTTTCTTTATCAAAGAAATACAGCAAAGTTATAATTGAACAAAGAACTAAAGATGTAGTGCTTGTGTCAGTAAAAAGTTATTTTAATAATGTAGAAAGTATGCTTAAAGAAGCAGCTCGTTCATAGTTAATATTATCGTCCTGGAATCTGCCCAGGACTTTTATTTTTACTTATAAATTAATGATCAGATAAAAATTATTAGCACTCTACTTGACAGAGTGCTAATTTTTGTTTATTCTATTTTTGTATGTAAATAAAGTTTATCTTTTAACCAAAATGAGCAAAAATATACAGCTAACATCTAGGCAAGCTAAAATTTTAGCCAGCATTGTTAAGCTTCATAGCGAAACCGGTAAGCCTGTATCAAGTAAGGAGCTAATAGAAAAAGGTTTCTTTGATGTCAGTAGCGCCACCTTGCGTAATGAGATGCAAGAATTAGAAGAAAAAGGATTGATTACCAATCAACACACTTCTAGTGGACGAGTTCCTACAGATCAAGGTTTTAGATATTTTGTAAATCAGTTAATGGAGCACGTGCAGTTGTCTATGAAGGAGCGGGAAAGTTTAAAGCGAGAAATTGTTAAGCTTCAGATAGCTAATGCAGAAGTGGGTAGAAGATTGGCAAAACTTTTGTCTCTACATTCTTCTCAAGCCTCGTTTGCGGTGTTGCCAGAGCAGGTTTCTTCTATTGGTCTATCTAATATTCTTGAAAATCAAAATTTACCACCTGAGGACGCAAAAGAGATTGCAAAGTTCTTCGATCAATTAGATGATTATGCAGAAAAAATCATCGAAGATTATGGCGATAAAGATGCGCAAACTTTTATTGGACAAGAATTAACTTTATCAAAAGGCTCGGATTATTCCATGATTGTTTCTGGACTTAAATTACCTGATGGGAAAAAGGGTGTAATTGGATTGATTGGTCCAAAATCCATGAAGTATCAAAAGAACCTCTCATTAATGGAATATATTACCAAGCTATTAGGTGGAGGCGGCGCTGCAATTATTCTTATTACTTTAATTAGATAAAAATGAACGAAGAAAATACACAAGAAGAAATTTTAAATAATGATAATCCGGATTTAGAAAGACAATTAGCAGAAGCTCGTGAAGAATCTGCTACGAACTTAGCGGGTTGGCAAAGATCTCAAGCAGATTTTGAAAATTTTAAGAGACGCACAGAAGAAAAGCAAAAAGAAATATTAGAATTTGCCAAAGAAGTTACTATTGCAAAGCTGTTGCCGGTTTTGGATGGATTGATGCAAGGCTTAAAGCACTCACCTCAGTCAGTTGATGATGCTTGGCTTAAAGGTATTAATGGTACGCTTGGACAATTAGACAAAGCATTAATGGAAATGGGTGTCAAAAAAATTGAAGCAGTTGGTAAGAATTTTGATCCAAATTTCCATGAAGCTATAAGAGAGGTTCCGGGAGAAGAAGATGGTGTGGTTGTAGAAGATTTGCAAACTGGTTATGAATTAAATGGACGAGTTATTAGACCGAGTCAGGTAGTAATCAGTAAGAAAAGTTAGTACGCTTCCAAATTTGAATAACTTCTTCGTTAAAATGCTCCGGTAATTTTCACCGTAACAATTATTACGGCTCAAATTATCCTCACATTTTGCCTCGAATTTATTCAAATTTGAAATCCTAATATAATCTAATAATTTATTAGATTATATTGGAAAAGAAACTTTTTAGATTTAATAAATATTATAAATAACTAAATTTTTTAACAAGGAGAACTAAAATATGTCAAAAATTATAGGAATTGATTTGGGAACTAGCAACTCTGCTGCCTCTGCAATGGAAGGCGGTAAGCCAGTTATTATTCCAGCTGCCGAAGGAAATTCTATTGGCGGCAAAGCGTTTCCGTCTTACGTGGCTTTTACAAAAGATGGTCAATTATTGGTTGGTGAGCCTGCAAGACGTCAGGCTGTAACTAATCCAGAAGGAACCATCTTTGAAGCAAAGCGCAAGATGGGTACCTCACATCGTTTTAATGTTAATGGCAAAGAATATACTCCAGAACAGATTAGTGCGTTTATTTTACAAAAGATTAAGAAAGACGCGGAAAGTTATTTGGGTGAAAAAGTAGAAAAAGCAGTCATCACTGTACCTGCGTATTTTGATGATGCTCAACGCCAGGCAACTAAGCAAGCTGGAGAAATTGCAGGATTAGAAGTTGTTCGCGTGATTAACGAGCCTACAGCCGCAGCTTTTGCCTATGGTATAGATAAAACAGGTGCTAATGATCAGAAGATTTTGGTATTTGATCTTGGAGGCGGAACTTTAGACGTGACCATCATGGAATTTTCTGAAAGTGATGGGCAAGCAACTTTCGAAGTTAAGTCTACTTCTGGTGATACTGCTCTTGGTGGTAAAGATATGGATACCGCTTTAATCGATTACATTACAGGTGACTTTAAATCTCAGACAGGTATTGATTTAACTTCAGACAAGATGGCGATGAATCGTGTTCGTGAAGCAGCAGAAAAAGCAAAAATTGAACTTTCTACAACACTAGAAACTGATATTATTTTGCCTTTTATTGCTCAAGATGAAAGTGGAAGCAAAAACTTAGAAATGAAGCTTACTCGTGCAAAATTAGAAGATTTGGTAAAGCCAATTATTACGCGCATGCGCACTCCGTTAGAACAAGCTATTAAAGATGCAGGTTACACTCCTCAAAATATTGATAAAATTATTTTGATTGGTGGACCTACCCGCATGCCAGCTGTTATTAAATTCGTTGAAGATTATATAGGCAAGCAAGTAGAGCGTGGTGTAGATCCAATGGAAGCAGTTGCAAAAGGCGCTGCTGTACAAGCTGCTGTATTGGCAGGAGAAAGTGGTACTAAAGATATTCTATTACTTGATGTTACACCATTAACTTTAGGGCTAGAAACCTTAGGTGGTGTGCGTACTGCATTAATCGATCGCAATACAACTATCCCTACTTCAAAGTCTCAGGTATTTTCTACTGCCGCTGATAATCAAACTTCCGTACAAATCCATGTATTACAAGGTGAACGTGAATTTGCTGCGGACAATAAATCATTAGGTACTTTTATTTTGGATGGGTTGCCTCCAGCGCCTCGCGGGGTCCCTCAAATTGAAGTAACTTTTGATATTGATGCTAGTGGTATTCTTAAAGTAACCGCTAAAGATAAAGCTAGTGGTAAAGACGCACATATTACAATTCAAGGCTCTAGTAATTTGAGCAAAGAAGATGTAGAGCGCATGAAGCAGGAAGCAGAATCTCATGCATCTGAAGATCGCAAGCGCAAAGATTTAGTGGACAAGCGCAATGAGGCTGATACTTTAATTTCTGTTTCTGAAAAAACTCTTAAAGATGCAGGAGAAAAAGTAAATCAAACAGATAAAGATGCTGTAGAAAATGCAATTAAAGATCTTAAGGAAGTAAAAGACAAAGAAGACTTGGAGGCTATTACTTCTAAAACCCAAGCTTTGTCTGATGCTGTTCAAAAAGTTGGTGCTGCTATGTACGAGCAAGGAGCTACGCAACCAGGAGATGCTGGTACTGTAGACCCATCAGAAAAAGAAATTCCAGCAGATGATAACGGACCTGTAGACGCAGAATATACAGAAGTCCCAAAAGATGAAGCTAAGTAAATAAAAAAGCGAGAGTGTTTGGAAATATCTCAAGCACTCTCGCAAAAAAAAGATAGGTAGCCTATGGCTACCTAAAAGGAAGGGTCTAAATGCGGATTAACTGAAGGTTAAAAGCGGGTAGTAAAGAGCGGGAACCCCTTGTTCTATAATGCTGTAGTCAAATGCCTACGCCACCACTTGTTATCTTCATTGGTATCACCTCCGTATATAAATTATGTAACTTGCCTGCAAGTTACAGAAAAATTTCTGTTTTTTTCAAACCTAAGATGCCCCTATCATCCTGTGTATGATCACCTCCGTGGGGATTGAAAACCTGAATTAGAATTAGTATTATTAGTAATTAATTTACCAGAATCATAACGATTTAAATTGGAAGATATTTCTCCATTATTAATTCGTTTTTGTAAATTTTTTGCTGCAGAGAAAAGATTTTCTAAATCTTGATCAAGAAAAATTCTTTTGATTGGTTTTCTGGGATCCTCAAATTGGATGTCCATATATTGATACCTCCTTTTAAAAATATTATACTCTCATTATTAAAAAGCGCAAATGTCAGAAAATCAACAACAAAATCAAATCCAAATTAAAGCAGATGATAAAGCTTTAGTTGGTAAATTTGCAAATATGATGCAGGTTGTTCATAACGAACAGGAATTTGTTTTAGACTTTGTTAGCATGCTTCCCCCGCAAGCTCAGTTAGTAAGCCGGGTGATAATTACCCCAGCTCATGCTAAGCAAATTGCTGCTGCATTGCAAGAAAACATAAGACTTTACGAAGAAAAATTTTCTAAAATTTCATCCCAAGAAGAGCCAAAATCAAATTTTGGTTTTAAGACAGAATAAGTTATTGTAAAATTCTGCTAATATTATTTTATGGCTCAAAATTATTACGACATTTTAGGAGTATCTAAATCTGCATCCAGTGATGAGATTAAAAAAGCCTACCGAAAGTTAGCTCATAAATATCATCCGGATAAAGGTTCTGGTAACGAAGCAAAGTTTAAAGAAGTTAACGAAGCCTATCAAGTTTTATCAGATACAGAAAAGCGTGGTCAATATGATCAATATGGTCAAACTTTTGATCAAGCCCAAAGGCAAGGACAAGGCTATGGCGGTTTTGGTGGGGGCAATCCTTTTGGCGGCGGCTTTGACTTTTCTGGTTTTGGTGGAGAAGGTGTTGAGTTTGATATAGGAGATATATTCGGCGATCTTTTTGGTGGTGGAAGAGGTAGATCTAATGCTGCCAGAGAACGAGGGATTGATTTAGAAATGCCATTAACAGTTTCTTTTAAGGAAGCTGTGTTTGGTTTTGAAAAAGAAATTAAACTAGAAAAGAAGGATGCTTGCAAAACTTGTGATGGTAGCGGTGCGAAACCTGGTAGTAAAGTAATAACTTGTAGTGTATGTCATGGGCAAGGACAAATTCGCAGTCAGCGTCGTACTATTTTTGGCAATATGGCTACGAGTGTTCCATGCGAAAAATGTGAAGGTACAGGGCAGGTCCCAGAAATTGCTTGCGATACATGTAAAGGAAAGGGAATTTTAAGACAACAAAAAAATATTAATGTAAAAATTCCTGCAGGCATTGATGATGGGCAAAGAGTAAGGATAACTGGAGAAGGTGAATTAGGGTACAGAGGGTCAAAACCAGGGGATCTATATTTATTAATTCGAGTCAAACCTGATAAGAACTTTAAACGACAAGGTGTAAATCTATATCACGACATACCTCTTAGTTTTACCCAGGCTACTTTAGGAACAAAATTGCAATTTGAAACACTTGATGGATCAATAGAGGTAAAAATCCCCGCTGGTACACAACCAGGAAAAGTTTTTCGTATAAGTAGTAAAGGGGTACCGGTAATTAATTCAAATAAAAGAGGGGATTTATTTTTAACAGCAAGAGTTGTAGTTCCAAATAAATTAACTAAAGAAGAAGCCAAGCTTATAGAGCAGCTCGGTAAATTAAATGGCGAAACCGTAGAGGTAAACCCAAGCTTTTGGGAAAGCTTAAAAAAGAACTTTTCTTAATATAATAAAAACCTACAAAAATCAGTAGGTTTTTATTATGCTTCGCTATTTACAGAGATTATAATATTTGATAAATTTAGTAAATTATAAAGAAGGAGGTTGTATGAGAGCTATTTTAGAATTAGCATTTGTCGGAATATTAGTTATATGTGCGATGATATATGTTGGATTTATTAACAAGGGTGGTGGTATTTGGGCGGTTGATAATAATATAGTTTTGTTAGATCAAACATATGATCAATTTTGCATAGATAGCAAAAATCAAGAATATAAAAACTATTTAATAGGGTATATAGATATTAAAGGAGATATAAAAGCTGTGCTATATGTCGAAGCAGATATGCAAGGCAACCAGATTAATCAAATTTTTTATTTAGCAAATTCTGACAATCAAAAAATAATTGATGAATATTATCGTCGTGTTGAAGTTAAAAGAGTAATGGATAGCATAATTGATTATAAAATTTTTTAAAATATTATACTGAGGCTTTATTGTCTCAGTTTTTTTCTGGCTTTAGAAAGATTGCTTGTCATTCATGTTATAATAATAATATCTTAATTACACTTTCGTGGAATACTTTTCTACCATCAAAGAATTATTTATAACTTTTAATTGGCATTCACCATCTTGGGATTTATTTATACTGCTATTCTGGTTAGCAGGCAGTGTTATCTATGCATTTTCTGCAGGAAGGGGTAGGATTTTGACAATTTTGATTAGCGTATATATGAGTCAGCTAATTGTAAAAGAAACACCTTTCTTAACCGATGCCATATCTCATAAACTAGATATTAATTTATTAACTCTTCAACAACTTGCTGCTTTTAGTATAATTTTTATTGTTTTGTTTATCTTCTTAAGCCGTTATGCTTTTAGCATATCAGCCGATGGTAGGCAGCTTAGTGCAACAATATTTGGAGTAGCTTTTTCAATTTTACAGGTCGGGCTACTAATAAATATAGTTTTAAACTATCTACCTGATCATGTAAAAAATACTTTTTCAGATTTAGTACAAATGATATTTTTGCATCACAACAGTAATTTTATTTGGTTAATTTTACCAGTTGCATTTTTGGTTGTGTTAGGCAGGTTTATATCTGATAATAATAGCAATTAAAAAAAGAGAAGGATTTGCGGTCCTTCTCATGTTGACTAGAAGCTATTGCAGAGCTTCTTTAATGAGTTTTTGTATCCCCATTAAGAAACCTTTTGTTTTCTTTTTGGGATTTTTTTGTGGCTTGATCTCGTTACCAAAATCTTCAATCATCGTATTGATGATTTGCATTTGCCTTTTGATTAGCGGCTTTGTGTTTGGAAATTCTACGTGTGAGCGGAATTCTTCAAAATCAATATCGCCGATTAGGTATTGGCAAATTATTTTACCGCCATTGTAGGGTAGGTATCCAAAGTCTTGTCGCTGTTCTTCTATAACTTGGTCACAATAAGAATATCGAATGCCTTTGACGATGGTCATTATGGTGTAATGTTTGTCATACAAAATTTGACCGATTCGGTCTGGATCTGTTGGTTCCCATGGTTTTGTTAAATCAACTTTAGGGGTATCTTCACCCTCACTCCATTTTGCAAGTATGAAAGTTGGTGCAAACCCATCTTTTAGAATCTTTAAAGCTATTAATGCTTTTTCACCTTGCTTTAAGGTCAAATAGAAGTTATGTATGGTGTGTTGTGAGGTTTTGGGTCGATCATAGACTCCATCTACACTACATGGTTTGCTGCACCCTAATACGATAAGTGCACTTCCAACTTTACTATAAAAGGATACTATTCCACTATTACTTGCGGTTACTTTTACAGCTTCACTGAGCTGTTTTGTTCTATCATTTGACATATTTTCCTCCTCAGAAAAAATTTTGGCTAGCGAATTTCGCTAGTGGGTTATAGGAAACCGGCTGTGTAATTTACACAAGCCTCAGCTATTTAAGATAAAATTCATCTACGCCAGCTGTCTTAGCGGTTATATTTAATACCAAAGTGAATTTCACAGTTATTAAATTTAACTTGATATTTTAACATAAAATAGTATAATTGTCAAGAAAACGGTAATGTTTTTATTGACAAACAATATAAAAATAGCTATAATAATTAGCTATTTTTATTTGTAAAGAGTCGCGATAGCCGGCTATTATAAAGGTATATGAATAATAAAAATTTAGATAAAAATATTGCAAAGCCTGGCTTAAATGCTAGGATTGTAGAATATTTTTTACATAATGGGCAGATTACTTTGCTCTTGTTTTTGATGTTGGTTGTAGTTGGTGCGGGTTCGTTTTTTAAGTTGCGCGTGGAAGGTTTTCCTGAACTCAAAGTTCCTGTAGCAGTGGTAACAACTGTTGTTCCTGGTGCTGGGCCCGAAACAGTCAGAGAGACGGTAACTTCCCCAATAGAAAATTCTCTTAAGGATCTTGATGGGTTATCAGAGATTTCATCCACATCACAAGCAAATTTGTCTGTGATAGTTTTAAACTTTACCGATAATACAGATTTGAATGTTGCTGTTCAGGATGCTCGCAATAAAGTATCTTCTGTTAAATTGCCAGAAGGTATTATAGACCCACAAATTATTATTCCAGAAACTGGCGGAGCTCCATATTTTGTAGCCATTACTGGACAAGCCGATTTGGTAGAACTGCGAAAGCAGGCAGATATACTAAAAGAAAAATTAGTAGCTATTAAAGGTGTAAAATCTTTTAGTAATATTTCTGGTGCAAAAGAAAAAATTTATATCGAACTAGGTCCTCAATACCAAACTCCAGAAGTTATAAATCAAATAAAATCCTCTAACATAGGTTTTCCTATTGGGGAAAGTAATTTAGATGGAAAGCGTATACCAGTAGTTGCAAAATCAGATATTACTTCATTAGAGGCATTGCGTAATGTCAAAATTAATATTTCTACTCCAGAGTCAAAGCAAGTTGCTTTGTCAGATATTGCATCAGTTTATTTAGGTGTTGATTATGGTGGTAAGGTTCATCGTGTTGGTTATTTGAATGCAGAGCAGAATAAATTTAATATTGGTCCAGCTTTGTTGTATGAACTTCGATTGGACAAAGATGCAGACTTGTTAAAGATAGATAAAGACATTCAGAAAACTGTTTCAGAAACTGCATCATCTAACGATAAAGTAAAATATGCAATTGTTTTTGACCAAGCTAAAGAAACTCAAAAGCAGGTTAATGAAATTTTGGCTGGTGCGGTTGGAGAAAAATGGGGAGATGATTTTTGGGGAAACATTGGTTGGTTGTTTGGCGGTATTTGGTTATTGGTGATTGCTATGTTGTTATTCTTGGATTTAAGATCTGCTTTAATCTCTGCTTTAGCAATCCCGTTGTCATTTTTATTTACCTTTATAGTGCTTAATATTGCCGGTATTCAAATGAATACTTTGGTGTTATTTTCATTTGTTTTGGTTTTGGGATTAATTGTAGATCCAGCTATTGTGGTATTAGAATCTATCAGGCGTTATGTTGATTTGGGATATAAAGGACGTGCTGCTGTGATAGAATCTTCTAAAGTAATTGGATTAGGATTGTTTGTTGCAGTTGTAACTTCTATGATCGTGTTCGTACCTTTTGGCGTTGTGTCTGGTACCTTTGGGCAATTAATTGCTTATATTCCGTGGACAGTATTTCCAGCTTTAATAGCTTCATACTTCGTACCTTTAATTTTCTTAACTTGGTTAGCGGCTAAATTAATCAAGCCAGAACCAGGAGCAGAGTTAAAAGATGAAGATGACGTGCACACTTTGTGGAAATTGGCACAATGGTTTATTAAAGCTAATCGTTATATTCTTAACCGTACATGGTTATCTGTTTTAGTCGTTGTTCTTGGTTTGCTTATTCCTATTGGTGTAACTGGTGTTTTGTTTGCTAGCAATGCTGTGCGTCAAGTTCAGTTTTCGCAGCCAGATGATAGCGATTATCTACAAGTTAGTATTCCACGCCCTGTTAATCAAACCTATCGAGATGGTTTGATAATGGCTACGGATGTAGAAAATATATTAAAAAATCATATTGCTGTTATTGACTCTTTCTTTTATCAATCAATGGATGGCGGTTCTTCTAATAATACATTAAATGTTTTTATAGTGTTGAAATCTCCAGAAGATCGTGATGTAAAGAGTCCTGCAATCGTTAAAGATTTGCAAAAAGAATTAAAAGACAAATTTGGCGATAGGGCAGTAGTAGGTGAATTAGCTGCTGGTCCTCCAGGAGAAGCTTATCCTGTAAGTTTGAAGGTTTTTGAAAATGATCCAGCTAAGCAAGCTGATGCTTCTGCAAAAATTGTAGAGCAATTAAAGGGTTACAGCGAAGTTGATTTAGTAGTATCTGATTTCGAAACTCGTAGCAAAGAAATGGTTGTTAAAGTTGACGATCAAAAGGCAGCGGCAGCTGGATTAACTAAAGTATCAATCTATGGTCAACTATCCGGCATATTGGCAGAAAGTACATTATTTAAAATCGAAGATAATGATGTTGTCTTGCGAGTATCAGACGATGCAAAGCCAAATACAAAAGATGCTTTATTGTCTGCTATAATTTTTGGCTCTAACGGACCAGTTAAATTATCTGATGTTGCAAGCTTGGAAGAAGTAGAAGTTCCAGCTTCTATTCGTAGCTTGAACGGTGAGCGTTATGCCCAAGTGAGTGCTTCATTAAAAGATAGTCGCGATGCGATTAATATTCAGCGTAAAATTACTGATTGGGCAAAATCTCATACTTCTGAACTTGGTGTAAATGATCGCGCGTTTGAAGATAGGGCAGGTGTAAATGAGTTTGAAAAATCTTTCCAAGAATTATTCTTAGCAATTTTCTTATCTATTTTGGTAACCTATGTTGCATTTGTAATATTCTTCAGAAGCTTTGCTCAACCTTTAATTATTTTGTTTGCCATCCCTTTAATTTTAATTGGGGTATTTCCAGCATTGGCAATTTTTGCTAGAGGGCAGTTTGGCTTCTTAGAAACTATTGGTATTTTGATGGTCATCGGTATAGCAGAAAATGTCGGTATATTCTTAATTGATTATGCAAACCGTAAGGTTCGTTCGGGGCAAATGGATAAAAAAGAAGCAATTGCAATTGCTTCTGGAATTAGACTACGTCCTATTGTGTTGACTAAAATTACTGCTCTCGCAGGGCTTCTTCCTCTTGCTGTATTTTCTGCTTTCTGGAGAGGTTTAGCTTTAACTGTTATTTTTGGAATTTTAACTTCCGGTGTATTATCTTTGTTTACAACACCTGTTTTGTATAATTGGTTTACAAGGATAAAGTCGTCAAAAAATGATGAAGAAACTCCGCTCCCAGAAGAAGTAATAACAGAAACTGAAGACGTTTACGTTGAAGTGCCTGTTAATAGTAATTTAGAAAGTTTTGGTTCTAAATCTGCACCGGATAATTTACCAGTTTAGTATTTAAAATGAAAAGGCAAAATTGTAAAGCTATCAATTTTGCCTTTAAGTTTTGAACATTAAAATTTAACTTGAGGAGGAAATATGGAAAATTTAATAATAATTTTCATTGGTTTATTTATTATATTGATCGTAATTGCATTTGCTTATGCAATAATTAAAGAAAAACGATATAAAAGAAATTTAGAAATAGAAAGATCTGTGATATTAAATCTGATTCACAATGAAGAAGGTTTCCGTCAGATAACAAAATTAATGTCATACAGCAACAACGGTATTTTATATGAGACCGTGCATGGTATTTTGTGGTTTTGGGCACCAGAAGGAAATCAGAATGTTAGATTTTATTATAATGATTATGGTGTGGATCCAAAATATATTGTAACTATTTTCAAACCAGAAAGAACTAATCCAGACAAGGAAATAGAAAAATTATTTGACCTGTCAGAAAAACAAGAAGCTGTGTTGTTTTTTGTTGCTTGTGCAATGTCATCTTCAGAAAGATAATTAGGGAGGAAAAATGATTTATAAATTTCACGAACAAATTACAAATATGACGTTTGCCGAGATAGTCAGATCTATGGTGGGTGGTTTGCGGAACGAACATATTCATATAGATATAACCAGTGAACCTAGATATGGAGAACACCCAGATCGAAAAAGCATTTTTGGTGTACCCATGGTGGGTATTAATTTGATCGGCAAGATTTCTCATAATACAGTTATCGAGATAACTAAAAAGCATTTTTTTGCATGGGAATTTAAAGATTTATCTGCTCGGGCTAAAGTGATTGATTCTACGCCGTATTTTTTGCACAAATTTGAGAATGCGATTGATCAATTGGCAAGGACGAGTTTTTCTGGCTATGATCAGTATGCAAATATAGGAAAATTTGAGCTTAGTGGCATAAAAACAAGCCCTGATTGGCTGCCATATATCTGGAGTGATTACGGAGAAGATGTTATAAAAAAATGGGAAAAATTTGTTAAAATATTAAAATAATTTTAAAGACGGAATAATTAACCGTCTTTTTTATTTGAAAATTTATTTGATTTATTATTATAATAATATTGTTTGGTTTATACCAAAGGAGGCTTTATGATTACATACACCATTACAGGAAAGGCAGAAATATATGGCGGCAAAAAGCATAACTTTCAAGCTATATTTGAATCTCAATTATCATTAGCAGAAGTTAATAACGAATATGCTATAAAATGCTTAACTTCATCTTTAAAAACTGCTTTACTTCCAACCTTAAAAAAAAGAAATCCTGATGCAGAAGCTTTTGTATGTTTAGAATACAAAATTAAACTTGATCAAGAAATCTTAGATTTTGGTAGAATAAAAAATTTAAACTAACTTTGCCAACGGGCAAAGATGCCGGTGGAAATTAATCTGCCGGTTTTTTGTTGTAAACATAACTCTCCGCTTTCTATTTTACCCGCCATGTGAGAAATTTTATCTTCAAGCAAATTCCCTAAAGATATAGCAGAAGAGTTGGTTGCATACCCATTTATTAATAAAAATTTTGCTGAGTCTGATAAAAGTTCTACGCATAGGTCTAATAATTTAGGCAGATCGCGATTAAACTTCCATGTCTTCCCAGTAGGAGAGTGCCCAAAAGCTGGAGGGTCCATAATAATTCCATCATATTTTGCACCCCGTTTTACCTCCCGTGCTACAAATTTTAGAGCGTCGTCTAATATCCAGCGTATGCTTTCTGGATCAAATTTGTTTAAGGCTTGGTTTTCTTTGCCAGCAGTAATGCTTGGCTTGCTTGCATCTACATGGGTTACAAAATGACCATGCCTGGTCAATGCCATTGTTGCCCCACCTGTATAAGCAAATAAGTTTAAGATTTTTAAAGGACCGGTGTTTTTGGTAGCTTCAATCATCCATTCCCAATTTGCTGCTTGTTCAGCAAAAATGCCTGTATGTTTAAATGGCGTTAGTTTTGCATTAAGTTTAATATCAGGACGAAAATAAACCGGCCAACTTTCCGGGATTTGTTTGTGAGTTATCCATTTGCCTCTTTCGCCAGAAGGGATGTATTCTGCATCAATTTTTTGCCATTCGGTTTGAGGTAGGGATGCTTGCCATATTATTTGAGGATCTGGTCTTTTGAGGCGAATATTTCCCCACTGTTCTAATCTAAAGCCATCTCCGCTGTCTAGTAGCTGGTAGTCTAAAAACTCTTTAAAAGTTATAAATTGCATGCATTTATTGTATCTTATTAAGACTTGAAAAAAAAGTAATAATATAGTAAAATTTATAAGTAAGATTTATCTTCCACGCGCTTTATATATAGATTTGTCGGTGGTTCAAAAGATTTCCACAAATTAATGTGGGCTCTTAGCTCAGCTGCCATCAGCGAGCGAAGCGAGTCTGTTATATAGATTTTTATAATCTTTAGTATATCAAGAGTTGGTAGCTTTGCTGCTAACGAGGGAAGGTTCACACAAATTAATGCGGGCTCTTAGCTCAGCTGGTAGAGCAGTGGCCTTTTAAGCCATTTGTCCCGGGTTCGAGCCCCGGAGAGCCCACCATAAAAACACCTACTTCAAAGCAGGTGTTTTTATATTTTGTGAATTTGCATGTTATAATATTGATAGAAGAATATTTTTAAGTTTAGAAACAAAAACTAATTTATATGTTTAGAAGAAATCAATTAGGATTTACTTTAATAGAATTGGTTATGGTTATAGGGGTGATTGCACTTATTTCCTCAATTTCTATGTTCGCCTTAATTAAGGCTAGAATAAAGGCTCGCAATGCTAGGAGAGCAACTGACTTAACTCAACTACAAAAATCATTAGAGTTATATTATTCTACAAATGGTTATTATCCAAATGGCGGTGCTGTTGCTAATGCTAATCAGGCTTATGATATTTCTAATTTAACCACTTTTTTGGTTCCCTCTACTATTAGTAAGATACCATATGATCCATCTTACCCTTCTTCATCTTTGAATAATTATCAATATATGTGGGGTGGTACTACAGGAACCAATTATTCTGTCTTGATAAGGTCTGGAAATGAAATCGGTGGAAGTGACTGTGTATACAGAAGCCCTGGTGCATCTAGTACCATGTTTAATGGCACAGCAGTTTGTAATTTCCAATAGTTTAAATGCGTAAAAAAGTAGTCATCCTTGGAGCGGGCTTTGGCGGTATAGCCTGTGCCCGCTCTTTGTCTAAAAACAAAAGTTTTGAAGTCATAGTTATTGATAAAAACCCTTATCATGTCGTCCACGGTAACTTGTATGCGGTTGCTAGCTCTCCTTCCGATTTAACTTCTCAACAAGAAATGTATCAATCCGTGAATATTCCTTTGAAGTTAATTTTTGAGCACCAAGACATTAAATTTATTCAGTCCGAGTTTTTATCTATAGACTCTTCCAAACAAAAAATATCTTTACATGGAATGAGTATAGATTATGGCTATCTTATATGCTCGTTAGGAGCGCAGCCTAACTTTTTTGCCATACCAGGAGCGCAGGATTATACTTTACCCCTACAAACAGCAGAAGATGCCTTATTGCTTCGTTCTCGTATAGAGACGGCAATTATATTTAAAAAAAACCAGGTAATTAATCGAGTGGTTAATATTTATATAGCCGGTGGTGGTATAGCTGGGGTAGAGCTTGCAGCAGAATTGAGAATGATGTCTAATTTTGTATCTTGGGAAAATAACTTTCCTGCGGACTTAGTAAAAATTACAATTGTAGAAATGAATTCTACAATTCTTCCTGGTTTTGAAAATGGGGTAGTAAGTTTAACTCTAGAGCGTTTAAAGAGTTTAAATATAGATTTACTTACAAACACAAAAATAAACGAATTTACTAAAGATCATGTAAAAACTGCAACGTTGAATTTAAATTATGATGTTGCTGTATGGACTGCTGGGGTGGAGGCAAAAAAACTTCCTCTTACAGACGCTATATTATCTAAAGGCAGCAGGGTAATGGTGGACCAGTATTTTAGGGTAAAGAATTATGATAATATTTTTTCTATTGGTGATCAAAGCTGTTTTTTAAATAGTTTAACAAATATGCCTTTGCCGGGAACTGCAGCACAGGCAGTTAGGCAAGGTAGATATATCGCTCATGTGATTCGTTCGTTAAATAAAAATAAAAAACCTTCAAGTTATCAATGCAAAACTCTACCATATTGTTTTCCTGTAGGCGGTAAATGGGTAGTATTTAATTATAAACAAATCACAGTTGGCGGTATAATGGGTTATGTTTTGCGAGAGCTGATATGGTTAAAATATTTTGTATCAATTTTAGGATTGTTTAAAGGCTTTCATTATAAATTACGCATTCAGAATTTATATATCAGAGACGAATAAAAAAACAGAACAAGTTAAACTTGTTCTGTTTTTTTGGTTTGCTTTTTAGCAACCTTCTTTTTTACGGCGGTTTTTTCTTTTGCTTTTTCAGCTGCACGCTCTTCTTTAGTTTTTGGAGGATTGTCTTTCCATTGCTGATAAAGTTCTTTCACTTGCGCTTCTGTTTCTGGTTTGATATTTAATATCAAATTACAATCCGGCCATCGTGTACAGGCATAAAAAGGTTTGCCACGTCCGCGTCCTTTCTTTTCTACCAAATCCCCAGGTTTATTTTGACGCTCTGGAGTTTCTAGGCAGAGAGGGCACTTAAAACCGGTTTTATTATAGATTTTAGAAATGCCTTTACAATCTGGGTATCTACTACAACCTAAGAAAAATCCAAAACGTCCTCTTCTAACTGTCATTGGACTATCGCATATTGGGCATTTTTCGTCTTTGGTTTTTTCTTCTAAAGCTTTTATCTGCGCTTCTTCTTCTGGTATTGGTTTGGTGACCTTGCTACCTTCTTCTGGACAGGCTAAGAATTTTCCCATGCGGCCGTACTTGATTAACATCATTTTTCCGCAATGAGGACAAGGGATAGTAGAGGTTTCAATCTGTTTTTCTACAGTAGCTTCTTTCTCTTTTAAGTGTTCTTTGAATGGAGTGTAGAAGTTTTGTATTACAGGAACCCACTTTAATTTTCCTTCAGCAATATCATCTAGTTCTTCTTCTACTTTTGAAGTAAAGTTGATATCAACAATTTCTGGAAAATTTTCGACTAACATATCAGTTACTAAAAACCCTTCATCAGTAGGTTTGTATTTTTTATCTTCTTTGGTAACGTAGCCTCTGTCTTGGATGGTTGTTAAGGTTGGGGCGTAGGTGGAAGGGCGTCCTACCCCATGAGCTTCTAAAGCCTTAACTAAGCTTGCATCTGTGTAACGAGCTGGTGGTTCTGTAAAATGTTGAAGAGGTTTTAATTCTTTTAGATTTAAAATTTCTTGTTCAGTAAGTTCTGGTAATACGCCTTCGATTTCATCTTCTGGAGTTTCGTCTGTTCCTTCTGTGTAAGCTTTTATGAAACCAGCAAATTTTATAACTTGTCCGGTAGCTCTAAAAGTATACTTAGATGCAGAAATATCGACAGCGGTTTGATCAAAAACAGCTTGCGCCATTTGGCTTGCAAGGGTGCGTTTCCAAATTAGATCATATAATCTTCCCGCGTTACGATCTGTTTTGCTTTTAAAGTTTTGAGGAAGTAAAGATAGGTCAGTAGGGCGAATGGCTTCGTGTGCTTCTTGCGCACCTTTGCTACGGTTTGCAAAATGGCGAGGTTCTTTAAGCCCATAGTTAGCGCCAAACTCTTGAGTAATAACTGATTGTGCTTGTGATAAAGCAGATGCGGCCAAATTTAAGCTGTCTGTACGCATATAGGTAATAAATCCGTGCTCGTACAAATTTTGTGCAACCATCATGGTTTGTTTAGCGCTAAAACCAAGTTTACGAGCTGCTTCTTGTTGTAAAGTAGAAGTGGTGAAAGGAGGGGATGGGTTACGCTTTACTTCTTTTTTGGTAATCTCTAAAACTTTATATTGCGCATCTTTAAGATTATCAACTATATTACCAGCTTCATCTTTATTGGTAATGCCCATTTTGCCTACAGCTTTGCCATCAATTTTAGAA
The DNA here is from genome assembly GCA_964631145.1 of uncultured Candidatus Saccharibacteria bacterium. Lineage (GTDB taxonomy): Bacteria > Patescibacteriota > Doudnabacteria > UBA920 > UBA920 > UBA920. The sequence goes on from CAZVXT010000001.1 coordinate 222,569, forward strand.
AGCTTAGCAGTAAAAATATGGTTTTTATTTTCATTTACTTTTGCTAAATCTGCTTCAATACTCCAATACTCTTCAGATTTAAAGTCTTGGATTTCGCGTTCTCGTTCTACTACAAGTCTTACTGCAACAGATTGAACGCGTCCAGCAGAAAGTCCATATCTAATTTTACGCCATAAAAATGGAGAGAGTTCGTATCCTACCAAACGGTCTAAAACTCGACGTGCTTGTTGTGCATCAACTAAATTCAAGTCTATATCACGTGGATTTTGTAATGCATGTTCAATTGCGGTTTTTGTAATCTCATGAAAGACAATGCGTTTAATACGCTTGTCTTCTTTACCTTTTTGAATATCTGCTTCATCACCCAGTCCTAGTGCTTGAACCAAATGCCAAGATATAGCTTCACCTTCTCGGTCTTCATCAGTTGCGAGTATTATAGAGGAGGCATTTCTAGACATATCTTTTAGCTTCGCTATAACTTCTTTTGCTTTTGGGGCAATGGTATATTTTGGCTCAAAACCATGCTCTATATCTATAGACATTTTGCTTTTTGGCAAATCTCGGACATGTCCAAAACTAGCTTCTACCAAAAAATCACTTCCTAAAAATTTGGAAATGGTTTTGGCTTTTGTTGGGGACTCTACTATAATTAGTTGCTTTTTCATTAAAAGTTTTTAAGTACAAATAGGATTTTAACTAAAGAGTACCATACTTGTCAAATATTTTAAAATATGCTATACTTCATTGTAAAATTAAAACATAAAAAAGTGCTATGGCACAAGGAGGAAATTGTATGCAATTACAAAGACAGGCTGGAGAGCCATTAATAGATTTTATCGTGGATCAAAGCCTGGGGGATATGAAAAAAATTTCTGAAGCTTTGAATAAACCGGGTATGGTGGTGACATTCGTTAGTCATGAAGGTATGCAAAAATATCTTAATGCTAAAGAAGAATATAAATCTCGGGTTCCAAATCCAAGATATAAATTAATTCAAGCTTTAATCACTGATCAACAGTCAAAGTTGTTGCCAACTTTTACAATGGACGAAGTTTTTAATAACTTCGATAAAATTCAGAGATTTTCTAATTTCTTTCTAAAGATAAATTAGAAACACAAGCAAGGTCTACACAGCCTTGCTTTTTATATTTATCTCTGTTATTTTTATTGCGATTTGTAAGGAGGATGTATGTTAATTTTTGGTTTAAGTTGGGATAAAATTAACTTAAATAATATAGCTGATGACTTAGCTTATTTATACCAAAACTTTATAGTCGAATGCGATCATTTTGAAGATTTTGTCGCGATTATAAATGAAAATGCTATTGGTTATGTTATTTCTAATTCTTGTCACAGCAATATTTTGACCAATGTCCCTGATATTAATATTTTGGAATGCTTGGCATTAGAAATTTGTAATTTTTTTGAAGATAATTTTGATTTAAATTTAAGCCTAGAAAACTTTGGCTTAATATTTATCAATACTGTGGAGGTAATATGAAGAAGTTTTTAAGAAAGTTTATGTTGCTCAAAAGTGACGAGCAGTTGGTCTGGGCGATAATTGCAGGTATGTTCCTAGTCTTGGCTAGCGCCGTATTTACTATTCCAATTATAATTTATTATTCTGCAGATGAGGTAACTCCTGAAAAATATCTAGCATTTAATCTTGCTTGGAAAGGCATAATTGGATTTTGGCTAGTTTACGTAATTTTTTATGTAATATTAGGCATAATTGGGAAGCGGTATGGCAGAACTGAGGAAATTAATTGGTAAGCAATAACGCAAGTTAACTAACTTGCGTTTTTATATTAATTTGCGGTTATTTACAAATTATACTTATCTTGTTATTATTTAGTTTAAATCAAAAGGGAGGATTAATAAAAATGTTTTTGGATCAAATTTTAAACGAGAAAAATGTGGACGTTAATGACAGTAGGGGTAGTGTTTATCCAGGAAAAATTGATAACTCAATTGCCTATATAACGCCCTATGCTCATCGAAAATCGTCTGTATTACATAAACCTAGAGAAATAGAAACCTATTTTAGATTAATAAATAATGAAGATCGACCTTGGCGTATATACCGCGACGAACTGGAGTTTGAAACGAAGATATTAAAAACTTATGAAGGGGTAAATATTCATTACTCAATTAAAGATGGAACTGATGTGCTCATTGATTGTCTTCAAATTGACTTAGATGGCATAACTGTCTTGAAATTATCTGGTAACTATTTATCAGTTTATGTTCAAAATTTGAAAGAGCAATTAATAAATGAAAAACTAACCTCGCAAGAACTTTTTACTGATATATTCAAGTTAACAATAGATAATCTATTTTATTAACATTTATGGTGTAATTACATTTGTAGTTGCACCAATTTTTTTAAATATAGATTGTTTTTCTGTTTCTGTCGCCATTCTTGGTTGTCCGTATTTTTCGATGATGATTGGCAAAAGTTCTATCTGCTTTAGACTTGATTTGTTTGGTGTCCCTTGTAGGTTATTGCCACACTGTCCCATAACATTTTCGCACCCTGTGTTGCTTACGTTAACTTTTAGAAGCAATCCTTCTTTTGTGTCTTGGCTCCATTCTTGATCAAATATAAAGTTGCCTAAAGAATAAAAAATATATTTGCCTTTGTATTGTTCAAAGGTTTGAATCCAATGGGGGTGTGCGCCAATTACAATATCTGCTCCAGCGTCAATTGCAGTATGCGCGAAGGTGCTCTGGTCTTCATTGGGATTTCTGGTGTATTCTGTACCAGAATGCATGGTTACAACAATAAAGTCAGATTTGGTTTTTAAGCTTTCAATCTGCTGTTTAAGTCTTTTTAAGTCATTGGTTCTGGCTACATAATTATTAGTTGTAGCTCCATTATCATTAATAGATGAATATGACGCACCGATAAAGCCAATATTCATCCCTTTAATTTTATACACTTTAGCTTGCCATGCATCGTCAAGATTTTTACCGACTCCTATATTGGTAATTTGATTATCATCTAATAATTTTTTGGTGTATAAAAGACCTTCTAGTCCTTGATCCATTGCATGGTTATTGGCTAGATTTAGCACTTTAAAATTATTTTTTAGCAAGCCTTCTAATGTCCATGTGGGCGCGTTAAATACTAGAGATTCTGTAGAATTAAAATTGTCAGTTCCAGAATACGGCGATTCTAAATTAGCAAAATTAAAATCTGTACTGCTCAATAAAGATGTTAGGTTTTGAAACGGCCAATTTGCATCTTTGTTATTTTTTGAAATTTGTCCCGCAACGTTGCGTGATAACATGATGTCACCACCGGCAATAAAACTTACTTCTGCTATTTTATTTTGATCTGAATTTATTTTTTGACTATCTTCGTAGTAAGACTCTAAGCTGTCATTGCTTCTAGTACTTTGTTTGTTTATTGGCTGGTTGCTTGAATGCTTGTACCACCAAAAACCTAGCAAAGCTAAGATAATAAAAATTAAGCTTAGAACAATTTTTAAATGTTTTTTAATTCCCATACTATTATTCCATTTTCTTTAATTCTTTGATCGTACCCTGGATATGATAACCATCGGGCAATGGCTTCTTCTCTGGATGGGTTATCGGGCATAATATCTTTTACAGTAAAAGCTTCTAGTAGCTCGTTTAGATTGGCAAAGTCGTATCGTTGTTTTACGATTTTATCAAAAGATTCGTCTGAGCAATCAAAAGTGATGATATCGCCAAGCCCGATTTTATTATATTCTTCTGATCCAGCTCGGCTCTCAAATTTTTTGACTCCAGATTTTATCCAATCAAAATTGTGTTTATCAGAAAGGTTAAAAGTTAATTTATAGTGGCTCATATTTTATAAAACTCATCTGTATTAGTTTTGCTAATTAGTCCTTTTAATTCTAAAAGAGATAAAGTAGCTAAAAGTTTTTTTATATCTTGGGTCTCTGGTTGCAACAAATATAAGATTTGTTCAATAGACGTGGGTGATTTGTGAATAAATTTTAACACGTTTTGTTCTTGTTCGGTAATATCTATATTTTGGCTTTTATTAGAAGCAGTAGGCTTAATTTTAAAGTATGTAAGTAGCTGTGTGCTTGAATATAAAATATGAGCCCCTTCCGCAATTAAGTTATTTGGACCTATACTGTAAGGAGAAGTAATATTTCCAGGAATAGCAAAAACTTCTCGGTTGTTTTCTAAAGCCATTTGAGCTGTAATTAATGCTCCGCTTTTTTGCTTACACTCTACTACCACAACGGCATGGCTTAGCCCGGCGATAATTCTATTACGGGCTAGAAAATAGTGTTTTCGAGGCAGTTCTTTTGGTAGATATTCAGAAATTATAAGCCCGCCACTTTGAATTATTTTTTGAGCAAGTCCAAAATTATTTTTTGGATACAATGCTTCAATGTCAAAACCGCTTCCTAATACCGCAATGGTTGGGAGTTGTTTGCTTAGCGCTTCTTTATGAGCAAGGGTGTCTATGCCATAAGCTAAACCAGAAACAATAATACTGGAAAACTTTGGAAAATTATTTAAAATTAAATTAATTGCTTGATTGCCATAATCGCCATGCTTACGGCTCCCAATAATAGCTAAAGCAGGTAGGTTAGAGGTAAGAAGTTCTGTGTTGCCTAGACAAAACAGTAATAGAGGGGGATCGTGAATTTGAAAAAGTTGCTTAGGATAACTTGGATCAAAAATATTTATTAATTTAGGGTTAGATTTTTCAAGGCTCTGCAAAAAAACTTCATAATTCATAATCGTAGAAATATTAGCCGCTTGCTTGGGGTAAAATTGATAAAAATCCTTTTTGTAATCAGCGTTCTGATAAAAACTTTTGAGCTTTTGAAGCCAGTCGTCTTTGTACTTTAAACCAAGCTGGCTTAATGCCCATAAATAATAATTGAAGTTCATATATAAATTTTAAGAACACGGGCTAAAATCCTAATAAAATCTTGGTTTTTATACTCTTGACAAAAAGCATTAATTGGTGTATACTATGTAAGTAAATTGAAATAACCGAACCTGTTGTCTTTGCCACCCTGCTTGCAAGTCGCGAATACATACATCATCCCTCCTATTGTATGTTTCTAGCGGTTAAGTAGAGATTATAAAGCGTATGCTTTTGGTCTCTCACTTGCGGGTGGGGTAGTGAAGATAAAACAAAACCGCTTTTATAATGCTACGCAAAATAAATGCGGTTTTATTTTCACCTAAATCCTAGTGTTATGCTGGGTGCTCCAAAAGGGCGAATACAAAATTTTACGGAGGTGTCGTTATGGCAGAGAAAAGCGACAGTGTTAAAAATTTAGATAACTTATCTTATTTAAATGCATTAAGAAATCAATGGTTAGAAAATAATGGTCCTCATATGACTTTTAAGATTACCAATGGACCGGACAAAAATAGTTTTGCACAGAATTATTTTTCATTATCTGATCCAAAAGTTCGCAAGCCGTATTTTCAAGCGGTCATGATGTTAAGCTATCTTGATGATAAGTCTAAGGCTCATTATTATCCTGGAGAATTTAAGTTTGAATTCCACAGTTTTTTTTCTGCAGATCCTAAAACAAACCCTGGGTTTATGTTATGGGTTAAAGTTTTTTACCGTTCTTCTAATGATAAAAAATTTCAAGAATTTAAATTTCCTGGACAACCATATTACATTACTCAGGTAAAAATCTTCGGCACCTACAATCTTCATAGTAAAGACGGAATGTGTGGAGTCGAAATAAGTTAAAATTAAAAACCGGAAGATAGAATTTTCTATCAACCGGTTTTATTTTTGTATGAATTGATTTATAAGCTCCGAGATTTTAGGAAATTGCTCTGAAGTCAATTGTGTTAATTCGTCTTGGGTAAAATTTTTCAATACATATTCATCTGTTCTTGGGGCATGTCGAGGGTCTGACAACACCATATTTTTTCTATTTTCTATACCTACTCGTATCCTAGAAAATTTTTGAGTACCCAACTCTTCTATAATATTTTTTATACCATTATGTCCTGCAGAACCAGAGTTTATTGCTTCTTTGATTTTCCCAAAATCAATATCTATATCATCATGAATAACAAGGATATCATCTTTAGGATTGAGCTTGTAAAAATTGCAGATATCTTTAACTGCTTCGCCAGACAAGTTCATAAAAGTTTGTGGCTTCACAAAAAAAACTTTTTGGCTTCCAAAATGTATTTCACAAATCTGAGCTTTAAATTTTCCCTGGCAGGAAATTGCTGGCTTATCTTTTAGGTAATTATCTAATGCTAAAAAGCCAACATTGTGACGGGTCTGTTCGTATTGTTTGCCGGGGTTCCCTAACCCTATTACTAATTTCATATTTTTTAGTATAGCAGAAAAGTCTAAATATCATCTATTGTTGAATATTTATGAGCTGTAAAAATATGATTAACACTCATCTACTGTGCTACGCTTGCTAATTTTGCTTACGCAAAATACAAGCTGTGCACAGAGGATTCGTTTATAATAATAAATTTACAGCTTAGCTAAATTGTTAAAGCGTATTTAAATACTAAATTATGCAGTTAATTAAAAAACCGCAGAAGCGGTTTTATTTTTTTGTTAAATGAAGTTTGATTGGCGTTCCCCAAAATCCTAGCTCTTTGATAATATTTTTTTGCAAATATTTTTTATATTGCTGAGAGATTGCAGCCGGATGATTAACTGTCAGTTGAAAAGTTGGGGGGGTAATATCGAGTTGCTCTAGTCCATAAACTTTTGGCACTTTTTGATCGCGTAAACGTTTTGGTCCATTTTTCTTAATTGTGTGATTCAGTAGTTGATCTAAATCTTCTTGACTAACTTTCTTTTGCCTAGCTTCTTCTATAGGTTTAATAGCGTTTAAGGCATCCATAATACCGTCGCCAGTTTTGGCAGAAACGAAGAATATTGGTGCAAACCATAAAAATGGAAAATGCAAAGACACATAATCTTTAAGCTGCTCTTCATCGCCTTCAAACTTATCCATTTTGTTAACCAAGATAATACATCCTTTACCTTGATCTAAAATTTCTCCTGCAACTACTTGGTCTTGTTTGGTAATAAGTTCTGCTGCATCAATCATAAGCATAACCACTTCGCTGCGACGGATGGATTTGTATGTTTGGAAAACAGAAAATACATCAGGTTGTTTTTGACGATAAGATTTCTTTTTAAGTCCAGCGGTATCAATTAGGGTAATGTCTTCACCATTTATCTTCAGGTTAATATCTATAGAGGTTCTGGTTGTCCCGGGAATATCAGAAACAACCATTCTATCTTGCCCTAGAATATTGTTAATCAGGCTTGATTTGCCTACATTGGGCTTTCCTATAATACTCACGCTAATTCCTTGTGGCTTTGTGTAAGCCTGACTAGGCTTAACCTTTTTAACAGTACTTGCAAGTTCGTCCATTAGATCACCCATACCTCGCCCGGTAATAGCAGAAACTGGCCAAATTGATTTTATTCCTAGTTTGTTAAACTCTGCTGCAGAAGTTTCGAATCCTTTAGGGGAGTCAACTTTGTTGACTGCAAGAATTACTGGCTTTTTGGATTTTCTAAATTTTAGCAAAACCTTTCTATCAATTAGTCCAGGAGAGAGTTTGCTGTCAGCAACAAACAAAATGACATCAGCTTCTTCTAATGCGACATCTATTTGAAGGCTAAGTTCTTGTTCGAGTTCTTGTTGTCCGCCGTAAGTAAGTCCGGCTGTGTCAACCATGGTAAATTCTACACCGTTCCAAGTTGTATCTGTGTATTGTCGATCTCTTGTGGTTCCTGCAACAGCAGAAGTAATTGCTGTATGAAATCCAGCAATTTTGTTTACTAAGGTTGATTTACCCACATTTGGTTCACCTACAATTGCTACAATAGGTAAATTTTTATTATTAAGAGCTTTGGTCATTTCCTAGTATTAAGATTAAGTCCACTTTGCTTGGATCAATTTTGATACCAGCTGGTGGTAGAGATACTTCCGTAGCGTTGAACTTTTTCTTAATCAGTTCTGCACTACTAGTTTTTTTGTTCACAATATAAATAAGATTTTGTTTTAGTTCTTTGCCCGTGTAGACTAGTTTGAAAACAGTCATTCCGTTTTTTTCTAACTCTGCTTTGGCTTTATTATAACCTTTTTGGGTTAAAGATGTATCTGCTATCCACACAGTTGGTTGTTCTGATTTGATGTTAGAATTGTCAAAGCTTTGCAAGAAAAAGTTTTTTACATCTTCACTTGTTTGTCCTTTACACAAACTAACCACAAATGCTCCGCTTTCTGGTAAGGTTTGTGGGCATACAATTCCTGTGTCAGGATCTAGGCTTAATGAAGAAATTTGATCTTTGTTAATATCTTTTCCAAGGCTGTAAAGTCTAAGCATTTCGCCTGGACTCATATTAGTATGGAAATGATCTCCAACCACATCAAATAATTCATTAATTTTTTGAGCGTCAGTAATTAAGTTAAGATCTATAACTTTTTGCTTTACAGCTTGAATGATTTGTTGTTGACGTTTGCCACGAGCATAGTCCGTACCTTCGTTACCGCTTGCATGTCTTGATCTTGCATAAATCAGTGCACGGCTACCATCCATGGTTTCAGTTCCTTCTTTAAAAGTGACAGCTGGTAGATAACCATCTTTGTCATTTGGGAAAGTATAGTCTGTAAATGTATTTTGAACTTCCACTGTAACTCCTCCTAATAGGTCTACTGTTTTCTTGAAGCCAGCAAAGTCGACAACTGCAAAATAGGGGATGTCTAAGCCAGACATTTTTTCTACGGTTTCAATTAGTTTATTACCCGCTGCGTCATAACTTTTAGTACGGTCATATTCTTCTGCAAAAATTGCATTGATTTTTCTTTGACCAAACTCTTTTGTATTTGTTAGATAATCTCGGGGGATGGATGTCAGTACTGCCTGTTTTTGACCTGGTTTAATTTGAGCAACGATAATAGTGTCTGATAAATACGGACCATCATGTCCAGCTCCGCCAATACCGATTAATAACAAGTTAACTTGTCCAGAACTTTCGCCTTCGAGTTTGTTACCTAGCTGACTCCCAATAATATCTGTAAGTTTGTGATAGACATCGGTGTTGGTGCCGGTATAAATTTTACTTAAAAGATTGTTAGCGCGAACAAAAATAAAACCACCTAATCCTACAATGACAACAATTATCAAAACTAAAATTAATTTTAGCCATCGCCTTTTTGGTGGTTTGGGGATTTGAGGTTCTTCTATATCAGCTTTCTTTTTTAGAGGATTTGGCGTATCATTAATAATACTCGGTACTTCTCGTGATAAAAAGCCTTGAACAGGCTTTCTAGAAAAGTTGGATTTGTCTTCACTGCTAATTTTTGGTGATTTTTCAGACATAAATATTTGGACTAAAAGTTTAAAACTAGAAATTTGAATCTAAAATTATACTTGTCTATTATACCGACTTTTTATGTTACGAGCAAAAAGTTGTAAGTTTTGCTAAAATACTTGCACAGCTTATTACCCAGTGTTATATTGGGTATGTTATTCATTTTTAAAATCAAAATTAAATGTCTTCACAATCAATACAAATCGAACCTGATACAACTCCAGAAAATGAACCTACTAGTCAATCATTTTTATGGGATTTAACCAAAATGGTGGTATTAGCTTTTGCCTTAATGATTGGTTTTCGTATCTTTATAGCAGAGCCTTTTATTGTATCTGGGTCTTCGATGGTTCCAAATTTTCATAATAAAGAGTATTTAGTAGTCGACAAATTAAGTTATAAGTTTAGTGATCCAAAAAGAGGCGATGTAATTGTGTTTCATTACCCAAAGGATACTTCACAATACTTTATAAAAAGAATTATAGGACTTCCAGGAGAAAAAGTTAAAGTAGATAATGGCAAGGTGATTATTTATAATTCAGAAAATCCAGACGGTAAAACTTTGAACGAACCTTATTTACCAAATCAAGATGTTACTTTCGGCAAAGATGGTGTGGTTGCATTGGGAGATAATGAATATTTTGTACTAGGTGATAACAGACTTGCTTCTAGTGATTCAAGAGTGTGGGGAATTTTACCTAAGCATGATTTTGTTGGTAAAGCGTGGCTAAGAGCTTTGCCTATAAATTCTTTCGGATTACTTAGTTTCCCTCAGCCCTCATTTTAATAAATTATTCGACTGTTTGGTTACATGTCTAAAACTGCAAAAAAAACATTAGGGGGGCAAAAGCCTGGAAATATCTATGGTGTAAAAGAAGTTGTAACGCAATCTAATAATAATTTGCGTCAAATTTCTGATCAGTTGCATGGACTTGCAAAGTCTTTTGGCTTTTTGTCGGTGCATATTCCATTGGTAGAAGATGAGAAGACTTATACAGATTATTACAAACATCAAAACGCTAATCTAAATCAATTGGTTGGCGTAAATATTGGTGGTAAGTATTTTTCTTTGCCTTACGAGGTTTTACCTTCTTTATTTAGATACTATTCACAATTTAAGTTGTTTGAAGAAAGCCCGATGGCAAAATGGTTTTATTTTGAGAATGTTCTTTCTCAAGATGAACGCGCTGTAGTTTCTGCGGACTTTCAATATGGATTTGAAGTATTAGGTAACTTTAATCACTTAGCAGAAGCTCAGGTTATTAGCGCTGTATGGGAATTTTATAAGCGCCTAGAATTGCCTAACTTGGAATTGCATATCAATATGGCTGGTGATGCAGGGGTTCAGTCCAGTTATCAAAATGTATTAAAAGATTTTTTAAAACAAAAAGCTTTTGATTTGTGCGATGATTGCAATCAGAAAATTCCAGTATCAATTACAGAGTGTTTGATGTGTTCTAATTTGGATTGTCAGTTAGTTTTAGCGGAAGCTCCGTCGGTATTGGATTATTTAGACGAATCTTCAAAAGCCCATTTTACAAATATCCTAGAGGCTTTGGATGAATTGTCTATACCGTATCAACTCAATCCTTTATATTTTGGTAAATCAGGATCTAGTCATACTAACTTTATGATTCGTTCTGTTGGCGAATCTTCTTCAGTGATTCTTGGTGAAGGTTCTTATCATAACCAGTTGTTAAAACAAGTTCATGGCAAACCATTGCCTGCGTTTGGATATAAAGCTCAGCTATCAACCCTCTTAAATTATTTACAAAGCTTAGAAATTGCCCAGCCTTTAAGCTATCATGAAGTCTTCTTGGTTCCTTTGGGTGAGATGGCTGCTAAAAAGAGCTTGCGTCTGTTTAGAGATTTGGTTAACGAACAAATTACTGTTCATGATCATTTTGGAACAGAAGGTGTAAAGAATCAATTAAAAATGGCTACTGACCATAAAGCACCTGTTGCTTTAATAATGGGACATAAAGAAGCAATGGATGATGTGGTAATACTTCGTGATGTGAAAAGTGGTATGCAAGAAGTGTTTCCATTTGATAAAATTATAGATGAAGTAAAAAAACGTTTAGGAAAATAATTATAAAATAAATATATGCAAAGCCAAGAGTGTGTTTTTTGTAGTATTGCAAACAAAACATTAGCTTCAGAAATTTTATTTGAAAATGATGATGTTATTGTGATTCGCGATATAATGCCTAAAGCACCAGTACATTTATTGGTCATGCCAAAACAGCATGTCGAATCTATAAATCATTTACAAAGAGATCAACAGGCTCTAATTAGTGAAATTATTTTTACTGCTAAGGAGCAAGCAATGGCAGCCGGGGTCGGGGAATCTGGATACAAGCTGGTGTTTAATGTAGGTAAAGATGGTGGTCAAGTTATACCTCATTTGCATCTTCATGTTTTGGGCGGTAAACATATGGAAGCTTAATTTAAAAAGATTGAACATAAAAACTAGTATCAAATACTAGTTTTTATATTTTTATTGCAGTATGTTTTTGTGCTATACCTTTAGCATTTATGTTTTCGCTAGTTCTAGCTCTATAAATTTTCTTAAATTATGGATCTGTGGAGACGCTTCAAGTATAAATGTTAAAGGTTTATTTTAAACCATAAATTAATAAGATTTGACTAAAATGAAAATCTTTCGTAAAATGATTATATAGATAGGTCGAAATGCAAGATCAGTCTTGTATTAGTTATTTCTTTGTTAATAAAGATTAATCATTTAATCTATACATATTTGAAAAGAGGTGAGTACTTTTGGTAGAAGTAAAAAGAAAAGAATCAGAATCTTTTGAAAATTTGTTAAGACGTTTTAACCGCAGAATACAACAAAGCGGTGTTTTGGTGCGTGCTCGTAAAACTCGTTTTTTTGAACCAACTAAAAGCCGTAACTTACAACGCAGTACTGCTATTAGACGTGGACAACTTCGCGAACTACGCGAAGAATTGAAGCGTTTAGGCAAACCTGTAAAAAATTTCAAAGCAAAAAAATAACTAATTTTTGACCTTACATGGAACTATCATTATCAGCTATAGAAACAGAATTAACCTCTGCTTTAAAATCTCGTGATCAAATTAAAGCAGATGTTTTGCGTGCTTTAAAAACCAGAGTGCAAAACTTCAAAATTGAAAAGCAATCTGATCTGTCATCAGAAGATATTATTTCTTTAGTCAAATCAGAAATAAAAAAGCGCAAAGATTCTATTGAAATGTATTCTAACGCTGGTAGACAAGACTCTGCAGACAAGGAGCAGCAAGAAGTTAATGTCTTGCAAGTGTTTTTACCTGAGCAGGTAGATGAAGAAACTTTATCATTAGCTATTGATACATTTATTGCTGACAACAATTGGACTAAGTCTGAATTTGGACCTGCGATGTCTAAGCTTAAAGAGCATTTTGGAGCCAGTGCTGATGGTGCTATGATTGCTAAATTACTTAAAGCAAAACTGGGTTAAATTTTATTTTTAAAATAAAAATAAATTTTCATGAAAGAACAATACGTTGTCGGTCTAGATATCGGCACACATACAATTCGGGTTGTTCAAGCAAAAATAGAAGAAAATGGTGGTTTGAACATTATCGGTGCTAGCAATGTGCCAGCCAGCGGTCTTCGACGTGGGGTAATTGTTGATATTGACGAAACTGTTTCGTCAATATCAGCAGCCCTCGAAAGAGTAGAGCGTATGACCGGTGTTCCTGTACATTCTGTAAGCGTGTCAGTTGGCGGTAATCACATAACATGCTTAGATTCTAAAGGTGTTATAGCTGTATCTAGAGCAGATGGTGAAATTAGTGATAGCGATGTGTTGCGTGTTATTGATGCTTCACAGGCTATTTCTATTCCGCCAAACCGGGAGGTCTTGCACGTTATACCAAAAACTTTTACTTTAGATGGACAAACCGGAATTAAAGACCCTCTAGGTATGACCGGTATTAGGTTAGAGGTGGAAACTGTGATAATTCACGGTGCAACTCCATTTTTGAAGAACTTGCAAAAAGCAATTTTACAAGCTGGATTAGAAATTGATCATTTAGTTTTGAGTCCATTAGCTGCGAGTACGGCTGTGCTTTCTAAACGACAAAAAGAGTTGGGTGTAGCGTTGCTCGATTTGGGTGCTGGTACTACTAGCTTGGCAGTGTTCGAAGAAAATAATTTATTGCACGCAGGAATTATCCCAGTCGGTTCTATGCATATCACCAACGACCTCGCAATCGGACTTAGATCTACTATTGAATCTGCAGAAAAAGTTAAATTGATGTATGGAAGTGCAAGCAGTAAGTTGATGGATAAACTTGCAGAAGTAGATATGAGTAAAATTGATCCTGAAGAAGAAACCAGAATTCCACAAACTATGGTTGGCGATATTATTGAAGCTCGCTTAGAAGAAATTTTTGACCTTGCTGTAAAAGAGTTAAAATTAATTGACCGTGATGGTAAGTTGCCCGCTGGGATTGTTTTAACTGGCGGTGGTGCTAGTATGCCAGGTGTAGTAGAGTATGCTAAGCATAGATTTAGACTCCCTGTTGTTGTTGGGCAGCCGATTGAGATAAATACAGTTATTGATCAAGTTATCGAGCCAAGCTTTGCAACAGCTGTTGGGTTAGTTGAATGGGGTAAACAAAATTCGACTTTTTCAGGACCTGGGATTTTAAATTCTGTGTCTGGCTTGCTTCAAAACAACTATATGGTAAAATTAAACAAGTGGTTTAGGTCATTTATGCCTTAGACCTTAAATATCAAAGCAATTGCTACGATAATATATTACAAAACAAAATTTCTAAAACGCAAAATAACAATTGACACTCAGATACTCTGGTAATGTTTAGGTATTGGTTGTTGTTTTGCGTTTTGTTTTTTGCTAAATTGGGATAAAATGTAATCAAGATGAAAAAAAATATGGAAGTTAAACCAAAAATTGAAAGCTTTGCTCGAATCAAAGTTCTTGGGGTAGGTGGATCTGGTACATCCGCTGTTAATCGTATGTCAGAAATGGGTATTAAGGGAGTTGAATTTGTCTCTATTAATACTGACGCACAAGCTTTACATAATAACAAATCAGACCGTAAGGTTCATATAGGAAAAAGTCTTACCAAAGGACTTGGTTCTGGTATGAATCCAGAATTAGGTAGACAGTCTGCAGAAGAATCACAATCAGAAATTGAAGAAACAGTATCAAACGCTGATATGGTGTTTATAACTTGTGGTCTTGGTGGTGGAACTGGTACTGGTGCTGCTCCGGTCGTAGCTGAACTTTGTAAGAATAGAGACATTCTTACTATTGCTGTTGTAACAAAACCATTTACCTTTGAAGGAAGTAAGCGTCGAGAAATTGCAGAAGCTGGTTACGAAAACTTAAAAGACAAAGTCGATGCCATTATTTCTATTCAGAATGACAGAATTTTGCAAATCATAGATAAGAAAACTTCTTTAGTAGATGCTTTTAAAACAGTAGATGAAGTATTGCGCCAAGGTATTGCTGGTATTTCTGATCTTATTACGACTCACGGTGTAGTAAATGCTGACTTTGCCGATGTTCGTACTATTATGCATGATGCTGGCACAGCTATGATGGGTATTGGTTCTGCAAGTGGTGAAAATCGTGCAGAAGTAGCTGCTAAGGCTGCAGTTAATTCTCCGTTATTAGATATGACTATTGATGGTGCACAAGGTGTATTGTTTAATATTACTGGTAGCTCTGATATTGGAATGTTTGAAATCGATGAGGCGGCAAAAGTTATTACCAAAAACGTTGACCCAGAAGCAAAAGTTAAATTTGGTACTGTTATTGACGATAGTATGGGCGATGAAATTAGAATTACTGTTATTGCTACAGGATTTGATGAACACAATAAACGTTCTGCTCCAATTAGCTTTGCGCCAATTAACAATGATGAATCTCCGCGCTCGTCTTCAATGTCTACTAGGCAGCCTATTGTAGAAGAGGAGCCTGTTCAAGAAGTTCGTAGACCATTATTTAGTCCAAAACCTGTTGAGCCAGTACCAATGCAAAATACAGATGATGAAGATGAGTTAGATATCCCAGCTTTTATTAGAAAAAAAATGAAGTAAGTAATTTACTTAAATAAAAAAACCGCTATTGCGGTTTTTTTATATTTGCCCTATAATCATAATTCCCATATTTCTTGTGGGTTTGTAGAAAGATTTGAGTAGCGAATCCATGTTGGTGTAATCAGAAAATATTGTTGATTTAAATTATTTCGGAATTTTTCCGAGGAAGGGTTTTTAGCACAATGAATATTTTCAATTTCTGTTCGCTTTTCTGATGTCGCTAGTTCTGCAATTCCTTCAATTTGCATAGTTTGTTTTTTGTTATTATCCCAACCTATAACCACCGATAGATGTGGGTTGGAAATTATATTAGACTATTTTCTGTTTTGTTTAAACGTGCCAAAAATTAGTTTTAGGTCCGGGGTATGAGAAATTGCTACTACTGCAGATTCCGGCGATCTATTAGCAATAGAATTTGTAGCAATAACACCAAATTCATTTTCGTCTAATATTTGTACAATTTTAGATAGCTGTATATTATTCATACTTTTAATATATCAAAAACCTTTAGTTTTATAAATAAATTATGAAAATGATACTTTTTTGTTTTCAAAAAACCATGTAAAATATATTTATGGGAATAATTGAACCAAGGCTTTTAAAAGGTTTTCGTGATTACGATAACGAGCAGCAATTAGCAAGACAGTACTTGTTTTCTAAAATAATGAGAGTATTTGAATCTCATAGTTTTTTGCCTTTATCTACTCCAGTGTTGGAATATAAAGAAATCTTGATGGGTAAGTATGGGGATGATGAAAAATTGGTTTATACCTTTAAGGATATGGGTGATCGCGATGTTGCAATGAGATATGATTTAACTGTGCCAATGGCAAGGTATGTAGCGCAAAATCAAGGGCGTTTAACTTTTCCATTTAAGCGTTACCAAATAGCACTTGCTTGGCGCGGCGATAATACTCAACGTGGAAGGCTCCGTGAATTTAATCAATGTGACGTAGATATTGTGGGGTCAAATTCTTTATTAGCTGATGCGGATGCTATAGCTTGTGTATGTCAGGCATATGAAGAAATTGGTGTGACTAATTTCGTATTGCGGATCAATGACAGACACATGTTTGATATTTTTAAACTCCTAGTAAATGATGAAGAGTCTTTACGCGGCATAGTTAGATCTTTAGATAAGGTGGATAAAATTGGAATTGACGGCGTGGTTAATGATTTGATGTCCAAAGGTTTTAAAGAGGGTGTTCTGGGTTTGGCAAAAAAATATTTGTCTGCCGGAAAGGGTCTTGAGGTTCTTAAAAATATGCCTAAAGAATTTGGGGAAGTATTGTCAGAACCAGTTAATTCTTTATTAAAAATTTTTGAGTATTTGCAAGCAATGGGTGTGGACTTGAATAAGGTTTTGTTTGATCCAAGTATTGCACGGGGTCAAGATTATTATACTGGAGTAATTTTTGAGTGGTATTTGCAAGATAATTTGGGGTTTGGTTCGATTGGTTCTGGTGGTCGTTATGATGGCTTGCTGGATCAATTTTCTAAGCAAGGACTATCTGCGGTAGGGGCAAGTATAGGCGTTGATAGATTGTTTGAGTATTTAGAAGATAATAATCTGCTTCCTCAGGTATTAAATAATAGAGTATTAATTATTAATAATGACGTTCAAGATATTGATTTGTATTTGCAACTAGCAACAGAATTGCGCAAAAATAATATTCCAGTCGAAGTGTTTTATGATCAATCGAAATTTGATAAGCAGTTTAAATATGCTGATCATAAAAAATTTAACTTTGCCATTATAATTGGCGAGGATGAAAAGAAATCCAACACTGTAACTATTAAAACCTTATCTACCCGAGAGCAGGTAACTATCCCGAGAGGTGATTTGGTAAAGTATTTTATTAGTTTGTAATTTATCTAAATTTTAACGAGCGCTTGCTAAGCTTAATTGATGAAGTTAAGTTATGCGAGCGCTTTTTGTTTTGGAGTAATTTTGGCAGTCACCAGTAATTATTTGGGGCTGGAGGTTTATACGCTTATCTTATTAACTTTAACTGTATTACTAAACTATTTTTTGTGGCATGTAATTAAACTAAAGTATATAAAATGGTGGATTGTTTGTATTTGTGGGTTTATAATATGTTGTACTGTTGTTTATTATGACGAATATAATAATTCCAAAATAACTATCCATTACGGTGATTATATAAATACTCAGGCAAAAATTAGATATGTTTCATCATCCGAATATGATTCAACTTTGTATATTTGTCCAACTGATAATAAGTATTGTTTATTAGCAAAAGTATATAATAGTACGCAGTATAATATAGGTGATTTTGTTTGGATAAAAGGGCAATTAAAAGAGATTTCTAATTTTTCAGATTTTGACTATCGAAAATATTTATTAGCTAAGGATGTTTATGCAGAGATAAAAAAGCCACAAGTTGTGGTTTTGAGACAAGGCGATAATAAGTTGTTTATACTGAGAACGAAAGTTATTCAAAAAATTAGATTAGTTTATAATAACAAATTTGGAACAGATCGAGGAGTTATTTTAACTGCTATGATTTTTGGGATAGACGATGGTTTGTCTAAAAATATTAAATCTCTATTTCAAACTAGCGGCTTAACTCATGTGTTGGTTGTATCTGGATTTAACTTAACTATTATCGCTCAAAGTTTAGAAGTATTTGGTAGATATATTGGAAGAAAAAACGTAGATAGGATATCAATTTTTTTAATTATCATCTATGCATTTTTGGTAGGGTTATCGGCAACTGTCGTTAGAGCTTTTATCATGAGCACGCTAGCCTTGATTGGAAGGCTGTTGAATAGACCTAGTTACGGTCTTTCAAATCTATTTTGGGCAACTGCATTGATGTTAATTTTTAACCATAATTATTTATTTTATGATATTGGATTTCAGTTGAGCACTTTGGCAACTTTAGGAATATTGATAATGTCTAGTTTGTATAGTAATCGTAAAAACTCATTGTTTATAGATGGTGCGTTTACAACATTTGCCGCAACTATATTTACTTTGCCAATTATATCATTATACTTTGGAACAGTTAGCATTTGGTCCGTATTTATTAATACTATAGTTTTGCCAATAATTCCTTGGATAATGCTATGTGGAATTTTGTCTATATTGCCACTATTAGGTGTAGTATTTACTTATTTAGCAGGTCTTTTGATAAATCTACTGCTGTTATTGTTAAATTATTTAAATCAGCACATTTTGCTTCAGATTAATTTTAAAATAAATTTTAATTTTTTATTTATATATTACTTTGTATTAATCGTGCTAATTTATTTCTTAAAAAAAACTTGAAAAAAACTGAAAACTTGTTAAAATAAAAGAAATTAACGTAATAATTAATGGACAAAAAATATATTATCACCATATTAGCTGCAATAGTTTTAGCAGTTTTAGGTTGGTGGTTTTTTAGTCGGGATAGTAAAAAAATGACTGAAGATTCTTCAACTCAAACACAGCAGCAAACAGCTGATAATCAGACAAATAATAATCAGGATCAAGTGGTTCAGAATGAAACATCTACTGCACCTGGATCTTGCGTTCGCAATTATAAGACTGGTGACGAGAAAAAAGTTACTTTAACAGGAACAGAAAAATTTGTCACTTTATCAGTTGCAGGTTTTGGAGATATTAAAATTGAAGTTAATAAAATAGATGCACCAAAAACTTCTGAAAATTTCTTAAGACTTGCTAAAAGTGGTTTCTATGATTGTTTAAGTTTTCATAGAGTTGCAAAAGGTTTTGTAATTCAAGGTGGTGATCCAGAGGGAACTGGTGCTGGCGGTCCTGGATATAATCTTCCGGCAGAAATTAAATTAAAGCATGTTAAAGGTGCTATTGCTATGGCAAGACAGGGTGATCAAGTTAATCCAAAACGTGAATCTTCTGGCAGTCAGTTCTATATTGCATTAGAAGAATTGCCAATGCTCGATGGTCAATATACGGTATTTGGAAATGTGGTAAGTGGTATGGATGTAGTTACTAAAATTGGTAATGTTCAAATTGTTGGTAGTAACGATGGTCCTCCGGTAGAAGATGTTATTATTTCTAAAGCAGTAATTAGTTAATATATGGATACTATAGAAAGAACTTTAGTTTTACTTAAACCAGATGCAGTTGAGCGCGGGTTATCTGGCGAGATTTTACAGCGTTTTGAAAGAGTTGGTTTGAAAATTGTTGGTATGAAAATGTTGTTACCAACTCATGAGCATGCTTCTGGACACTATACAGAAGACTTGGCAATTCGCCGTGGCGAACATGTTAGAAATTTAATGATTGATATGCTTAAATCTGGACCTGTAGTCGCAATAGTTTTAGAAGGTATTGAAGCGGTAGAATTAGTAAGAAAGATGATTGGTTCTACAGAACCAAAATCTTCGCCTCCTGGAACAATTAGAGGTGATTATTCTCATGTATCTTTTAAGCATACAGATGCTCATAATAGCAAGTTGTACAATTTGATTCATGGTTCTGCAAATGTCGAAGAAGCAAACGCGGAAATTGCGGTCTGGTTTAACCAAGATGAATTGGTTGATCATCAACCAAATTATACGAAGCATACTCTAAATAAAGATTAGCTTACTAAAAGCACTGAATATCAGTGCTTTTTATATTGACTATAGATATCATTTTTGCTAAAATTGTAATCTAAAATATTTAAAAATTTAGGAGGTTTTATGAAAAAAGATAAAAAAATTCCCATCATTGATTTTAATGGGAAAAATTATTTTGCTGGACGTGACCCAGTGGGGGAAGAAATGGCAAGTCAAAAGTTTGTTGAGTCTGAAAAACTTGGTAAAAAATTATTTGAATTAAAACAAATTTTTGGTCCACTTGTCGGAGAGATTTCTACATCTTTAAGTTGGGAAGAGTTACCTAATAGCACCAAAAATTTATGGATGAATATCGCTGCTCAGGTTATTAAAGAAAAAGATTTTTTAATTCCAAAAGATAAGGTTGTAGAAGTTTCTGCACAGCAATTTAGTGGGTGTCATAAATAAAATAAAGCGTGAAAATTTCACGCCTTTTATTATTTCTTTCTAAAAAAAGTAGGTATACCTGGAAGTTTGGAGCTTATATCCTTCATTTTAATTTCTCGGATGCGTTGGAATATACCTTTATCATGTTCAGCTAGGTACTTGCGAATATGCCCGCGGGCATGACTTGTTTTAGCAGATGTGAGCCAGTCACGAGAAATGGTTGCAGGCTTTTTGCTTTTCAAGATTTCTACCACATCGCCCTGATCAAGTTCGTCATAGATGCTAGCCATTTTCCCATTTATTTTTGCACCCATCATGGTCATTGCTAAGTCCGAATGAACCGAGAAAGCAAAATCTATAACACTCGCGTTGCGGGGTAGATCTTTTACATCACCTTTTGGCGTCAGTACAAAAATCCTGTCTTTAAAGAAATCTATTTTCAGTCCTTCTAAAAATTCATCTGGGTTGCCGGTGGTTTCTTCTTGCCAAGCCCGAAGTTCTTTAAACCAATTATCTCCGCGTCTAATAAAGTCGCTCTTGCCTTGCTCTTCATAAAACCAATGGGCGGCAATACCGCGCTCAGCTGATTCGTCCATTAAGTCTGTGCGAAGTTGAATCTCAAACACCAGTCCATCTTTATCTAATACTGTTGTGTGTAAGCTTTGATATCCATTTGGTTTTGGTATGACTATAAAATCCTTTACTCTGTCTGGTACCGGTTGAAAGTGTTTATGAATGATTCCTAAGGCAGCGTAACAATCTGCGGATGATTTGGTAATAACTCGCAATGCAACAATATCATTGATTTTTGAAATATCATTATTATATCTTCCAAGTTTTTTGTACAAAGAGTAAATACGTTTTGTTCTTCCGGTTATGGTTTTAAACTTTATACCTTCCTGTCTTAATATAGAGCCTAGTTGTTTTTGCATCGTTTTGATGCTTTTTTGATTGGCATTAATTTTTTCATCCAAAGTTTGTTTGGTTTGGCGGTAGTTTTTTTCATCTACTATCGCAAAAGCTAAATCTTCTAATTCATCTTTCCAAATTCCAATACCCAAACGTCCAGCTATGGGAGCATACATATCTAAAGTCTCTGTGGCAATTTTTGTCTGCTTATCTTTTGGAAGATGTTCTATGGTTCTCATGTTATGCAATCGATCTGCTAGCTTGACCATCATGACTCTAATATCTTGGCTTGTAGCCATGAACATCTTTCTTAAATTTTCTACATAGTATTCATCTCGACTATTAAGTAGTCTAACGTGTCCTAATTTTGTTACACCATCAACTAACCTAGCAACATCTTCGCCAAAGTTTTTTTCTAATTCTTCTTTTGTGACTTTCGTGTCTTCTGTAATATCATGGAGTATGGTTGCACAAATTGTAGTGCAGTCCGGAAAAATTTGCCCCAAAATTATAGCTGCCTGAATTGGATGGGTTATAAAATCATCACCACTTTTGCGTTTTTGTCCGTCATGAGCACCTCGGGCAAATTTAATAGCCTTGTTTATAACAAGCTTTTCTTCTTCAGAAAATTGGTGTGGTATTGATTTATAGAATTCGTCCATAATTTAAGTATAGCAAAATAAAAATTTAACCCATTATTTATGAGAGAAACTATTGCCGTTGCACAAGTTTGCTATACTATAGTTAAGTAAAAATCTTTATTTATGTCTTATTTAAAATCATTTTTTATTGTAGGAGTTTTGGGCACCATTGGAATGTTTTCTATTTGGGTGCTTTTATTTATAGCTATTATGGTGTTGTCTTTGATGTTTCCAAAGGGGTTATTTTTTGTGGATTTAAAGTCGTTGTCGTGGACTTTTTATGAATACCCAGCTTTGTTTATATTAAATATTTTATTGGCTTGCGGTGCTATGTTTTTGATAGGTTCTTATGGAGCTAGTTTTTCTAAAGACAACTTTAGATATCTTCATGGATTTTTAGCTTCTATTATTCCTATATTAGGATTTATTTATTTTATTTTGCTTCATCCAGAAATCGGCAGTGCGGGCAATATTGCTATTGTATTAGCTTTTATTGTCTCTGCTTTACTTGGTGCTAGATTGCTCAAATTAAATTTGTCTATATAATGCCAGAATTACCAGAAGTTGAGACAGTTGTTAGAGAGCTCAATAAAAAATTAAAAAATCATGTGATTATTAAAATAGAGGTTAGGTCTCCTAAGTTAGTAAGTGTTGGACCTCAAACTGTTAGTAATATCCGTGATATTAAGCCATCAATAAAAAATAAATTTATTAAACTTTTGACAGGAACCAAAATCACATCAGTTTCTAGACGGGGGAAAATGCTTATTTTTGATGTTGATGGTCCTTTGTGCATGCTTGCTCATCTCAAAATGACAGGGCAGTTTATTTTTGAAGATCCGGTATTGGCTAAAAAAACCGGAAGTAAATATAGATTGTTAAATCGATTGTCTGCACCGCTTACCCAATTGCCATCTAAACATACGCATGTTATTTTTTCTTTTAAGGACGGCAGTACTTTATACTTTAATGATATTCGCCAATTTGGTTATCTGCGAGTTGTTGAAGATGAAGACTTGGATAAAGTAGTCGAATTTAAAATTTATGGACCAGAACCATTATCTAAACAATTTACTTTTGATAAATTTTTTGACGGGTTGAAAGGGCGAAAAAGCATAGCTATAAAGCTCGCTTTAATGGATCCAAAAGTTGTGGTGGGAATTGGTAATATTTATAGTGATGAAATTTTGTATCATGCCAAAATTAATCCAAGTAGACGTGTGTCAAAATTAAACAAAGAAGAATTATCAGAAATATACAGACATGTTAAACCAGTATTAGAAATGGGTGTTAAGCATAAAGGTTCGAGTGTTGGAGATTTTATACGCACAGATGGAAAATGGGGAAGTATGGGCAAATATCATTTTGTATATGGACGTAAAGGAAAGGAGTGTAAAAATTGCGGCGCATCAATTATAAGCATTAAACTAGGGGGGAGAACTTCAAGTTACTGCCCTAATGAACAAATTTAAAATTTAAAAAGTTATGGAATCAAATAATACACAAACGCAAGAACAAATTTTGCAAGAAATTTTAATCAATACTCGAAAAACCAAAAATTATATTAAATGGCAATTAATTTTGACCATTATCATTATTGTATTACCTATCATTGGAAGTGCACTTATAATTCCTTTTATCTTACAAGGTTTTACTGCTTTGTACCAAGGTTAGTTTTATGCCGCATATTCATGAAAAAATTGATTTCACGGCAACTGGATATATCGTTTATAATAGCAAGGTTTTATTAAGATATCATGATAAGCATAATATTTGGCTAGGTGTTGGCGGGCATATTGAGTTGGATGAAAGCCCAGATGTTGCTATCGTAAGGGAGGCAAAAGAAGAGGCGGGTTTGGATACAATAATATATGGACAAACTTCGAATTTATTTGAAGATCATAGCCAAGACTTGCCAGTCCCATTTGCTCTTAATAGGCATCCTATAAATGAAGTTCATGATCATATAGATTTCATTTATGCATTGAAGGCTAATTCTGATATCATCAGTCCAGGCGAGGGGGAAATTTTTAATCCTGAGTATTTTAAGTGGTTAAGTTTGCAAGAACTACAAGACTTCTCAGAAGTAGACAATAGGGTAAGAAGTCATGCGATGCAAGCTTTAAATATTGCAAAAAAATTAGATAATGCTTCAGCAACAAATTCTTAATACAATTAAATATTTTGATTTCCAAGACCTGCCTTTAACAGCTGTTGAAGTATGGCAGTTTTTGATTGCCGATAAAGATTTGTTGGTAAGTAATATCAGTAGAAATTTTGACATTAACTCAGACTCGGATACAAATAATATATATCATCAAAAATTTGCTTTAAGTTTAATTTATCAAGAATTACAGTCTTTGGTATCCAGCGGTCAATTAAAACAATCTTTAGGATTTTTTTGTTTACCTCAAAGTACTGAAAAGATTAACAGGAGATTAGTAAATTATCGCCACGGACTAAAACGTGAAAAGTTAATAAAGAGATATATAAAGTTTGTTCGCTATCTCCCATTTATCCGTGGGGTTGCTTTGGGTGGTTCGCAAGCTTTTGGTTTGAATAAACCAAGCAGTGATATTGATTTACTAATATATACAGATCATAGGTTTATGTTTTTGGCTCGTACTATTTTGATGTTTTATTTTCAAATTTTTGGAGTACGCCGCCATGGTCTAAAAATTGCAAATAGGTTTTGCCTCAATCATTATATTTCTATAATTCGTGAAGTAGACGTAGAAAAGAATTTATACAAAGCAGTAGAATATAGTAGGTTGAGATATTTGGTATATGGTCAATCTATTCAGGCTTTTCAAGTAGTTAATAAAAAATGGATAAACTTCTTTTTACCAAATTTAAATTTTGATTATTTATATTTTGATAATCAATCTACTTGGCAAGGAGTCATTGAGTTTTTGTTAAATAACAAGTTGGGTGCAATAATAGAAAAACACCTTGCTAAATGGCAAATTAAGCGCATCAAACAAGGTGAATATATTTTTGTCAAAGAAGATGAATTAAGTTTTCATCCAGAAAGCAAGCATGAAGATTTGCTAAAAAAGTTTTTTATCAACTAGGTTTTAATGCTTCTTTAGCAGCTTTTATATTTATTAAACCCGCAAGCATCATTATGTCTTGAGCACAACTAGCCACCTCATGGCTTTATCCCTGTGTCCGGTATAGATATATTTTTCTATTCGCTGTAACATAAACATTGCATGCGATAGCCATTTTTTATGGTCTTTACCTTTGTAGGATTTAGGTATTCGGTTGGCTTTAATATTGAATTTTTTAAGTATATCTATATGCTATTGTGCTGAAATAATTATTTTTCTTCGTTTCATATGTCCTCCTATAAACTTTTAAAGTATAACCTAATATATTTAATAAAACCAGCTAAATAGCTGGTTTTATGCATTCTATAAATAGTATAATTGGAAATCTATGCAATCTATATTGTAAGTTATAATTTTCGCTGTCCTCTAAGCTTTGCAAATCTTCCAAAAAATTAAATTTAAATCCAGATTCGTTTAGATGATTTAGATGTTCTGGTAGGGTGTAAAAATAACATTCCAAATTATCGTAAAATGTAAAATTTCTAATTTCATTTTTGTATTCAAAGTAAGGACGAAGTTTGAGTTTGGGTTTTTTAAATAAAATTCTTCCTAAGATTCCTCGTTTCCACACACCTACTGGAAAAGCATAGTATGGGTTTACAAAGGTAAGTAGTAATTTTCCTCCGGGTTTGAGTATGCGTTTAAATTCTGTAAAAGTTTGCACTTGATTTTCTATGTCATGAGCAGCCATACTCATTATAATGGTGTCAAAGTAATTGTCTTGATAATCTAAAGGCTTATTCAAATCTGCTGCAGTAAATTTTAAATCTGGATAAGTAAGCTTGGCATGATCCAAAAATGGACCTGAAGCATCTACACCTATAATGTTAGAAAATTCTGTGGCGAGTTTTGCGGTAAGCCATCCTGGTCCACAAGCTGCATCCAAAATGTTTTGATTTTTATCTTCACCAACCCTACGCCTAAAAGCTTGATAAAGAACTTTCTGAAAGTATTGTCCATCCTCAGAGCCTAAGAATTTTAAGTAGTTATTCGCTCCTTCTGGTGCATTATAAGAGTCTTTGCTGGTTTGATATTTCATAATTTTATTATACCGACTACCAGGGTTCTTTACAAAAAATGAGAAGGTTGATATAGTCATGAGAATCATAAGGAGGTAGTAAATATGATACAAGCAGAAGGTCATTGGGTTATGGGAATGGTTGATAAATCCAACAGGATCCCAATTAATATAAAAGTTCTGCCGAAAGACGGCGGTGGGTAATTCTTCTTAAATGGAGCAAAAACCACACTTAAAGAAAATTGCTTTGAATTAGAAGTTAATCTAATTTATGTTCAATCGAATGTAGAAGGGCAATTAGCTTACGCTGGCGTATTAAGAAATATTTACTTAACAAATTTTGGCGAAATTGAACGCAATTATAAAATCGTAACAAATGATAACGGTGTAGCTTCAATCTCATATTCTATAATTTATATTCAGCCAACTAATAATACTTTAGAAGATTTCTTAAATAAATCTTTAAAATTGTTTTATCGCGTAGCGGAATATTTAGGAGTAGATCGACAGAGAGTAGAGCAATTTGATTTTAAATCCATAATTGTAGATCAGGCTCAAGCCGCTAGTATTAAATAATAATTAAACCCTATATTTATATAGGGTGTTTTATTTTAACTAATTTTAGTAAGTGTATACTTGACACTATTTATAACTTCGTTTAATATAAAAACATGAATAATCAAAATAATCCACAACCTAATGGTAGTCAGTTAAGATTTGCTGTTTTGGCTACAGATGTAACAATATGGACATTATATAATAATGAGCTTTATATTAGACTGGTTAATGTAAATTTGCCACCATTCTATAATAATCGAAAAGGCTTGCCTGGTGGATTAATCAAACCAGAAGAAGAAGCTGAACAAGCTGCACAAAGACTTATTAGTGATAAAGCTGGTTTAGACTTCAAAAAACTATATGCAGAACAACTTTACACATTTAGTACCGTTAATAGAGATCCCCGAGGTAGGGTTGTATCGGTTGCTTATACTGCTTTTGTACCATGGCAAAAATTATCAGTATCAGAGCAAGGAAAAGGTAATTTGGCTAATTGGTGTAAGTTTTCTGATTTGCCGCAGCTTGCATATGACCATAATCAAATAATCCAAGTTTCTTTGCAAAGATTACAATCCAAAATAACTTATACTAATTTGATTTCAAAATTGATGCCAACAGAATTTACTTTAACCGATTTAGAAAAGGCATATGAAATAATTTTGCAAAAACAAATTGATAAACGAAATTTTCGCAAAAAAATCTTAAGCATTAATGTTGTGTCTCCGTTACAAAAATTTACATCAGGATTAAAGTCTAGACCAGCTCAGTTGTATAAATTTAAAGACAGGAAAATCATTAATATCAATATGGTGTAACTTAGTGTATAAAGTAAAATAAACACTAACTGTCTATTGATTTAATTGCCAATTTGTTATAAAATAATTGATTATATAAATAGATGCTAGAAGTTAAAAAATTAGCTTCATGCATCTGTTTGTATAAAGACAGATACTTTAACAAAATTTTTGGAGGACAAATATATGTTCGGATATGGTTTTTTAAATATTGAATCTACATCTTTGCTTGTAGAAAAATTAGTTAACGGGCAAATTGTTGGGTCTGGTAACGGCGGTAGTTTTTTTGTGAATCCTAAATCAACTTTTCGGGCAATTCCAGTTACATCTCAAAATGTAAGTTTTAATTTTGAAGAAGCAACACGAGATAGCCAAAAAGTGAGAATTCTAGGTTCTGTTAGCGTTAATTTATTGCCTCAATATGCAGTCAAATTGTATGATTTTTCAATAAATAAGAAAAATGGACAATTTTTGCAAGAAGAGCCTCTTCGGGATTTGAAGCAAAACATTTTAGGATTAATCAGAACTAGTATTAGAGATTCGATTTCCGAAAATTCATTGAATGATCTACTAGTAGATGTCCCGGCTTTTGAAGAACAGCTTAGGGAATTGTTAGCCAAGATTGATTTTCAACCAATTGGTGTAACAATGGGGATGTTTACGTTAGATAGTGTTAAAGAATCTAATAATGAAGTTGCTAATGCACGCGAAGCAAAAGCACGCGAAGAATTTCTAACCACATCTCAACAGGCTATTGCTAAGCGGCGTAGAGAAGCTGCAAAAGATGATCGAGAACTTAGGAGATACGAAGCAGAAACTAATAAGCAAATGGCTATGGAAGAAGCAGAATTGATTGCTGTTGAAAATGAAAACTTGATTAAACGAGCCGAAGCAGAGGCGAAAGCAAGACAAATTAAACTGGAACCGTTTACTAAAATTGAAAGATCTGCCGGGTTCTTATCTGTATTGTCTTCTGCAGCCGAAAATATTGATACTTTAAATATCGGTGCAGATGTTCTGGAGCAATTCATTGGAAATAAAATTACATCTAAAAACGGGAGGTAGTTATGCCTTTCAAAAGAATCGTTTTAATTACCAAGAAAACCCCGCTCCAGCACTTGCTAGATGACCTGGGTTCTTTAGGACAAGTTCAATTTTACTTGTCATCAAGAGAAGAAGATATTGCCAGCTACCAAGATTATGATAATAGTTATAAAAAAACTTTATCCATAATCAATCGGCTATTGAGTAACCAAGAAATTCCGGTATTTTCTCAAGATGTGTCTTTAGTTGATGATGTCACTTTCCGAGACGGAGATCTAGTTATTGCTACTGGACCAGATGGGTTATGTATTAATATCGCCAAGTATTTAACCACTCAACCTTTATTAGGAATTAACCCTGATAGGACAACAATCGACGGTGTCTTTGTGAGATATAGTCCTGAAGATTTACAAAAAAACTTCAAGAAAATTTTGAATGAAGAGTATTCCATTGATGAATTGGTATTGGCAAAAGTAACTACTAATGAAGGTCAAGAGATGTATGCTGTGAATGATTTTTTTGTAGGAAGAAATGATCAAAAATCTGCTTTCTACAAAATTAATTTTAATGGCAGAGAGGAAAAGCATTCCTCTAGTGGCTTGATCATTTCTGCGCCCGCTGGTTCTACTGGTTGGTTAAAGTCAATTATGGAAACAGCCTTCTCTTTAGCAAAACGAAGCCTCGATACTTTAAGTATTTCTACTGCTTGGAATTCTAAAATCTTAACTTTTGTTGTTAGAGAAGCTTTTCCTAGCAGAAATAGCGGCAATAGTATTTTATTCGGCAGAATTAATTCGCAGCAAAAACTAGTAGTAATATCCGAAATGCCAGAAGGGGGAGTAATTTTTTCTGATGGCATGGTAGATAAATATATAAAATTTAATTCCGGGCTGAAAGCAACTTTTACTGTTGCCGATAAAACCGTAAACTTTATAAGATTGATCTAAAGATTTTTAAATTTAAGGCTAATATTATTAGCCTTTTTATTTTGCACAATTTATTAGCACTCTATTTGACAGAGTGCTAATTATTTTTTAATATGAATTTGTATAAAGCCATAAAAGTGGCTATCATAATTAAGTTAAAATTTGCCCATATGGGCAAAGAAGAAAGGAAATTATGAACGTAAAACCATTAGGAAATAGAATTTTAGTAAAACCGTTAACCATAGAAGAAGTAACTAGTACAGGTATTATTTTGCCGTCTAGCGATGATAATAAAAAAAAGTCTCAAGGCGAAATTGTTGCATTGGGTAATGGTAAAGACATAGAAAAACTAGGTTTGAAAATTGGCGATAAAATTGTCTACGGTAAGTATGCAGGAGATGAGATCGAAGTTGATGAAAATGGATCAAAAGTCGAATATAAAATCTTGAGTGTTGCTGAAGAGAAAGACGACAGTGAGGTTTTGGCTGTTATAGAATAATTACCACTTGGTAAAATATTATACAGAAGTCGGTAGATTGATATTATTATAAACGAATCGTCTGTGCACAGCTTTCAATTTTTGCGATAGCAAAAATAATGAAAGCGTAGCACAGCAGATGAGATTGAATAATATCAATTGGTCAAACTAATGTATCACACACTTTTTTATAAATAGAAAACAATTTTAAATACAGAAAGGATTTTATAAAATGGCTAAATTAATTAAAACTGGTTTTGAAGCTAAAAAAGCTTTAAAAGAAGGAATCGATATTGCGGCAAATGCAATTAAGGTCACCCTGGGTCCAACCGGTAAGGCGGTAATATTGGATCGTGGTTTTGGTAGTCCCACAATTAGTGACGATGGTGTGACTGTTGCAAAAGATATTGAGTTAGAAGATAAGTTTCAAAATATTGGCGTCTCTCTAATTCAAGAAGTTGCTAACAAAACCAATGATGAAGCTGGTGATGGTACAACAACCGCAACTGTAATTGCTCAAAAAATGATTGAAGAAGCGTTTTTAGAATTAGAACGCAATCAGTATAAAGCGTCAGATCTAAAGCGTGGTATGGATAAAGCTGTAAAGTTTGTGGTAGAAGAGTTGCAAAAGACAAAAAAAGAAGTTAGTGGACGAGAAGGTATAGAGCAAGTTGCAACTATTTCTGCTTTGGATGCAGAAGTAGGTAAGTTGATTGCAGAAGCTATGGAAGAAGTTGGAAGTGATGGCGTAATAACCGTTGAAGAAGGTCAAACCATTGGTCTAGAAAAAGAGGTTGTAAAAGGTATGCGTTTTGATCGCGGATTTGTTTCTCCATACATGGTTACAAATAGTGATCGCATGGAAGCAGTATGGGAAGATCCATATATTATGATTACTGATAAAAAGATTTCTAGCGTTCAAGACGTTTTACCTACGCTAGAAAAAATAGCTCAGAGTGGAAAAAAAGAATTAGTTATTATTGCGGATGATGTTGAGGGGGAAGCATTAACAACTTTCGTACTTAATAAGCTTCGCGGAACATTTAATGTGTTGGCGATTAAGGCGCCTGGTTTTGGAGATCGTCGTAAAGAAATGTTGCAAGATATTGCGGTGTTGACTGGCGGCGAAGTAATTACCGAAGAGCTTGGTTTAAAGTTGGATAAGGTTGAGTTAGAACAATTAGGACGTGCTCGTAAAGTGATTTCCACAAAAGAACATTCTACTATTGTAGATGGCAGTGGGCAAAAAGCTAATATCGATGCTCGTGTTGCACAGATTAAATCTCAGTATGCAGAATCAAGTTCAGATTTTGATAAAGAGAAACTTAAAGAACGCATGGCTCGTTTGGCTGGCGGGGTAGGTGTGATTAAGGTTGGTGCATTTACCGAAACAGAAATGAAAGCAAAAAAGTTTAAAATTGAAGATGCTCTTAATGCTACCAGGGCTGCTGTAGAAGAAGGTATTGTTGCAGGTGGTGGTGCTGCACTTGCAAGGCTTGCACCTGTTCTTGAAAAGGAAATTTCTACAGGTAGTTATTTTGCAGAGAATGAACGTCGCGGAGCTATGATTGTTCGTAAAGCTCTTGAAGCACCTCTTCGTCAGATTGCAGAAAATGCTGGGGCTGAGCCTTCTGGAATAGTTAATTTTGTTCAAACTTCTGGTATTAACGCTGGCTATGATTTTTCCGCTTATGATGAGCTTAATTGGCAAAAGGGTGCTAAAGAAGATATGATTGCTTCTGGTATTGTCGATCCTGTTAAAGTAACCAGACTTGCACTTGAACATGCAACTTCAATTGCTTCTACATTGGTTACAACCGAAACCATTATTACAGATAAGCCAGTAGAAAAAGGAGAAGCTTCTGCACCTGCGATGCCAGGCGGTATGGGCGGTATGTATTAAATATAGATTAAAAAAAAGACGTCTCGCGATGGAGGCGTCTTTTTATCAAAAATTAAAAAACCGAACATAAATGTTCGGTCAATGGTATTATGCTGCCATTGCATTAATATCCTGTGGTTTTGCATTATTTTTTACCCACATCGCAACGTTATTAATCTTACTAAAATAAATCGTTTTAAAATTGGGTAGAGCCCAATCTTTGATTTCTATATCAGTTGCTGTGTTTATAGCTCTGATAAATAATTGTGGCGACGGGTTAGGTTGGTAAAAACCTTTGTAAATTTCAAAATGTAATTTTCTAAAAATTGTTTCAAAGTCAAGCTCTTCTATTTCGACAAAAACAACCACGTCTGGTTTATGCTGATCAATTGCTTGCTCGCACAATTGTAGTATTTGTGTATTTAAAGCAGTGCTTGTTTCTAAAACTTTTTTAGTAAAATTAGATTCCTTTAATTCTAGATGCTCTCGGAGCCTATTAATTAACCTTTTCGAGATCTGTTTTTCACCTGAACTACTGTTTGGACAGATAATTAAAAAGTTCATAAATTCCTCCTCTTTATTGTAATTTTGTCTATTGACAAATTATTGTAACATTGATACAATATTTTATCAAGGTTTAGATAATCTTTTATTTATGCCTTATATTTCAAGGATTTATTTGATCTTTGCTCATGCTCCTAATTTCGGTTACTCGGATTGGGGGCGCTACTAAGTAACCATTTTATAGATTTTTATTACTTCATTTCAGAAGATAATATAGTTCTATAAAATGGTTTTTTAGTTTTTGAAAATCTTAATTCAAAGATTGCTTCGTAATTTTTATGTATAAAGCTGTTCTAGACAAAAACCTATTTTTTGTTATACTGTGAACATCAAATATTGAATTTTGATGTCAAAACCAAAGGAGGTAGAATATGAAATTAAAGAAAATGTTGTTATTGCTGTTTGTTGTATTTATTTGCGCTCTGCCTTCTTTGGCAGATGGTGTTGATAAACCCAAAAAAAAGAAAAAATTAGTTAAAAAAACTTCTTTAGTAAAAAATAAAGTAGCTAGTAAAAAAACTGCTAAAATTGACCGAAGCACTCCAAGACCTGTAGTCGTAGATCCTGACGCTCCGCCAATGATTAAGCCAGTAGATAAGCCTAATTTAATTTTTTTATTAAATTTAGAACCTCAATTTATTAGATTAAGGTTTGCAAATTACAGCTTGGGTTGGAATGATCAACCAATAGTTTACAAAAAAGAAATTGTAAATGTTAATTTTGAAACTGAAGACTCTATCAATAATCACGTTGATAAAAAATTAGTTCAACAAATATTACAACTTTTACCTGTAAAGTCTATTATCGTAGGTCAAGGAATGTTTAATTTAGAAATGGATTCAAAATTATTTAATAAAAATATTTTGATTTCTATTTTACAAAAAACTTTTCCTGATTATCAAATTAAGGAAGAAAGTGCTAATTATTGGCACTAAAATTTACCCTAATTAAGGCAAAGGGAGACGCCTTGGGAGATTGGGGTAAATGGCTGGCTTTTATAAAAGCCAGCCTTTTTATTAAAATTGACAAAAAATCGATATTTTGGTAAGATTAATTACGATTTATTCAATTGAATTAACTTTTAAAATAAACTCATGGGAGTACCTAAGAAGCATAAAACCAGAAGCGGTCGTGATCAACGTCGCAGTCATCATGCGCTAGTGGCGGGTCAGGTTGCTAAATGTAGTAACTGTGGAAACCCAACCATGCCTCACCATGCATGTCCAAACTGTGGTTTTTATAAAGGACGCAAAGCTATCTAAGCTTGGCGTTTTTTATTGACCAAAATTATTTATTTCATTATAATTTTTACATGGCAAATAGACATTTATTAAGAACTGTAGCTCTTCAAGCTTTGTTCGAATGGGACTTTAATAATAAGCAGTTAGAAATTAACGATATCGTAGCTCGAGATTTTTCAGAGTTTGCTGGTGGTAGTGATGAATTTGAATTTGCTCAAAAATTAGTTGATGGTGTAAAGGAAAATCTAGAGCAGTTAGATGGTTTGATTGTAAAATACGCTCCAGAATGGCCCATAGAACAAGTTACGATTATAGATCGTAATGTCTTGAGATTGGGATTTTATGAATTGATATTTAGCAAAGATATTCCGCCAAAAGTAGTAATTAACGAAGCTGTAGAAATGGGTAAAAGATTTGGCGGCGATTCTTCTGGTAAATTTGTAAACGGTGTGCTCGGAACTTATTATAAAGAAACTTATAAAGAAGATATTACCATGTAATTTTTTTATATAACCCGCAATTGTGCGGGTTTTTTATTTTAGCCAAAATTTATTTTTATTTAATCTAGCCTTGATTTATTATCAGTCATAATCAAATTAAGATTATTAAAATAAATATATGTATAAATATTTGCTTAGGTTATGCGGGGCAATATCTGTATTGTCCTTAATGCTAGTGAGTTTTCCGTTTGCTGTTAAGGCGGATAATTTGCCGCTTATAATTTCTGCTGTTCAGATTACAGGAGGTTATGGGCATACCAATGACGACTTTGTTGAGTTATATAATCCTAATGCTGAACCTGTTAACTTAAATGGTTATCGTTTAGTTAAACGAGCAAGTTTAGGTCAAACTGATACATCAATTAAATCATGGACCTCAGATGTTTTTATCCCTGGTTATAGTTTTTATTTGTGGGCAAACTCGAGTTTTTCTACTATTTCTAAAATTCCGGATGTAACTACATCTTCTACACTATCATCTGACAATGGAGTAGGGTTGAAGTTTGGGGCATTGGACACTGGTAATTTGGTAGATAGTATCTCATGGGGTGCTGCTAATAATGGTTTTGCAAAATCTGGTTTATCTAATCCAGCTGGGCTAAAATCTATAATCAGACAAGACTTATTTAATGAGGATGCGTATGTTTTGCAAGATAGTAATCCAAGAAGCTCGAAAGATGTTTATGCTCCACTAATTTCTACTCCCACACAGCAACAACTAGTTGATAATGCATTGTGTAGTATGGATAATGTAGAAACAAATTTGGTTTCTGGAACAGGCACATCATTTAATATTTATTTTGAAAATACAGGAGGGGTAAATTGGAATGAAGGTTATAGAGTAATGCAAAGCCAAGAAGAAGTGTTTAAACTTGATGCACTAGTAGTTCCTAGTTCTAAAATTACTATCCCAATAACTATAGAAAACAATGTTCCAGTCGGACAGCATTCTTATGAGTGGGGTTTGCAGAATTCTTCTGGGCAGTCTGTTGGAACCAGCTGTAATTTGGACTTAAATATTAGCAGTAATCCTCTATTAAACACTCCTCCCGAGCAATCTTTGCCTAAGTTAAAAATTCAAAAATTAGTACCTGGTGATGATAGTGCATCAGGGTATAATATTGCGCAAGTCGAATTATTAAATAATGATACTCAAGATATAGATTTAACAGGATTATTTTTAGATATCGCTGAGAATCCATCTTTAGATAGTCCCAGCTTATCGGATAAAGCAATTGCTTTACCAAAATCTGTTATTTTGCAAGGAAAAACTATTGATATTAATTTACCAGAAGAATCATTTAATTTAAGTAATAATGAAAAGACATTAATTATTGCTACATCTTCAGGATATCTGATTGATTCTGTTAAGTTTAATGGTGCCAACTATATAAAAGACAGTAATTTTGTTTTAACAAATGGAGTTTGGTTATGGGTTCCACCGTCGTCATTGGATTTGGCTCCTAATTATGATAATGATTCGGTGCAAAACTCTTTACCTGCTAATAGTATTGATTTAAATAATAATGCTCCATCGCCAAATCTAGAAGATTTATCTAAAATAGTGATCTCTGAAGTTTACGCTAGCCCTACAATAGGCGATAAAGAGTTTTTAGAGTTACATAATATTGGGAGTATTGGTATAAATCTTTCCGTATTGCGTTTGTATATTGGCGATAAGCTTATTAAATTACCTATTAAAATTATAGAACCTAATCAGTTTTTGGTATTGCAAAAACCAGATGCTACTATAGTTTTACCAAACGGAGGTAAGGATATTGTAATAAAAGATCAAAATCTGAATATTATTAGCAAATTATCATACCCAAAAACAAATAAAGGACAATCTTATTCTTTAATTAACTCCGTATATAAAATTACTCAAAAGCCGACCCCAGGATTTGCTAATCAAGAAATTGGCAGCATCAAACAGGCAACCGTCGCATCTGTGATTAAGTCTGAAATTAAAAAATTGCAAGAGAAGGTGAAGTCTTCGTCAGTCATAAAAAAAGCAGTATCGAATAAAAGTAAAACAATAACTAAAAAAGTGCCTTCTAAGACTTCAGTCAAGCTTCAATCAACTACACAAAACGAAACCAATACTGGTACGGAAAATAAAGCTAATAGTATGGACATTGAAAATGATTTCAATAGCTTGGAAGCGTCGAATACAAATAAAGAAGCTTCTGGACCTTGGCAAGTAATAGTTTTGGGTGCTGCTGCTGTTTTGGCAGGAGGCGCAGGTATCTATAAATATTTTATTTCCAACTTGCCGATTTAGTAATTATTTTAGATTAATTTAAAAGGTAAAAATCTTTTAAATTCTTAATAAAAATGCTATAATGGATACACTATGCTTAGTTTATTCAAAAAAACCTGGAATAGCATAGAAATTGCTATAGCTTTTATCATTAACAGTATTGGCAATATCTTTTTTGGGTAATATTTATGGCTATAAATAAATCACAATTCATAGAATTACTAGCGGCTAAATTAGCGATAACATATACAGAAGCCGAGCGTATGATTAATTCTTTCACATCCTTAATTTATGAACAGTTAAGAAATGGTGAAAAAGTTAATATTACAGGGTTTGGACAGTTTAGTGTTTCTCATCGTGCTCCTAGAATTGGAGTAAATCCAAGAAACCCTTCACAAAAAATTACAATACCAGAGTTGAATGTACCAAAGTTTAAGGCAGGAGAAGCTTTTAAGGAAGCTGTAAAACTCAGAAAATCTAATAATGTTTAAAATTAAAGACCGCATTTGATGCGGTCTTTAATTTAGTATCAGTACAAAAAATTTAGACAATTTTTTTATTGTATTTTGAGGTCATTTTCGGGATAATCTAGATTTCGATTGTGATCTTTGTAATCCAAATTTGAATTGCTGCAAGTTGCTCCTTCAGGGCATTCAAAATTAGTCTCTCCGTCATCATATCTACAGCCATCATAGTCGATTGAACAATCCATATCTGGGTTATAGTTACAACCAATTCTATCTTTTGAACAATGTGTTCCTGAATTATTGTTAAGTATTTCTGAAGCAAAAGAGTAGGATGCAAATACTCCAAAACCAACTAAAATAATACCACCAATAACTGCTGCTATTTGGTAATACCAAACACCTCTAGAAGTTGGTAGTGCAGCTGGTCCAGTATTTTTTACATCATTATATATAATATACATAAAGATCATGTATAGTGGGGCAAAAATGATCATAAGCGGACTGTAATACATGCCTGTGGTGAGGATGGCTAAGATCCATACGATTGCAAATCCAATAAAAAGGAAAAATAAATTCCACCATCTTCCTCTTACTAAGTCGCGGCTTGCTCTTACAGATTCCCATGTGGATTTGTTTTCTAATACAGCTATAAAGATAACAAATGTAAGGCTAATGCCAAAAATAATTGCAGGGATTAAGAAGAGGGCGTATCCACCAATTATAATTAGAAACAAAATACCAATAGTTGGAAATAATCTTTTTACATCAGGCTTGGATTCTAGTAATAGATCTTTGATCGATTTGTCTTCGTTATTGGCTGCAAGATATTTGATGGAGGCTATCATCTGCCAAGAAATGGCTACAAACAAAACAAATGCTCCATAAATAAGTAATAATGAAATGATTATCGCAGTAGCAATTTTCATATTTAAGATAGAAAAGATTGCAGCTAATAATACAGCTGGTATACCGCCAACTATAACAAACATAACCGCGATAACTAAGGTAATAATATTTATACCTAATAGGTTCCAAACTTTTGTTTTAGCTAAGCTCCAAGTTTGACTTAATATGTCGTAAAGCTGGATTTTTTTAACCGGAGCAAGAGTATTTTGAACCTGGGGTTCTTGGCTTGCCATGGTTTTTGTTGATTCTTCTGCCATTTGATAGATTGTTTATTAATTATTTTTATTATACAACATTTGATATGTATTCATCAATAATAAAACACCAGTTCGTCTGGTGTGTTATTATTTGGAGCGGGTAAGGGGAATCGAACCCCTATCATCAGTTTGGAAAACTGAGATAATAACCATTATACGATACCCGCTAGTTTTTTTTACTTACTAAGTATATCAGCGATTTTATTACTTTTCAAGGTGAAATGTCTAAGGCTATTGAAATAAAATTAAATAATTGTTATTATTGGTGAAATTATAGGAGGTTGTATGAAAAATTTTGCATTGTGTCATTTGCCCAGAAATTCCTTGACTCGAGAATTAAATAATCCAAATTCAATGACTATGAAGTTTTTAAAGAAATTTTATGATCGGATGAATAGTTTAGTAGAATATTTTAGTCCTAAAGACCAAGAAAATGAAATTATGTTTGAGTTAGAGGTTAGAAGTGGTTTAAACAAAGTTTCTTATGAGTATGACGGTTTTGGGTATAAGTCTAAAATAGGTGCGTATCCTCCACATGTAAAATTGGGGTGGTGGGTAGCGAGAATGCATATTGTTATATACGATGATGATATTGCTACTGAAAAAAAGAGTATAATTGGTATTTCTATATAAAAGAATTTGATATACACGGTAAATTAGCAAATAAGAAAATATCAGAAATGCTTAAGTTATTGAAAATATTAAATATTAAACCAGAACCAGAATCTATAACTAAATTGGATAAAGCGATTGAAGTTTTGATTACATAAATATGTAAATTGTTATAAGAGCGTTTAGCTCTTTTTTATTTTAAAACCGCCCAGTTAGGCGGTTTTTATGTGGTCGGGAACCCGGGACTCGAACCCGGAACCTCTCGGTCCCAAACCGAGTGCTCTAGCCAATTGAGCCAGTTCCCGTAACTTCAAAAGTAATAATATAACTATGTTATTATAACCAATTTTATAAATTTTGGCAATGGTTATTAATTTTTATCGTATACTCTAGCAGTGCCAACCCTTTTGGGATTTACTAATTCTGTAATAAATATGAAATATTAATCTTATTTCTATGTATTAATCTAGAATTTAGCCATTATTAAATGACTAAATATTAACCCTTAAAATGATTGACATATATTTAAGAGTGTCTTATAATGTACCTAAATATGAGTAGTTGGAACACCCATCATAAAAATTCAATAAAATCAGCCTTTTTAGCCAAATAACGCAAAAGTTATTGGTTATTTATAGTAGGCTGATTTTTTTCGTGTCCTAAACCACTTATATCTGTAACATCTTAAAATATAAAGCGTCTATATAACTGAACCGTTAACAAAGCCTCAAAATTTGGCTCAAAGATTTTGAACCAAATTTTGAGTAGTTGTTACTCGCAGAATATAGTAGAAAGTTTTTACAATCTAATTATTGACCCATTCTTTAAATTCACTATAAAAGGTGTCTATTAATATAATTACCCGCTAAAGTTTGCTTTTAGTAAACAGTAGTGGGGGAAAGACTTCTTGGTCGAACTTTTGTAGCAAATGGTTTGAGAATGGACTATCAATAGTCGGCCTATATTTAAAGTCCGGTTTAGCGAACTCTAGAGCGCTAGGCTAGTACGATAAAATAGTTCGTTAAAATCAATTAATTATTTTCTAAAAATTTGATTGTCTCAATTGAATAATCAATTTTGCTTACCTCTCTTTTGTCAGATAATGAACACAAGATAGAACTAGGCATCAATTTTAGAAAATGGAGTTCTAAATGAATTTAATTAAAAAAGTTGCTGTTAGCTTGTCTTCAGTAGCTATGGTTGCTGCCATGGCCTTTGTACCTGCTGCGGCTTCTGCTGCAACTCCTGGTGAAGTATACAAGACCACTGATGGTACTGTATGGTTTATTACCAGCGATATGCAAAAGCGTCCTTTCACTTCCGCTGGCGCTTTCTTGAGCTATGGCTTCTTGTCTTGGTCTCAAGTTAAGTCTGCTGACGCAAGTGTTACCGCTCTTCCTACAGGTGCGTTTATCGCTCCTCAAGATGGTACAGTTTTCTGTGCTACCGAAACCAAAGGAACTGACGTAAAAGGTGAATGTTCTTTAGTAACTGGCGGTCAAAAAGCTGCTTTTACTTCTGCTGACGTTTTCACTGGTCTTGGTTTCTCTTTTGCTCGTGCACAATACGGTGATTCTTCTTTCTTAAGCAAAACTACTAACGTAGCTTCTGCTTCTGAAGCACACCGCACTGGTGTATTAGTAAACAACGCTGGAACAGTTCAATTAGTATGGAATGGTGCTCTATGTGGCGTTCCTTCAATTGACGTGTTCAACTCTTGGGGTTACAGCTTTGCAAATGCTGTAACTGCAAACGCTGCTGACAAAGCTATGACACAATCTAGTGTTATGGTTGGTCGCACAGCTGGACAATTGGTTCCAACTTGTTCAAACAACCCAGCTCCAACTGGTCCTGTAACTGCTGCTTTAGCATTTGACAACCCAGCTGCTGGAACTGTAGTAACTAACCAAGCTGCTGCAGACTTAGCAAAAATCACCTTCACTGGTTCTGGTACCGTAACTGGTTTAACCTTCCAAAGAATTGGTGTTTCTGCTGATACTTCTTTGAGCAATGTTTACTTGTTCGATGGTGCTACTCGTTTGACTGATGCATCTTCTGTATCTTCTGGTAGCATGATCAACTTCTCTAATGGTGCTGGTTTATTCACTGTAAGTGGTTCCCGCACTATTACCGTAAAATCTGACTTAAACGCTGTTAGCGGTGAAACCGTTGGTGTTAAGTTGGTTAGCGGTACTTTAGCAGGTAGCTCTAGTCTTGCAGGTGTACCATTAAATGGTAACTTGATGACTGTTGCTGGTGCTACATTGGCTGGTGTTTCTTTTGGTGCAGTAACTCCAAGTTCTGCAACAATCGATCCTGCTAAGGATGTAGTAGTATGGCAAAGCACTGCTACTGTTTCTACTCGCGACGTATGGTTAGACCGTTTGGCATTACGCGAAATTGGTTCAATCAACTACAGCGATATCAATAACTTCCGTTTGATGGTTGACGGTACAACTGTTGCAACAACATCTAACTTAGATAGCAATGGTTATGTAACCTTCTCACCTGCATCTCCAGTTAAATTAACTTCTGGTGCTCGTGTGATTAAAGTAGTCGCTGACATTGTTGGTGGTTCTACTCGTACAGCTACATTCTCTATCAGACAAAAAGCTGACTTAGGTCTACGTGATAGTCAATATAATGTTGGTATCGCAACCGCTACAGCTACTCCTATCGCAGCTGGTACATTAACTATCTCTACTGGTAGCGTAACTGTACAAAAAGCTTCTGATTCTCCATCTACTGACGTAACTTTGGGTGGTAATGATGTTCTTCTTGGTAAGTACACTTTAACCGCTTATGGTGAAGCAGTTAAGATTGAAACTCTAAGTGTTCAAGCTGTAATGGGTGTTAACGGTACTGCTGCTACAACTATTCGTAACGGTCGTATCTTAATTGGTGGTACTCAATACGGTTCTACCACAAACATGTCTACTGCTGCTGGTACTAGCTACACTGTTAATTACACAGTACAACCTGGTACTCCTGTAACCTTAGAAGTTCGTGGTGATATCAAAAATGGTACTGGTGCTGACTTAAATGCAAACGATACCATTTTGGCTCGTATTAAAGCTGGTACCAACAATGGTCAAGCTCAAGTATCTGGATCTACTATCAATGTTCCAACTACTGATGTAGATGCTAATACTCGTACAGTAAAGAGCGGTTCTATTAGCTTAGCTAAGACCTCTACTTACACAAACCAAACCACAACTGTTCCTCAAACTGCATACAAGATCGCTTCTTACCAGTTAACTGGTTCTAGCATCGAAGATGTAAACGTAAATACCATTTCTATGGATTTTGCAGCAGTTGCTGGTACTACCTTTACTTCTGCTGACATGACCAATGTCTACGCTATGTATAATGGTGAAAGACTAACAACCAAGAGCACAATTTCTGCTTCTGGTAACACTTGGTCAATTTCTAAGACCTTGCCAGCTAATGGCACTGCTACAGTTGATATCTACGGTGACGTAGGTACTGTAATCACCGCTGCTGATTCAGCACGCGCTACAGTAACTGTTAGCGGTACAACCGTTAACTCTGCACAATCTGTAACAAGTGGTGCAGTTACAGGTCAAACCATCTTGATTGGTAGCTCTTCAGTAGCTGCTACTAAAGATGCTTCATCTCCAGTAGCTTCTAACTTAGACGATACTGGTACTGTTACTGCAGCTGCATTCAAGTTTGCTGCAACTAACGATAGCTACACTATTAGCCAAATCGACGTTAAGTTTGCTGCTGCTCCAACTACAGTTTCAACTGTATCTTTGGAAGACAGCAATGGTAATGCAATTGGTTCTCCAAAACCAGCTGCTGGTACTGTAAGCTTCGGTGGTTTGTCTGTAATGGTCCCAGCTAACGACACTGCAGGTAAGATTGTTCGTGTTAAACTTACTCTTTCTACTGTAGGTCCATCTGCTGGTACTTCTGGCGAAGATGTAACTGTTACTTTGGATGGCTTTAACGCTGTAAGCGCTAATGGTACATCTGGTAACAGCACAACTGACGTAGCTGCTAATGGTATGTATGTCTTCAAGTCATTACCAACCATTACTAACGTTAACTTGCCAACAACTTCTCTAACTGGTGGTACTCAAACCTTAGCTAAGTTTACTATTAGCTCTAATGGTACTGGTACTGTTGCTTGGAAGAAGATTGCCTTCACTGTAACTAAGACTGCTGCTCCAGGTCTTGCAAGCTTTGCTGTGTATGACTCTGATACCAACACTCAAGTTGCTGGTGCCTTTACTCCAACTGGTACCTTCACTGCTGCTGGTGGTTCTGGTGGTACTCAAGTCTTCGTTGCAACTAATGAAGAACAGATCACAAGCAAGACTTACGAATTGCGTGCAACTGTTTCTGGTACCTTAGGTACTGGTGACAACGTTGTTACCAACATAGCTTCAGGTGTATCTTCACACACCGCTCCAGCTGCTTATGCAACTGTTGCTGGTACTGCTGCTACTTTCGTATGGTCTGATGTATCTGCTTCTAGCCATAGCTCATCTACAACTGACTGGAATGATGATTACTTAGTAAAGAATATCCCAACTAACGGTCAATCTTTATTACGTTAATTAGCCTCTAGTTTACACCTTTATTTATAAAGGTTGAGTAGAGAAGCCGCCTCCTGAAAAGGAGGCGGCTTTGTTTTTATTCTTAGAATATGCTTGAAAATTACTTAGTTTTTTTGTATAATATTGGAGTTAAATTAAATGTGACTCATGAAAAAATATATTATTATTGGTAGCATCATTGGGCTGCTAATTAT
The DNA here is from genome assembly GCA_964631145.1 of uncultured Candidatus Saccharibacteria bacterium. GTDB lineage: Bacteria > Patescibacteriota > Doudnabacteria > UBA920 > UBA920 > UBA920. The sequence continues at coordinate 265,945 of CAZVXT010000001.1, forward strand.
TGGGGTTGGTGGTTATTACGGTTTTTATAAATATCAGCAATACAAAAAAAGTAAGTTGGTTTTAATTAAGAATTTAGGATTAACAGATGCAGAAAAGCAGCAATTTGTAGATCGTATAAATTCGTTAAAAGATAGTTTGTCAAAAATTAAAGATGACAAAAAAGCAGAATATCGAACATATATAGATATTGCAGCTAATTATATGGGTATGGGAGAATATGAACAAAGTAAAGATTGGTTGGATAAAGCAAAATCAGTGATCAATGATGATCCGTTAGTTTACGCTCAAATGGCTGAGCTACAAAAGTTGATGTTAGATAGTGATGGTGCAATTAAAAGTTATCAAAAAGCTCTAGATATAGATCCTGGTAATGTGGTATTTTGGTCTGGGTATTTAGATTTATCTAAAGTTAAGATACAAAATGATCCTAAAGAATTAGCTAAATTATACGAAAAGGCAATAACGGCTACATCTTCAAATTTCGAAATTTTGGTAAGATATGCAAGATATAAAGCAGAGCAAAAAGATTTGATTTCCGCAGTAGAAATGCTTAAAAAGGCTAAGGAATCTAGTCCTCAAAATGCTGCACAGATTGAGCAAGAAATAATTAATTTGCAAAATCTTGTAAAGTAATAAATTAAAAAACCTCTTTTGAGGTTTTTTAATTTATTTGGTCATAAACAAGTTTGGATATTTGACCAATAGCAATCTCTAGTCCTTTAATATTATCTTGTGTAGATTTTGTCATGACGCATAATAGGTAAGGGTTTTGAGATTTATAAATAATACCACAATCGTGAAGTTCTATTAGGTTAATACTGTTATTATCTTTACTAACTTCTACGTGCTCACCAAACTTATGAGAAATATTGATATTATCTGGGATACCAGCAGCAAGTCCATCTTTGTAAGTTGCTTGATTAAGCCAAGAGAGAGCTAATTCAGAGTATTTTGGGTCCAGGTAAGTTGAGTTGTATAAAATTCTGAAAAATAAAGAATATATTTTTGGCGATATTAAATAATTACTAGAATTATCTGGATCAGCTATACCCAAATCAGTATAAATTTCGCTTAAATCATTTCTATCAATATTATTGAGTAATATATCTTTGGCGCCATTATCCGAATCTATTATCATTGCCTGTAGTAACTGTTCTACTGAATAACTAGAATTTACCTTTAGTTTTGTTGGAGACTCATAAGGGATGTTTTCAGTAGAATCGCTAATATCTTTTGTATATGTAAGATTTTTATTTAAAATCTCGGGGTTATTTTCTGCAAGCTTGAGATAGGCGATCATGAGAGGTACTTTAAAAAGACTTGCCGGGTTATAATTGTCGTTCTCATTGATTCCTACCCAGCGTCCTTCGTTGAGATTTCGGTAATAAACAGAAGCATTGTCTAAATCTCCGCTCAGCTTTTTACCATTAATAAATTTTTGAATACTTTGCTCTAATGGCTGATATTCTGAAAATTCTTTAGAACTTTCTGCGCTGTCGTAAGCTAGTAATGGTTTGGTGAACTTGTACTCGGAACTATTCTCTCTAATGGGTTTAAAGCTTTTTAGATAATTAACTGCGCTTTTGTCGCCATATGCTTTATTTGCTAATATGCCTGCTACAAAAAATACAAAAGCAAGTATAAAATGGTACTTGTAACTTGAGATCTGTTTTATAAGCATGCAGTCATTATATCATTATTAGTAAATTTTATACTCAACCCATTTCTTTATCTAAACTTTATTTTTTCTTTATCTAAATTTTATAGTTTGTCTTATATACTAAATTTGACAAGATTTTTGGTTTTGATATTTTATAGATAATAAAAAACAAAAAGCCAAAAATAATAATTAATTCCTTATTTTATGGCTCGTATAAAAAACACTAGTTTTTGTGCTAAATTAGCTGAAAAGCTAACAAGTGTGCTAGTTTTATTGCGTTCACACACAAGACTCATCTCTATGAATAGGCTAACTGCGTCTGCGTTAGTTTTTTTGTTGTCAATTCAGGTATTTGGTGCAATTTTTGCGCCTATTTTTATAAAACCTGTTTTTGCTCAAGAAGTTTTGCTAGATAGCGGAGCATCGTCTGTATCTGGGATTTCTACTCTTACTCCAAATACAGATATTCCAAGCGTACCATCGCCGGCTGATCAAGTTGTGGGTATGCAGCCAGATTTTGGTATTAGTCAAAAACAGGATAATAATTCTACAAACACTATTAAGTCTGGAGATATTAATAGCATAGACAACGCTGTAGATAGTGGTACTTTTAAAACTAACATTAAAGACAAAAATGATAGTTCAAAAACACCTGGTGTAGATTCCAAAACGCCTCAAACCGCTGCATCTTTGATGTCACCAACTGGAACAGTAATAAGCCCAGATTATTTTAGCCAGCCCCAGGCTCAAAACAAAATGACACCGAAAGTCGATAATAATACAGGTGCACTAACTTATAATTATACATTTAATCTTCCGCCAGGTCGTGGTGCAAGTTCTCCGTCTTTAGGTTTAAATTACAATAACCAAAATGCGGAAGATGGAAGTATTTTTGGCTATGGTTGGTCTTTGTCTCTACCTTATATCGAAAGAATTAATAAAACTGGTTTAAATAACTTATATTCTAGCAATACTTATAGTAGTAGTATTCATGGAGAATTGGTTAATACAACAAGTAGTAATTATGTTCCTAAAGTTCAGGACGGAACTTTCGTTAACTATGTTTTAGCTAGTGGATTTTCAATGAGAGATAGTACTGGGACAGAATATGTTTTTGGTGATACTTCTAGTAGTCAATTGTCCAATAGTAATAACACTAAAATCTATCGCTGGTTAATTTCTAAAATTACTGATGTAAATGGGAACACTACTACTTTTACTTACATTAAAGATAGTAATCAAATTTATCCAGATAAAATTTCATATACTTCCCGTACCGGAGAAAGTGCGGTGTTTGAAGTGTATTTTAGTTATGAATTACGCCCTGATCCGATTTTAAGTTATAAAACTGGTTTTGATGTAAAAACTCTTAAAAGGACCAGTCAAATTTTAATCAAGCAAAGTGGTACACTCTTACATAAGTATGATTTTACCTATACTGCTGGCAGTAATACAGCAAGAAGCCTGCTTGCTTCTGTTATTGAAACTGGATATGACGAATCTGGAGTAGCAACAACTTTACCGGCAACAAACTTCGAATATTCTAGCGCTAGCACCGGATGGAATTATCAACCTTCAAGTTTAATCGCTCCTTTAAATCCAGATTATGGGGACCCTGTTCGTATTAATAAACCCGAAAGTCAACTTATAGATTTAAATGGTGATAGTTATCCAGATTTGTGGCAGTCGTTTAGAGATACACCCAATGTAACTTCAAAGAATAAAATTTATTTTAGTGATACAAATAATACTTGGGTATTGTCAACTTTAACCCCACCTGTCTTAATGAATGATTATGAAACGCGTTATGCTACTGGGGGAGTTTGGGATCAAGGTGATCGCATTGCCGATGTAAATGGTGATGGGTATCTGGACGTTATTCAGTCCGCTGATCAAAGCACTGGTATTTATAACATCTATTTTAATAATCAAGGTGCTAGTTTTACAGGGCAGTTAAGTAATCCTACGACATTAGGATTTACTGAGTTAAGCGGTGCTAATCAAGGTTCTACAGTAGATTATCGTGCACGTACCATGGAATTAAATGGTGATGGGCTAGTAGATATTTATTCTAACTGCTTCACTTCCTGTAATTTTAATTATCAAGTAAAAGGACAACAATTTGCTAATGGAGCTGGGTATGGCAGTGTAACTCAAACATGGAATATGCCAACCATTAATAACGGCATCTCAGATTATTTTTATGGACCACATCCTGATCGTAGCAGAGAATTTGATATTAATGGGGATGGTTTAACAGATATTGTATCTTCATATACAGCACAACCATATTGGAATATTTGGAACCAGCATTCTTTTATAAACAAAGGCGATGGTGCCTGGAATGATTTACCTCAGTATTATTCACCGTTACCATTTTTTATTGCTAATGCCAGCTCGCAATTATTAATTATGCCTGTTGATATTAATAATGATGGTTTGGTCGATTACGTGGTTGACCCTAAAGATGGTGGATACTGGACTGATGGCGATAATATTCAACATCAAATTGGCACGTATTTAAATACTGGTAATGGTTTTGTGCGGTCTGCTAGTTTTGATTTACCAAATGCTGATACAAGCAATAGCGTAGCTGGTCAATTTTCAGAAACTGGTATATTTGCAGATGTTAATGCGGACGGACTACAAGATATTGTCTATGGAGGAGCTCAAAATGGTGCAAATTATTATTATAAAGTTTTGTATCGTACAGGTGAAAAACCAGATCAATTAAAAAAGATTACTTTACCAGAAGGTGGTTATACTTCTGTTACATATAAATCTTCTGCCAATTACCGTAATAGCAGTAATCAAATTCTAAATCCAAATTTGCCATTTACCGTTTCAACAGTTGCTCAGATCACTAATAATGATGGTTTGGGAACTGTTCAGACATTTAGCTATTCATATGAGGGCGGTAAGTATTATTTTGGATCAAGTACAGACAAGAAATTTGCTGGATTTGCAAAAGTTAAGATAACGGATGCTATTGGTAATACGACTGCAACTTTTTATCATCAAGGCGATAGTAGTAATTCTGCTTTAGGAGAATATCAAGATGAATCTTATAAAATTGGTAAGCCTTATCGTATTGAGCAAGCTGATAGCAATGGTAATAATTATTTAGTCACCATTAATAAATGGGATAGTTTTGACCTTGGTAATAATTCTAAATTTGTTAAGCTTATACAAACTGTAGAACAAACTTTTGATGGCAATGCCACTCATAAAGACAAAGCAGAGGGGTATTCTTATAACGATGGTACAGGCAATCTGATAACACGTACAACTTATGGGGAGGTGAATAGTAGTAACGATGGTATTTTTACTGATGTTGGCAGCGACAAAATCACTACAGATTATTCTTATGCCACGGGTAGTAGTTTAGGTGTTAGCTCTCTTCCAAGTTCTGTTACTGTAACAAATCAATCTGCTATTAAACAGGCAGAACAAAAGTTTTCTTATGATAATTTACCATGGGGTGGTATAGATAAAGGTAATTTAACAAAAACCGAAACCTGGAAAACCGGCACAAGTTATATAACAACAACAAAAACTTATAATAGCTATGGATTAGTTACAGATGAAACTGATGGGCGAGGTAAAAATACTCATTATACTTTTGATAGTCTAAATTTGTATCCGATAACTATCACTAATGCATTAAATCAAAGTACTCAATTTATTTATGATTATACTTTAGGCAAACCTAAACAAGTCACAGATGTAAATGGACTAGTTTTTCAAACTATATATGATGGTTTGGACAGGGTTATTTTGGAAAAGCAACCAGATGTTAGTACGCCAGCAACTTTAGTAAATAAAACAAGCTATACATATACGAGCTTGCCTGTAGGAACAAAGTTACAAAAAACAGATTATTTAGATAATAGCAACAGTGTTGATTCTTATAGTTACACTGATGGTTTTGGTCGCGTTGTTCAAACTAGGGTAGAACAGGAAACTGCTAATCAATTTGCTGTAACTGACACTATTTATAATAATTTAGGTCAAATTTATAAAACTAGTTTACCTTACGCAAGTACGGGATTATCCAAGACATCTGCAACTACAGATGCTAATATTCTGGTTACTTTTAGTTATGATGCCATTGGTAGGCAGGTTTCACAAACAGATATCCTTGGCTCAACAATTACTAGTTATGACGACTGGAAAACTATAATTACTGATGCTCGTGGTAAAAGTAAAAATTTGTATAAAGACGCATATAATAGATTGATTAAAGTTGATGAATTAAATAATTCTGCAGTTAGTATAACTTCATATGATTACGATAGTAGTGGCAATTTGGTTAAAATCACTGATGCTCTGGGTAATATTAGAAATTTTGTTTATGATGGCGCTGGTCGCCGTACTTATGTAGAAGATTTGCACGCTGTAGCGGATACTTCCTTTGGCGTTTATTATTACACTTATGATGATAATGGTAATGCAACCTCAATTACTAATCCAAATGGGCAAATTATCAATTCTACTTTTGATGATATCAATAGAAAATTAACTGAAGATTATACGGGTGCTGCAGGTGTAGAAGTTACTAATACTTATGATGCATGTACTTATGGTATAGGTAAGTTATGTACCAGCACTAATACGGGTGGTAGCGATGCTTTAACTTATAATCCTTTGGGTCAAGTTGCTAGCAAACAAACTACAATTGATGGTGTGCAGTATTTAACTACGTATAGTTACGATAGGCAAAATAATTTATTAGTAGAAGTTAATCCAGATAGTAGCCAATTTAAATATAACTATAATACAGCCGGTCAGTTAGAAAGTACGCAGCGAAAAGAGTCTACAGATAGCACTTGGCAAAATGTTGTCACTAATTTTGATTATGGAATTCATGGTGGATTAACCATTCAGGTTAACAATAATGGAACTACAACTACAAATACTTATGATCCTACTAAGCTGTATCGATTAATAAGAAAACAAACCACTTCTAATGGATCTGGTAATCCAATTACCACATCTTTCTATTCTCTAGCTGGAGATGGCAGTGTTTATAATAGCGGAACAGTATGGAGTACGGTGCATGATGCCAGTATTGGAACAGTCGCTACTTATACAACTACTCCATTATATGTAAGATCTGGAAAAAATTCCGCAACATCTTACCGTATAGAAAGAGGGTTTTTACCTTTCGACACATCTGCAATTCCTGATACCGCAATAGTACAAGGTGCAAAATTAAAGTTATATGTTCAATCAAAGTTAAATCATGACAATGATGGCGATGATTTTATTACAATTACTCAAGGCTCTGAACCCTCCACTTCAGTTTTAACAACAGCGGATTATTCTGCAGCGGGATCCACTACTAATCCAACAGAAGGTATAGATATTGCAGAGCGAAAAGATATTACTGCAATTCCTGTTGCTCAATCTTTGACAATTAATTTAAATGCAACGGGACGTTCTTGGATATCCAAAACAGGATCTACTAAATTAGCTGTGCGAGAAGGGCACGATGTTGTAAACAGTCCGTTTGTGGGGGCTTCAAGTCAATATGATGAAGTTAGGTTTGCAACTTTAGAACAAGCAGGTGTTACTAATGATCCAGTGCTCGAAGTTACTTATGTTGATAATACTCCGTTAACTATTCAAGATGTTAATTACACTTACGATGCAGTAGGAAATATAACACAAATCAATGATATATCTAGTACTTCTACTGCAAAAGTGGTAAATTATACTTATGATGATTTAAACCGTTTATCATCTTCAGTAACTTCTTCGGTTGCATCCGGGCAGCAATCCTATAACGAAGCTTATACTTATGATGCCTTGGGTAATATTATAACTAAAACTTCTACTATAGGTTCTTCTCCTACCCAAACCTCAACCTACAGCTATGCAGGTAATGCAGGATCTAACTTTGCTAATCCTCACGCTGTAACATCCATATCAACCCTAACTAGCGGAAACCCAACACCTGTAGTAGTCAATTATTCCTACGATAATGCTGGTAATCTTATTTCAGAAAACTCTGACACCTACACTTGGAACTATAACAATACTTTAGCTTCTAGTGTGGTATCTGGCACCTCTTCTTCCTACACCTACAACTCTTCAGGGCTAAGAACAAAGCAATCAACGGGTTCTAGCTTTACTAGATACCCAAGTGGGGAGTACAATGTAGATAATACTGGTAAGGTTACCAAACATCTTGCAGCAGGAAGCAATCTTTCTCTAACCATAGAAGGAACAGGATCATCTATTCTTCTTTCTTACACACATACAGATCACTTAGGTAGCTCTTCTGTCTCTACATCAAGCACAGGACAAATTCTAGAAACATCAGATTACTATCCATACGGAAACCTAAGAATCTCTTTACCATATACATCTTTCTCAGAACAGAGGAAGTACATAGGAAAAGAATATGACACCCAAACCAATCTCTCTTATCTAAATGCTAGGTACTACAAAGGAAGTATTGGAAGGTTTATTAGTGAGGATCCAGTGTTTTTATCCCTTGGTGATGCTAATGCTATTAAACCATTAACTAACCAAGATCAATCTGTTGTTCTATCTGATCCTCAAAACTTCAACTCATACACTTATGGTAGAAGTAATCCATTGAGATATAGTGATCCGAGTGGAAACATTGCAATTGTTTCTCAGATGTTTAGGGATTTTAGTCAGGCAGGCTATGCGGGATCAACATTTTTTGAATCGGCTAGTAATAAATGGACATGGTCGGATAATCCTAGTGCAAAAATAATTTTAGGAGCCTTGGCAGATACATCACGTCAAGTTGCTACTGTGTATGATGGTCAAGCGAGCGTAAAGAACAGGTTATGGTCAGCTGCTCTTTTCTCGAGTAATTTTGCTGGAGGAGAAGAGGCTGTTTTTATCAAAGCAAGCCCTTTTGAAAAAACTTTGATAGCAAATCAAAAATCTCAAATAATAAAGGTTAGCAGTAATTTTGAGATACAAAAGTTGGTCAACACTTTATTTAAATCTACTGATGAAATGACTGGTGGTACTGCTGCTGCGGCTAAGTATGAAATTCAAAATCCCGGATTTAAAATTGCTGGACGAAATCATATAATTAAAGCAGAACAGTCGATTAATAGAATAAATAATCTATTAAAAAAAGGAGATTTGTTCAATTTTAACAAACAAGACATTAATTTTCTTAAATCTATCAGAAAGGGGCTACAAAATGGACTCGTCGGTAAGTAACATAAGTATTATTGTTGAAAATGATTTACAAGATTTTACAGCTAAATATTATCCTCATGGGTTTGATCAAACATGGAATTATTCACTATTTTCAGACATGGGAATGTATTTACAAGAATTAATTGATATTTATGATAATGAAAAAGCTCTGAAGGTAATATCATTTCTTAATGAAAGATATAAATTAAATGATATTACAAAAGATGATTATAACGCTATCGGAACAGAAATCTTTGAACCTTTAAGCCAAGATGTAAAATACATAAAATACTTATTATCAAGCCTTAATGGTCTTGCAGTTCAAGACTTTAAAAAAGGGATCAACCAAGATTTATTAGAAAATCTACCATCATAACTATTAAGATTGACTTTTAAAAAATAAAACCTATAAACTAGGTTTTATTTTTTTACCCATCAGTATTGTCTAACCATGATATAATAAAAATACAAATAAACCTTTAAAATGGCATTTTTTACAAAAAAGAAAATAATCATTGGACTAATTTTGTTAGCAGCAATCGCTGGCGGTGCTTTTATTTTTACCAGAAGTAGTACTAACCCAGAAGATGTGGTGACAGAAAAATCAGAAATTAAAGACATAAAGCAAACGGTGTTAGCAACTGGTCAAGTTAGTAGTAGTACGGACTTGAAGCTTAGTTTTAAAGGCAGTGGGGTCGTAAGAAAAATCACAGTAAAAGTAGGTGATAAAGTTAAAGAAAATCAAATACTAGCAAATTTAGATCAACGCGATCAATTGGCTGCTTTAACTCAGGCGCGAGGTGTATTAGCTCAAGCGCAAGCTAATTATAAAAAAGTAGTAGACGGTGCTAGTTCCGAAGAAGTAGTTATTGCTCAAAAGAGCGTGGATGCTGCTACTGTGTCTTTAAACAACGCCAAGCGTAATTTATCAGATACTATAAGCCAGCAAGAACAGTTGGTTAAAAATGCTCGCAAAGCCTTATATAACTCTACAATTTCTGCTACAGCTGGAGTAGGTACTAATTCTGTTTTAAATGTTTCTGGGGCTTATAATGGTTCTGATGCCGGTACTTATTATGTTTCTATATATAACAGCGGGGGCGGCGTTCGTTACCAATATTCTGGTTTAGAGAGCGGATCTGATTATTTAGTTACTACAGGGCTTTTACAGCTCGGGACTAAGGGTTTGTATGTTAGCTTTCCAAGTTCTTACAATATTACAGATTCTTGGTCTTTAGAGATACCAAATACAAAAGCGTCTACTTATGTTGCCAACTTAAATGCATATAATGCAGCTTTAGAATCACAGCGTAGTGCTATTTCTGCAGCAGAAAATGCTATTTCTACTGCTCAAGCATCGTTGGATACAGCAATTGCTCAATTAAATGCAAAAAAAGCATCAGCTCGACCTGCAGATGTTGCAGCTGCAACCGCCCAAATTACTTCAGCACAGGGTCAGGTTTTGGCAGCAGAGGCGTCTTTAGAAAACACTGTAATCACAGCCCCAGCAGAAGGTACTATCACTACAATCGATATTAAAGTTGGGCAACAGTTTGCTCCAGGTCAATCCGCAATAGTATTACAAAATGTTGACAGCTTATTAGTGGAGGCAAATATCAGCGAGGCTAATATTGCAGAAGTAAAAGTTGGACAATCTGTCAGCTTTACTTTTGATGCCCTCGGACCAGATAAAGAATTTACTGGGTCTGTTCAATTGATAGACCCGGCATCTACAGTTGTATCTGGCGTGGTAAATTATAAGGTTACTGCAAGTTTAGATAAACAAGAAGAAATCAAACCAGGTATGACTGCTAATATGATTGTGCTTACTAACCAAAAACAAAAAGTTTTGACTATCCCTCAAAGAGCTGTATTAAATAAAGATGGTAAAAAAATAGTCAGGGTGATAAATAATTCAAAAAAGAAAACTTTTGATGAAGTTGTTGTGCAAACAGGTTTAGAGGCAGATGGTGGATTGATAGAAATTACTAACGGTTTGTCAGTTGGAACAGAAATAGTTACGTTTATTAAAACTAAAAAATAAAATGTCTTTAATTACAGTTAAAGATTTAAAAAAAGATTATGAAAATGACGGTGTACTCACTCCTGTACTTAAAGGAGTGAGTTTTACCATTAATTCAGGCGAATTTGTCGCGATTATGGGACCATCTGGTAGTGGTAAGTCTACATTAATGCATATCCTAGGGTTTTTGGATAGGGCAACATCTGGGGTTTATCAATTTGAGGATGAAAATATTTTAGGTTTTGACGATGATCATTTGGCGCAAATTCGCAATCAAAGAGTTGGGTTTATTTTTCAGGCTTTTAATTTGTTACCCCGTACCTCTGTTTTAGATAACGTAAAGCTTCCTCTTTTGTATAGTGTCAAAAAGGATCATGATAAATTAGCAAAAGATGCGCTTAAATCTGTTGGATTAGAAGATAGAATGAATTACATGAGTAATCAAATTTCTGGAGGACAAAAGCAGCGCGTTGCTATAGCTCGTGCTTTGGTAAACGATCCTGCTGTAATTTTTGCAGACGAGCCAACTGGAAATTTGGATTCTAGATCCGGAAATACTGTAATGAAAATTTTGCAAGATTTGAACAAGCAAGGACGTACAATTATTTTGGTAACTCATGAACAAGAAACTGCTCAACACGCAACTCGCATTATGAAGTTGCGTGATGGTTTGTTAGTAGAAGATTATCCTGTCAAAAAACGTATTTTTGCTAAGGAATATGGCGATTTAGAAAAATAATATGAAGTTATATACGGAGCTAAAAATGGTTATTTCTGGTTTACTTGCCCGTAAAGGCAGGTCTTTTTTAACTATTTTGGGTATTGTCATTGGTGTTGCAGGGGTAATTATAATTATTTCTTTAGGTGCTGGTGCGCAAAGTTTGGTTTTATCTCAAATTAATAAATTGGGGACTAATTTGATTGGAGTATTACCGGGAAAGTCCAACGAGAACGGTCCACCAGCTGCTGTTTTTGGTATTCAGATTACTACTCTTACAGAAGCCGATGCCGAAAGCATGCGAGATAAATCTCGCTTTCCAAATTTGGTTGCAGTAACTTCTGGTGCGCGTGGTAGTGGCAGTGTTTCGTGGCGAGATGTTACTGTTGATACTCAGTTTACTGGTACAGATGCATTTTACCCGGAAGTTCAAAATGTAGAACTAGAAATTGGGAGATTTTTTGATGAACGTGAATCACTGGGAAGTAATGTTATAGTTTTAGGTCATGATGTCTATACTCAGTTATTTGAAAACCAAGAAGCTCTTGGTCAGATAGTAAAAATTAAAAATGTACCGTTTGAAGTTATCGGTGTAGTCAAAAAACAAGGTACCGTTGCTTTTCAAAATCAAGACGATCAAGTTTATATTCCTTTGTCTATTGCTCAGCAGCAATTACTAGGTATTAAGCATTTGCAATTTATAAGAGCTAAGGCAGATTCTGCCCAAAACGTTCCTGTGCTAATTGAAGAAATGAGGCAATTATTAAGAGAAAGGCATAATATTCGTTCGGCAGATGATGAAGATTTTTCTGTTAGAGATTTAGCTGATGCCATACGTTTACTCACCACGATTACTGATGCACTCAGATTATTTTTGGTAGCAATGGCTGCTATTGCTTTGTTGGTAGGTGGTATCGGTATTATGAATGTTATGTTGGTCACTGTTGCCGAGAGAACTAGAGAAATAGGTTTGCGCAAAGCTATTGGTGCTACTAGCAATGCTATACGCAATCAATTTTTACTAGAGGCGATTACCGTAACACTGCTTGGTGGTGTTGCTGGGGTAATAATGGGATCTATAATTTCATACTTAATTGCTTTGGGTGCTAGGTATGCTGGCTACGAATGGGATTTTGTTATCTCACTATTTTCTATAGGTATTGCTCTGGGGGTATCTGTGCTTACAGGTGTGATTTTTGGATTGTACCCAGCATTTAAAGCAAGTAAACTCGATCCTATCGAGGCATTGAGGTACGAATAATGTTAAATATAATAAAACAGGCAATAGCTGGGCTGCTCCGAAACCCAGCAAGAACTATATTAACAACATTGGGCATTGTTATTGGTATTGCTACAGTTATTGTTGTATTATCAGCAGGGCAAGGTTTTAATGCATTTATTAATCAGCAGATACAAGCATACGGAACTAACAGTTTGACAGTTGAAACTCGAGTTCCTCCAACCACAAAACAACGCAATGGAGGATTTGACGCAACTAATGGTAGTGCTGCTAATCAGGCAATCGCAATAACCTCTTTAAAAAATCGAGATGTGGAAGATATAAAGAAATTGCCAAATGTTTCTGGGGTTTATGGCTCGGTAATTGGGCAAAAAGTTGTGTCTTATAAAAATACATCAAAAACCACCAACTTTTTTGGTGCCGATCCATCTAGATTTGAAATAGATTCTGGGATAATTGGAGTGGGTAGAGGATATACTGATACCGAAAATTTTGGCGCGAGCCAGGTAGCTGTATTGGGCTATAACGTAGCTAGAGATTTATTTGGTAATGATGATCCGCTTGGAAAAACTATTCGTTTGGGAGAATATAATTTTGTAGTGATCGGGGTTTATGAAAAACGAGGAGGGGTTGGGGGGTTTGGTGAAGATGATATGGTTTTTGTACCAATTCAGACAGCTCAAAAAAAGCTCTTAGGTATTGATTATTTATTCTTTGTAGTTGCTCAAGTTTATGATAATACTAAGGCAGAAGTAACGGCCGAAGATATAAGGTATGTTTTAAGAAGCAATCATAATATCACGGATTCTTTTAAAGATGATTTTGTAGTAAATACCCAAGCAGGAAATTTGGATACCTTTAATACTATTCTTGCAGGGCTAACTTTTTTGCTCATAGCAGTTGCTGGCATATCTTTGGTTGTAGGCGGGGTAGGGATCATGAATATTATGTACGTTGTTGTCACAGAACGCATTAGCGAGATAGGTTTAAAAAAAGCATTAGGGGCAAAAAATTCTGACATACTTAAAGAATTTCTTGCAGAATCTGTACTTTTAACTAGCGTTGGTGGGATTATGGGAGTGGCTTTAGGGGCAGCTATTTCATTTATTATTTATATTGTTGCAAATAGTTTTGGATTTGCTTGGGCTTTTATTGTTCCTTTAAGTTCAATTATTTTGGGCGTGGGCACAGCTTCTTTTATTGGTTTGGTTTTTGGAGTTTTTCCTGCTAGAAAAGCAAGTAAACTAGATCCAATAGTAGCTTTGGGGCATGAATAAAATATTTTGAATATAGCCGTTAATGTATTATAATAAACTTACGTATTACAGATTGAAACAAAGATAAAAATTTCATGATTACTGCGGATTTAAACGCATTACTAAAGAAAAAACGCATTGTTTCTGATGCTAACTTAAAGGCATTTGAAGAAGAGTGGCACAAGGCAAAAACCCAGGTTTCTTGGGAAGATTTTTTAGTGGAGAAAAAAGCTTTAACAGAAGAACAGCTTTTAACAGTTAAGAGTGAGGAGTTTAGTGTAGAAACTGTAGATTTGAGAAATATTCAAATTCCTGAAGATGTTCTTAGTATGGTGCCAGAGCCAATTGCTCGTCGTCATAAAGTAATCAGTTTTGCTAAAGCCAAAAATGAATTGAGTTTGGCAATGGTTGATCCGACCGACCTTCAAACCAGGGAGTTTATGAAGAAGAAAGCTGGTATGGAGATTAAAGTTTTTTTAATTGGAAAAACTTCCTTAGACTTTGGGCTTTCTAAGTATCACAACAACTTAGAAGGTGAAATTAAGCACATGGTTCAGGAAGGGAAAAAGGATGATTTATCCGCAGATATTGATCCTGATGATGAGCTAAAGAAAATGGCGGAAGAAATTCCTATTGTTCGAGTTGTAGATACTTTACTTGAGTATGCTGTTATTGAGCATGCTTCTGATATTCATATTGAGCCTCAAGAAACCTCTGTTTCAGTTAGGTATCGTATTGATGGTGTTTTGCATGATGCTATGACTTTGCCTAAAGCAATTCAAGCTGCATTAGTTGCCCGCATAAAAGTATTGTCTAACCTTAAAATAGATGAACATAGACTTCCTCAAGATGGACGTTATAAAATCGCTAAAGATGGTTATAAGTTTAGCTTGCGTATTTCTACTATTCCAATTTTTGACGGAGAAAAAGTTGTTATCCGTTTATTAGATGAATCTAGTAAGGCACTCAGTTTAGAACAGTTAGGATTTTTGTCAGAGCAGCTTGAAGTGGTAAACAGAAATATTCATAAACCTCACGGTATGATGCTTGTAACCGGACCAACTGGTAGTGGTAAATCAACTAGCTTGTATGCTATTTTAACAATTTTAAATACTAAACAGGTTAATATTTCTACCATCGAAGATCCAGTAGAATACCGTATGCCTGGAGCAAACCAAATGCAGGTTAATCCAAAGATTGGTTTAACTTTTGCATTAGGACTTAGAGCTCTGCTCCGTCAAGATCCTAATATCATTATGATCGGTGAAATCCGTGACCAAGAAACTGCAGAAGAAGCTATGCACGCTGCGATGACTGGTCATATTGTATTATCAACATTGCACACTAACTCGGCAGCGGCTAGCCCGCCCCGTTTGATTGATATTGGTATCGAGCCGTATTTAATTGCATCAACCGTTAATGCAATTATGGCGCAGCGTTTGGTTAGGCTTATCTGTAAAGATTGTAAGACAGAAAATCCGGTAAGTAAGGACGACGTTGCAACCCTAAAAAAGCAGTTTGATTTGGATAAATTAATGACTGTAATGCAGCGTTTAGGTGTTGCTGGTAAAGCTAAAACCTTTGAACAACTTCCATTTTTCATAGGTAAAGGTTGTGATAAATGTGGTAATTCTGGTTACAAAGGACGTATTGGTATTCACGAAATTTTAGAAAATACTCCAGAAGTTCAGGATCTTATTGTAAAGCGAGCAACTAGTCAGGATATAGAAACTCAAGCTGAAAAACAAGACATGATAACTATGTGGGAAGATGGTTTTATTAAAGCAGTTCAAGGTTCTACTACAATAGAAGAAATATTACGTGTGACTAAAGAATGATGGATAAAAAAGATAATTTATATTTATGGGTTGTTGTTTTAACCGCACTACTTTTAGTGGTATCTCTGGTTAGTTATTTATTTAGTCTTACACCTCAGCAGGGTGCATATATCCCAGGCGGTCAATTACCTGGAGGGACTTGCGCATATACCGGTTGTTATCCTCGAGTCATCTATGAGCATCCCATGCAAGTTATGCTTAGTTCTATGGGTGTATATTTGCCTTCCTTAGTTTTAGGGATTATGGGTTGCGCAGTAGTTTTTTTTGTACAACGGTTTATCAAAGAAATGGATATTGGTTTCTATTATTAGTATGGAGTTGTGGACCGGCTTATTGGTTATAAAAATATTTATGACCTGGATTACTCCAAATTAAGAATTATTATGGCAACATTTTCTTACACTGCAGTTTCTAAAGATGGTAAAACTGAAAATGGAACTTTAGAAGCTGCTAATTTAATGGCCGCAGGTCATTTACTAAAAGAACAAGGTTTAATTCCGACTGATTTAAAAGAAAAATCAGAAAGTTTTAATTTGTTCGCGTTTTTGGGAAATATTGCTTCAATTCCGCTTAAAGAAAAGATTGCTTTTATCCAAAATTTACAACTACTTTTAAAGTCTGGGGTTTCGGCACCTCGTGCGATGCGTATTATTTCTAAGCAAACTTCCAATAAAAAATTTCGTAGCATGTTATCTGATATGGCAGGAAGTGTGGAAGCGGGAAAGAGTTTGCACGAGGCAATGGGTTTGTATCCAAAAGTTTTTTCTCATATATTTTTAAGTATGGTAGAAGTTGGAGAATTGTCCGGTAATTTAGAGGATAGCTTAGAGCATTTACGTATTCAATTACAGCGTGAGGCAGACTTAAGATCCAAAACTAAAGGTGCAATGATGTATCCAGGAGTAATTTTATCCGCTATGGTTATTATTGGTGTGGTGTTGGCGATTTTCGTTTTACCGAAATTAACTTCAACATTTAAGGAGTTTGGAGGAGAGCTACCATTTCTTACTCGTGTGGTTATTATGATTACTGATTTTATGTCCGGACATGCTGTACTGGTTATCGGTGGATTAATCGGACTAGTTATTTCTGTAATATTATTTTTACGAACCCCATCAGGAAAAGAAGCCTTGTCTCTTGTATTGCTTAATTTCCCTATGATTTCTCCTATTGTAAAAAAGATTAACATTGCTCGTTTTACTCGTATCCTTGGATCATTAATGAAGTCTGGTGTATCTGTGGTGCAAGGACTTCAGGTTACTAGCGAAGCAATGGACAATGTTTTTTATAGAAGAGTTTTGTTAGAAACTGCAGAGCAAGTGAAATTAGGTAAACCTTTGACAGAATCACTAGCAAAAAGCGATAAACTTTTTCCATTCATAGTTACACAGATGTTGGCGATAGGGGAAGAAACTGGAAGTATTGAAAGTATTTTGGATCAGATTGCGGAACATAACGAAATGGAAATTGATGATACTATGAAAAACGTTTCATCTATCATAGAACCTTTATTGTTATTGGTTATTGGTGTAGTTGTTGGTTTTTTGGCGCTCGCGTTAATCATGCCGATTTATAATATTAGCCAAAGCATATCTTAATAAATAAATTAGTTATTCATATTTGAGGTATAATTAAATTAGTATGAACTTTAATATTTTTGAAAAGAAACATCATTATATAGGGATTCATCTAAATAGCCATGCTTTAAAAGCATTGCAATTTAATATTACTTCCAAAAAGACAGAGGTTGCTGCATATACAAACTTATCGATGCCAAAAGGATTGGTTGTTAATGATGATTTTACTGATCATGAAGCTATCTCTGATCTGATTGTGAGGGCTTTGGATAAGCCTCAGTATGGCAAATTTAATACTAATTCTGTTATATTATCTATTCCAGAAAGTAAGTCTTTTATCCGCGTTATAAAAATGCAAAATATGAAAGATTCCGAAATAGAAAATGCTATTTTATTTGAAGCAGAAAGTTATATACCATTGCCTATGGATCAGGTTTATTATGATTGGCAAGTATTAAATAGAAAAGCAGATGGTATAGAAGTTTTGCTGATTGCTTCACCAAAAAGTTTTGTTGATAATTTTATTAGCGTAGTTGAAAAAGCTAACTTAGTTATTTCTGGAATAGAAACCGAGGCTCAAAGCGTGGTGAGGGCTTTAGTGCCACAAACAGTAACGGAGCCTATTTTAATAGCAGACATTGATGCTTTTAAAACCGCTTTAATTATTGTGCAAAATAGCGCTTTGCAATTTACTTCTTCTGTCCCAATTGCAGGAAATGTTTTTACTGAAAGATTTGCTAAAGCAATTGCCAAAACACCGTTGGAAGCAGAAAAATTAAAGCGCATGATCGGTTTATCTAATACAGTAGAGTACCCAAACATTAAAACTCAATTAGTACCTGTTGTAAGTGATTTTGCTGCAGAATTAAAAAATATTTTGAAATTTCATTATGATCATCACGAAACTCATATTAACAGAGTTTTGCTTACTGGTGGAGGAGCAAAATTACAGAATATAGGCGAGATATTAGAACCTATGCTGTCTGATTATGCTCCAATTAAAGTTACAGTAGCTAATCCTTTAGAGCATTTACCTCAATTTAAAGATGGTGGTCTTGATGCTTATGAGGCGTTAAGTTTTACCACCTCTATTGGACTTGCAATGTGGGAGATTAACCAATGAAGCGAATAAATTTACTACCAAAACAAAAACAAACTGAGTTGTATTTTGACAACCTTTTTCATAGTATTTTAGTCGCAATCTGTATTGCTGTAGCAGTTTTGCTTTTTGGTATTTTGATACAAATCGGCACCTGGCTTTATTTAGATCAGTCCTTAGGTCTTTTAAGTACAGAAATTGAAGGAGTGAAGTCTAGTAGTAATAAAACAGAAAATGCTGAATTAAAAAACCAGATTAAAAGTTTGAATGTTCAAATGAAAGATTTTGATGATTTGGCAGCTGGTACCCCTGTCTGGTCAACAGTGTTGCAATCATTTGCAAAACAAGTTCCTAATGGAGTTAAAATTAGCATGTTTGATGCAGACGCTACTAATGGAAAGATACAAATTTCTGGCTATGCTCCAAAACGTGATCAAGTAATAGAGCTTTATAATAACATAAATAACGACAGAGATTTTTTTAAGGATATAGATTATCCGTTAGAAAATGTTTCGCAGCCTACAGACATAATTTTCAAGTTTACTTTTTATGTCCAAGATGGAGTCTTAATAAAAAAGAAATAGTATGCCTAAACTTTCAGCTAGATTAAAATTAATCTTACTTATTGCTGGCTTTGTAGTTTTTACAATGCTAATGTTTTTGTATGGCTATGGAATTATGGAGAGACGCAATCAATCATTGTTAGATAATACTTTACAGAAACGTTTAGAGCTTGAAGTGTTAAAGCGGGAGCAAAAAAACTTTGAACAAGGGAAAAAAGATATTGCTACTTTAGATCAAAAAGAATATCCACCACAAGACCTTTTTAGTAAAGATACAAAAGTAGTAAAAGAAATCCAAAAGCTGGAGGCTCTTGCTGCAAATTATAATCTAAAAATTAGTTTATCTGTTTCTGGTACTTCAAAAACTGCAAAAAAGGCTACAGGTGTATCAGGGGATTTATTGCTTGTTCCTTATATAGTAAGTTTAGAAGGGTCCTATACAAATATAGTGCGTTACGTTCAATCTGCAGAGCACACATCTTTTATAAATAAAACTCAAGCAGTTAGATTGGCGGCTTTGCAGAATGGAAATGTAAAAGCTACTTTAAATTCAGAATTTTACCTAAAACAATGAAAATAAATTTTGATAAAAAAAATATATTATATATTTTAAACCGCTATACTGTTTGGTTTTTGTGGGCATTTTTGCTTTTGATTATTTTGTCAGAAGGGTTTGTATTAAAAAATTCTGTGGGCAAATATTTAGCTAGCAATGGAGATGTTGCTGTATCTTCAGCGCAGTTAGTTAGAGTTAATTTTGAAGCTTATCAAAAAATTGAGAACAGGCTGAAAGCTAACGAATCATTTGTGCCTGCTGGCTCTGAAGGCTCAGGTGCTTTTGGGTTGGTAATAAAAGAGTCAAATTAAGGTTGATTTTTTATCCCAAATATAGTAAAATTTCTTAGTATTGTAGTGTAAGTAAATACTAATTTTTTATTTAAAACTGAATAAATGGGTCGGTAGCTCAGTTGGTAGAGCAGGTGCCTCTTAAGCACTCGGTCGTGGGTTCGAGTCCCACCCGACCCACCATAATAATAAAACACCATTTTTGGTGTTTTATTATTTAGTCATAATTTTAAGCTATGTAATATAAATAAAAAAGCCAACATTATGTTGGCTATATTGGAGCACCTATAGATATCTCCTTTTGAGCTTCTATTATCATTTGTTTGATAACAAGAATATTTTTCTTTTTCAGAAGTTCTAATTTATTTTTTAATTTAGGAGTTTGGTATTTATGATTTTCCATAAATTTTAAACTTTTTTCTAGCTCAGTGACTTTACAAAAAGTTAATGGCTCTAAGTTTTTTTCTTCTTCTAAATATAAATTTTGCCACTTACGGAATTCTAATTCTGTTAAGCAGGCAAGGTGAGAAAGGTCTGCGTCTCTTAAAATTTGATTGGGCAGTATATGGTCAAATTGCTGGCTGATAGTATCATTAGATTTTATCATTTTCGTAGCAACTATGGCGTTATAGCCAGTGCGAAGCTCTTCATCAGAATAAAAATTCGGAGAGGTTTTGTTAATAATATTTAGGACTTCTTGGGCACTTTTTTCTTCTGCATTATGAGATCTGACGTATATGTCATGTCCTTGCGCAAAATAACCAATAATTTGTTTGGCACGTATAGATAACTTTAAATTATTAGCGATTAGTAAGGCTTGCTGTCTTACAAATGTTCCATGGTCTTCGCCATGAAAGCAAAGTTTTTTTGACATACCATTACTGCGTGCATTATTAATAGCATCTTTGATTTGAAGTTTGATGTAGTTTGCCTTATCAATGTCTAATTCTGGCAAATCTTTTTGAAAATTAAAACTCATATTTTCCTCCATAAAATATTTTACAACTCATTATACAAAATAAAATAACTAGCGTCAAGCTAGTTATTTTTGTACTTTTTTACGTAGTAGTTATTAGCAAAGTCTAATTGAATAGGAGTTCCAACTGGTAGCCAATTACTTGCCATAATTGCATGAACTGGTTGTGTTTTTGCCAGATTAATTAATGTGTGAGGAAGGCTATATTCTGTTTTTTCATTAACAGAAATTTTTACTAATTCTTGATCATAAAAATCTTTTGTTAAAGCATAAGCTCCGCAAATTGTTAGTCCAGAGCTACTATCAAATCCTTCAATTAGTCCTTCGCTGTCGATTTTTAATCCAAACTCGTAAGCTTTGTTGCTTGGCCATGCAAGAAGTCCTACTCCATTTGATATTAGTTTTTGTAAATCATTTTTGTCGTACAAGTCATCTCCATTTACAACCAGAAACTTTTCTTTTACAAAATCTTTTACACGAAGAATAGCGTCACCGGTACCTAGTAATTCTGTTTGTTCAACATAAGTTATTGGTTTTCCATTCCAAGATTCTTTAAAATGATCTTTAATTTGTTGTCCTAAGTAACCAATTACGATTAAAATCTTGTCTATTTTATCTGGTAAGGATTCGAGTGTATATTCAAGTAGAGGTTTATCAGCAATAGGGATGAGTGGTTTTGGATGATGTTCTGTGAAAGGGCGAAGTCTTAGACCTTTGCCCGCCGCGAGGATTACAGCTTGCATAATTGACTATTTTAAAGATATTAGGTAAATTATATAGTTGTAATTAGAAAATTACAAGCCAAAAGGAGGAAAATTTATGGACCAAGAATTAGGCTTAAAAAAGAGGTTGTTGTGGAATTTTAGCACAACTTTAACAATATTTTTGTTACTGACTACTTCGGCTGTTTTTGCTTATTATTTATGGGTAGATCCGGGAAAAGTTTGGACAGAAGTTTCGAGTAGCGAAGGTTTGGTAAATATCGTGTGGGTATTTTGTAGCTATAATGTTTTATTTACTAACACGCTAGATAATTGGGAAAGCTTTGCGAAAATATCCTTCAGAATAATGGCTTTTGGAGCTGCTTTTATAACTTTGATATTTAATCCAATATTGTTTTTAATTGGCAGTATTTTTGGGCTATTATTATTGCTGCATTATTTTATTAAAATAGCTCAAAAATAATTTATAGGCATCATTTTTGATGCCTTTTTAATTTAAATAAAATGCAAATGGTGCGCCCTGAGGGACTCGTCTACCTCACGCTAGTTTCCTCAACACAATCGTTATCACTCATTGTGTTTCGTCAACTGACGCTGCGGTAGACTCCTACGCAAAAATTCTTCCACTGGAAAAATTTTTGCTATTTTCTCGTCCCGCGTTGCAATCATTTGTATTTTCAGCATAATGTGCCAAAAATACAAATGGTGCGCCCTGAGGGACTCGAACCCCCGACACTTGGTTCCGAAGACCAATGCTCTAATCCACTGAGCTAAGGGCGCATAAAGCTTAGTTATTTTAACCAAATTACGATAAAAAATCAATCAATAATAAATGCTATACTTATTTTATGATTACTTTGTTATTAGGATCTGAATTCTTAAGTAAAACTAAATATTTGGGAGATTTGTTAAAGAATGGCGGCAATATGGAGCCTTTGTATATAAAAGAAAAAGAAAGACTTCCAAAACAAGCCGATCTAAATTCTGGTACCTTGTTTGGACCAAAGCAATGTTGGGTTATAGAGAATCTAGCACAAGAGCTAAATGAAGAATTGGTCCTGGCATGGGAGCAGAGTTATCAACAAATTGTTCTGGTACAGGACAGTATCGACAAGCGTACCAAGTTATTAAAATTTTTATTAGAGCACAGTAGTGTTGTAGAATTTAACCCTCCAAATATAAATGAGGCTAGTAAATGGATTGCATCTCATGTTAAAAATTTGGGCGGTACAATCGACTCCAAGGCTTCCGAAGAATTGGTGAGAAGGTTATGTGGAGATGTTTATGAGGAACTTCCTATTGGCATATGCCATAATGAGATTTTAAAATTATTAAGCTATGTTGGAACGAAAAAACATATTACTTTAAAAGATGTTGAAAGTCTCACTTCCGGTCAAGATAATATCGATATTTTTTCTTTGACAGATGCATTGGCAAAAAAAGATAAGCGTTCTGCTATTTCGTTATTGCAGAGATATTATAATAATGAAGCTGATTTTAAATCTGCAACTATTAAATTAGTAGCTTTATGGAACGAGCAAATCAGAACATCACTAATGGTGAAGGACTGGATTGCACAAGGTGTTGCAGAATCTGAGATCTTAGCAAAAACAGGATGGAAAAGTGGACGACTATATATGGTTAAGAAAAATGCTAATCAATTTGATCAAAAATTATTGCTCTCAATTATTAACAAATTAGTTAATCTAGATATCGAACTAAAAACAAGTACAATGCCTGCTGATGTGGTTGTGGATTTGATTATTGCATCTTTATAATTAGGGGATATATAATATATATCGTAAATTAATTATAAGAAATGAACAAAAATTTTAAATTTTTATCTGGTGCCGTTTTACTTTTTGCTTTAATCGTCACAATGGCTCCAGTATCTGTTAACGCTGATAACTCTTCTGAAGTAAAGAATAAATCAACAGAGATAAAGGCATGTAAGAAAGAAAATGAAGCAACAAGGTCTTCTTATCGTGATACTGTAAAAAATAACCAAAAAACTTATACTTCCGCCATCTCTACAGCTAATGATGCTTACAAGACCGCGATTAGCGCGGCGCGTGATGCAAGAAAATCCGCAGTAAAGGCTGCTGAAGACACTTACAAGACCGCTATTGCAGCTGCAACAGACGATGCGGCTAAACAAGCAGCAAAGGCAGTTCGTAAAGTTTCTATAGAAAAGGCTCAGGCAGATTATAAAAAGGCTGTATCTGATGCAGTAGCTGCAAGAAAAGCTGCTAAAGATAAAGCTCTTTCAACAAGAAAATCATCCAATGACACTGCAAAAACTTCTCGCGATTCAGCTCTCAAAGACTGTAAATAATTACTTAGATACGAAAAAACCATCCAATTTTATTGGATGGTTTTTAATTTTGATGTTAACTACGCTTGTCTCTCTTGCGATCATTAGCATTTAGAAAACGCTTGCGAATACGAACGCTTTGAGGAGTTACTTCTACTAATTCATCTGCTCCAATGTATTCTAGAGCAAAATCCAAAGTAACTGCGCGAGGAGGGGTTAATACAATACCTTCATCGCTACCTGAAGCACGCATGTTAGTTAGTTTTTTACCTTTACAGACATTAACTTCAATATCTTGATCAAGCGCATTTTTACCAACAACCATTCCTTCATAAACATCAACAGCTGGACCGACAAACATAATACCGCGTTCTTGAGCGTTGTTAAGTCCGTAGCTACTGGTGGTTCCAGATTCTGAAGCAATCAATGAGCCATGCTCATTGCTGCGCAAATCAATATCATGAACTGGCTTGTAACTATCAAATAAGTTATTAATAATTGCTGTTCCTCGTGTGCGAGTAAGTAATAAGTTTTTTAATCCAATTAAACCACGAGTTGGAATAATGTATTCTGCATGAATTTCTCCCGCTGCATTAGTTTCCATGTTTTGTAATTCGCCACCACGTTTTGCAACTTCTTCAATCATTACACCTTGGTGTTCGCTAGGAACATCTATGGTCAAAAATTCATACGGTTCTTTTTTTACACCATCTTCTTCGATGTAAATAACTTGGGGTTGAGATACTTGAAGTTCAAATCCTTCACGGCGCATGGTTTCTATTAGGATGCCTAAATGAAGTTCACCACGTCCAGATACTAAATAAGAATCACCACTGTCTGCAGCAGGTTCTACTCGCAATGCAACATTTGTTTCTAATTCACGATCAAGTCTGTCTTTAATATTACGAGAAGTTAATTGTGTTCCTTCTTTACCAGCAAATGGTGAAGTGTTTACACCAAAAGTCATTTTGATGGTAGGTTGTTCTATTTCTACAGGAGGGATTTGAATTGGGTTTTGGCTATCAGCAAGAGTATCGCCGATTTGCACATTATCAAATCCACCAATTGCAACAATGTCACCAGCGGTTGCTTCTTCTACTTCTGTTGGAACCAAACCTTGGTACATTTGTAAACTACTAACTTTTCCGGTAGAAGTTTTTCCGTCTCTACTTATCAAAGCAATGCTTTGTGCTTTTTTTAGACTTCCTGCGGTAATTTTTCCGATACCAATTTTACCTTTATAGTTATCAAAGCGGAGTGCTAATACTAGCATACCAAAAGGATCTTCTGGTTTAACTTCTGGAGCAGGGATGTGATTGATAATTGCTTCAAAAACTGGCGTGATGTTATGAGCTTCGTTTGGTAAGTCTTCGCCAGTCTTAGTAGCTGCAACAATTTTTTCGGGTTCTGTATCAGCAATTCCGTTAATACCGCTAGCGTATAAGATAGGGAAGTCTAATTGTTGGTCATTGGCACCGAGAGAAACAAACAAATCAAAAGTTTTATTTATAACTTCGTCAATTTGAGCATCTGGTTTATCTACTTTATTAATGACAACAATTGCTCTATGTCCAAGTTCCAAAGCTTTCTTTAACACGAACTTAGTTTGAGGCATTGGTCCTTCTTTTGCATCTACAAGTAACAGTACGCCATCAGCCATACGTAGGGTACGTTCTACTTCGCCGCCAAAGTCAGCATGTCCTGGAGTATCTACAATATTGATGCGGATATCGTTGTACATAACTGATGCATTTTTTGCAGTGATTGTAATTCCGCGCTCGCGTTCCAAATCTCCTGAGTCCATAATTAAAGCACCGCCAGTATCTTTGACAGTTTGAGTCTGTTTTAGCATCGCATCTACCAAAGTGGTTTTTCCGTGGTCAACGTGAGCTATGATTGCAACATTTCTAATGTTATCTCTTTTCATAAATCTATATAAATAATCAAGAAAAAATGCCGAGTTATGCTTCGGCTCTTTGACATAATTTAATCATAATTTGAGCAAGTTGTCAATTATAAAGTTTGTGATTTAGCTTTTTTAATTTTTTAAATTAGCTATAATAAATATACTATGAACCAAAAAATTCAAACCATTAGTTTCTTTGCAATTTTGTTAATTGCGTTAATTGCAGTAATATTTTTGTTTAAGCCATTTGCTAGCCTTTTAGCATTCGCTGTAATTTTATCCATACTCTTTGCTCCAATAAATACTTGGTTGCGAAAGAAATTAAATTCTGATAATTTTGCCGCGTTGCTGACAGTGCTAATTATGATTGTTATTGTGCTAATACCAGTTGTGTTTTTTGGGCAAGCAATTATTAGTGAGGTCTTTGATCTCTATCAAAAAGTAAAAACCGGACAGTTAGTAATCAATAAGGATCAAATTATTAGCTCGTTACCTTCAGAAATGCAGAATCTTGTGACTGATTTTGCTAATGACATTAGTTCTTTAATTGGAAGGTTTGCTTCTGGGGCAGTGCAGAGTTTTTCTGGGCTGTTGTCTAACATAGCCAATTTCGTTGTTTCTTTATTTATCACTTTTTTTGCTACATTCTTTTTGCTTAGAGATGGAAAAAAGTTAAAAGAAGTGTTTATGGATATTTCTCCAATGGCAACTCGCCAAGAAAGCGTGTTGGTCGACCGAATTATTATTGCTGTTAATGGAGTGGTAAAAGGACAGTTTTTGACAGCTCTAATACAAGGTTTGGTTGCCATGTTAGGATTCTTTATTTTTGGAGTTCCTCAGCCTGTTGTGTGGGGACTGTTTACTGTGTTTACAGCTTTGGTTCCTAATATTGGTACATCTATTTCCATTATCCCCGCGATAGGTTACTTACTTATTACTGGACATACTGGCGCTGCTATTGGGATGTTAATATGGGGAATGGTTGCCGTTGGTTTGATAGATAATTTAGTTGGGCCTAAATTAGTAGGAAGTACAACCAAATTACACCCATTATTAGTTTTGTTTAGCATTTTAGGTGGAGTGCAGTTGTTTGGCATTTTGGGAATTTTAATCGGACCAATTATTACTTCGATTTTGGTAGCTTTGATAGATATTTATCGCGAAGACTTTAAAGATTACGTAAAGTAAAATGTTATTTACCTGGCTATTTATTTGTTCACTAATTTTATCTCCTCTATATGTATGGAGGTTTTCATTGTTGGGAAGTGTGCCGGCAAATTTTTTGCTAGTTATTCAAACAATTTTATTTGCCACTTTTTTTCTATGGTTATTGTGGACGAAACAAATAAAAAGTTTTTTGTTAGAAATAAAAAATACAGACAAGTTTTTACTAATTAGTTGTTTAATCTTTTGGTTCGTCTCTGTAATTGGACTATTTAATTTTGGATTTAGTACTGCAAAATTTGGTCAAGAACTGGTTTTGTTTAGTTTTCCAATTACAACACTTTTTGCATTAAAATATTTAATACAAAAATATTCTATAGACTCTAAAATCTTAGCTTATATTTTTTTGGGATTTATTTTAGTCAATGGTTTGTTGGCAATAATTCAATATTTTAGTTTGTGGTCTCTACCAGTTATATACTGGGGAAATAGTGCAGAGCCAAAAAGAGCAGTTAGTTTTTTTGCCCACCCTAACGGTTATGGTTTGTTTGTGGTTCCCTTGTTGGTATTTGTTATACCATGGCTATATGACAACTTTTTAAAGACTAAAAACATATGGTTATGGGTAATGTGGATGATTGGATTCTTGGGTATTTTATTGTCTTTATCTCGAGGGGCGTTATTGGGTTTATTCGCGGCGCTTGGTGTATTTGTTTTGGTAAAAGGCGGTAAAAAATTATGGATTGCTTTTGCTTCTGCTGTCGTAGTGATGGTGATAGTCATATCTGCGGTTCCTAATTTGAGATATAGAGTAATGCTTCCATTTATGGGAGAAAAATCTTCTGTTGCTAGATTTAGCCTGTGGCATACCGGAGAAAAAGTAATTATAGATCATCCTTTAATTGGTTTAGGGGTAAATGGTTTTGCTGACAATTGGAATAAATATAATTCTGATTCAGGTTTGCAGCATTATAATTATCCTCATAATATAATTTTAAATTTTTGGGTGGATTATGGGCTAGTCGGTGTTTCTGGTTTTGTGGCTTTGATATTGTATGGGTTGTATTTTTCCTATAAAAATAAGACTAAAGCTTTTGCTCTAGGATTTGGTTTATTTTTAGTATCTATGATTGTTCATGGGCTAATAGATATTCCATATTTAAAAAATGATTTGGCGTTACAGTTTTGGATATTATATGCCATAGCTTTGTCTGTATTATAAAGAATTTATTTATTGACACATATATAATTAGTAGATAAAATTATTAATCTTCTAGCAATAGAAGGTTTTTTAATATAAACATCGTAAGGAGGATGTATTTTATGATTATTGGGATTAACGGCAATAATTTATTGGCTCCAATTAAGCTAGTTGCTAACCAAGAATTTTTATCCGGTGCATTAGGTGATGCTAAGTTGCATTATTTAAGTAGAAGAGATATTGCGATCTCTGCTTTAGATTTAGAATCTTCAAACATCGAAACATTGATCAAGCAATCAGTTGAATGCAAAGACAATGACTCTGTTATAGAAAGATCTTATGAAACAGAAGAATTATTGCGCTCATCTACTAGTAAGTTTTTTACTGCGGCTCATAACGCGTTTGATTTGCACGCAAATTTTACACTGCGTCCAGAAGTGGTTTGGTATATGATTGTTCATGAAGTTGCTATTTGCGTCAAGCAAAATAGTAAACAATATGCACATCTATTTACTAAAAGCCCTGATAAAAAAGTATTACTTGAAGTTATTGATAACTCGTTAATTTATGGATCAGAAGAAAATAATTGGGATGATACCATTGAGATGTTTAGGCAAAAGTTATCCGAACATATATCGCCATTAGTGTTAAGTTTATTTTTAACAAAATTTTCTACTAGCGACAAAGAATCTGATCTTGCAACATTGTTGGCATTTATGGATACAGTTTCTAGTTATTATAAGTATCAAGTTAATACATTGTGCGGTATTCCTCAAATTAAGATTGCTGGCACAAGAGGTGACTGGATGATGTTGGTATATAAAGTTAATGAATTAATGACTTTGTTTGAGCCGCTTAAGCAGTATTTTGTAGAATTAAAATCAGTATTGCAAACTATTTGTGATACACTACACGGCGAAGTTATAGAAGCTGATTTCTGGAAGTCCTTTTACAAATTTAAAGAAAGCTCTGGCTCGGCATCCGTAACAGGTTGGATAAATACTTTTTTTGCTTATTTAATTCATCCAATGAACAACAGTTTGGTGCTCAAATCTGATTTTCAGTGGGGCATAGAATTGGGATATAAAATGGATTTGTTGCCTCAACATATTACCAGTGTTGACTTTAATTGGAATTATTACGAGACTGATATTGCGATGAAGTTTTTTGCTGGAATAATTGGCGTTGAAAATGACAATGGTTTTTTAACACCACGACTGGGCTTTGGGGTTGCCGAATAATCATTAAGATAAAAAAATAGAAGCGAAATTTTCGCTTCTTTTTATTTAAATAAAATTATACATCCCGCTATTGAGATTGCTATTCCTAATATTGTAGATATGTATCTGTGTTTTTATTCTCAAAAACCATATAGTAAATGCTTTAAAGTGTCCTGGTATCATAAAACCTCCTATAGAGCATTATATTACTATAATAAAAATATTTTTACAATCCGTTTTATTTGGTTGTTACGAGTTGTGATAAACATCTCCGTCATTCAGGAGTTGTATAATACCAAAGCAGACTAATACAGAAACAACTGAAATTGCTAATTTTTGGAATGCAGAAAAAGTTACAGGCAGGTCGTTTGTAAACAGTAAATAATTGAAAATTATCACGAGTAAGAGTACTGCATAGTTACGACTTGTTTTGGAAGTGTAATCTTGATTTCTAGCTAACATATAGCTATATTCAACTATCCAAAATATCCAAGAGATCGCTATAATTAACAATCTAAATGGATAAAATATCCAAAGCAATATTTTATATGGAGTGGAGAATTGGTTATTTGTATAATCAGGGTCTATTAAGACTTTTTCCATTTACTTTTGAATTAATTTTTCATAGTCGAACCAGTTATCTAATTCGTTTTTAATTTTTACATATCCCGCAACGTTTGTTCTTGTTCCGATGTATAACCCTAAATGCAGATGTTTTCGTTCATCACCATTTTCACTTGAGTTAGCTTTTCCTAATACTCCCAAGCTTGTTCCTGGCATAAGATATTCATTAACCTTATACTTAACGCTATCTAATTTCATATGCCCATAAGATACAGTAAATCTTTGATTTCCGATTTCGCATTGTTGCATGATTAAACCGCCATAGCCAGAAACTGTATTTTTGCTTATCAGGGGTCCACCGCAAATAGTATTTATTTTTACATCATGATTTAATTCGTCATCATTTAAAATTTCAAAATCTGTACCTGTATGATAACCAGAAAATTTTTCTGGGGAAACAGGGGAGTTGTTAGGAGAAACTTGTGTGCCAAAATGTTTTTTGGTAATTCTTTTTTGAGAATCTTGTAGGGGTTCTCGTAACGAAGACTTGTCATTATAAAAGTTTAAGCTCTCAGTAAATTTATCAAAAATTGACTGCGATAGCTGTGGGTTGTATGCTATGACAAAAAAATTAGATGGGTTGCTTTCAGAATAGCGAACGTCTATGAGTTTATGTTTTTGACTTCGCCACAATGGTTGGTTAACAAAATTTGGAACCTCATCTTTCTTGATGATTTCATATTTAATTGCTTTGTGTCCTTTCAACAAAGTTTCTTGCTTGCTTAAAATATTTACTGTATTTAGAGTTAAAAATTGATTTGAAGTAAAATAAGAAATATATATTTCTGACTTTTCTAAATTATTATTTGCCTGGTTCTCTGGATTATAAATATTGAGACTTTTAGTAGCGGGTATGTATTCTATTTGCCAGTTTTGGGGGATTTGTGAAGAAAATTGATAGTTAGAGTTAAAGTGTGAAAAATCTAAGTCTTTAAAATTTCGTTCTTCTGGAGAATTGGTTTTTTGTAAGTTGTTTGTTTGAACTCTGTTGTCATTACTGCATCCGCCAGCCAGTAAGGTGATAACAATAAGAGATGATAAAAATTTATTCATACATGTAATATAACAAAAAATCGCCACTAAGGCGATTTTGTAAATTAGATTATGTTTATAATTAAGAGAATAATAAGTGCAATAGAAAGCCATCCCAAGGTGTATACAAATAATCTGATAGATTCTACTCTTTGCCCACTTATAAACATTAACACTGGTCTGCCTAAAATTAAGCTTGAGGTAACAGCCGCAGAAAAAACGAATAATGTAAGCATTGTTATGCCCGCGATAAGTTCGTTTTTAAACTGCATTGATTTTCCTGCCGCATTCATAATCGTAACGAGTAAGGCTATGTAAGCTATGGTGCCTAAAGAATTTATAAAGCTCCACTTAATAATATTTTTCATATTGTTTGATTAACTTAAATTATAAAAGACCTCTCTTTAATTATACGCAGAAATTTGCTAAAAGTAACATTTTAAAATATTCTTTAACTTATTCTGTTTTGGTGCAATAGCATCTCAAGAGCATGATCCATAGAGCCGGCTTTTATGACATTTCCAGAATTAACAAAGTATATTTCATCTGCATTTTGAATAGTATTTAAGCGATGCGCGATAATCACTTTGGTTGTGGTAGGGGGTAAGTTTTTTAATATATCTTCTAGTAGTTGTTCTGTTACAGTATCTATGTTTGCAGTTGCTTCATCTAATATTAGTAGTTGCGGATTTCTTAGGACTGCACGCATAAACGCTATAAGTTGTTTTTGCCCCAGGCTTACACCGTCTTCACTAGCAACAATTTTAGTTTCTAGACCTTGGTCAAATCTTTCTAATAACGATTCTAAGCCAAATTTATGTATTACCTCGGTTAGTTTTTGGCTGTCATAAGAACCGTATTCTTCATTTGCATATAGAATATTATCTTTGACTGTTCCTGTAAACATAATAGGTTCTTGGAGTATAAAGCCAATAGCTTTGGTTCTGTCTTCATTGGAATAGCTACGGATATCTTTACCGTTGAAAGCTACTATTCCTGATGTTGGGTCATATAGTCTCGCCATCAAAGAAGCTGTAGTTGTTTTTCCTCCTCCTGTCGGACCTACCAGGGCATATGTTTTTCCTTGTTCTAAATTAAGATTAATATGATGAAGTACTTCTTTGCCGTTAGGGTAGTTAAAGCTCACGTCTTTAAATTCTAATAACGCTGAAGTTTGATTTGCAGAGTTGTCATCTAAAATTGGCAAGTTGTTTTCCATAACTAAAATTTCATGAACTCTATCCCAGCTTGCCAACGCTGTTTGAAAGTTAGCCCATAACGCAGCTAATTGTCTAAGTGGATTGTAAAAGTTATTAGCATACAGTATAAAACTAAGCAAAAGCCCTATTGTAAAATTACCGCTGGATATTAGTGATATACCATAAGCAAGTACGATTAATTGTCCTATGTTAGAAGCTAGTCCATAAATTGGTACGAAAGTGTTATTTGCTATACCCGCATCTACTGCAGATAAGTAATTTTCATTGTTAACTTCGGCAAAGCGACTTTTAAAATAATCACGACGGTTAAACGTAATGATAACTTTAAAATTATTCAAGCTTTCTTGAATCTCAGAACTTAATCCACCCAAACTTTTCGCATTGACAAGGTTTTTATTTTTAACCCATGATGATAATGTCAAAGTAATCACAAGTAAAAACAGGGCTGGAAATAAAGTAGCGGCTCCTAGTTTGACATTTAAGCTTAACAAGAATACTGCCGCACCAATCATAATAAAGATGCTGCCAAAAAATTGAACTAAGGATTGCGAAAAGAATTGATTAATCTTATCTGTATCGTTATTGATTCTTGAGATAAGATCACCGGCTTTATTTTGATTAAAGAATGCAATTGGTAAAGATTGCAGTTTATTGAATATTTGATTACGTAATCTGAATAATACTCTTTGCCCAACACCTCCCATTAAACGAGTTTGTAAATAACTAGTGATTAAGCCTAATAAATATATTATAAGAATAAAACCAGAGTAAGTTAGTACCCCGTGGTAATCTCGATTTGTTATGTAGGTATCAACTGTATGGGCGATTAACCGTGGTGCATAAAGATTAAGTAGTGAGTTTGCAATTACTGCAGCTAGTGCAGCGATTATAAACTTTTTTTCTTCAGATATAAGAACCCATAATTTTTTTGCAGCTTGTAATAAAGAGTTGTCTTGAGGGTTGTTATTTGTATTTAAATTGTAGCTCATAAAGTATTTGTACTTTGTTGTGAATTATAAATCTGTACGTACTCTGGAGATGTGTCCATTAAGTGTTGGTGTGTTCCAGTGCCAATGATTTCTCCTTCCATAATTAGAACAATTTGTTCATATTGTTCTATTGGTCCTATAGATTGGGTTACAGAAACTAAAGTTAAATTAGGATAATTAGAACCAATGTTTTCGAGAATCTTCTTTTCTGTGCTTGCGTCCACTCTGGCGGTAAATTCATCTAAGAATAAAACTTTTGGATTTAAAGCTAAGGCTCGCGCAAGCATGATTCTTTGCTTTTGCCCACCTGACAGGCTTGTACCACGTTCTGATACTATAGAGTCTAGTCCAGCAGGCAGAGTTTGTATAAAATCGCTAAGTTCTGCTGTTGAGATAGCTTTCTGAAAATCTTCTTTGGTTACTTCAGAGTTAAAAGCAATATTCTCTTTCAAGCTCATATTAAAAATAATACTATCTTGAAATACTATACCAACTTGCTTATAAAAATCTTCTTTTTTGTATTCCTGTAAATTTATTCCATCATATTTAACTTGACCGCTTGTAGGGGACACTAACCCAACCATAGTGTTTAACAATTGTGTTTTTCCTGCAGCTGTTGGTCCAATTATAGCGACACGACTACCAGATTTGATTTGTAAAGACACATCTCGTAGCGCTGATTTTTCGCCAAATAGTAAATTTAAGTTTTGAATTTCAATATCTCCATTTATAGGTGTTGTGATTGTTCCTTCGTCTGGTGCTGGTGGTGAAGATAAAACTTCTGAGATTCTGCCATAAGAAGCTTGGGCTTGTGCCATAATATTGCTAACAAAACCCAAAATTAAAATTGGAAATATCAAAATCATCAAATAGCTTTGAAAGGAGGCAAAGTCACCTAAGTTCATACTGCCATTGATAATAAATTTTCCTCCTAAAACTAAAATTATTAAAATAGCTAAATTAGAACAAAAAGTAATTACTGGTATGACCGCAGAAAACAATTTTAAAATACCGGTTCCCACATCTCTTGCTTGTGAATTGGCTTGGATAAACTTTTCGTGCTCCAGGTTTTGAGAATTTAAAACTCTAATTAAAGATGCTCCTAATATACTTTCGTTTATAACCTTGTTTAGCCAGTCGATAATTTCTCTGGTTCTCATAAACAAGCTTCTTACTTTTCCTAGGACAAAGAAAAATGTTATTCCGATAATTGGTAATACACTTAAAACAGCTAGCCCTAATTTCCAGTTAATACTAATTAGCAAATAGCTACCGCCAATTATTAAAAATAAGGAAGATACAATATTAACAATCGCTTGAGAAACAAAGTTCTTTACCGAATCTACATCAGAGGTTAAATTGGTTAGTAGTTTGGCTGATGTTGCTTGTTGTACTTCTGCAAAGGTTTGTGTGGAAATTTTATCAGACAAGTTGTTTCGTAGGTCTTTAGCAACAGATTCTGAAGCATAAGTTTGAACTATATTTTGTAAGTAGGTGAGTATAAAAATTACAGCACCTGCTATTCCATATTTCCACAACACTGTATTAATAGATCCTTGTGTAAAAAAGTCGTTAATTCCGTGTGATAATAATCTTGGCAACCATAAAGTTAGACCATTGCTAACCAATGCTAGGATTATTAAAGGTATAATAAAGTGCTTATAAGGTTTTAGAAGTCCAATTAAATTAGGTTTACTTGGGCTTTGAGAGTCACTGCTCATATATGAATTATATTTTTTAAATATTAATTATTGCTTTGCTTAACAAATTTTAGAATATTAAGCTTCGGTATTTTACTAATCGAATTATTCGTTATCAAATTAAAGGAGTATTGATTTGCTAATTCTTCAAATTGATCAATCGTATAAAATTTTTCAAAGTGGTAAGGCTCGTGGCATCTAATGCTATTATATATAATTTGGGAAAGCTCATTTTGAGGAAATATATCTAGAACATAAAATTGTCCTTGAGGTTGTAAAATTCTGCCAACTTCTGCGAGTGTCTGATTTATGTTTTTATAATGATGCAAGGACATCAGACATGTGATTACATCAAAAGTTTGATTTAAGAACTGGGTCTGATCTGAAGAAGTTTTATGAAATTTAATTATATCACTATCAAATTTGTGATCAACAATGTCAATGCCATATAAATCTAACTGATTAGTTTTATCTTGTGACTTTATCAACTTTAATAATTTACCATCACCACACGATAAATCCAGAAGTTTGCCTTCAATTGGCAAATTTACATTATTTAAAAATTTAGCGGACCTGTTTATAGAACGCTTTTCTCCATTTAGCAACATATATGTAGATTAACAAAAAACCGCTTATTAAGCGATTAATTGTTCAATCATTATGATTAAATAATTGTCTTAACTAAAGTAAAGTTATTTCCAATTTTTAGGTTTTTTTGAGAATTTTTTTCTGAAATTTTTATTTTCAAAATGTCGTTGCTGGTTTTTACCAGAAATAGGATGATGCTCGGTTTTTGGCAATGTTTTATGCTCTTTATTTTGGTCTGCCGTTACTGCTTGGAGCTTGTCATTTAATTTTTTTCTAGGAAGTTGCTTTTTGATTAACCTTTCAATAATTTTAACGTCCCTAGATTGATTGTGTGTAGCAAAGGAAATTGCATGACCGGTCTGATTAGCTCTACCAGTTCTACCGATACGGTGTACATAATCTTCCGCTTGGTCAGGTAAGTCGTAGTTGATGACTAATTGAATACCAGAAACATCTATACCTCGTGCAGCAATATCTGTCGCCACTAAAACTCTATATGTTCCAAGTTTAAAACCTTGCAAAGAATCCAAGCGCTGGTTTAGTGTTCTATTAGAATGGATTTCAGTAGAGGTAATTCCAGCAGTGCGGATATCTTTAGCAATTTTTTTAGCACCAAATTTGGTTCGAGCAAAAACTAATATACTACCTTTGTATTCTTTTAGTGTTTGAAGTAGTAAAGGCATTTTTTGGCGTTGCTCTATAAAATAAATTTCTTGTGTTACAGATTTTACAGCACTTCCTGCTGGAGCAACTTCAATTCGAAGCGGGGTTTGCATATATGAGTTTGCAATTTTTACAATCTCATTGGGCATGGTTGCAGAGAAGAGTAGAGTCTGTCTATTTTTTGGTACAGAGTCTAAGATTTTTTTAATTTGTGGTGCGAAGCCCATGTCTAGCATACGGTCGGCTTCATCTAAAACTAAGACACTAGTACTAGAAATATCTACAGTCTTTTGATTTAAATGATCAATCAATCTTCCTGGAGTAGAAATAATGATATGCGGTTTAGACTTTAAAGTTGCTACTTGTTTGCGAATTGGTACGCCGCCAATTAAAATAGCTGTTTTTAATCCAATAGGTGTACCAATTTTTTTGAGGGTCTCATTTACCTGAAGAGCAAGCTCTCTGGTTGGTAAAATTATTAACCCAGTGCTTCTGTTGTTTGGCTTTGTTCTTTGTTGAGCTAATCTCTGAATCATCGGAATACTAAATGCCAAAGTTTTGCCTGTTCCTGTTTGTGCAATTCCCATTAAGTCATTGCCTTCTAGTGCGCTAGGTAATGATTGCTCCTGAATTGGAGTAGGGGTAAGAAACTTTTGACGGGTTAGGATTTCTAAAAGCTTAGGTGCTATGCCTAAGTTGTCAAAAGTTTTTTTGTTAGTTTGCGCCGCTTCGTTTCTGTTGTTTAAGTTATTCATTAAATCTTTCTGTAAAAGTTATTAGTTAATTTTAGAAAATATAGTTGAAAAGATATTTAAAGCACTATGAGTATAACATTAAATAAGGTTTTTGTATGCCTATATAAAAGGCTGCTATTTTGTTAGCCATGCTGTTTAAGTATCAAAATTAAAATGATCGTTTCAATATAGATTTTCCGAATAATATTTCTAAGCAAAACTATAAATTAATATAACTTGACTTTATATATAATATATGATATAATATTGCCAAATTTAGTTTTTGGAGGAAATTATGATTGGTCAAAATGATATCAAAGGTTTGGTAGCTATTGTTTCTGGTAAATTGAAAAATAAAACCAGAAAACAGAAAGAACGCATTGTCTGCAATTTTTTACAAGATTTTGCAGTTAAAGGTATGAAATTGCCTGAATATAGAAATGATCGTTATTTCTATGATTACCATAAACTTTTACTAAGTGTCACTGATTTTATTGAGATGGACTTTCATCTACTATTAGAATTAAAGCTTGGTTTTAAAAGTAATGATAAAGTAAAGATCATAAATTTTTGGGCAATGAAAAAGCCATTTAACCGGATGTCTGGTAACCGTTCGGCACAAGGTCGTGTTCATACCGAGATTGTCTGCACGCCTAATGAAATTGTTTTTTTAGAAACAGACTTTGGCGTTGTTAAAGTTAAGCGGAGATATGCTTACGAGGCAGCATTGGAAATCATTCTATATAATCTATTTATGGAACTGCGGTTTCTGCATGTTGATGCTATAAGTCATCAGATCATTAGATCAATAAATTCGTTTGCTCGTCCTTTGGCGATAGTCGAAAATGAAAAAGATGAAAAACTATCAGACTTATTAAGACGTGCTTCTGGTCAAGAAATGAAAATTGCAGATGATTACTTTCGTTACATTGATGCTGGAAATGATTACCGCATTCAAAAAACTTACAAAGATATAGAGTTGTTTGAAGCTAGTGGTCGTGCTGTTACCGGCAAGAATAGATATACAACCAAAGAGCTTTTTGATTGTTTAAATAAATTGGGTTATGAAAAAGTCCCAATTCATAAAGCAGTTTTATACACTATGTCTAAAAAACGAGTTGAGAATGCTCGAGACAGAGTCGTATATTCTGATTTATTTACAGCGGATGGACTTAGTCTTATTCCAACTATTGAGTTGGGATACTATGATGGAAGAAAAGCTGTGTCCGCCAAAATGTGCGAAATGGAAGATTATTGGTTTGGAAGAACCATGTGGGTCTTTCAAAAGAAGGTCAGATAATTCTGGCTAGACTGTGTCAAAAAACACAGTCTTTTTTATTTGCAAAAAACATCCCGCGTTGGAGATGTTTTTGCTGGGGTGAGTGACGGGTTACGATCCCGCTGCCTCCGCTGCCACAGAGCGGCGCTCTACCGATTGAGCTACACCCACCATATTAAAATAAAAACTTACAATGCACAGGCTTTGTAAGAAGTTTATCTGCTGTGCCAGATAGGATTAAATCCGTTAGTATTATAACTGTTTTTGATTATATCGTCAATTTAATCAAGCTTTAACGCTTGATTAATTTTGTAATTTTAAGTATAATGTATTTCTTCAAGGAGGATATTATGACAACTTACACGCAACGATTAAATCGGCTCATTTTGGCATTTGAACAATCAGGTGCCATTAGATCGAATCAAAATTTAGATCAAGATTTAACAAAAATTTTGCTCTACTTTAGAGAGATTGAAGGTTTAGTAGAAAAATTTTATTACAACATGGTTTGTAATTTGCCACTAAGTCAGTATCAAGAAATTGTTGAGTTTGCAAAACAGTGGAGCACAGAAGAAGAAAGACATAAAGTAATTTTAGACTTGTATCTGCAATCTAAAAATATTTATGCTCCAGAAATAACTTCACCAAAGTTGAGTTTGAAGACAAAATTAACTTTGTTTCTTGCCAAATTTCTTCGTCCTATTACTTTAAGAGTTTATTTGTTAATAGGAATGGTTAACGAAGCAACAACAGCTTCTGGGTATGGTGCTATTAAAGACCTTGCTTCTGATGTCGATTTAAAAGAAATTGCTGAAGCAATTAAAATTGAAGAATCCCATCACTTTGGTTTTTATAAAACTCAAGCTCTAAAGTTGCTTAAAAATAGTTGCATAGAAAAATGTCTAGTAAAATTATTTTTCAAATACTCGTGGCAGCCAGTAGGTAGTGGAGAAGCAAATGCACAAAATTGCATTAAGCTTTTATTGGCAAACAAAGAAATATGCTCTAAATTTTATCTTGGGGTAAAAACTAAGTTAAAAGCTTTAGACAATCAACTGCCTTGGTTTTCTGAATATGTAATTTTAAAACTAAAAGAGTTACACAGTTAAAGAAATAATAATGCCTTGTAATATACAAGGCATTTTTTGTTTTAGTGGTGTTTAATATGTTCTGTATAAAAGCTTAAATCGGCATCAGTCTTTTTGTGGGGATTGAAGATGTTTTGCGGATCAAAAATTTGTTTTACTTGTTTAAATAAATCAAAAACTTTTTCTCCGTACATGCTTTCTAAAAATGGTCCACGCACCAAACCGTCATTATGTTCTGCAGCAATTGAACCTTTATAATTTTTGACTAAAG
Source organism: uncultured Candidatus Saccharibacteria bacterium (assembly GCA_964631145.1). Lineage (GTDB taxonomy): Bacteria > Patescibacteriota > Doudnabacteria > UBA920 > UBA920 > UBA920. Next base: position 305,651 of record CAZVXT010000001.1, read on the forward strand.
CAAATACTTTGTCGCTGATTTCTATCACTTGATTTCTATGCTCTGGGATAGACAAGTCTACTAAAGGAATTATATGAAAGTTTGCATCACCGGCATGCCCTGCGATTGTGTAAGTAAAGTCTGGGTAAGAATTAAAAATTTCATCTAATTGAGGCATAAATTGCGGAAGCTGTTCTGGGTGCACAATGATATCTTCGACAAATGGAGCAGAAATTTTTCTTGCATTATGTTGTCTTAATAGATTGTAGCTTTCTCTGCGAATTGTCCAATATTTTTGACTATCTTCATAGTCTTTTGCTAGCTTAGTTTTTAATCCAAATTTATCTAAAAGTGCTTGGCTTGTATTTTGTGCTTTACTTTCTGCTTCTGCTTGTGTGTCAGCTGTAAATTCTGCAAGTAAAACAATTTGTGGTAATCCTTTTTTTATCATCAGCCAAAGTTCTGGGAAAAATTTAAAGAGCATTTTTAAAGTAGAAGCTTTACTTTTGCTAATTAACTCTGGTAAGTACCTTAACGCTAAACTTAAGGTATGTTGATCAAATAATTCGAAGCTTTCGGGGTTATAAGAATTGACTAAGTTAATGATATCGCCAAGTTGTTTGGTATCGGCGAGATAGCATACCATTAATTGTCTGCCGCGGAGGATAGGAACTAGGCGCCATTTAATTTTAGAAATTATTCCTAAAGTGCCTTGACTGCCAACAAATAGCTTTGTTAAATCAAAAGTTTTTCCATTCCATACATCCCATAAATAGTAACCGGTAGAGTTTTTGGAAGTGTTTGGTTTGGCATCTTGGATAGTTCGGTAGTTGTCTTGTATTAACTGATAAACTTGTTTGTATAAATTGCCTTCATAATCATTTTGAGCCATTTTTTTGTTTAGCTCCTCTTCTGTTAAAGGAGTGATGTGATAAGTTTTCCCATCTGCTAAAGTAACATCCAGCTCTAAAACATAATCAATAGCCTGTCCGTATCGAAGTGTTTTTTCGCCGCCGCAATTATTACCAACCATCCCACCAACTGCACACCATGCTTTAGAAACAGGGTAGGTTGGCATGATTGTATTTTGAGCAATTAATTTTGGTTCTAAATCTCTAAAATAAACACCGCTTTCTGTAGTAACATTGTGCGTGTTAAGTTCAGAAATTTTGTTTAAATGTTTTGATACGTCTAGTACAATAGAATTATTAATGCTACCGCCTGTCATGTCTGTGCCGCCAGCGCGGGCTGTAATCGAAAGTTCTGGGTTGGCGGCTTTATTTAGACTAACCCAAGAAACTATTTGTTCTATGTCTTTGGTATTTTCAGGAAATATTATGGCACTTGGAGTAATTTCAAAAATACTCGCATCTCTGCTATAAAATTCCTTGTCTGCTTCGTGGGTTGTTATTGCTCCTTTTATTTTTTGTTTCAGTTCGTCAAAGTTCATATGTATATTATATCAAATAAAAAAGCAAGCGTTGCTTGCTTAGGTGATTAGGAGTGTTTTTTCTCCCAGTCTAATATTTGCTGTTCAATTTGTTCTGCACTAATTCCTATGATTTGTGCGAGCTTTATTGCATTAATGATAAGTAATGCAGGGATTTTTGCAAGTGGTTTTGTATGAAAAGTAACTTGATGATCGCTGTGTTCAACTTCAGTTGCAATATCTCCAGAAATTTTATTGATATGCAGTAATATATGATTAATGGCAAAATTATTTTCACCATTGTATGTCATTTCTCTATTTTTAATCGGGTAAGCGATAGAGTTAAAATCCCACGACTTTTCAATTATTGTAAACAATGTCTTGATTTTCATATTAATTTCCTCCATTTTTTTTGAATTATATATTAGACGCAGTTTTTGTCAATTTTTTGACATGCTCGTTAATTATAAACTAAACTAATGGTATGCCTATAGATATAAAAGAGCAACAACCAAAATTAGATATCGCAGAAAGGTTTACCAATTGGATCGGTTCAACTACTTCGATAGTTGTTCATACGATATTATTTATCGCTGCTTTTGCTTTAGTATTTTTTGGTGTAGCTTTTGATACTATACTGTTAGTGTTAACAACTGCAGTATCTTTAGAAGCAATCTATTTGGCATTGTTTATTCAGATGACTGTAAATAAAAATACTCAGAGTTTGGCTGACGTTGAAGAAGACATTGATGAGATTCAGGAAGACATTGATGAGATCCAAGAAGATGTTGAAGAAATTGAAAAAGATATTGATGAGATCCAAGAAGATGTTGATGATATCGAAAAAGATGGAGAAGAGGATGATCTCCATGATGCTGCAACAATGAAGACTCTTAATGAAATTCAGGCTAATATGATGAAGCTGATGCAAGAGTTAGAGCATTTAAAAAATCAAAAGAAATAGATTAATGGTTGAATTTTTCAACCATTTTTGTTAATATAACAAAAATTCTAGGAGGTAAGGTATGATTAGGTTTAATGCATGGAGCCAAATAGTGGCTTTAAGCCAACAACAAGAAGCATTTTTATCTATTAAGAAACAAATGCAAGAAGATCAAAAAATAAGAACAAAGCATGACTTTGGTATTCCTGTATCTAGGTATTTTGTATTAATAAAAATTGGCGATCAAGAAATGATATGCTTTTTTGGACAAGACGGTAAACAATATGTTTTATCCGTAGATGTTTTTACACCACAGATTTGTGCATATACTTGTTTTTCTGACCTTGTAGATAAAGAATATCAAGAAACCTATCAAAGAATATCGGCTAAATTTTCTGAAAAAATGCCTATTATGGAATCTTTAGGTGAAGCAATCAAGTTTGCTAAAATAGGAGTATTAACAAAATTACCTAATAATTGCATGGAACCTCATGATAATGGTAACGCAACTTATGAAGCTTTGCTAGAAAGAGCAGAATATTATTTACAACACGGTAAATAATATAAAAGACTATGAAATTTCATAGTCTTATTTTTTTATTACCACAACATTTTGTAAATGAGCACAAATATTATTGTGCAAATTATGACAAAACCCTTTCTGCCAATTTTTATATTCATAACACCTCCTTTGTATCAATATAATTATTCACTAGCGATTTGTTGACGCCACATCGCATAGTATAAGCCTTGCTTCTTTAATAATTCGTCGTGGCTGCCTTGTTCTATTAATTTGCCTTTTTCAAGAACATAAATTGTATCAGCGTGAGTAATTGTAGAGAGTCTGTGAGCAATCAGGATGCGGATTAAATTCGGATGTTCTTTTTCGATCTTTTTAATAGTATCTGTAATGTGTTGTTCTGTTAAAGAGTCTAAGCTAGAAGTTGCTTCGTCAAAAATCAATACATCTGGATTTCGAAGTAGGGCACGAGCAATTGCTAATCTTTGCTTTTCGCCACCACTTAGTTTTAATCCGCCTTCGCCGATTTTAGTGTTAAGTCCTAAGTTTTGTCCTCGATCTAAAATACTATCTGCGCTAGATGCTTTAAGTGCATTAATACATTCTTCATCAGTTGCATTTGGCTTGACGAAGATCAGATTTTCTCTAATGGTTCCAGCAAATAATTGAGTGTCTTGTGCCACCAAACCAATTTTTTGTCTAAGTTTAGAAAAGTCAATTTGTTTGCTATCGATATTGTTGTATAGAAGTTGTCCGGAAACTGGTTTGTATAAACCAACAATAGTTTTGATGGTTGTGGATTTACCGCTTCCAGATGGACCAACAAAAGCAACTGTTTTTCCTGGTTGAATTGTAAAGCTTATATCGTTAAGGGCGTGTTGAGTGTTGTCTTGATAACCAAAAGAAACGTTTTTAAATTCGATTGAGCTAATCTTTTCGATTGGACTAGCATCTTCTACGACTGGTTCTTTTTGTAGAGCAAGAATTTCTTCAAGTTTGCCGAGGCTTGCTTTGGTCTCTTGGTAGCTAGTTGCAACTTGTCCAATCATAGACAAAGGATTGAAGATAAAGAAGGAGTAGAACATCAAGCTAAAGAATTGTCCTAAGGTAATGACTTTAGCAAAAATTAACCACAACATTAAAAGTAATAAACCCATGCGAAGTGCATTGATTAAGGTGCCTTGAATAAAATTATAAGTGCGTACTAATCTTACTTTCTTAAGCTCTAGTTCTAATATTTTTTCGTTGGTGGTATTAAGTCTGTTAACTTCTTGATTTTCTAACCCTAAGGATTTTACTAATTCTACATTTCTAATAGTTTCGGTTGTGCTACCAGCAAGACTTTGTGTTTCTGCGACAATATCAGTTTGAACCTCTCTGATCCTTTTAGAAATAATAAAAGTGACAAAGCCAAGCACGGGGATCATAGAAAAGTATGCAAGTCCTATGCTCCAATGTACGATAAATGCGTATACTAAAACAAATACTACACCAACGATAGTAAAGAATAATAAATCAATGCTTGTGTTAATAAGCATGCGGCTGTCTTGGCGAGCATTTTGTAACTTGGCTAAAAATTCTCCACTGCGTTGATCTTCAAATACAGAGTAGGGTAAAGAGAAAGAGTGCGTAACGCTATCATTATAAAGTTGTGCTCCAAGTCTTTGAGAAATCATATTGCTGTAATAGTCTTGAAAGCTTTTTGCAATTCTAGAGACCATTGCCACTCCCATAGTAGCAATCAACATTAAAATTACTCCTTGGATATATTCGGTGCGAGTAAGCTGATCAAATTTTGAGGCATACTTATCGATGATTATTCTAAAGATTTGCGGGTCTAATAAAGAAAACACCTGGTTAATGGTTGCGAGCCCCAGGGCTAAGAATAAAAGTTTCTTATAATTTTTTAAATATTGCCATAGTAAATTCATAAATTTATCGAAGTTGTTGATTAATTTTTGGTTTGGTTAAGTGGTCTTTATTTGGACTTTTGGTTAAGTAAAAGTATGCTCCGGTTAAAAGTATAACCAAAATTATAATTATGAGTGCTAAATAATTTTTGTTTTTCATATTCTTAAATAATATCTGACCTGTTTACTATTTGATATTTTCCAGGGGCGAGATTACTTGGTAAAGATAACTTGTTTATTCTAATGCGTTTTAAATTTTTTACACCTAGACCAACTGCGTTAAACATGCGACGGATTTGACGCTTTTTCCCTTCATGAATAGTTATCAAAACTTTACCGCTTTTTGTTTTTACTTTTGCGGCTGAAGTTAATCCAGAAGAAATTTCTACCCCTTGTCTTAGCTTGTCTAATTGTTGGGTTTTAGGGTCTATATCTGTAATAACTTCATATTCTTTGTCATGTTCGTATTTTGGATGGGCGAGCTGTTCTGTTAAATCTCCATCATTGGTTAAAATAATCAAACCTTCAGTTTCGTAATCCAATCTGCCCACATTCCAAACACTGGTTCTTAGTTCTTCTGGTAAAAGCGAAAAGATGGTTTTTCTTCCTTGAGGATCTCTTTTGCTGACAACATAACCACGTGGCTTGTATAAAGCGATATAGTGTTTTAGATTTTTTGGCTTAATGATTTTGCCGTAAACTTTTACTTCATCTTTATCAGGGTTAACTTTGTCTCCAAGCTTAGCTCGTCGTCCGTTAATAGAAACTTGCCCTGATTTAATAAACTCCTCAGCTTTACGCCTAGAAGCTATACCTTGCTCGCTTAAAAATTTTTGTACTCGTTCTAACATATATGTATTTTAGCAGGTTGCTGTAACTTCTGGTAGTAGTTACAATATAGAAAAATGGAGGATAAAATGAGTAGATTAATAGATAAATTTTTAATTTGGTTGCATAAAACATATCCCTTGCCAAAGCCAGAACTAATAGTTTGGTTAAGGCATGGAGAATCTGAACATAATGTAATGCCTAGAGAAAATGGGGTTATAATTGACCAAGTGAGTAGAGAAGTGTTAGAAAATTTTCCTACTGACCACAATGTTTCTCTTACCGAAAAAGGCATGAGGCAAGCTTTGCTAACAGGTGAAGGAATTAAAAAAGAATTTGGGTTATTCGATGTAATTTATCATTCAGGTTATCAAAGAACTAAGCAGACTTTAGATAATGTGCTAAAAGCTTATACCTACGAAGAGCGGTTGCAAATGAAGATTAGGGCAAATCATAAAATCGCAGAAAGGCAAGCGGGTTATACTTTTGGAGTGAATAAAGAAATGGTTGATAAGCTTTACCCTGACTATGCTAATTACTCCAAAAAGTATGGATATTTCTGGAGCAAACCTCCGGGAGGCGAAAATCAGTTTGAAGTTGTCACGCGGATTTATAGTTTTATAGGAGAAATGTTTAGGACCAGACCAGGTCAAAAAATATTAGTAGTTTGTCATGGTGGTGTTATTAGAGCGGCTCGTTATAATTTAGAATGCTGGGATGTGGAAGATTATCAGGCAGATTTAAATAACGGAGTTGCGCCTAATTGCAGTGTTACTGTTTATAAAAGAGATCAAAAAAATAACCAATTAAAATTGAGCATTTTAGACCAAATTTACTATTAAATAGTTTAAAATAAATGACTTGACTAAAATTGTTATTTATGATATACTTAATTCAGCAATTTAATTGCTGATTTTTTATTTTCTTAGGAGGAATTTAAAATGAAAAAAATATTTACAATTTTTTTCTTGAGTATAACTTTAACTTTATCTGCTTTTGCAGTCGAGGATGAAAATCCAGAAACAAATTTGTTTCTGGAAAACGTAATGGACAATTTAGTCCAAGGACAATGTCCTCAAATAAATAAGTTTTCTGATAATACAATTTTTCATGCTATGGAAACAAAGTATGATGAAGTAGTTTTAGGTTCGCTGCCATTCTCAAACGGGTTCATGGCGGAACTTAATCATCGAAGCAAAAATTTGGTTAAAGTTGGTGCGATTTTATTACCGCAACCCAATACTCGAAGTCGTTTTAGCGAAAAGCAATTTGTCTCGGTGGACTTTGAGGTTTGGTCAAAAGCCAACAAAAAAGGCGAAAGGGAATTAAAAGTTGTAAACTTCAAATTTTACAACGCAGTGAATGCTTCGCAAAAAGTATTTGCCTGCAGTGTGAGATAATTATCAAAAGTGTTAGTCTAAAAACTAACGCTTTTTTCTTTTATCAAAATAAAAAAGCGTCTAAGTAAATTAGACGTTTTTTATAATGGTGACCTCGGCTGGGATCGAACCAGCGACCTAGAGATTAGAAGTCTCTCGCTCTATCCAACTGAGCTACGAGGTCTTATATACATTGACTTTTTAGCTTAACTATACTATAATAGCAAAATCTTATTTAAATTTCAAGGAGGAAATAATAATGTCAGGTATTGCTAATCAAAAAATTCCAACTATAGGTAGAACAGATCCTAGAAGGATAGAGGAATTGGAAAAAGATTTATTAGGGGTAAGTTTTTTTGAATCCGAGGATGGAAATAAAACAATTTTATTTTCCAATCATCTTCATATTATTCAAAAAATTTATAACTTGCTTTGTGCTGATAAAATAGGACAAGATTTGCTGGCAGAGTATAATAGCCAACCTTCCAACGCCCTAAGAATTTTATCAGTTTTAAAATTTCATGGTCTGTTAGGAGAAAAAATTTCTGTGATACAATCTGATTCGGTTTTTGGAAATTACATAGAGTTTACAAGTTAGTTGTTAATGCAACTGAGGAGGTTTTATGTTTTGCTCCCGCGTGAGCTTTAACTAGTATTTTCATTTATATAATTATAACAAAAAATAAAAACGCCATATAAAGGCGTTTTTATTATGGTGCACCCGACAGGATTCGAACCTATGACCTCCCGCTCCGCAAGCGGACGCTCTATCCAGCTGAGCTACGGGTGCATGTTTGATTTATATTAATCATCATGAGCTTTCGGCACAGCCGACAGCTCTATATTGCACTGTGTAGTTAATTGGCTATAATTTTGTTGCCCTAAGGCAACGCCAGTTGAGCTACGGGTGCAAATAAGATTACGATTTGAAAAGTAAATCTTTTATATTTTACTAAAAATCACAAAAAATATCAAGTCAGCGCTATAACTTTTATATTTATAAAATAATCCGTAGTATAATAAATATATGAACAAGGTTTTTGTCCGAAACATTTTAGCTCGCCGTTATTTAGATACTATGCTAGTGTTAGCAGTCGTAACTATCTTAGTTACCAGAGTGTTTTTATTTTTAACAGGATGGCCAACTATAGGCGGAGCAACTCTTCATATTGCGCATATGCTGTGGGGTGGCTTGTTAATGCTTGCGGCAATGATTTTGCTTTTTGGATTTTTAGATCGCAAATCACAAAATTTAGCAGCTATATTTGGCGGTATAGGTTTTGGGTTATTCATAGATGAGGTGGGGAAGTTTGTGACTCGTAACAATGATTATTTTTTTCAGCCCACGTTTACTATAATTTATTTTGTCTTTATAGCATTCTATTTTGTTATTAGAGAAATTGATAAACAGGTCCCTCTTAATAAAGTTGAACAGACTATAAATGTTTTAGAAATTTCAAAAGAAATTTTTTTACATGATCTAAATGCAGAAGAGCGAACTCAACTATTGAATTTACTTTCTGTTAATCCCAAACATAGTAAAGTTTTTAATGCCCTGATGACCGAATTAAGTAAAACCCGTCTAGCTCCAGTTACTTCGTGGCAGAAGACTACAGACAGATTTGATAAATTTGTTACAAATTTTTTAAAGCAAAGCATAACTGCAAATTTTATCTGGGTATTATTAATTCTACAAGGGCTTGTTTTTGCTATTAGCTTTGGAAGGTACTGGTTAGAGATAACTTCTAGTATGGCAGATCGAGGGATTGTTATTATGGGAATTAGCTTTGCGGTATTTTCTTTTTTGTTTATAATTTCTGGTTTAAGTATTTTTAACCGCAATCGCTACGAAGCCTATCGAAAATTTTATAAAGCAAATTTACTAGCAGTATTTTTAATCCAACCATTTGCGTTTTATGTGGCGACAATTTTACCTCTGTTTGCCTTAGGTATTAATTTGGTAAGTATATTCGCACTACAATATTTAATAGAACAAGAACAGAAGAAAATAGTTGTTAATACAGAGACAAGTCCAGCAGGTTAAGCTGGACTTGTTTTTTATTCATGGCTATTTTATAATTGATTTTATACAAAAGGAGGCAACTATGAAATATCGTAACGATTTAATGTTGGCATATATAGGTATGGCAGATGCGTATGCTTTGAGTGCGGAATTTGTTAATAAAAATAATTATCCAGATCAATTACAAAAATGTTTAACGTTTGAAAAATATTTAATGAATCCGATTTTTAAACTAACACCAGGATGTTATACAGATGACACAGAAATGTCTGTGGCAAATGCCAGAGTGTTGATTAAAAATAATTATCCTTTTACAAAGCTGCAATTTGCTAATCAATATGTATTAGAATTTAAACTAGGTGGTTATAGAAAAGGCTATGCCGCCGGCTTTCAGGCTTTTTTAGAATCTATAAATTCTGGTGAAGAATTTTTACAAAAAATTCATAATAACTCAAATAAAAATGGAGCTGCTATGCGTTCTGTGCCAATTGGTGTTCTTCTAAAAATTCATGATGTAATTGAAACTGCAACTTTGCAGGCAAGTATTACTCATAACACGGATCCTGGTTTATTTAGTGCAAGGGCTGTTGCATTGATGACGCATATGGCACTTTATACTGAATATCCGTTTGCTATGATTTCTCAATATTGTCGAGATTTTTTACCACATGAAGATTTTAAAAAGTTTGGAGAAATATTTACCAAGTCTTGGAAGGGGACTGCTGTGACAGGGTCTGCTGAGTATTCGATTGCCATTAGCACAGTTAGAGCAGTTCGGCATTTGTTAGAAAATTGTAATTCTTTAATGGATATATTAAAGACGTTAATAATTTGGGGAGGTGATACAGACAGCGTTGCGGCAATTGCATGGGGAATAGCATCTGCTCGTTATCAAAATGAAGTTCTACCTAGATTTATGCCCACGGATTTAGAATACGGCAAAGGTTACAGCTATTTATCGGATTTAAGTAATAGCTTGATGGCAAAATACGATAACTAGAAAAAGCGTCAATATAATATTGACGCTTTATTTTTATAATTATAAATTAGGAGCACAAATTAGTTTTGAGATCAAACTTTATTTAAAATATCTAAAGCCTCCTCAGCACTTTTAGCTTCATATAAATTAGCTCTTAGCTCTCCAGCACCGTCAAAGCCATGGATATAAGCTTTAAAATGTCTCTTCATGATGTCAAAGGGTTTGATGCCATTAAATAATTTATGATATAAAGCAATGTGTTCTTTTAATACAGAAATTTTTTCATCTTGAGTAACTAAGGTTTTGGATTGGTCAAATAACCAGGGGTTGCCAAAAATACCGCGACCAATCATAACACCATCACAGCCAGTAGTATTTATTTTTTCTTGAGCTTGGTGCAAATTTTCTATATCTCCATTACCAATAATTTTTGGTTTATATTGTTCTGTGTAATGTTGTTTGATAAAAGCAACAATGGCTGGCATAAGTTCCCAGTGAGCTGGAACTTTGCTCATCTCACTCCGTGTGCGCAAGTGAACCGCAATTGCTTCTGGTTTAGCCTCAAGCAATTTACTAATCCATGGTTGCCAATCGATTTTACTGTCACCGATTCTAATTTTTACAGATATCGGTATCCTAGCTTCTTTAGAAGCAAGAACTATTTCTTTAGCAAGTTCTGGTGTTTTGAATAGTGCAGCGCAGGAACCAGTTTTAATAACATTCTTATCTGGGCATCCCATATTTATATCCATACCGTCAAAGCCCAGATCTTTTACAAGTAGTGCGGTTTGATAAAACTTTTCTGGGTTGGTTCCAAAGACTTGAGCGACTACCGGATGTTCAATATCATTTAGCTTTAAATGATGTAATAGTTTTTCTCGTCCTGCACTTTGAAGTCCTTCAGTAGATACAAACTCAGTGTAGAATACATCGGGTTTACCATATTTTGCAATAATATATCTAAAAGCCGCATCTGTAACATCGTACATTGGTGCGAGTGCATAAAAAGGCTTATTTAGTTTTTCCCAAAAATTATTTTGCATAAATTATATTTTAGCCTAAAATGCCAAATAAAAAAAGCTCTATAAAAGAGCTTTGGTTGGAAAGTTGTTTTATTTCCAGCAAACGTCTTCAACTGTGGCAAAGTATTTTGACCGACAAAGAAATTTACTTTTTAAATCATACAATGCTACTGCATCTTTAATTAAGTCTTTTGGCAATGTAATTTCTGTAACTACTTCAAAACTTTGATCAGTATGAGATTCGTTAATAATAAAATCATAAGGTCCATTTGTGAACATTAAAAATTTACGTCCTTCGTAAAAGAAATATATTTGCTTATGTTTTTCGCCATGACCTACTGTGGGTTCTATTATCAATTGAGCATGAAATAATTCTTCTGTTACATCTTCTATATTTGGCATATTTAAGCCTCCTTTTTATGTAAAATTAGCAACTCAGTTTTGTATGAACTAAAATTTGCTATCTATATTATAGTGGTTTTTTGACCTTGGTCAATGGCTGGGGGAGAGCGGTGGAAAACTTATAAAAAATACTTGCAAACTTTTTATGAGAGGAATATTATAACCAGGTGCAAAATTTTGCTTGGAGGAAATATGAAAACTTTACAGGATCAGCACGTTGATTATTTGATAATTTTGGTAGTTTCATTTTTTGTTTTGATCGCCAGTTTCTGGATTCACTTAAATTTTTGGATTATGTTTTGTATTTTAGCAATTGCAATTTGTTCTGCGGGTTATGCGGTTTATAAAATTTCTGTAATTTGCAAAACAATAAATACTTTCTCACATGTATTACAGCTTAAACTTTGGAAACGCCCTAGTGAATACAAAGCTTGGAAAGAGCGAAAAATTCCAAAAGTTAATTTAAAAATAACAGAACTTTCTGAGCAGTTAATAAGCTTAAACCCTCAAGATCTACAATATCAAAAAATTTTACAAAATTTGAAAGATGTCAAAATAGCTTCAAAAATCACGGGCTTGTTATAAATTACAAAAATAGCGCTCTAATCATAGAGCGCTTTTTACATACTTGTAATTTAATAAATTTACTATTATAATGTATCAAATTTAGGAGGCTATATGAAATCTATAAAAAATCAAAAGAATTTTTATACTACAGGATATTTTTGCAGTGCCGGTGTTGTATTACTATCGTTAGCTGGTATGGCTTATAATTCGTATCCTTATATAATGATGATAGCGTTTTTTGCTGGTGTAATTTCTGCTATTGGATTTAGTATCTGTTACGATGTTTTTAAGCGAAGAGTAAAAGATTGGCAAGAAAATTTTTCCGACATTCCTTTAAATTGGAGTTCTGCCCCAGATCATGTTCTCTGGGTAAATAAAAATAGTGCCAAAGTAAGAAGTCAAATTGCTCTTGAAAGTCGCATTGTAACAAAGGAGCTAATGGAAAATTTAAATGGCAAAACACCTCCAGCAATTTTAGATCGGGCTGTAAAAAATCGAGTTATGCAAATTACTGCAGAATACTTCGGCATAAAAGTTACATAACAAAAAGACTTGTCTATTATAGACAAGTCTATTTTTTATTGTGAAATCTTTTATGAATTTCGCGAAGCTGCTTATTGGTCACGTGAGTGTATATTTGAGTTGTTGTGATGGAGGCATGTCCGAGTAAAGTTTGGACACTTCTAATGTCGGCGCCGTTTTGCAACAAGTCAGTAGCAAATCCATGTCTAAAAGTATGAGGGGTTACTTTGTGCATAATACCGGCAAGTCCTGCATATTTTTTTACCAATCTCTGGACGCTGCGAGCGGTTAATCCGGGGATCATTTGGTTACCGCCAATGGATTCGATTTGTCTTTCTACGCTATTGCCAACTTTGCTATGGCTAACAAATAGGGCAGGGTTGTTGTCGTTACGTTTTTTTAAATAATTTTTAATAGCTTTAGCAGCTTCGTCGGACATAAAAACTAATCTAAGCTTATCTCCCTTACCACGGACAGTAAATTCGCCGCGCTCAAAATTTAACTGTTTAATTTTTAGTTGTACAAGTTCTGAGATACGTACACCGCTAGAGAAGAGAAGTTCTAAAATTGCCAAATCCCTTAAGCGAGCAACTTCATTATTTTCTCTGCTGGTTGCTTCTTTAATGCGATCAAGTTCATCAATTGTTACCACATCAACTTCTCGGCTTGGATTTTTTGGTAATTCTATTTTTTCTGCTGATAGAGTATCTATATCTCTTTTAGCTAGATACTTTAAAAATGCTCTCACTGCAATGATGTGATAGTTCTGAGTGATGATTTTTAGATTGCGACCTGTGCGTTCGTCTGTAAGACGGTTTAAATAAAGTCTGTAGCTTCTAACAACTTCTAGATTTACTTGTTTTGGGTCAGTGATATTTTGTGACTTACAGAAAGTGGAGAAGCGGGAAAGATAGTGGTCGTAGTTGCGAATAGTCTTTTGGGACTTATTTTTTTCTATTTCGCAGTATTCTAAAAAATCCTGAACAAATTTAGCGATTTTTGTTTTGTTTTCCATAGAAGTGGATATGTGGATAACTTTGATTATGTCGGAACAATCTATGTTGTGCGACAATTATATTGTACGACATTGTTTGTCGTAAAAAGTATTTTTGTAACGACACAGTAATTATATCACAAATTATTTTTGCAAAATAAAAAACCGAATAATTTTATTCGGTATAAAAAGTTTATTTTAAGTGTCATATATAACCCATTTAGTTATAGAATTATTTTGTATTAGCTCGTTTATTTCATTATCTACATGATCTCCTCCTACAATGCAAACTGGATTGTAAGAATTAAACTCTTTTATATAGTCATACATATTTGCAAGCATTAACAAGCCTCTTAATTGTTGTATTTCTTTAAATGTCTGTGAAAGAGTTGATAATAAATATTTATAATAAGTAGGATTATTTTCATATTTTTCTATATGGAGAATGATTTTATTTGTTGTGATATCGAGTATTATTTCTTCTATACCAACGCTTATTACAGACTTATTTATTAATTGATATCTGAACATGGCATTTTGCCTTGGGTCATTGATGATAGATTTGGCTACTTGATTAATTTGGCTAGAATTTATAGTTTTATTGCCTTCTCTGCCCACTAATTGTGAGACAAAATTGTAAGGGTTATATTCATAACCTTGAAATCCTTCCATTCCTATCAGTTCAGGATTTAAATCTTGTAAGATTTGGTAAATTTTGATTTGCGATTCTATAGCAGCATTTTTACGGATTTTTTCCATGTTTGGAGCTGCGTGCGTCATTCCTATTATATTTAATTTAATATTTGATAATTGTGGCAAATTTTGATCTAATTTTGCCTGTAACTCAATTAATTTATCTTTTGTAATTCTTTGTGCATGAGAAAAACTATTTTTATTTATATAATTTACTAATGACTTAAACTTTTTATTTATGTTAACCATATTTCCTCCTCAAATTTAATATTTATTCTGTCAAAAAAATGATGTTTTGTCAACTGGTAAAATTTAGATAAAGATGATATAATTCAAACAAGTTATTAACCACGCAGTAGATTTTACTGCTACTGACGTGAAGAAAATGAAAGGATTTCTGCAAAGCTAAATATAGTTTTGAGAAATATAATTAAATGTTAAGTAAAAAAGAAAAAGACGCTATCATCAAGAAGTTTCAAACTCATAAAGATGATACTGGTTCTCCAGAAGTTCAAGTTGCTATTTTAACTAAAGAAATTGAACAAGTGAGCGAACATTTAAAAATGCATCGCAAAGATAACCATTCTCGTCGCGGACTTTTGAAGATGGTTGGTAATCGCCGTCGCCTACTTCGTTACCTTAAAGGTGAAGATGAAAAGCGTTACGAAAAAATTACTGACAAACTTAAGTTGAAGAGAGATTCTAACTAAAATATTACTACCTCATCTCTTGTAGGTGAGGTTTTGTATTGTGTGTTAGTTTTTAAGGTATAATTATATTATGAGTGATCAAAAGTTAGACCCAGAACAATTTGAACAAGTTTGGATAAAGCTCTCTGAGCAGGTAATCCAAATAATGATGTCTGATAGTGTTATTAAAGAAATCAAAGATAAAGTTAGAAGCCAAGGACATATCGAACTTGAAGATCGTGAAAGTTTTATTAGTAAAGTTAATGAAATTAAAAACGATTTAATTGAAAAACAGTTTGGTAATGTAGAATCAGAACAGTATAAAAATTTTGCTCATGAGTGGCAAAATTGGCTAAAGGTGCGAGGTGTAAATCGCCCAAAGCCAGAAAATATGTTTGAAGAAAATATCGCTCATTTGTTATTTGGCAGTACTCCAAATCCAGATTTGTTTTTGCGAGACTTTGATTTATATAAAGACGTAGAATAATAATTAATATTTCTCTACTATGATTGGGATTAGGTTTCCAATAGCTTTGTATTAAATTTAAATTTGATAATAAGCTTTTGGTAATCTCCCTAAATTGTAGAGACAAGGAAAGATTTATGGAGAAAAAAATAATTTCTCTTGATATAGCTGGAAAAACTTTGCAGCTAGAAACAGGAAGACTTGCTGGACAAGCTAATGGTGCTGTCTTGGCTCGTCTTGGTGATACTGTAGTTTTGGCAACTGTGGTGATGAGTAAAACTGCTCGTGATGGTATAGACTTCTTCCCTCTTTTGGTTGATTATGAAGAACGTTTGTATGCAGCAGGAAAAATTAAAGGCAGTCGATGGGTTAAGCGCGAAGGTCGTGCTACTGACGAAGCTATTTTAAGTGGTCGAGTAATTGATCGTAGCTTGCGCCCGATGTTTCCTGAAGGTATGCGCAATGATGTTCAAGTGGTTGCAACTATTTTGTCTGTTGATGGAGAAAATGATCCAGATATGGTTGCTGTAAATGCAGCTAGTGCGGCTTTGCATATTTCTAATATTCCTTTTGATGGTCCAATAGCTGGTGTTCGTGTTGGTAATATAGACGGGCAGTTAGTAATTAATCCAACTAATGAGCAACGCGAAAAATCTAATTTAGATTTGATTGTTTGTGGTACTGCCGAGCATATTATTATGGTAGAAGCTGGTGCTGGGTTGGTTGCTGAAGAAGAGATTGTAAAAGCAATAGAATTTGCTCAAGGCTACTTAAAGCAATTATGTGGTTTGCAAGAAGATTTTCGTAAAGAGGTTGGTGTAGAAAAAACTACTCCAATCATTAAAGAGATTAATCCTCAAGTATTAGACCAGGTCAAAGCTTTTTTGACAGATGAAAAAATCGAAGCCGCTATTTATGTTAGTAGTAAAGAACAACGCGATCAAAATGTCAGAGATTTAACTGCCGAATGTTTGGATCTTGTAAATCAAGCATTGTCTTCGGAAGATTTGGATATTAATATTGCCAAAGAAGTTAATACTGCTATTGATAAGATTTTAAAGAAGTACCAACAAAAGCAAATTTTAGAAAAAGACAGACGTGTTGATGGTCGAGCTATGAACCAAACCCGTCAAATTAGTTGTGAAGTTGGAGTTCTACCTCGTACTCATGGCTCTGCCCTCTTTACACGCGGTGAAACGCAAGTTTTAACTGTTGTAACTTTAGGAAGCAAAGGCGATGAGCAATTGCTAGATGGTGTAGAAGATCCAGTTGAAGGTCGCGGCAAGAGATATATTCACCATTATAATATGGCTGGCTTTAGTGTTGGAGAAGTTTCTCCAATTCGCGGACCCGGTCGTCGAGAAATCGGACATGGCGCACTCGCGGAGCGTGCTGTTGAAGTAGTGTTGCCAGCACAAGAAGACTTCCCTTACACAATGCGTTTGGTTTCTGAAACTATGTCTTCAAATGGTTCTACATCTATGGCTTCTACATGTGGTTCTACTTTAGCTCTTATGGATGCCGGTGTTCCTATTAAAGAAGTTATTGGTGGAGTTGCTATGGGTCTTGTTATGGATGAATCTAATCCAAACAACTTTAAAGTCTTAACTGACATTGCTGGAATTGAAGATTTTAACGGACATATGGACTTTAAAGTTACTGGTAATGAAAGCGGTGTTACTGCACTTCAGTTAGACATTAAAGTAAAAGGTTTAACTGCACAAATTTTGGCACAAGCTTTGTCTGAAGCAAAGCCAGCAAGACTTCATATTTTGAGTAAAATGAAAGAAGCTTTGTCCGAGCCGCGCCCAGACCTTTCCCCTTACGCACCTCGTATAACTAGCTTTATGATTAAGCCTGATCAGATTCGTGAGGTTATCGGAAGTGGTGGTAAAACAATTAATGGAATTATTGCTCAGTGTCCGGGGGTTAAGATTGATATAGAAGACGATGGTTTGGTGATGGTTGCATCAACAGATGCAGAAAGTGCTACCCGCGCAGTTCAAATGATTAAAGATATTGTCCGTGAAGTTATGCCAGGGGAAATTTTTGAAGGTAAAGTAGTTCGTCTTATGGACTTCGGAGCTTTCGTAGAAATTTTGCCAGGTAAAGATGGAATGGTTCATGTTTCTCAGCTTGCAAATTACAGAGTTGGTAAACCGGAAGATGTTGTTAAAGTAGGAGATACTTTGAAGGTTCAGGTTTCTGAAATAGACGAGCAGGGTAGAATTAACTTAACTCATAAGCCTTTTGCTGCTCCGGCTCCGGAAGGTAGCCAGGATGACAGTAGAGGAGATCGTGGCTCCAGAGGTGGTTATGACAGACATGATAGAAAGCCAAGGTTTGGTGGTGGTAGAGGACGTGGCGGCGATCATCATGGCGGTAGTTCTAGGCATCATAATGACAACGAAAGATCACATGGACACGCTACTCCATCAAAACCTTCTCGCCCACCAGAAGAATTTTAGTAATTTACTCTCCCCTTTTATGATCAAAAAACCAAGCAAGTATTGCTTGGTTTTTTGTTGTGTGTTTTTTATATAAGGTTGAAAATTATATGATAAATTGCTATACTGTTGTCATCAAATTAAGGAGGTTTGTATGGAAACAACTAAGTTACAAAAAAGTGAACCGGTATTATCTGAAGAATTAATTAAGCCTATTGAACGGCGGATGGTGACTGCAACAGAACTTGCAGTGGTAAATGAAATTGTTGAAACAATTCAAAATGAATTGCGGTCTAAAAATTTAGACGTTACTAAAGAGTTTCATTTTTATATTTCAAAAACTCAAAGCAAAGTTTTAACCTATAATGGATTATTTTTGATTAAGCGAGCTTGTATGATTAATTTTTGGGAATGTAGTTATGAATCTGGAGATGGGTATGGTGGTGGTAAGCCTGGATTTTGGATAGGTCATAGTAACGTTTAAATAAGGAGTTGGTATGGTAAAAGAATTTGTTCAAATAAATTACACCAATTCTACCGTTGATTGTTCTGTATCTAAAGAAGAAGTTGATTTTATAAATTTAATCATTCATAAAATTAATAACTTGGTAGAATGCCAACATTTTATCAATGGTAGGACCAAAGCCTTTCGTTTAACTGCATTGGAAGATAAATTAATGACCAAAGTTGTTAATTGGAATATTAATAAAATATGTTTAGATAAAGGCATTAGTTATATGCATATTCCTTTTGATGATATTGATGGTGTCGAAGCTAAGGTTGTGATTAGAAAAATATAAATTTTAGACAAGTATTTACTTGTCTTTTTTTGTGGTTGATTTGTCCTTAAGTTTATGATAATTTGATAAGAAATTATATTGGAGGAATATATGGATATAGAGTTATTACATTATTTACAAAAATCTTTTAAATTGCCTGACTTACAAATTGTTAATGAAATTAATTCAGGTATGCAAACTAAAAATTGGATTGTTATAAGTAATGGGTTTAAATTTGTGCTCAAACAACATCGAACAAATAATATTAGTGAGATTGAAAAAGTTAATCAAGCGGTTAGGATGTTTGAGTGTAAGCTTCCTGTGGTCTCCGCATTAGTTATTGAAGAGCAATCTGTGGTTGAGTTTGAAGACAATGCTTACTCGTTATATTTATATAAAGATGGTAAAATCTTTAATCGAGGAAGTGTTTCAATATGTGCTTTGGTAAATAGTGCTAAATTTTTAGCGCAGCTACATTTTTACGGACAGAAAAAATATATAGATATAGACTTACCTTGTGCTAATACAGATTTACGTAAATATTTTTCTGAAGATCTTAACCATTTAAAGCAAATTGTTGAAACAAAACGAGCGCAAGCTTTATTAGACTCGCAAGCTTGGAGCTTAATAGAACTGCAAGAGCAATTAGCATTAAATTATCAAATTCCTAGTTATTACCATCTCCAGCCTAATCATTTCACTCATGGTGATTTTCATGATCAAAATTTGATATTCGATGATTACGGCAATATTAATGCGGTAATTGATTTTGAAGAAGCAAAATATGGGTTTCGTTTAGTAGAAGTTGTCCGCAGTATGTTAATCATGTGCTTAGGAGGTGGCTATAATAAGCTAAATTTAATGCAAGCTGTAACTTATTTGCGGACTTATTATTCTTGTTATCAATTTAGTAGGGAAGAGCTAATAGAAGCCATTGACTTTGTTTATACCAAGCGTTTATATTCTTTATGGGCGTTAAAACAAATATATTTGCACAATAACCGTAAAGTAGAGAAGTTGCTACCAGAAACTTATACACATTTGATAAGCTTGTCTCAAAACTTACCTCTTTATAAAAAGATTTTTATCAAAGAAGTTTTTGGGTAATTGTTTAAATAAACGTAGGAAAACCTACGTTTTTTGTTTTTTAGTGTGTTTTATTGACATTTTATCTATTGACAAAAATGTTAAAATATGTTAAAATATTGATGTTCAAGATTAATTAGCTTTAATCTTATTGAACACTAAAAAATAAAACTAAATTTAGAGGAGAGACATAAATGTCAAATTTCAGAGCCAGAAAATGGGCCCGTATGTCGGGTATAGCAAAAACTTTAATCAACAACCCAGAAATCTTTTTCGGGCAAACAACAACCACCCCGCTTTTTGAAACCAAAGAACCTGTTCTTTTGGGTTCCAAAATCAGTTTAACGCAAACATTTCCCATTTCGGTTGAAAATAAAAAACCCGAAGGTCGCGTCATTAAAGTTTCTGCCGAACAAATGGCGGCGGTTAAAAACCGCCAAACCGGCGGCTCTCGAAGTCGCTACAAAAAATTCTGACGAAAGTCAGCTACAACGCTTGAGATAATCTTGCGTTGTTTTTTTATGCAAAAAATTTTATAATTAGTTTCTATGGCTTATTTTGAAATATTAAAATCAGATTCAAAGTCCGCGGCAAGAAACGGGGTAATTCACACTGAGCACGGTGATATTTTAACGCCACAGTTTTTGCCAATTGGTACAAAAGGCACAGTGAAGACTGTTACTAATGAAGAGTTGAAGTTTTGGGGGGCAAGCATGGTGCTGGCTAATACTTATCATTTATGGCAAAGACCTGGTGATGGGTTAATTTATAAAGCTGGTGGATTGCATAAATTTATGAATTGGAACGGACCAATTTTTACGGACTCCGGTGGTTTTCAAGTATATTCTTTGGCAAAAATGCGCAAAGTTATGGAAGCTGGTGTGTTGTTTCAATTTGATTTAGATGGCAGACAAGAAATTTTATCGCCAGAAAAATCAATTGATATTCAAGCTAACTTGGGCAGTGATATATGTTTGATACTAGATGATTTTCCTGGGTTTCCTTTTGAGCATAAGCGCAGTCAAGAATCTATAGATTTAACTAGTCGTTGGGCAGAGCGTGCTATAAGAGAACATCGCCATATTATGGGCGGAGGTGATCCTGTTAATCCTGGTCAAAAATTATGGGGCATTGTTCAGGGTGCGAGTTTTGAAGATCTGAGAAAAATTTCTGCGCAAAATATGGTTGATTTGGGTTTTGAAGGTTTTGCAATCGGTGGCGTTGCTGTGGGAGAGCCTCATGAAGAAATGATGAGGGCGATTGAGTATAGCGAACCATATTTGCCAAAAACCTCTCCAAAGCATTTGCTTGGAGTTGGTACTCCGTTTGATATTATTCAAGGAGTGGCACGGGGTATGGATACTTTTGATTGTGTTATTCCTACCCGCGAAGCTCGTCACGGTAGATTGTATGTGGCTGCTCAAGGAGAAAATGGGGAAGAGGGTTATAAAACTATTGATATAAGACTTGAAAAGCATAAAGAAGATTTTACACCAGTCGATAATACCTGTAATTGCTATTTATGCTTAAATCACACCAAAGCTTATATTAGACACTTATTTGCTAGTGGTGAAATTTTGGGCGTTAGACTTGCCACTATGCATAATTTAAGATTTTACCTGAACATGATGCAAAAGATTAGAACAGCAATTGAATATGATTACTTTGATAAAATGTTAAGTGAATTTAAAGATTACACCTCTAGTAAATAGACTTTATTCGGCTTTTATTTATGGGTGTTAAAATAGTAGTAAATAATGATTAAAATATGAATTTACAAAACGAATTTTCTAAAATTCATCAACGTTTTGATGAGTTGGATCAAAAATTTATTACAAAAAAAGATGCTCAAGCATTTGCTACTAAAGAAGACTTAAAGCACTTTGCAACAAAGAGCGATGTTGAAAAGTTTGCGACTAAAGAAGATCTTGATAATCAGACTCGGGAATTAAAAGATTATGCTGATGAGCAAACAGAGCATTTGGTGGCTGTAATTTCTGCAACTATTGCTACGCCTTTGCAAAAACATTTTGACGAACATCATTTATATTCTAAATAAATTTGGACATAAAAAAACGCCTAAAATTTAGGCGTTATTTTTCATTTACAAGTTTTCCAAAAATCAAACAATTGTGGGGTCAGATAAATTTTCATATTATCTGGTAAATCTTGAAAATTAGAAAAATTATTTTCTATTAATTTTGCTATTTGTTGATTGTGAAAATTTCCACCTTTAATAGCCTTGAAGTTGTCATCATAAAAATAGCAATAAACTATAGGGCTATTTTGACTAACCATAATGGTTTTGCCAAAACTTGGGAAGTAAGTATGGATCGCTAACATGGGATTTCCAAATTCGCTAGTTAGCTCAAATGATATAAGTGGTAGAGACTGGTAATTTGAACTTACTACCGAATTTCCATTTTTACTATTTGGATCAATAAACAACTTACCTTGATTAGTTTTTCCGATAGGAGAATAGCCATAAGTTTCTAGTTCCCAAATTCCTTTAAAGGTATTATATTCTGAAGATACTTCTCGAAGATTTAAATTGAATAGAGTAGAAAAGTTTTTTTCAAAATTTGCCAATACATTTTCATTGCACGCTCCGATGGTGATTAGGCATTGATAGACCTGCGGATTATTTTTTGCTTCTAATAATAAAGCATTTTGATAATAAGGCTCTATTATTAAACCTTCTTGCTGTATTGTTTTTGATAACTGTTTTACTTTATCTTTTTCTTTTACAAAATCAATATTGCTGCCAAAAAATCTTAAAATAAAACTTTTTGCCGACCCTTTTGGCAGAGGTGTTACTTCGTTTTTAAAGACTGAAGTTATTCCTAGATTTTGGGATTTGGTATAGTAAATCCAACGCTTTCCAGAATTGCTGAGAAAAACATTTTGTCCTGCTATATTAGAAGTTGTAGTTAAGAACGCAAAAATCAACAATATAGTTAAATAGAAAATTTTCATTTTATCCTCCATGATTTTTAATTTGAAGTATAACAATACTAATTTTTGGTGGTTTTGTCAATTTTTGCGTAAAATATTTGCAATTGTTATAATTTTATTATGAATACAAATGATTTAATGGACAAAATAGTTAGTTTGGCTAAGCGCCGCGGTTTTGTATATCCTGGTAGCGAAATTTACGGTGGTCTTTCTAACTCTTGGGATTATGGTCCACTTGGAACCGAATTAAAAAATAATATTAAGCAGTTATGGTGGAAGCGTTTTGTGCAAGAGCGTCCAGACATGGTTGGGATTGATGCGGCTTTGGTAATGAATCCAAAAGTTTGGGAGGCATCTGGTCATGTTGCAACTTTTAGCGATCCGCTGATTGAAGATGAAAAGACCCACGAAAGATATCGTTTAGATCATTTGTTAGAATCAGCGGGGGTTAATGTTACTGGAATGGACCTAGAGGCAATGTCTGCAAAAGTAAAAGAGCTAAATTTAAAAAGTCCAAAAGGTAATAATCTTATGGAGCCAAAAAAATTTAACTTAATGTTAAAAACTTTTTTGGGTCCTGCTGAAGAGCAAGCAAATGTTGCCTACTTTCGTCCAGAAACAGCGCAGGCTATGTTCGTACAATTTAAAAATGTCCAGACAACAAGTCGCAAGCAAGTCCCTTTTGGTATAGCACAAATTGGAAAAGCATTTCGTAACGAAATTACTCCTGGTAATTTTGTATTTAGGACTCGCGAATTTGAACAAATGGAAATTGAATATTTTATTCCAAAGCCAGATACTGACAAAGATTGGAATAACTATTTTGAAGATTGGCATAAAGCTATGATATCTTGGATGCAAAATGATTTGCAGTTGGATATGAGTCACGTGCACGAATTGGAAGTACCAGCAGAGGACCGTGCCCATTATAGCAAGCGCACTGTAGACTTTGAATATGAATTTCCTTTTGGAATTAAAGAACTTTACGGCTTAGCGTACCGTGGTGATTTTGATTTGAAAAATCATCAAGAAGCTAGTGGGGAAGATTTGCAATATTTAGATCCTCAATCAAATGAAAAATATTTACCTCATGTAATAGAGCCAACTTGGGGAGTTGATCGCAGTTTTTTGGCAGTGCTGTGCGAGCATTATCGTGAAGAAGGAGATGCGGACAGTAAGCGTATCTGGTTAAAACTTCCTCCAAAACTAGCTCCTTATAAAGCGGCTGTATTCCCTTTGTTAAAAAATAAACCAGAATTAGTAGCAAAAGCTCAAGAGATTTTTAAAGATTTGTCTGCAGACTTTATGATTGCTTGGGATGATCGCGGCAATGTTGGGAAGAGATATTATAGTCAAGACGAAATTGGAACCCCTTATGGCATTACTGTAGACTTTCAGACTTTAGAAGATGGTACCGTTACTATTCGCGATCGCGATACTATGCAGCAAGAACGCATTGCTATAACAGAATTAAAAAACTTTTTAACACAAAAGATTAAATAATTTTAAGGTGCTATTTAAGCACCTTATTTTGTCATGGAAAAATTAAAAAAATTACAGAAGAAATTAACGGCACCTATTTTAGTTGCTGATAAAAATAATTTGCTTTACCTGCTTGATAAGCCTGTTATGGATGGGTTTTTGTTATTAACTAAAAATGATGCAATATTTTTTGGTAATGGGTTAGAAAAAATTTCTGGAACCAAAACAGCTCGTCTGTCAGATATAGCCAGATTTATAAAAGGCAAAACTTTGCTAATTGAAGATTGTATAACTATTAGAGAGCAGCAATTTTTGAAGAAATTTTCTAAAAGTATAAAATTACAAACCATTAATGGCTTGGTAGAAGAATTGCGTCTTTATAAAGATAAAGACGAGTTAAGTATGATGAAGTCGGCTTATGATATTACTGTCAAAGTGTTTTCTAGGATAAAAATATCATTAGCAGAAAAAAAGTTTACAGAACTAGCTTTAGCTAGACAGATTAAAATTTGGGGGTTGGAATTAGGGGTTGATGATGTAAGTTTTGAGCCTATTGTTGCTAGTGGGGTTAATGCAGCTATTCCGCATCATATGAATAGCAATAAAGTGATTAAATCAGGTGAGTGCGTTGTGCTAGATTTTGGCTTTAAAGTAAATGGTTATTGTAGCGATTTTACCAGCACAGTATTTATCAAATCCGCTTCTAAACAACTAAAAACTGTTTATAATCATATAGAAAATGCTTACCAGTTATCAGTAGAAAGTTTAAAGAGTGGTATTGCGGCAGCAGAGCCAGATGTTATTGCGAGGAATTATTTAGCTCAAAATAAATTAGAAAAATATTTTACACATTCCTTGGGGCATGGTACTGGTTTGGCTGTGCATGAATCTCCTTATTTATATAAAACAAGTAAAGATGTCTTGCAAGATGGTTATGTATTTAGCATTGAGCCTGGAGTTTATATAGACGGCGTTGGTGGTGTAAGAATTGAAGATCTGGTTTACTTGCAAAACGGCAAAGCTAAGTATTTTGCAAAAGTTTCTACAAAATTAGAAGACAATATTATAAAATAAAAAAGACAGCGATTAGCTTCGCCGTTTTAATTATTAATAACCAATTTTTATTGATAAAATATCATTTTTATGGATATGAAATTTCATGCCACTTAACAAAACACTGCGGTCATCTGCTTTTATTGCAACTCCTTTGTGATTTGCCCAACCATATTTAACTTTAATTCTTATTTTCTTGCCAATATAGTCTTGTAGTTTAAATAGTTTTGGTAGAGTATTATTTTTCTTGTTTCTTGATAACTTTGGCATTGTTTTCATCCTCCAAAATTTTAAACGATAATATTTTATCTCTAGGAATCTCCGTCCATGATAAGGAGTTTTTTGGAACAATCAAAATATGATACATATCATAGTCAAAAATTTTACCTATAATAGTTTTTTTAGGCTCAGACAAAAATGTTAATAATCGCACGGCTAAAATATTATTATGGTCAATTTTTTCTGCATTGATTCCACTAAACCAGCTGTCTGAATAAAATATTTTAACCAGGACTTCTTTTTTTAAGCGTGACTTTATTTTGTAATCATGCACTGCAATAAAAGGCGGTCTAATAACTAAAGGTAGGTGTATAATTGTAACTGGGATATTTTCCTCCTCAAGAATTTTCATATATGATATTCTAAATATATACTTAAGTCAATTATGAAATATCACAAGCGAATTTTAAAAAACGGATTAACTATTTTGGAAGTGCCAAGTACAGACGCCGAAAGTGTAGTGGTAGATTTTTTTGTTAAAACAGGCAGTAGAAACGAAACGCATAGAGAAAATGGCATATCTCATTTTTTGGAGCATATTCTTTTTAAAGGGACTCAAAAATTTCCTAACTCTATGGCAATCACCGAACTTGTTGATGGTATAGGTGGCGAGATGAATGCAAACACAGGCAAGGAGCACACACAGTATTATATTAAGGCTCATCATAGTCATTTACAATTGATCTTTGAAATTTTAACAGATATGCTTCAGGCTCCATTATTTGATGAGCCAGAAATAGATCGCGAAAAAGGAGTGATTGTAGAAGAAATAAATATGTATAAAGATTCTCCTCGCGCTCATGTGGCAAATATTTTGGAGGAGGTTATGTGGCCGCAAGATGCGCTTGGTAGAAATATTGCTGGAGAACCTGAAGGTGTAGTCAAGTTGAATAAAAAAATGTTTATTAACTATATGAACCGCTTTTATCAGCCTGGCAATATGATTTTGGGGGTAGCTGGAAAGTATGATCGTGTAGTCCTAAATAAATTAATAAATAAATACTGGAGTAAAGTTTCTGCTGGTAGTTTCGGTAGATATTCTAAAGTTAAGGATAAGCAGAAACAATTTGCTGTTAAATTAGAGCATAAAGATATTAAGCAAGCTGTAATTAACTTTGGTTTTAAGTCGATTGATTATAATCACAAAGATAATGCAGCCGCAGCAGTTTTGGCAAGTATTTTGGGCGGTGGTATGAGTAGCCGTTTGTTTGATGAGGTTAGAGAAAAGCGCGGACTTGCTTATTATGTAAGAGCTTCTAATAGTAATTACCAAGATACTGGAGTCTTTGATATTTCTAGCGGTGTTAGGGTAGATAAAATTGAAGATGTAATTGTTGTAATATTGGCAGAATTAAAAAAGATTAGCACCGAACCAGTTACTGACAAAGAATTGCAAAAAGCCAAGTCTTATTTAAAAGGCAAAATAACTTTGGCTCTGGAAGATAATCAATCCCGATTAGATTGGTATTTGGAAGAGTTGGCATTTAAAAATCATGTACAAGCTCCGAAAGATGTGTTTAAAGATATTGATCAAGTGACAGCTAAAGATGTTTTGCGATTGGCAGGAAAGCTATTTAATCCTAATCTTATGTCTTTGGCTATAGTTGGACCATATAAATCCGCTAAGAAGTTTGAATCGCTACTTAAAAAGTTTTAAATTAACTAAGACATTTCAGTATGCTGGTTGGTTACATTATTCAGTATTATCGCTCTGCGTAAATTTTAAAAAAACCTTTAGGAATTGCGAAATATTAAAGGCGCAATCACCAAGTTGTTAATTAATATATTAAAAATGAAAAAGTTAACTAATAGTTTAATAGGGTGTCATGTGTCTATTGCTGGCGGTTTGGATAAAGCTCCTGCCAGAGCAGCAGAGTTGGGTTGCGAAACCTTTCAGATTTTTAGTCGCAGTCCTCAGGGTGGTAGTGCCGCTCCTATTACTGAAGAATTGCAAGAAAATTTCAAATCAGAATTAAAAAAGGCGGGGATAGATACGTTTGTTATTCATGCCCCTTATATATTAAATTTTGGTTCAGAAAAAAAAACTACTTTTCATGGATCTATTAATCTGGTTAGGACGGACTTGGAGCGGGGAAGCTTGTTAGGTGCAAAATATGTAATGTTTCATCCTGGTAGTTTTAAAGCCCTTGGTAGAGAAGTGGGGATGCAACAGGCAAAAGAAGGCTTGCAGAAGGTTCTGGATGGTTATGAAGGAACCACAAAGCTTTTAATAGAAATTTCTGCAGGAGCTGGTGAGGTAATTGGGGATACTTTTGAAGAGCTTGTCGAGCTTATGGCTCCTATAAAAAAGCATAGAGGCTTTGGTGGTATATGTTTTGATACTCAGCACGCTTTTAGTAGCGGGTATGATTTGTCTAATTATGATTCCGCTAAAGAAGTATTCAAAAAATTTGATAAAATTATTGGCAAAAAGCATTTTTGCATGAGTCATGTAAATGATTCTAAGGTAGATCTCGCTTCCCATAAGGACAGACATGAGCATATTGGGGAAGGCAAAATTGGTAAAACTGGAATTTCTGCCTTTTTACAAATACTTTCAGAAAATAATTTGGCTGTTCCCTTGATTTTAGAAACTGAGCATGATAAAGTTGAAACAGACATTAAGTTACTAAAAAACTTGCGAAAACAAGTTCAGAAATAAAGGAAAAAATATGAGCGCGGAATACGGCTTCAATCCAGAAACATACAACAAAAATCTCCCAGATTTTAAATTCGGTCGAGAGTTACCTGCTAATTTAGAAGAGTTGCTAAAATCCAAACAGGGTTTTGTTGACTTGAAGGATGCTATAGAAGCTCACGAATAGCTTCACAAGTAATATACTTATATGGAAGAAAAGTTAAAAAAAATTATTCATTTAATCGAGGAGTCAGATTTAGACCAAACGATTAAAGATATTTTGATTCGCGATTTGCAAACAGAAGGTTTAACAGATTTTTTGCGCGAACAAATAAAAGCTTATTGTCTAGAGGGTATCAAGCGACTTGATGTCAAAATTGAAGAAGCCCGTGCAGCTTTGAATGAGTCCACTTCACAAGAATAAATTAAAAGCAGCTACTAAAAAGTAGTTGCTTTTTGTATTGCGTAGTTTAAGTTATAATATAAAAACTTTAGGAGGATATATGAAAGTTTTATCAATTTTATTTATATTAGTTGGTGGTTTTGTTGGGTTTTTTACCTCACACATCTACACAGATTTAGGTATTAGTAGTTTTTGGGCAATGCTTATAATTAATATTATTTCAGTTTTGCTAGTCTTGGTTATTGTCAGTCTTGCATCTGGAATGTATTATAATAAACTTTATCTTAATTCTTTAAGCAGAATAGAAATCAAAAGTATTGCAATATGTAGCGGGGAAGTCTTAGTATTTTTTACTGTAATGTATTTGCTACAATCTTATCGCTCTGTTAATCAACATAATGCTGGATTAATATCTAGCGGTATCATGTTTATTGCTATTTTTGCATTTTACTCGTTCTTGATTTATAAATTTGATAATTAGTAAATATTAGCTTGGTTTTGAGCCAAGCTCTTTTAGTTTGACCTTAACTGTTAATGTCTGTATAATTACAGAAATTTTATGGAGGTGCTTTATGATACTTATTGGAGCCGGTTTAGTGGTGATATTGTGTTTATTGGGCGGCTATTTTTTAGTAGATGTTTATCAATACTTTGGTTTGATTAACTTTATAGCTGTAGCTGTTTTAAATAGTTTGTTGTCATTTTTAGTCCTAGTTTTGGGGTATAAAGTGATGCGTATAGCAGATAAATTATCTGGTCCGAGAATAGGTTCAGGCACGGTAGAAGGAGCAATGATGCTATTTGGATTTTTAATGATAGGACTATCTTTACCTGTAGGATTTTTTGTGCATTCATTATTTTTCCCAGAATACATAGGTGGTTGGCTTTTAGGTGTATTTATATTCTTACTTAGTTTTTTCTCCTTGAACAATTTTTTAAGCGGAAAAAATATACCGAACAATCAAATATATAAAAATTAGCTATTTACCAGTCTGCATAAGTAGGCTGGTTTTCTTTTTATAAAAATTACTTTATACTTAGGTTATGAACTTTCAATTAGATTATTCAACTAAAGTTATCCTAAGGGTTGTTGGTGTGTTTTTGATTTTGGGCTTTTTATGGGTAATTAGAGATATTGTTATTATAATTTTATTATCTTTGGTTTTGGCATCAGCTTTAGAACCATTGGTGGAATATTTAAACAAGCGCAGGGTGCCGCGTTTTGTAAGCGTCTTAGGAACATATGTAATTGTCTTGGGTTTTGTTGCGATTATGATCGCACTACTGGCTCCGTTAGTCATTGATCAAGCTCAGGTGTTGTCTCAGAACCTGCCGAGCTATGCGGTAGAATTGCAAGCAAAATATCCAAGCATTGATTTGTTGCTTGGAGGCGCTGATTTATCTAATGTTGCCAAAGATTTGTTATCCAGTGGCTCTAGTAAGGATTTGCTATTCCATAGAACCTTGGGTTTATTTAATGGATTGTTTGCGTTAATTACTGTTTTGGTTTTGTCATTTTATTTGGTGGCGGCTGATAAAGGAATGAAGCAATTTATTAGTGATTTAATTCCCGGACAGCATCAAGAGTTTATTGTTAACTTAATAGAAAAAATTCAACGCAAAATGGGTTTGTGGGTTGTTGGACAGTTTATTTTAAGTGTGTTTATTTTCTTGCTAACTTACATTGGGTTATCAATTTTGGGAGTAGAATATGCATTGGTTTTGGCTATTATAGCCGGGCTATTAGAAATTGTTCCTTATGTTGGACCATTTTTGTCAGCTGTGCCGGCAGTGTTCTTTGCTTTGATTCAAAATCCTCCTTTAGTAATTGCGGTAATAATCTTGTATATTTTAATTCAAAAAACTGAAGGTTATGTTTTGGTGCCAAAGGTTATGGAAAAGACCGTGGGTACTTCTCCTTTGGTAGTGTTGTTGGCATTATTAATCGGTTATAAATTAGCTGGTGTTTTGGGTATTTTGCTAGCAGTGCCATTGGCTGGGGCTATTACTGTGGTAATTAAAGAGTTTTTCCCACAAAAATTAGCAAATCCTGACGTATAAATAGCTCTTGTGAGACTTATTGTATTAAAGTTATAATGAAAGAGCTTAGAACAAGCTCTTTTTTAATTTTATGAACAAATTTTATATAACTACAACTTTGCCTTACGTAAATGCTGATCCTCATATTGGCTTTGCTCTGGAAATTATTCACGCTGACATTATCGCTAGGTATCATGCAATGCGCGGGCAAGATGTATTTTTTAACACTGGTACAGATGAACATGGTGTAAAAATATACCGCAAAGCACAAGAACAAGGAGTTGAGGTGCAAGAGTATGTTAATGGTTATGCAGAAAAATTTAAAGCATTAAAAGACAAGCTTGGTTTATTTGATGGTTTAAACTTTATTCGCACTACAGATGATAATCACAAATTGGCAGCACAAGAATTTTGGAAGCGTTGCGAGGCAAATGGCGATATTTATAAAAAAACTTATCAAGTTAAGTATTGTGTTGGCTGCGAGCTGGAAAAAACAGATTCAGAATTAATTGATGGAAAATGTCCGATTCACCCAAATATGGACATCGAGTTAATTGATGAAGAGAATTACTTTTTTAAATTTTCTAATTATACTCAAAAATTATTAGACTTATATAATAATCAAAACCAATTTGTTGTACCTGCATCTAGACTGCACGAAATAAAAACTTTTGTAGAAAATGGCTTGCAGGATTTTAGTATTTCTAGATTGAAGGAAAAAATGCCATGGGGTGTTCCAGTTCCTGGAGATGAAGACCAGGTTATGTATGTTTGGTTTGACGCATTAGTAAATTATATTTCTACTTTGGGTTGGCCAAATAACAATGAAAAGTTTGAGCAATTTTGGGGTGGTATAGAAGGCTCAAACGCGTTGCAAATTGCAGGTAAGGATAATTTGAGACAACAATCTGCAATGTGGCAAGCTATGTTAATGTCTGCCGGGCTCCCTCCATCCAAGCAAATCATTATTCATGGATTTATAACTAGCAATGGTCAAAAAATGAGTAAGAGCTTAGGAAATGTTGTTTCTCCTTATGAGCTTTTACAAAAATTGGAAGATCTTGGTTTAAATAAAGAACAATCTATAGAAGCGCTGCGTTATTATTTGTCACGTGAAGTTCCAACTTTTGAAGATGGAGATTTTACATGGGAAAGATTTGTAGAAAGTTATAATGCCAATCTTGCAAATGGAATTGGTAATCTTACTAGCCGCATCTTGAAGATGGCGGTTAGTGCAGAAGTAAAATTTAGCGCCCCTCAAATCAAAGTAGATTATAACAATCAACTATTAGATGAATATAAAATAGATCAAGCGGCAGACAAGATTTGGAAAGATATAAAGAATCTTGATGTTTATATTCAAACTAACGAACCATTTAAAAAGATTAAGGTAGATAGAGAAGCAGCTATAGCTGACATAGAATATTTATTAAAACAGTTGTGGAAAATAGCTTTTGATTTGCATCCATTTTTACCATTTACTGCAGGGGTGATTTTCAAAGTTATGGATAGTTTGTCTCTAGATAATATTCCACGATTATTTCCAAGAATAAATATAGATTAAGTCATGCAGTTTATTGATACACATACGCATATTAACCTTAATGCTTTTGCGGAAGATTCTGCAGAAGTTATTAAACGTGCTGACGAAGCAGGCGTGGTTGTGGTTAATGTTGGGACTCAGATAGATACGAGTAAAGCAGCAGTTCAAATGCTTAAAGATTATCCTGATAAAGAGATTTATGCTGTTGTCGGCTTGCATCCTTCCCATACTTATTCTCACGATTTTATAGATAATGATGAAGTTGTAAATAAAACAAAAGAAGAATCTTTTGACTATCAGATGTACAAGCAGTTGGTTGTGACAGATAACCGCGTTGTTGGAATTGGTGAGTGTGGGTTGGATTATTATCGATTACCGGAAGGTGCTGATTTAGCACAGATTAAAGCTTTGCAAAAACATGCTTTTGAATCTCAAATAAAGCTTGCTTTAGAAACAGATAAAGCTTTATGTATTCATTGTCGTCCAAGCGAGAATGGCAATGATGCTTATGAGGATGTTTTGGATATGCTTAAAAATTATTCTGGCTTGCGCTTTGAAATACATTGCTTTACTGGCGACTTAGAAACTGCGCAAAGATTTGTGGACTTAGGTGGTTATATAGGAATTAACGGTATTATAACTTTTGATAAAACATCTCGTAGTCGCGATGTAGTTGAAGGTTTAAGTATAGAAAATATTATTTTAGAAACAGACGCACCATATCTGTCCCCCAAACCTTATCGCGGCAAGAGAAACGAACCTGCTTTTATGGTAGAAACTGCCATGCAAATTGCCGAATGGAAAAATCTAACCTTAGAAGAAGTTGCTAATATAACAACAGCAAACGCTAAAAAATTATTTAAGATTTGAACATGGAATTAGATGGAATATTAAAATTTGTAAAATTGATTGCTGAGTTCCAAAAAATTGAACGCACTGTTTTTTTGATGGGTTCTGACAGGATGGAAAATGATGTAGAGCACAGTTATCAATTAACAATGGTAGCATGGTATGCTATTTCGGCATACAACTTGCCTTTGGATTTGGATTTGGTTTTAAAATATTCCTTGATCCATGATTTGGTTGAGGTGTATGCCGGTGATACTAGATTGTTTGATAAAAACCAAGAGGTTCATGCTACAAAGCAGCAACGCGAACATGACTCTTTGTTAAAGTTAGAGTCAGAATTATCAGAGTTCCCTGATTTAATATCTTTGATCAAACAGTATGAAGCTCGCGGAGATGAAGAAAGTAGGTTTGTTTATGCATTAGATAAAGTTTTGCCGCCAATCAATATATATTTGGAAGGTGGAAGGACTTTTAAAACTTTTGAAGTTACCTACGAAAATTTTTTAGCTAAAAAATTAGATAAAGTTAAAGAGCATCCAGAAGTAGAAAAATATTTCTTACAGCTAAAAGATATTTTAGAAAAGGAAAAAGAGCAATTATTTTTTAAAGAAGATGAAAAAATATAATCCTAAAACTATAGAAAAAAAGTGGCAAGAGATATGGGATGCACAAAATACTTTTTCTGCTACAGAAAATAGTGCGAAGCCAAAAAAATATGTCTTGATGGAATTTCCCTTTCCGTCTGGAGATGGTCTTCATATGGGGCATGTTCGTGGTTATACTGCAGCAGATGTTTTGGCTAGGTATTATCGCATGACCGGTAATGAAGTTTTGTATCCAATTGGTTGGGATGCTTTTGGTTTGCCTGCAGAAAATTATGCAATTAAGCATGGTGTACAACCAGCTGTCTCTACTGCAAAAAATATTGCCAATATTAAAAAGCAATTTAAATCTTTGGGTTATAGTTTTGATTGGTCTCGCGAAATTAATACCACGGACCCTAATTATTATAAATGGACTCAGTGGTTGTTTTTAAAGTTTTTCCAAGCCGGATTGGCGTATGAGGCAACTGGTCTTATTAATTGGTGTCCTAAAGATAAAACTGGGCTAGCAAACGAAGAGGTTGTTGGTGGTAATTGTGAGCGTTGTGGTACTGCCGTAGAAAAAAAAGAATTAAGACAATGGTACCTTAAAATTACCGAATATGCTGAAAAACTATTACAAGGGTTGGATAATTTACCAGACTGGCCAGAAGGTGTAAAGCTTCAACAAGCAAATTGGATTGGTAAAAGTGAAGGAGCAGAAATTGATTTTCAAATTTCAAACGATCAATATTTAATTAAAGTTTTTACAACTCGTCCAGATACTATTTTTGGTACGACTTATTTAGTTTTGGCGCCAGAACATGAATTAATTGCTACGCTTAAAGAGAAGATAGAAAATTTTGCAGATGTAGAAAAATATATAGAAGAAGCAAAATTAAAACAAGAACAAGATAGAGTTGCTGAAGGTAAGGATAAAACAGGTGTCGAGTTACGAGGTGTAAAAGTGATTAATCCAGCAACTGGCGGCGAAATCCCTGTATGGGTAGCTGATTATGTTTTGGGTGGTTATGGAACCGGTGCAATAATGGCAGTACCTGCTCATGATGAGCGGGATTTTGAGTTTGCTAAAAAGTTTGGAATAGAAGTGGTATGTGTGGTCGAACCGGATTTTATTGGTCCATTGGCTGGGCATTCTGCAAATTTCAATCCTACTGAAGAATTAGCAAAGCTTGAGCTAGAATATAAAAATTTAGAAAAGCCTTACTCAGGACATGGTCACCTCATAAATTCCGGTGAGTTTTCTGGTATTAACTCGGAAGAAGCCAAATCTAAAATGGCTGAAAAATTTGGTACTCCAAAAATCCAATATAAACTACGCGATTGGGTGTTTAGTAGGCAGCGATATTGGGGCGAACCTATTCCTCTTGTTCATTGCAATACTTGCGGTATTGTTGCTGTTCCTGAAAAAGATTTGCCGGTGCTATTGCCTGAAGTTAACAACTATGAACCAACTGGAACAGGGGAAAGTCCTCTTGCTGTAATTGAAGAATGGGTAAATACTATATGTCCGCAGTGCGGCAGGGAAGCAAAACGAGAGACAAATACCATGCCACAATGGGCAGGCAGTAGTTGGTATTATTTGCGTTATACTGATGCCTTAAATAACGAAGCGTTTGCAGATGAGGATAAACTGAAATATTGGCTACCAGTAGATTTATATTTTGGTGGTATGGAGCATACTACTCTTCATTTACTTTATTCTCGTTTCTGGAATATATTTTTACATGATCAAGGGTTGGTTCCTGTAAGTGAGCCTTATACAAAGCGTGTGCCTCATGGCATTATTTTAGCAAGTGATGGCAGTAAGATGAGTAAGAGTAAGGGCAATGTTGTTAACCCAGACGAACTTGTTCAAAAATATGGTGCTGATACCATGCGTATGTATGAATTATTTTTAGGACCTCATAGTGATAGTGTTGCTTGGAGCGATCAAGGTATAGTCGGTGTGGCGAGATTTTTGGATAAAGTTTGGCATTGGTTTAATAATGCAAAAACAGTAGAAACAGATAATGAAGAAGTTTTACATAAGCTGCATCAGTTAATTGCAAAAGTTAATGAAGATATTCAGACTTTTAGCTTTAATACAGTGGTTTCTAGCTTAATGAAGTTTGTAAACGAAGTAAAAGATTTAGAAGTCTCTAATAATACTTTGCAGGCTTTTACTAAATTGCTTTCTCCTTTAGCTCCGCATATTGCCGAAGAGTTGTATGAATTAACCGGAGGTATAGGTGGTATAACTTACACAGCTTTTCCTCAAGCCGAAGAAAAATATTTACAAATTGCTACTGTAAAAATCGTTATTCAGGTAAATGGTAAAGTTAAAGATACTTTAGAAGTTCCTAGTGATAGTGATGAAGATCAGATTAAGCAACAGGTTATGCAGTTGGAAAAAATCCAATCAATTTTGTCCGGACAAGAACCAAAGCGAATTATTTTTGTTCCAGGCAAATTGATTAATATAGTAATATAGAAAATTTTATATAGCTTCCAATAAGCCACTTATAAATAATTAACACTCATTTTATTTGTTATGGTTTCTTAATTTTGCTAATCGCAAAATGCAAAGCTGTGCACATAGGATTTGTTTACAATTATTTATAAGCGGCTTTTGTAATTACGTTAAAAACTAACTGAGATGATAGGGGTTTTCTATTAGTCCTCGCTCCATAAAATAAATTCATAACATAGCGCTGTGGAATTTGTTCAAAACCTTTATCATCTCAGTCTGTAATGAGAAATAAAATTATAAATAAAGCTTAATACGTTTTAAGATAATTAACGTGATATAATAAAAAAGTAAAGTTGATTTTTTGAAACAAAAATAAATGCTATTTAATTTTCATTTGCCTCATTATTTTGCTGCTAAAGTTAGAAGCGAGATCGAACATTTATATGCTTCTATGGCAATCGGTAATTTGGCGCAGGCTATAATAACAATATTTGAACCAATTTTTTTGTTTACAGTTTTAGATTTTTCTGTTGCTCAGGTATTATTATTTTTTGGCGTAGTTTATGCCGTCTATGCGATATTAATACCCTTTGGCGGGAAAATCGCTAGTCGATATGGATATGCGCATTCTATATTTTTTAGCATTCCATTTCAAATTTTATTTTGGATATTGCTGTTGGGTTCCGAACATAATTTTTGCCTGATATATTTTGCTCCTATAGCCTTTGCGATTCAAAAAAGTTTGTTTTGGCCGGCATTTCATGCAAGCCTGGCAAGATTTGCCAATGGGCAGCAGCGCGGTAGAGAATTTAGTTTGATGTACGCGATCATGAATGTAATGCAAATACTTGGACCATTAATTGGTGGTTTTTTGTCAGTGATGCTTGGAATAGGGTCTTTGCTAATTGTTGCGGCGATAATATATTTATGCAGCGCAATTCCATTGTTGTGGACTAAAGAACAGTTTGTACCAAAGCCATACAAGTTTATTGATACGTGGAATTTATATAAACAATATCCATATAAATTTTTAGGATACTTTGGTTTTGCCGAAGAATTTTTAGTGCTTAGTATTTGGCCGATATTTATTTACATGATAGTTAGAAATTACCAAGATGCCGGAGCTTTGGTCACCGTTGCAACAATGGTGGCAACAGCTCTTGCTTTATATATAGGAATTTATACTGATGGTCATAGCAAGCAAACTGTTTTAAGAATTGGCGGATTCTTCTATATATTAGCTTGGCTTGCACGCATCCCTGTTGTCTCGGGTTTTGGTGTTTTGATAACTGATGCGATATCTAGAACTTCAAAAAGTTTAGTATTTATTCCAATGTCAACGTTAACATATGAGCGTGCAGAAAGCACTCATATTATGCCTTATGTTATTGGATTTGAGCAGATGCTATCTTTGGGAAAGTTTTTGGCGGCAGTGATTGGAATAATAGTATTTGCATTAACTGGAAGCTTTGTTGCTTTGTTTGTACTAGGTGCAATCTTTAGTTTGTTTTATTTTTTAATATAAATTTATTTATAAAAAAAGACGCAAGGTTATTCCTTGCGTTTTAGATTTGCTAGCATTTTTATACTTCTATATTATATTCCGCTAGTTCTTCTACCAAATTTTGATAATCTGCCGGATTAGAAGAATTATCAATTTTTAGTTCGTAATTCTGTCCATGCTTCCTTGCACTTATTACACTCGGATGATGATGCATGGCGATTGTAAATTTTGAAATTTGTGTTATGCAAATATTCGGAATTTCGATCAACGTGAATACTTTGGCTTTAACTTTTTTATTTTCTTCTGACATAAATTTCCTCCTGGTTTTTTTTGAATTAACTAAAGATTATAACTAGAAAATAGATTTTTGTCAATCTATATTGAAATAAAAAACGTAGATATTTCTACGTTTATTTTCCACAGTTCTATAAATGCATACACAAAATAATTTTTGTCATATACGTTAAATTTCTTTGTGCATAGCTTGCAGCTTTTGATTTATAATTTTTATGACTCTAGGTTCTAAATCATTTGAATCAACTGACCAACAATCTCCCGGATTTCCAAAAGTAATCTTGATGTAATATTTCTGCTTTTTATTATATATTATCGGAAATCCTATGGTATATACATTTGTATTTACCACTGCAAAACAAATATCAATTGTGGAGTCATGGCTCAATTTTCCTAAGTAAAGTTCTAGGGTTTGTAATAAATGAGCTAGCTTTTTCTTGGCTTTAGCTTGATGGTCAACCTCAAGCCCAGCAATTACGATATTTGCATTTACTTTAGAGTTTTTTATAGAAACTTGTTTTTCGTTCATTATATAAATCCTCCCAAATTTTTTGTTAATTTTATCAAATTTATCGATTTTGTCAATCAGTGTATTACTCTGCTAAAATATACTTAATGAACTATCAAATTTTATCTCAACTTGATCCAGATGTGTATAATAGCATAGAAGCGGAAATTACACGTCAAAAAGAGGGTTTAGAATTAATCCCTTCAGAAAATTATGTATCTCAGGAAGTTTTAGAAGCTTTAGGGAGCGTTTTTACTAATAAATATAGCGAAGGATATCCGGGAAAGAGATATTATGGTGGACAGCAAAATACAGATGTTATAGAAAACTTAGCAATAGAAAGAGCTAAGAAGTTATTTAAAGCTGAGCATGTTAATGTACAGCCTTTGTCTGGAGCTCCTGCTAATAACGCTGTATATTCTGCATTGCTAGAGCCTGGAGATACTGTATTAGGTATGGATCTTTCCCATGGAGGACATTTGACTCATGGACATCCTGTAACTCAATCAGCAAAAATTTATAACTTTATTCGTTACAAAATGAAGGATGTAGAGACAGGGGAGTTGGACTATGAAGAAATTCGAGCCCTTGCTCATGAGCACAAACCAAAAATTATTTTAGCTGGATTTTCTTCTTATCCTAGGAGTATTGACTATGCAAAGTTAAAAGAAATTGCTCATGAAGTTAATGCTGTTACCATGATGGACGCAGCACATATTGCCGGCTTAATCGCTGGTGGTGTTTTACCTAATCCGTTTGATTATGATTTTGATATAGTCACCACTACAACTCATAAAACTTTGCGTGGTCCTCGAGGCGGCATGATAATGTGTAAGTCTAAATTTGCAAGTAGTATTGATAAGGCTGTGTTTCCTGGACTTCAAGGTGGTCCTCACATGAACAATATTGCCGCATTGGCAGTATCCCTTGGTGAAGCTTTAAAGCCAGAGTTTAAAGAGTATGCAAAAAATATTTTGGATAACTCTAAGGAGATTGCAAAGCAGCTGATGGATCGTAATGTGAAATTGGTTACTAATGGTACTGATAATCATTTGATGCTTATAGATACAATTGCGACTTTTAACATTTCTGGCAAGCAAGCACAAGATTTATTGGATGAAGTTTTGATTACGGTAAATAAAAATGTTTTGCCAGATGATCCTCGAGGTCCGATGGATCCAAGTGGTATTAGATTAGGAACACCGGCAATAACAACTCGCGGAGCAAGTAAATCCGATATGGAAAAAGTTGCAAACTGGATTGTGCAAACATTGCAAAACCCAGATGATGTATCACTGCGCCAACAAATTAAACAAGAAGTAAAAGCGTTTGCTTTAACATTAAAGTTACCAGGAGTTTAATATATGGAATTTAATAGAGAATTTTCAAAAATTTACACTCAAGAAACTACAAGGGTAGGTGAAATTTTATATGACGTTGATAAATTAAAAAATGAAGCAGAAAATATTCCCATTCAAGAAATTTCATTAAATACCTTATTAGGTGCTGTAAGCGAAGGTAATTATTATTGGATTGATCAAAACAATGAAAAATTAGGACCATTTCAGATATTAAAAGATTGGGATGCTGCACAACGTAAGGAAGAATGGTCGGATCATATTGCTAATATCAGGCAAGCAAATTTGGATAATCCTATTTGGATTACTAAGCAAGGATTGGTTTTTGATGGGATGCATAGATTAACTAAAGCAGTATTAGAAGGTAAGGAAAATATCAAAGTTAAAGTTTGGGATAATCTCCCTGATATTGCAATTATAAAAGAATAAATAATATGGAAATAATACAATCTGTTATATTAGGAGCAGTTCAGGGCCTTGGTGAATTTTTGCCAATTTCTTCTTCAGCCCACTTAATTTTAACTCCTTGGTTTTTTGGATGGAAAGATCAGGGATTGGCTTTTGATGTGGCGTTGCACTTTGGAACATTGGTAGCAGTGTTGGCTTATTTTAAAGGCGATATATGGCTACTAATTAAAGGTTTTTTGAATTCTTTAAATAAGTCTACTAGAGATATAAATAATAACGTGTATCAAAAGTTAAGTTGGCTGATTTTGATCGCTACGATTCCTGCAGCAATAATTGGTAAGTTATTAGAGCAGCAAGCAGAGAATGCTTTGCGAAGTCCATTGCTTATAGCTTTTACATTATCTGTGGTCGGTGTTGCTTTATGGTTGGCAGACAAGTATGGTGCTAAGAATAAAAATCTTACTCACATCTCGTGGTTAAATAGTTTAATTATTGGACTAAGTCAAGCAGCTGCTATAGTTCCTGGTGTTTCTCGTAGTGGTGCTACTATGATCGCGGGGTTATCTTTAGGTGTAAACCGACAAGATGCAGCTAAATTTAGTTTTTTAATGTCGATACCTATTATACTTGGAGCTGTAGTTTTGAAGTTGCCAGAAATTTTGCATATTCAAAATCATTTTGAGGTGATAGCTGGGTTTGCATCCTCAGCTGTATTTGGTTTTTTGGCAATCAAGTATATGCTTAAATATATCTCAACAAGATCATTTGCTATTTTTACCATTTACAGGCTGGCTTTAGCAGTGGTTGTATTATTAGTTTTGTGGTTAAGATAAATGGTCACTAAAGAGCAATATTTATATTGGCAGAATTTATTAAGCACTAATTTATTTTTTAGATATTTTTGGCAATTTTGGAGTAATTATTCTTTTATAATTTTAGGTTTAGTTTTTGTCGAAATTTTAGTCAATTATAACTTGCAAAAATTTGAATTCGCCGTAGTTTGTAGTTTAGCTTCTTTTATAATAGCTAGGATCGTGTTGGTGAGCTTGATTAATTTGTTTTATCATAGAACCAGACCATATCAAAAATATAATTTTCAACCTATCACTTCAAAATTATTTTCATTTCAGACAAAAATTCATAATTCTTTTCCTTCCAGGCATGCAGCTGCGTTAAGCTCAGTGGCTATTGTTTTGATGATTTTATTTCCATATGTAGGATTGGGCTTTTTATTGCCAATGTTGGTTTTGACGGGATTTGGAAGAGTTATTTTGGGTTACCATTATCCGACGGATATTTTAGCAGGTGTATTTATAGGTTTGTTATCAGCTGTTTTAAGTATTTACGTATTAAATATATTTTGGTAGAATATCTAAGTTAGCTATAGTTTGCTAGTAGAATAGCCAAAAAAGCTAATAGATATCGTTAGAAAAAATAAAATATCAAAGTTAACAATTTTTTAAATATTTATGTTTATGGCCGAGTGGCGGAAAAGGTATGGCGCGCACTCTTTAGTTATTCCATCGGTCAACAATATGTATTTAAATAGTTATTTATGGCCGAGTGGCGGAACTGGCAGACGCGCACGACTCAAAATCGTGTATCTTCGGGTGTGAGGGTTCGACTCCCTCCTCGGCCACCATAATAAAGACAATATCGTAATATATTGTCTTTTATTTGTATTTAAGCAAAATTAAATTATAAAATTGGTAAATTTGCTGAGAGCCCATTTTTTTGGTAAAATTTAGATAATTATTGTGAAATTTTTGTTATGGATGGAGTTCAGTGGCCAAGTGGTCAATCATTACCTTCAAATTACAACCCGCCATATCGTCCTCCTCAAAATGATGATTTGGTAGATGAAAATCAAGAAATTAATACACAAAATCAGCCAGCTGATTCTTTTTTGGTAGAAGAAGATAATTTATCTTTGCCCCCAGAGCAGTTTGTGCCTCCAGTTTATGAAGATCCTATATTAGGACCAAGTAATATTTTGCCTAGTTGGCAAATGGAAGAAGATTCTTTGCCGGAAGAGAATATCTCAACATTTACAGATAGTGATAAGGATCAATATAATTCTGTACAAGAAGAATCTAAAAATATTTTACCAAGTAGTCTTTATAA
This sequence comes from uncultured Candidatus Saccharibacteria bacterium, assembly GCA_964631145.1. Classification (GTDB taxonomy): domain Bacteria; phylum Patescibacteriota; class Doudnabacteria; order UBA920; family UBA920; genus UBA920. Next base: position 347,800 of record CAZVXT010000001.1, read on the forward strand.
TAACTCTCAGTTTGTAAAAGAAGATTCTGTGCAAAAAAATCAGGCATCGTTTGCAGAAGAAAATGTTTCTGCTCCTGCTATTTTCGCAAGCCCATTTTCACAAAATCTTAGCGCTAATAAAGAAGAAAAACAAGATCAAGTTAATAATATCAACACTTCTGAGACAGAAACTGGTGATAAAATGCATTACGCTGGCAGCACGATTAAAGAAATCGAATTAGCAAAAGTTGTTGCTAACCCTTATCAACCAAGAAGGCAATTTAATCAGGAGGCATTAGAAGAATTGTCAGAATCGATCAAGGAGCATGGAGTAATTCAGCCTTTAGTAGTAACAGAAACTCCGAATGGATATGAATTAGTGGTAGGTGAAAGGCGTTTTCGTGCTTCTGTGTTAGCAGGACTAAAAAAGGTTCCTGCAATTATCAAGCATTCGATGGAGGATCAAACTAAGCTAGAAGTAGCTTTGATTGAAAATATTCAAAGACAAGAACTTAATCCTATTGAAGAGGCTTTGGCTTATAATAAGCTCTTAAAAGAATTTAGGATGAGTCAGGATCAGGTTGCTCAAAAAGTAGGAAGGTCACGTCCTTCTGTGGCAAATACAGTGAGATTATTAAATTTGCCAGCAGAAGTACAAAGAGCAATTATCGAAGGGCGAATTACCGAAGGGCATGGAAGGGCAATTTTAGGTTTACCGGATTATGAAAGGCAAATGCAGTTATTTCAATTGGTCTTGGACCAAGGTTTAAATGTTCGTCAGGTTGAAAATAAAGTCCGGGAAATATTAAATCGCAAAAAAAATAGTGAAGAAAATATTCCAGATCCTAAGCTTGTCGCTATGGAATCTGATTTACGTGGTAAATTAGGCACTCAAGTAAGAATTTATAAGCAAGGTAGAGGTGGTAAAATTACCATAGAATTTTTTAGCGATGAAGATTTGGATGATATTATTTCTAAGATTTCTCATGAAAATAAATTGTCTGGAGAAAATTATCTTACTGTCTAAAAATAAAAATACTTTCTGTCCAAAGAAAGTATTTTTTTATCAGCACTCAAAAAGATTAATTGGTTTAATTTTGATATAATTAACTTAAATTATGGATAAGATTTTTTTTCAAAAATTATCAGAAAATGCCACTTTGCCCACGAGAGGAACTAAAGAATCTATAGGTTTGGATTTGTATTCTGCGCACGATCTGGTTATTAATCCTGGGAAATACCAATTAGTTAAAACTGGATTGGCTTTAGCGGTTCCGGCAGGATATTATGGGCGCATTGCTGCCCGTTCTGGTTTGGCTGTAAAATTTGGTATAGATACTTTGGCTGGTGTGGTAGATAGTGATTATAGAGGTGAGTTAGGGGTGGTGTTGATAAATCATGGAAGTCAAGATTTTATTATTAATGTTGGTGACAGAATTGCCCAGTTAATTATAGAAGCTGTGGCATTTTTAGAACCAGAATGGAACAATGATCTGTCTGATAGTGCACGAGGACAAAATGGTTTCGGGAGCACTGGCAAATAATTTATGAAAATATTTAAAAAAATAACTCAATTATCAGCTTTATTATTACTTGGGTTTGTATTTATATACTCTCCTGTATTTGCTCAAAATGACGAAAATAATACAGAGATTGGTACGGGTATAACAGATGCTTATGAGAATATAGAATCAATTAGAAATTACGATACTAGTATTGATGTATCACCTGACGGCACTATGTCTGTTGTTGAAAATATAGAGTATGATTTTGGTAATTTAGAAAAACACGGGATATACAGAAATATTCCTTATGCCTATAAAGCCCGTGGGGGTAACTTTAAGTTACGTTTTTCTGATTTTAAAGTGACCGATCCTAACGGTGTTGATTATAACTTTGATAAATATACAGAGGGTAGTGAGATTGTTTTAAAGATTGGAGATCCTGACAAAACTATTACCGGGCGACATGTATATGTTATTAGTTATAAAGTAAAAAGAGCTATAAACTTTTTTGCAAATGACCATGATGAATTGTATTGGAATATCATAGGCACTGGATGGCAGGTGCCTATATTAAAGGCGCAATCAACGGTTAATATGCCGGCAAACATTACTAAATCGGTATGTTATACAGGTATTGTTGGTTCCACTGCATCAAATTGTAGCATTCTCCCGCAAAGTGATAATCAGGTGATTGTCCGCAGTAGTAGCGTTTTGAATGCATCAGAAGGTTTAACGATGGTTATTGCAATTCCTTTTGGTAGCATTGCGCAGCCAACCACAGCCGAAAAAATTAAAGACATAGTATACGATAATGGTATATTGGCTTTGCCTTTAGTTATTTTTATCATCATGTTTTTAATATGGAGGAAAATCGGTCGCGATGCTAAAGGTAGAGGAGTTATTGTGGCTCAGTATGAGGCTCCGGAAGGATTGTCTCCTATGCAAGTCGGAGCTTATTTAACAGGACGGGTAAGCAATATCCATCTTTCAGCGGAGATCATTAATTTGGCTGCAAATGGTTATATCAAGATTAATCGTCTAGAAAAGAAAAGTTTTTTTTGGTCCCAGCCAGATTATGAATTTATCAAAATAAAAAAACCGACTAAAATATATCATAATAGTGTAAAATTATTTGAAAGCTTATTTCAGACAGGCGATAGTGTTAAACTTTCGGATTTGAAAGATGATAAATTATTTATTGCAGATATAGAAAAAGTAAAAGATGCCTTAACTGAAGAAATGGATAAGGCTAAAATTTATAAGTACAATCCGTTTAATGTTAGGTTTTTAATTATTTTTGTAGCATTCTTTTTATTTGTGTTCGGGTTGATACTGTTAGGTAGTTTGTTTGGGGCTTATGGAGTTTTGTCGGTATTTATATCCTTTATTATTGCTTTAATATTTGGAATTATTATGCCTGCTCGAACTAAATTAGGGGCAGAAATACAAGAACTAATTTTAGGGTTTAAAAAATATTTAAGCGTTGCAGAGGCGGATAGGATAAATTTTCATAATGCACCCGAAAAAACACCAGAAAGATTTGAAGCTTTGTTGCCATTTGCGATGGCTTTAGGTGTGGAAAAACAATGGGCAAAGCAATTTGAAGACATTTATAAACAAAATCCATCATGGTATAGCGATGGTTCTGGGAATATGTTTAGTGCTACGGCTTTTGCGAGTTCTTTAACAGAAGTAAGTTCTAATTTTCAATCTACTATGACTACTTCCTCAGATGGGGGCAGTGGATTCTCTGGGGGTGGAAGTGGTGGTGGAGGAGGCGGTGGCGGAGGAGGAAGTTGGTAATGAAGTTTATAAAGTTAGGACACTCATGTGTGTTAATAGAAGATGGTCAGAATAAAATACTAATTGACCCGGGTATTTATAGTAGTGTACAAAACATTGAACCGGATATAATTTTGATCACTCATGTTCATACAGATCATATAGATCTGCAAAATAATTTGCAATTATTACAAAGGTGCTCAAATATTATTACCAACACCGAAGTTTCTGCTGAGTTAAAGAAACATAATATTGATGCGGTTGTGGTAGAAGATGGACAGTCTATTAATGTTGTTGGTTTTGAAATAAAGGGTATCGGTAGAGATCATGCTATAATTCATTCTCAGTTGCCAAAATTTATGAATACCGGGTATATGATTAATAATAAGATTTTTCATCCCGGCGATGCCTTAACTGTACCGGAGAATACTAATCTCGAAGTCTTGTTATTACCTATAGTTGCACCTTGGAGTAAGATATCAGAAACTCTAGATTATATGGATATGGTAAAGGCAAAGACTTTTATACCAATCCATGATGGGTTTCTAAATGATGGCGGGGCATTTTATAGATTTGCCAAAATGTGGGCGGAAAAAAATAATTCTAAATTGTTAGAAGTAAAAAACTTTCAAACTTATGAGCTATAATTTTATATTAATTCCTTTGATTTCAATTGCTGTGGCTTATCTGTATAAAAAATATACAGCTAGTAATTTTTTAAAATGGTATCAATCATTAAAAAAACCTTTGTGGTTACCAGGCGATAAAACTATATATGAGGCGTTGTTGTTTGTTTACGCCTTATTTGTAATAGGTGTTATGTGGTTTTGGAATATTCCAGCTTTTACTTGGTGGCATTACATTTTTTTGGCAGTTATTTCAGTATTCATACTCTCAAGTTTGATGTGGGTTAAAATGTATTTTGAAAAGAATAGCCCTAACGCTGCAAAAAAATATTCCAACTATATAATATATTCTTTAGTTATATTGTTAGTGGTAATAGTGGTTAAATCTTTAATAACAATACCTTTAGTAATGCCGTTTATGTTAACCGTATATTTAATTTTAAAGTCAGCCCATAAAACACATGAAAATAAGTAAAAACATAATCAAAATTATTTTTGTTTTTTTAATCGTCGGATTTTTTATTCCTCATTATTTTGTTTCGGCTCATGTGCCTGTGATGGAGCCGATAGTTGAGTCTCAGTTATCTAATTACGCTTTATATTTTAAAGCTGTAAAAATAGATGACCCTATAAAAAAATCTCAAGCAATATATGGGAGACTTTCAGGTCTTGATGAATTTGATGTATATGCATTTACAGCAGAATCTGACGCACAAATCCCAGTTTCTGTATTAGTTCCTAATTTAAAAGCTAATAGTTTATTGCAACCTCAGTTATACATTGTTGCTAAAGATTTAACTGACACGGATAATAGTTTGCAATTACCTTTCGAACTACCTCAGGGTTATAAAGTAAAAAAATATAATTGGGATCAACAAAATAAATTAACTTTTGAACCATATAGCCTAGAACGTTTGAGATCAAGCAAGGAAGTATCATTAAATGTTCATAAAAATCAAAATTATTTTTTGGTAGTTAAAGATTCTAATCATCAAATAGGGAATTATGTTTTAGCAGTAGGGGATGCAGAAAATTTTTCTGGAATTAGTCCGGTACATTTATTTTCTAATTTAGCATTAATAAAATTAGGTTTATATAGCAATACCAATATTCCTTGGTTAAATATATTGGGCTTATTTCTTTTTATTGCTGGTTTTATTGTAGGTTTGGGTGCAGTAACAGTGATTGATTTTATAGGTTTTTTGGGAAGAAAATCATCTTATTGGACTGAAGTTGCTATTAAAGCCCACCATGTTACTAAACCTTTAATTTGGCTTGGGATATTATTATTGGTCGTTGGAGCTGGTATTACTTATAGAGATAGTTGGCTAAGCGAGGTAGCTTTATTTCAATCAATTTTAATTTTAATATTAATAATTAATGGTTTGTTTTTAAGTTTTTATATTAGTCCTAGATTAAATAAACTGGAAAAGGATGGCGAGGCGGATAAATTATTGCCAAAAAATATGCAATTAAAAATCTTTATCTCCTTTATAATTTCATTTCTTGGATGGTGGTTAAATCTAGTATTTTTGGTCTGGTATATATTAATTCAATAATGTATGGATAAAAAATTAAACATTGTTATCATAGGTTCTGGATTCGGAGGACTGTCTTCTGCTGCGCTGCTTGCTAAAGATGGACATAAGGTTACAGTTTTAGAAAAAAATGATATGCCAGGAGGAAGAGCTAGGGTTTGGAAAAAGGATGGATTTGTTTTTGATATGGGTCCATCTTGGTACATGATGCCAGAAATTTTTGATAATTATTTTGCAAAATTTAACAAAAAAACTTCTGATTATTATTCCATTAAGAGGCTTGATCCTTCATACAGAGTTTTTTTTGGTAAAGATGATTTTGTAGATATACCAACTGATGTAAATAAAACTAAAGCTTTATTTGAAAGTATTGAAGCAGGTAGTGGTCAAAAGTTGCAAGAATATTTGGATCAAGCTAAATATCAATATGAGGTTTCGATGAAGGAATTTATTTATAAAGATTATAATTCTATTTTCGATCTTTTTAATTGGCGAATGCTTTCTGAGGGACGCAAATTGCATGTATTTGATACATTGGCTAAATTTACTCGTAGATATTTTAAGAGTGAAAAGCTTCGCAAAATTTTAGAGTATAGTATGGTATTTCTGGGTGGCGCTCCTAATAATACTCCGGCAATATATTCTGTTATTAACCATGCGGATTTGAATTTGGGTGTTTGGTATCCGATGGGTGGTTTTGGAAAAGTAGTAGAATCTTTTGTAAAGTTAGGCGATCAATTTGGGGTGAAGTATATTTATAACAGCCCTGTGACTGACTTCGAATATAAAGATAATAAAATTGTTTCTGTAAAATGTGGTGATCGTTTTTATGATGCAGATGTGGTCATAAATAATGCTGATTATTATCACATGGACCAGCAGCTTTTAGATCCTAAATTTAGAGATTATTCTCCAACTTATTGGGGCAAAAGAACTGTCGCTCCATCTGCATTTATTTTGTATGTCGGGTTAAATAAAAAGTTAAAAAATATTGATCACCATACTTTATTTTTAGATGAAGATTGGGTAGAACACTTTAACACTATATTTAGTAATCCTGACTGGCCTCAGCACCCTTCGTATTATGTTTGCTCCCCGTCAGTTTCGGATCCGTCAGTAGCTCCGGAAGGTTATGAAAATTTGTTCTTCTTGGCACCTATTGCCTCTGGATTAGAAGATAACGAAGAAATACATAAACACTTAAAAGAAAATATTTATAGCAGATTCGAAAATATTACAGGTCAAAATATTAGAGATAGTATAGTAGTAGAAAGAATTTTTTCTGGGCAAGATTTTACAGAAAGCTATAATGCATTTAAAGGAACTGGTTTGAGTTTGGCTCATACATTGATGCAGACTGCATATTTTCGTCCGAGAATGAGATCAAAAAAACTCTCTAATCTTTATCATGTTGGGCATTATACTCAACCCGGTGTGGGGGTTCCTATGGTCGTTATTTCTGGAGAAATAGTAGCTAATAAAATTTTGAATGAACAAAAATAACTACGCTCGCAGTATTTTTAAAAAAAGCAGCACAACCTTTTTTATATCTACATTATTTTTTCCTCGTGATAAACAAAATGATGTATTTGATTTGTATGCATTTGTAAGAATATTTGATAATTTTGTAGATACAATTCCTCAGCAGTCAGATGATTATTATTCTTTAAAGAAGCACTATTATCAATCTTTGGCATCAGGTCATTGTGAGAATCAAATTATAAATAATTTTATAAATTTACAAAACCATTATAAGTTTGATCAACCTTGGATAGATGCATTTTTTGTTTCCATGGAAATGGATCTTAAAGATTATAAGTACCAACATTTCTCCGATACAGAAAAATATATGTTTGGATCAGCTGAAGTAGTTGGTTTAATGATGGTAAAAATTTTAGATTTATCTGAGCAATCATATTTATACGCACAGTTATTAGGAAAAGCTTTTCAGTACATGAATATGATTAGAGATATTGCAGAAGATCAAACATTTGGTAGAACTTATATTCCACTTGATATTTGCTTGCAGTACGGTCTATCAGATTTATCATATATAACGGCACAGCACAATCAAACTGGTTTTGTAAAATTAATCAGGCAAGAAATAACTAGATATTATAGTATTGTTGAAGAAGCGGAAAAAGGGTTTAAGTTTATTCCTAATAACTATCTGGTTGCGATAAAAACTGCAGTAGACTTATTTAATATGACTATGAATAAGATTTATAAAGATCCAATGATCGTTTATAAGACAAAAGTTAAGCCAACAAAATTGCAGGCAACTGCATATGGGATTAAAAATTATATTACGCATGCATAAATTTTTTGAAAATAATAAACTCAAATTAGCCAAAAAAATTGATACAGTCATAACTGGAGATATGGCAAAGTGGGCTAAAATTAATCTATGGGCAAATAATTCATTGCCTTTATTAGCAGAGTTTTCTAAACGGGGGAAATTAATAAGAGGCTTATTAGTTTTATTAGCTGCTCAAGAGGGAACAAAAACAAGTCCCGCAGCTTTGGATATTGCTTCTTGTATAGAAATTATGCATTCTAGTATTTTGGTGCATGATGATATTATGGATCGAGATCTTTTGAGAAGAGGGAGTCCAACTTTACATGCTTACTTTGCTGATAGATCTGTTAGTAAGCTTGGTAAGGAATCTCTTCATCATGGAGAAAGTTTGGCGAGTTGCATTGCAATCATTGGTTATTTTATTGCAATGGGTAGATTTTCTAAAATCAAAGATAAAGATCAAAAAGATTTATTAATCAATCTATATTCAGAAGAGATGGCTTTATTGGGTATGGCTCAGATGTCCGATGTGACTTTAGCAGAGGATGATAAGGCTTCAGAGTCAGATGTGTTAAAAGTTTATGAGCAAAAGACTGGTAGATATACATTCGGGCTTCCGCTTTTGTCAGGGTTTATCTTGGCAGGAAAATATTCAAAAAGACTGCATAAGCAAGTGTTGGAAATGTCTATTCATCTTGGGATAATTTTTCAATTAAAAGATGATATGTTGGGTATATTTGGAGATTCTAATCAAACAGGTAAGTCTGTGGGTGGTGACATTAGAGAACGAAAAAAGACATTGCTGTATTTTGAGCTTATAAAAGCAAGTACCAACTTAGAAAAGTCTAAATTATTAAGTTTGTATAACAGTGGCAAACCTTTAAGCGAAATCAATCAAAAATTTGTTTATAGTCTTTTTAAAAAATATGATATTGAAAAAAAAGCTGAAGCAAGATTGGACTTTGAATATCAAAAAGTAAACAAATTTTTACCTTCGCTTCCATTTTCTAAAATAGGGGAAGAAGCTTTTAAAGATCTTGTTAAATATTTATTAACTCGTAGTAAATAATGAATTTAAGTACATTTATAAAAATTTCCAGACCGAGATTTTGGTTATATAGTGCTGGGACTTTCTGGGTCGGGGCGATAGCAGGAGCTACTTACTTATCAGATTTATATGATTTTAGGCTGCTACTTTTTTTGGCATATTTTTTATTACCTGCAAATTTATTTATTTACGGAGTTAATGATTTGGCTGACGGAGATACTGATCAATATAATGATAAGAAAAATGTTCAAGAGCATTTACTTAAGCAAACAGAGCGTAGATTTTTGATTTTAACTGTTGTTCTATCTTTGCTATTAGGATTTGTTGTGATATATTTTTCTCCAAATTTATTAACCCAACAATTAATTTTCATATTTCTATTTTTAGCTTTTTGGTATAGTGTCCCACCATTAAGATTTAAAGCTAAGCCTATCGTAGACGCATTGAGCAATATTCATTATGCAGTAATTGGTTTTGCATCTTATGCTTATTTTACTAATCATCTTCCCCCATGGTGGAGTATTATTGCGGCGCTTCTGTGGACTGCTGCCATGCAAATATATTCTGCAATTCCAGATATTCAAAGCGACAAACAGGCAAAATTGTATACAACAGCGATTTGGTTAGGAGAAAAATACTCCATGTATATTTGTTTAATTTTTTGGCTGACATGTAGTATCTTATTGTATATAAATTTTTCAACTCTTTTATCTTTGTTATCTTTGTTGTATCCAGTTTATATTATTTGGCAGTTGGTAAAAAAAATTCCCATCAAACAAGTTTACTGGTTTTATCCTTACATTAATGCCATCATGGGTTTCGTGTTATTTTGGTATTTGGTCTTCCAAAAAATATAAAATAAAAAAGTCCCAATATTGGGACTTTTTTATTTACTGCGAGCTTTCATGCAGCTTGTGCAAGCTTTTACTCTGTTACCATCTTCGCTTCTCATCCATTGTAAGTTTGGTTGTAAACGCTTAATAGAAGAGCGCATACTGTGAGAACGTTTGATTGTTTTAGAGTAAGTCTTACCGCAGACGGTACACATTCTTGGCATATAGTTATAACTTTTTGCTAAACCTGCGGCTCTTGCGTCAGGCTTTAATCAATAGTAAAATACTTGATAAGTATAATATACTTTATCAAAAAAAGCAAGGGAGGAAATTATGGAAATTTTGCAGGATTTAGGTTCATTTGGTAGCTTATTAGCTGTATTGGCAATTGTTTTATGTTTTGTGATATTGATATTTGCACAAGGTTCAAAATTTATGTTGCTAGATATTATTGAATATTTAGAGAATGGATATTTTACTTTAGAGGCTGAAAATGAATCTTATGTGAATATAAGCATAGGGCGTATTAAGCTAATCTATAAGTCAAAATCTCAAAAAGAAGTTTTTGAATTCTTTAGCATTGGATGCGATAATCATTCTTATATTTATTTTGAAAACGGAACATTTAATAAATTTGTAGATAATAATAATCAAGTAAACCCTGAAATAATTGGCAACTTAGAAGCCAAAGCTTGCCATCTTAGAAATTTATTTTTAGAAAAAGTTGCTAAGTCTAACTCTAAAAATATGATTATCAGCTAATTGTTTTATGGCAATCGAAGTATATCAATCGTTGCGCGTCATATCGATAGCGTTTGCATTGCAAACACTATTGTCTCTGTTGTTAGTGTCTATGACTTTAGTCTTAGCTTTTGGTTTGGGTGTATTTAGGAATATGGTTTTGCCTTCTATTTACTCATTAATAAAATATTCAATATTAAACTTCGCAGGTTTTTTATTTGCTGCAGTTATAATTTTGATGTTTAAAATTATGTGCTACATAGATGAGGGCAATTATATTTATTTAGGATCATTTTTATTCTTTTTTAATCCAATAGTTATGATGTTTTTTTATCTTTATAACTATAAAAAATTATAGTCTTACTAAAATGTAAGACTTTTTTGTTTTTTATTATACTAATAAAAAATTTGTTAAATATGCTAAAATAATTCTATGGATATAATTATTACAATAGTAATTTTACTTTTTTCAGCGATAATTCACGAAATCATGCATGGTTTAGTGGCAGAAAAAATGGGCGATAGTACTGCTCGTGATGCCGGTAGAATTACTCTTAACCCAATATCTCACATTGATCCATTTGGCTCAATTTTGTTACCGACATTAATGTACTTAACTTCACTGCCTTTAATTTCTGCTGGTACAATTAGTCATCCAATTTTATTAGCATTCGCCAAGCCTGTTCCGGTTAACTTTGCAAGACTACAGCCTCAACGTTTGGGTATGGCATTGGTGTCTTTGGCTGGACCATTAAGTAATTTTATTTTAGCTATAATTTTTATACTTCCTTATCGGTTTGGTATCGTCACTGGAGTAGTTGGGGAGTATTGGCTACAAGCGAGTTTGATAAATATTGTTTTGGGAACCTTTAATTTATTACCTATACCGCCACTGGATGGAAGTAAAATTGTTGCATCATTTTTACCATATTCTTTAATGAATAAACTGCTAGATCTGGAGCGCTTTGGATTTATTTTGGTAGTAATTTTTATGGCGCTAGGTTTGCTGGATAAAATATTGTATCCGGTTGTATATCTCTTTATGAAAATCTTTGGTTTAGTGATATAAAAGCACTTTGCATAATGCATTGATGCATGAATTTTATTTAATTTCATAAAAATAAAAAAGCAAGTTTTTAACTTGCTTTAAATTTATTTAAGCCTTTTTGCGGCTTCGCTTTCTCTAACCAATTGTTTAATTTCTCCGATTAGGTTAATTTCATCTTGATTAAAAAAACTTTCTTTATTTTCTACCTCATCAAAGATTTGAATGAGAAGTTTAAATGCTTGATTGGAGAGGTTGTTTCTCTTGGCATGATTTATATTATAAAATTTAATATATCCCTTCACATATATGATTTGCCTGTCAATTATTGTGCGTGCAGTGATGGCTTTTTTTCTCCAATTTGATCCTTTTTGTCGAACCATATCTTGATCTGTTAGTTGCGCCTGAATTTTAGAGCTTTCTCCTTGAAGCTTAATTAGCATTATTTCTGCTTCTTCTATATTATTTATTGGTTGTATTCCTAGATTTTTATCTGGATCTGGATATTGTATGGACATATTTCCTCCGAATATATTTTTTGTTCACTCCTTTTACTACAAAGGAGTGAACTGTGTAATATATCAATAATTTTGTTCTCTGTAAAGCATAAAAAAATCGGCTAAGATATGGAGGTCTTAGCCGAAAAATCAAAAGTTAACTTTTTTTAGAAAAACCAGCCGCTTGTAAAGCAGCACCTAAACCGTTAATCGCTGGTCCGGTATATGCTTTGCCATTCAGGGTTTTCCTTTTTCTCGCTACCGAGGCAGGCTTGCCTGGAGAAGGAAGTGGAACCGACGTAGTGGAAATTTTCTGCTCTACCTTCAAAACTGATTTTGGTTTCGGCTTTGTAGTCTTTGCAGTTTCAGTTTTTTTGGTTTGGTTACCTTTCAACTTATCAAGTTGTTGTTTGGAGCCTAATGTTTTTACCTTTGTTTTGTTTTCAACTTGTGGTTGAAACAAATAATCAAAGGCATTAGTTGCAACGTAGCCGAATCTGTCTAACATAACTTCCTCAAACCATTTAATGGTTTTGGTTGTTGGATTGTTCGACAATATGCGTGTGACAAAAATTTCTTCCGGGTCGTCTTCATTCGGTTTTTTATAACAAATGAAGATTTCGGCACCGGAGAACATAGTTACTTTTCTATCCTCATCCAATTTTACAGGATTTGGAATATATCTATTGTGCGGTGGAATCTTAAAGATTTCGCCTTTTTCACAACTGAATGGTGTAAATTCCTTTAATTTGTTTTGGGGAATTGTCGTTTCGCCGATGATTTCTAACAATTTATTGTCAGAAACAATTGCCGGAAAAGCAACGATTTTGGTCCGAAGTTCAGACATAAAGACATCCAGACGAACATGATCGCCGCGTCTGCCGTTTTGCGGCAAGTTTACAACCTTGACTGTTTCGCCAAAAGTTATTTCAACTTGTCTTTGACCGGGAACTTTGTTAAATTTCAGTTCCGGCATTTGCGGGTCATTGTTTGGGCGGATCGAGGTTTGCTTGAGACCCATTAAAGTAATGATTAATTCGTCGGTTAATACGAAGCTAGCGTCTGCTTTTTTGTAAAAACTATTCGGTTTATTGGTATTCATATTTTTGTTTTTGCCAAAACTATTTGCCTTGGCTATTCTCCTTCATTTTTTATATATTATTTAGATCCGCCATGGCGGTTTGGCAAAATTTCTCCTGCCAGCAAAAACGCTAATTTGCTGTTAGCAGCTTCACAGGCAGGGGAATATAGCTAATAAAGAATAAAGTCAAAATATGAATTTAGTTAACTTTTGATTTGTAAAAGAACTTATTAAGCTAAATTAGGTTCAAATATATAACTTAAGCATAATCATAGCTTAACAAAATAGTATATCATAATTTGATAATTTTGTCAATACTTGCAATTATATGAGTATTTGTTATTATTAATTCAAATTCATTAGAAGCCCCGCGCAAGCGAAGAATTACCGACATTTGCTCGAATATATGGGAATTACACCTTAAGGCTTCAAGGTAGTACCTTATATCGAAACTAAAGACCTGACTCTTTAGTCAGTTTTATTTTTTATTAATAACGACGTCGGCGTTAAATTAAAGAAGATTTTTAAGGTTTACTTTAAAAAGCTTTTAAATCAGAAAGGCTTAATTGTGCCAACAATTAATCAATTAGTGCGAAAGCCTAGAAAGCCGTTGATTGCTAAAAGCAAATCACCAGCCATGCTTCGCAGGGTCAATTTGATCAAAAATAAAGCCCTCAACATCCCAGGTTCTCCATTTGTTCGTGGTGTATGTTTGAAGGTTTATACAACTACTCCAAAAAAGCCAAACTCGGCTTTACGTAAAGTAGCTAAAGTAAAGTTAACCAATGGTATGGAAGTATTAGCTTATATTCCAGGTATTGGTCACAACTTGCAAGAACACAGTGTGGTACTTATCCGTGGTGGACGTGTAAAAGATTTGCCAGGTGTACGTTATCACATAGTTAGAGGTAAACTAGATACCTTGGGCGTTGCGGATCGAAAGCGCTCTAGAAGTAAGTATGGCGCAAAACGCCCTAGTCAAGCGTAATTTAATTTTTTGAAAATTTCTTTGTCAGAATCTCCGCTACTCATTCGTCGTACCTTTTCAGTACGACTCATTCGCTGCTCGATTCTTTCGCGAACTTTTCTAAAAAATTTAATTACCTTAGATACGAATATTTTTCCAATCTAGTTTTTAAATAAAACTATTTTGAATTCAGAAAGGAAACTCTCATGCCACGTAGAGCAAGAAGTTTTGAAAAACGCGTACCAAATCCAGATCCAAAATTTGGAAATGTAAAGTATGCAAAATTTGTAAATTATTTAATGGAACGCGGTAAGAAAACTGTCGCACAAACCATCTTTTATTCTGCCTTAGATATAGTTTCAGAAAAAATGAAAGATGCAGAAATTAGCGATAGTCGCCAAGTTTTTGATATTGCATTAAAAAATGCTTCTCCATTGATGGAAATCAAAGGACGTCGTATTGGTGGAAGCAACTATCAAGTTCCTATGGAAGTTGTAGAACCACGTCGCAGTAGTCTTGGGATGAAGTGGTTAATTGCAGCAGCGAGAGCTCGCAAAGGTGCGCCTATGGCAACCAAGTTGGCTCAAGAAATTGTTGATGCGTTTAATAAAATTGGAAATGCTGTAAAGAAGCGCGATGATACTCATCGTATGGCTGAAGCAAACAAAGCATTCGCTCACTTTGCAAGATTTACTAGCAAGAGAAAATAAATTTGAACTTTTAAAATTTGGGAAAATAAATAGAGTTACTAAGTTTTTTCTTAGTAACTCTCGTATGGTTAAGGTTTAATTAGTCCTATGGAAACTATTACAACCTTGAGTTTATTATTTTTACTTTTTATCTTGAAATCGTTAATAACTTTTTCAGATACCGCATTTATTTTTTCTGTTGTATCCAGATAATCAGTGGTTTCCATAATAACTCCTTGCAAATCAAACTGCATTTTAAAAAAAGAATAAGCCAAGACTGTAAATAAGTAGATTTTCATTTTTTCCCTCCAGTATTTTTCTTAAACTCTGTATAGCCCCAAGCAATTAATCCTAATAATATAGCTAGCCCTAATCCTCTTTTGGAAAAGATAAAACTATAAAACCAAGCATCAATTGCATCGCCAACCGTATGGGTGGACGTTGTTTCCATTATTTGTTGTAGCCCGCTGTAAAGCAGAACATAAAACACTAGAACCATAAGAAGTCCTACAAACAGATTGAATATAAAATTATTCATAAATTTCCTCCAAGTTTTAAATTTATCATATTATATCATAAAAAATTAAAAAGTCAAGTATAATTAAATTATATGCCACGAGAATATCCAATAGACGTAACCCGTAATATCGGGATTATTGCTCACATTGATGCCGGCAAAACTACAACTACCGAAGGTATTTTGTACAACACTGGTATGATTCACAAAATTGGTGCAGTGCACGAAGGTGAAACTGTTACCGACTGGATGGAACAAGAACGCGAACGCGGAATTACAATTACTTCTGCTGCTGTAACTTGTTACTGGAAGCCTCAATATATAAAAATTGAAGGCGATAAACAGTATAAAATTAATATTATTGATACCCCTGGTCACGTAGACTTTACTGTAGAAGTAGAACGTAGTTTGCGCGTCCTTGATGGTGCAATCACAGTTTTTGACGGAAAAATGGGTGTAGAGCCTCAGTCCGAAACAGTGTGGCGTCAAGCTGATAAATACGGTGTGCCTCGCATGTGTTTTATCAACAAGATTAACCAAACAGGTGGAGATTTTTATAAGTCTCTAGATTCTATTCATACTCGTTTAACTAAAAATGCATTTCCTGTACAGCTTCCAATTGGTTTTGAAAAAGATGTTATTGGCGTAGTAGATTTGGTTACAATGAAGTCTTACACTTATAACGACTTTACAGATAAAGAATTTACAATCGGTGATGTGCCTGCAGATATGGTTGAGAAAGCAAATAAGTATCGCCAAGAATTGATCGAAAAAGTTGTTGAGTTTGACGAAGCTATGATGGAAAAATATTTAGGTGGTGAAGCGTTAAGCGAAACAGAATTGTTAGAACTTATTCGTAAAGCTACCCGTAGCGGTGAATTTTATCCAGTATTTGGTGGTGATGGTCGCGGTATTATTGTTCGTACTTTACTTGATGCAGTTACTAACTTTTTACCTTCTCC
The DNA here is from genome assembly GCA_964631145.1 of uncultured Candidatus Saccharibacteria bacterium. Lineage (GTDB taxonomy): Bacteria > Patescibacteriota > Doudnabacteria > UBA920 > UBA920 > UBA920. The sequence goes on from CAZVXT010000001.1 coordinate 363,909, forward strand.
AACAGATAAAGGACCTGTTAAAGGACATAATCCAAAAACAGGTGAAGAATTACTTCGCAATCCTGATGATAACGAGCCGTTTACTGCTCTTGCATTCAAGATCGCGACCGATCCTTTTGTAGGTCGTCTTGCTTTTTTCCGTGTTTACTCTGGAACTCTTCAAGCAGGAAGCTATGTACTTAATGCTAGAACAGGTAACAAAGAACGCGTGGGACGTATTGTACGTATGCGTGCAGATCAACGCGACGAAGTAAAAGAAGTTTTTGCTGGTGATATTTGTGCGTTAGTTGGTCCAAAAGACACCATTACTGCTGATACTCTTTGTTCAGAAACTTCACCATTAGAATTAGAAAAAATTAAATTCGCAGAACCAGTTATTAGTATGGCTATCGAGCCAAAGACTAAAGCTGATCAAGAAAAACTTGGTATTGCTCTTCAAAAACTTGCTGAAGAAGATCCAACCTTTAAGGTTACTTCAGATCATGAAACTGGCGAAACTATTATAGCTGGTATGGGTGAACTTCACTTAGAAATTTTGGTAGACCGCATGAAGCGCGAATTTAAAGTAGAAGCAAACGTAGGTAAGCCACAAGTTGCTTACAAAGAAACCTTTAAGAAAATTGCTAAAGCAGAACACAAGTTTATCCGCCAATCTGGTGGTCGTGGACAATACGGTCACGTTTATCTTCGTGTTGAACCTCTTGAGCAAGGAAAGGGTTATGAATTCTTGGATGAAATTGTTGGTGGTGTTATTCCAAAAGAATATATTAAACCAATTGATAAAGGTATTCAGGAATCAGCTGCAAATGGTGTAATCGCTGGTTACCCGCTTGTAGACTTTAGAGCTGCTGTGTATGATGGTAGTTATCACGAAGTTGACTCTTCTGAAATGGCTTTCAAAATTGCTGCATCTAAAGCTTTGCAGGATGCTGTAAAAGCAGGTGATCCAATCTTGCTAGAGCCTGTGATGAAAGTTGTTGTTACTACACCTGAAGCAAACATGGGTGATGTAATTGGTGATTTAAACAGTAAGCGCGCTAAAGTCCAAGATATGGAAGATATTACTGGACGTAAAGTAGTTACTGCTTTTGTACCACTTGCAGAAATGTTTGGTTACGCAACACAATTGCGTAGCATGACCCAAGGTCAGGCAAGTAGTATTATGGAATTTGATCATTATGAAGAAGTTCCAAAAAATGTTGCTGCTGGTATCATTGAAGCACGTGCTGGTATTAACGCCCGCAAAGGACAATAGAAATTTAGAAAACCACTCCGTAATAGGGTGGTTTTTTTACTTGAATGAAGAGATTGACATTTTGTTGAATTAAATTATAATACACAAGCTAAATAGCAAAGGGGGATTTTATGGAAATATATTCTAAAGGGTTAGAAATTGAACAATGCGTTGTTTATTTAGAGTCTAAAAAAATTAGAGTTAATCCTGAATTAAAAGAAGATGCCAGTTTTATTAAAAATAGTTTAACTCGAAAAGTAGTTATAAATATAATTATTGGGTTGCTTATTACTGGGATCGCAGGATATTGGAATCAATATTCAATACCTTATTTTTTAGTTGTGTGGTTAACGCAAGTCATTTTTACATCAATTATTTTTCAACCGATTGTCGAAAAAAAACTTAAAAAATATAGGATAGTTGAAATGTATGAAGTTTTATCCTTACCGCTCATGAATGCTATTTTAGAGCATAATAAAAGGTTGAATAATTTGATTGATTCTATAAACTTAAGTTTAACTTTTGATCAAACTCAAGATATGTCTGCTACTAAACAATTAATTAATCAAATCAATCAAGGTAGAGAAGTTATAGATAAAAATTTTGATAAACTATCTAGAATTAACGAAAGATATTCTTCTATTAGAAATTTAGATAAAAATACTATCGTCGATACTATGTTTGAGCTACCATTGTTAGTGGTTAATAATGAGGTTTATTCTCATGAAGATAACGAGCTTAATTTATTAGTGGAAACTATTAATCAAGAAGTTGATCTTGTAGTAAAAAATGAAATATCTGCTCCTAAGCAGTTAAAAAGTCTTTAGAAATAAAAAATGGACTAACAGAAATGTTGGTCTTTTATTATACTAGACAAACTTCTTATTTTTATATATAATGTTTTATCAGTTTAGCTGATAAAAAGGAGGACTTTTATGTCAAAAGATACCGAGTTAGAAGATGTAAAAAAAGAATGGGACGCGGCTGGTTTCTTGATAAAAACAGTAGTAGTCTTAGTAGTCTTAGTAGTTTTAGTTGTTTTATCTCTAGTAGGATTATTATTATTTCGCATAACTTGTGTTACCTTCGTGGAAAACTATGAGCTTGGCTATATGTATGATTCTACTAATGGTGAAACCAGGTTACTAAACCGCACCGGTTATATAACGCATTATCCATTGGTTAACTCAGTTCATACAATTGACTTGCGTCCGATGCAAGTATGTATGAATGCAAATGCCAGAGTTTTAAATTGTAAATTAGTTCGATTTAATCCTGCCGGCTTTGAAGATTTTATTGCTCGTCATGGTAGAAATAATTATGATGGCGGCAATTGTTCTACCGGAGGTAGTTCATCTAGTGGAAGCTGCGGTAATTTAAATGAAATACTAAGAAGTTATGCTTTTGAGGCAAATCCTCAATATTCGTTTTTTACTTTTGAAAACCCTAGTGGTGCTGATGTAAAAGCAAATGGTGGAAAATGAAAAGAAATAAAATATTAAAATATGTCGCATATACTTTTTTAGTGATTTTAATTTTAACATTTGCTTATAAGCTTTTCTTTCACCATCAAGATGTTTACGAAGTAGGTTTGGCAAGAAATTTATTTACCGGCGAAACATACTTACTTGATAAGCCAGGTTTTTACAGAAACTATCCTTGGGTCTGGGTTGCAATTGCAGAAACTAGACCAACTAGGGTTTGTGTTACAAGCACTGCAAGGTCTTATAATTGCAAGTTGGCACAATTTAAACCTGAACATTATCAAGAATTTTTGGAAACTGAAGGGTGGAGGTTTTATTGGCTATCTAATAGAATTTCAATTAACTTTGGATATGATGATGAATATAGAGGTTTCAAAGATATTCTAAGAGGATATGCTTTTGGTAATAAAAAGTATAATTTTATAGAGGTGTCTGACTCTCCATAAAAAATAGCGTGCTAATAATTAGCACGCTTTTATTTAATAATTTTTTTGTGGGGGGAGAACTATATCTCCGATTTTTATTATCCCACTTGTTAATACGTGGGCGGTTAAGCCTCCACAGTCAAAAAATTCTTCAGCAAAATTTACTGGTTTGTTTGATAGCTTACTTGGTCTGGTGCAAGGTTCGCAGTATTTGTATCCAAAAAATTTAACATCACCGATAGTAAATTCTTTGTTAATACAACGCATTAATTCTATTCCTTCTATCAATAAATTTCTTCTTGTTTCGTAAAACCAGAAAGTTTTATTTTTAAAGAAGTGTGCGTTCATTAAGGTTACTTGCCCGTTCCAGGTGCCTGTTTTTTTAGCATTAAGCTTGTTAAAACTACCAATCCCTGCTGCATAGCGATCCCCTTGAAGTCCTTTACCTTCCATGCAATAAACTTCCAGTAATGCTTGCATTGGCGCTCCTGCTTTAGGAGCGATGCAAATTTGCTTTAACGTTCCTTTAATCATTATGATCCTCCAAAGTATTGTTATCAGCTTCGGGTTTTTCTAAGACAATAAAGCAGTGTGGGCAATTTTGGATTTCGTAAACTTTTTTATTGCTTGTTCGAATAGTGATAAATAACCATTTGCTTTTGTAATATATGACCTCTCCAGCAAAAAGTTGCTTATCCGATTCTCCATACCAAATGCTAATATTATCATGACTTCTTGCTTTAAAAACTGTGCATTCATGAGTTATAAAATTATTTTCAGAATCTTTTATAATATCCGACGCATCTATATCATCTAGCAATTTCATACGAACGTTTTGCATATTTCTATTCTCCTTTTTCAAGATTTATATTTAAACTCGTTGTGTTTCTTTGGATAATACTTTAGTTTTTACTTTTGTATAAATCCACACATCAGCTTCAAAATCCATTTCATATACTCTATAGCTGTTTTTATCGCTTTGTAATTTCCATTTTGAATTTTCAAAATTATGTTTCTTCCACCAGGGTAAACAATTTTCACCATTAACAATTTTATTTAATTGTTTTCTGGCAAAATATTTTGTTGGATATGGACCATGTGTTTTGGATGCTATCGGTTTTTTTGTCTCAGCGCCTTTGCATGGTTCATCTAATAAGACATCTACATATTCTTCACGAACGTAATATTCGGTAGTAACTAGAGCTACTGTGGTAACAATTTTCTGCATAAAACCTCCTTTTTGAATAACTTAATTTATCATCTTTAGCAGCATTAGTCAACGCGGTGTTTACCATGTTTTAAAAAATATTTATTATTTAAATAATAAAAAACCAGCTAAATGCTGGTATATTTTAGTATAAACTAGAGTTTGGAGAGAAAGGCAGAAAATTAGATTTACCATCCATAACATAAGTAGTTTTAACAATCTCTTTTATATTAATAGATGTTTTAATAATTACGGTATCACCGTCTTGGCTTTGTGATAACATGGTTCCGTTTTTAATTCCGATAGTAACAGTAACAGTGTTGTCTGTTCTAGAGACTTCATCTATTTTATAGCAATCAATAGGTTTGTCTTGATCTTTTAAATATATTTTACAAACGATTTCATGGTTACCTTGCTTGTTGGTTTTGTTTATATCTACAGTTGGTGTATTTGTTTGAATTTCTTCTAGTATATTTAACATATTATCCTCCTTTAGAAGATATAAATTATCATGTATTTGGGTGTTTGTCAAGTGTGACTTTTTTATATTAATTGGTTAATATGTGGTTATGAGCTTACAAGAATTATTAGATTTAACCAAAAAATTTGGACAAACAGTAGTGGTTTCTGAAAGCGGGGATGTTAAAGCGATTTTGTTATCCCCAGAAAAATACATAGATTTTGCTAAAGATAAAAAGGTAGAACGAGCTCCTTTAAATAATAATCAAAGTGCTAATTATGATTCCGCATTGGGACAAAAGCAAGGCATGCCTGTTCCTACAGATTTAGAACCCGAAGAGGATGTTATTGCAGAACATGAACAACAAGATTTGCCAGTTGGTTTAGATTTTGATATTTCTGATAATGATTTTAATAAAGGTTTGTTTAAGAGTGTTGGTCTAAATAATGATGAAAATCTCGAAACTTTTAATGTTAATGATTCTAGTGAAATTGAAGAAAATATAGTAGACAGAGCCTCTTCCGCAGAACCGCCAAAACCATTAAGTAGTTTATTAACTAAAAGAGCTGAAAGTTTATTTATGGACAAACCTTTTGGCAGGGTAAATACTCCGGAGTTTGATATGCGCAGCGAAGTAGTAGATCCAAATTTTGGTAAGCCAGCTAATGTAGATGATGATGAAGAAATCCAAACCAGCTTTGAGAATATTTAATATATGATTATAAAAAGATTCTAGACATCCTAGGATCTTTTGGTTATAATGATCTATAAAATTACTTTAGGAGGTAGTATGGAAAAAATCAAAGAAGTAATTAATTCTGTTTCTAATTTTTTTGAAAAAGGGGATAGTTACCCAGAAATGTTCTTGGCACTTAAAGAGTTTTTGGGTTTAGACGTTATTCATCTCAACATACTTGCAGAGACAGCTTCATATTTACTGTTGCAAGATTTTTTTGGAGAAAAATGCGTGCTGTTTACTTATAACAGGCTTTCTAATGCTCCAGAAAAATATCAAATGTTTTGTTTTGATGCTAGTGGTAGGCTACGGCAATTTTTTAGTCAAAATAATAAAAAAATTTTTAGCAAAAATGATTTTATAGGATGGCTAGGTGTTGAAATGCTTTCTGCGGCACAAGATTTTGTAAAAGGGGTTATAAAAAACTCCCAGCTACTAGACTCTAATGCAGAATTTGCTTTAGAAATTATTGATAATGTTTCTGATAGTTATTAAACAAAAAGCACTAGAAATTTCTAGTGCTGTTTTTATTAAAAACTTAATTTATCTAAATTGTTGCGCCCATCTTTTGGAGCTTGCTTTCTAAAACCAAAATTTCTAGTGCTGTTTTGGATGGTGTCTTATCTTTTAAATTTTCTTTGCTTCTTTTATATTTTAGCTGCTTTGTGTATTTTGCAATTACATTTATGAAATCATCTATCCATAATTTTGAATCCACTAGGTATTTAAAATTTATATCTTCGTCTTTTATATAGAATAAGCCGTTCCAGTTTACTTCAAGAATATCGGTAAGTTTTGTATCTGATCCTAAACGAGTTGATATGGTTAATGTGCAATTACCAAACATGCTTTGTCCTTCATCAAAATTAAAATTAAACCCGGCTATTGCAGCTTCGGTTTTTTTGTGAATATGGCACGAGTGTATTTGGTTATATGTTTGCACACCGAGCTTTTCTTTTAATAAAAAAGCAAAATTCATAATTTGCTCATTTTGCTTGGTTTGCAATTTTAGTGTTCTTTTTAAGTTTGAAATATGGGTATTATCTTTCATAATTTACCTCCATAAAATTTTCCTTAGTATATGTTGAGGACAAGGAAAAGTCAAACAAAAAAACAGTTGGCAGAAACCAACTGTTGTTTGGGAATGAATTGAATGTGTTTATTTGCTAAGTCAAAAATTTGCTGTTTTAAACTGTAGCAAAGATAGATTACTTTTGGAGTATTAATTGGCTTGTATGAATGTATATTATCTTTAAAAATTGCTGTAGCGATAACGTAATCAGTTACAAACTGCAAAGCATCGCTATAATTTTTATGAAAGCTTAAATATTTTACTCCTTGATGATCAATCCAAGTTTGGGCATAAACTGCAACTTTGAATATATTCACATCGTTCTTCATAACATTACCTCCTTTTTGGCAAGTTACTTCGAGTATACTCTTTTTATAAAAATTTGCAAATAAATTTGTTATAAAATAAAAGGCGGAAGATATATTCTTCCGCATTGGTTTAACGTTATTTGGAAATTTTTGTGATTGTTAGGTGATCTAGAATATCGCCATCATTGCAATTTGATTGCTCTGTATAAAGCAATGTAATTTTGTCATTAACAACCAATCCAAATGTTTCTATTTTTTTTGCATTGCATGGAGCTGGTGAAGTGATTATTGTTCTATTTCCGAAATTATCTTCGAGTATGGTTCTAACAATCCATCCCCATTGATTAGTCTGTATATGCTTGACTGTATATACTTTTTGATCAAGTTCTAAAGCTTCTATCTTATGGTCATTATTTGAGCAATTATAGTAGCAGGAACACATTATTCCGAAAAATATAATGCCAATAATTATTAGGCTAATTACCGTTTTTGTAATTTTTTCTTTCATATTTCCTCCTAAATAAAATGATTTTATATCATAAAATATTTTGGACTGGGTGTCAACTTTTCTTGACCTGGCTTTAAAAAAGCTTTAAAATAAGTTGTGATTGGCTCGAAGTTTTCGTGCCAGTTTTATAAATCATTAATTAGTGGTTGTATTTAGCAAAATTCTCCCTGGATTCCTAAAGCTTCCTATGTTTATAGAGAAGGCGTAGATAAAAAGAGAAACCCTCCCTCCTTTTCCGTATCGATAGGGAAAGAAGTGAGGGTATCTCGGGATTAGACTAATAAATACAACACCGAAAGGTATTTGCACAAATGGCAGAAGCATTTGATCGCTCAAAGCCTCACCTTAACGTTGGTACGATTGGCCACGTTGACCACGGTAAGACCACTTTAACTGCGGCTATTACCAATGTACTTGCTAAGTCTGGTAAAGCAAAAGCAAGAGCTTACGACCAGATCGATAACGCTCCGGAAGAAAAAGCTCGTGGTATTACTATTAATACTTCTCACCAGGAATACGAAAGTGACAAGCGTCACTACGCTCACGTAGACTGTCCTGGTCACGCTGACTATATCAAAAACATGATCACTGGTGCAGCTCAAATGGATGGTGCTATCTTGGTTGTATCTGCAACTGATGGTCCTATGCCACAAACTCGTGAACACATTTTGCTTTCTAAGCAAGTAGGTGTACCTTACATTGTTGTTTATATGAACAAGTGTGATATGGTACAAGATCCAGAACTTTTGGATTTAGTAGAAGAAGAAATTCGTGATCTTCTTACTAAGTACGAATTCCCTGGAAAAGACACTCCAATCATCCGCGGTTCTGCCCTAAAAGCATTAGAAGGTGATACTTCTGAAATGGGTGAACCATCAATCTTAAAGCTTGTTGAAGCTTTGGATAACTTCATCCCAGAACCAGCTCGCGAAACTGATAAACCATTCTTAATGCCAATTGAAGATATCTTCACTATTGAAGGTCGTGGTACTGTAGTAACTGGTCGTATCGAACGCGGTGAAATCAAGATTAACGATGAAATTGAAATCGTTGGTATCAAAGCAACTACAAAAACTGTAGTAACTGGTATCGAAATGTTCAACAAACAACTTGATAAAGGTATGGCTGGTGACAACGCTGGATTATTGCTTCGTGGTGTAAAGAAAGAAGAAGTAGAACGCGGTCAAGTTTTGGCTAAACCAGGTTCTATTACTCCTCACACCGAATTTGAAGCTGAAGTTTATATCTTAACCAAAGAAGAAGGCGGACGTCACACTCCATTCTTCAAGGGTTATAAGCCTCAATTCTACGTTCGTACAACTGACGTAACCGGTGAAGTTATCTTGCCTGAAGGTCAAGAAATGGTTATGCCTGGTGATACTGTAACTATCAACGTTAAGTTGATTACCCCAATTGCCTTGGAAGAAAAAGGTAAATTCGCTATCCGCGAAGGTGGTCGTACAGTAGGTGCTGGTGTTGTAACAAAAATTGTTAAATAATATTTAGCACAACATTTCTTTATAGAAACATTAAAACTCTCCTAGCAATAGGAGAGTTTTTTTGTTGACATAAATCGGTTTTTATCGTATTATTGCTTGTTAAATGGAGGTTTTATGAATAAAGGTCAAAGTATTTCGTCTGAGCTACTGCGAAAATCTGCCGCAGATCAAAATTTAAATAATGAAAACACTGTAAAGTTAAAGCCGAACCCTAATGCTAATTTTATTTCAGAATTTGTTAGTTATAAGGTTGGCACCGCAGAAAGGTATCAACAAGATCAAATATTATATGATTGCAAATATGGTTCGATAAAGTATAAAAATGCGAGTTTAAAATTAGCTGCTGCACGAGAAAAATCTTTACAAGCAGAAATAAACATGCGGTTCTTAGTATCAAATCAAAAACCAGATTTGTTAATTGATTTTTTGGACTTAATTAAAAGTCTAGAAGAGTGTATTGCTTTTAAAAATCGCGGGCTTGTAAAACTATCAAAATTTAAAGAAGGGAGTGCAAGTTGGAAGCTTCAATATAAAGAAAACGAAGAATACGACTTATTAGCAGTCAATAAAGAAGCAGAAATTATGCGGTTATTAGGGTATATTTCTAAAGATGAAGATAAAATTGATTTATAATATAAAAACCTCAGATAGAATAGATCTGAGGTTTATTTATTTTTTATGCTTGTTTAATAAATTAATCGAACATTAACGTTTATGGATAGGGAAGACTGTTTATTATTTATGGTTTTAAAATCAACAATTGATTCTTTGTATTGTTTGGATAAATTATTCTGTATAGAAAAACTAAATTTTCTACCAGAAGAATTTTTTAAGTTCATATCAAAACCGACTAATAAATTACTAGAATTATTATAGAAGTTGTTATTGAAGTAGTTTTGATTGGCGCCAAAGTTGTTCCAATAAGAGTTGCCTGTGTAAGAATTATTAGTAATACCAAAATTGCTATATATACTTGGATCATTATACATAATATTCTTCTTCTTTTGAATTGTGGCTTGGATAGTAATTTTATATTTAGATTCTGTAGATTCGTTGATATTTGAAAAACTTTCTTGCCCATAATGCGCTAAGGACAAAAAGCATAAACTAATAATATAGAAAACAATTTTATACATACTGCCTCCAAAGTGTTTTTATTTTAGTATAAATGTGTGAGGTTAAAGATATTTACAAATTTTTATCAAGTCCATTATAGATTGACTAATACTAAATTTTAAACTATTGTAAGCCTAAAAATAGGAGGCAAATTATGCTGATTTTATGGTTAAAGAATAAATGGTTGCATTCTAAATTATACATTTGGCTTTTACATGTTAAATGTATGGTGTTGCATTTTTATCTCCATGATGTAAATTATCATTACAGACCAGTTGGTAAGTATGTAATCTTGGCTCATACTAAATATAAGATAATTTATTGTAAAAAGTGCCATCATTTTTACACAAGAGAGAGATTGGTTTATGATCACTTTGATCCAATGGATTATTATTATTATGATAGGTTCTAAATTAAATAAGTCCTGATTTATTCAGGCTTTTTATTTATCTATGCTTGGTTTGACAAAATACATAAATTTAAACATAATACTATGAAAATCTAATTTAGGAGGAAATTATGATAACTGAACACTTAAAGGATTATAATAGTCAAGAAAAATTTTTACGAACTCAGATTTTTTATGCAGAAAATTTACGGGAAAAATCTCAAGATTATAGCAATGCTATCACTTCTTTAAAAGAAGTCATTGATCAATCGGTAGAATTTCCAAAAATAATGTTAGATGCTTATGCCCAATTAATTTTGACTTGGCGACACAAGTATGAGCGTCAAGGTAAAAATATTGAGGATTTAAACAAAATGGGGTTCTGCATTGATGATGCTTTGTATTTTATAGATTTACCTGATCAGCAAAAGCACGTGTTATTTTACCGGTTGGGAGATTGGCATTTTCTAAGAAATAACTATGAAAATTCTCTGAATAATTATCAAAAGGCATTTACTTTTGCTATTAAAGAGCAAATGTTGTTTAGCTCTTCATCCATTGCCACTGTTGGGGAGTATGAAAAAAGCATCGCCAAAGCCCATTATATGCTTAAGCAATATCAATCAGCGTTTGAAAATATTGTAAACTCAATAGATGATATTAAAGCTGGACACTTTGAGAAATCAGAAAAATGGCGGCAAAATATCATGCTTTCATCTAGTTATGGCGTGCTTGCAAAAATTCAATTTTTCAGATGGAGACCAAGCTGTATATACTATGCTGGTAAAGCATTTTTAATGTCTGTTTTCCTGGCAAAAAATGGTTATGGTTTGCGTCTAAAACAAGCTTTAAAAACCTAAATTTTATATGCAAAAATATAACTCGGAAGTTAGTCCGAGTTTTTTATTTCTCAACATTTATATACTTTTGTCAAACATATCAAGTTTTTATAAAATATTTGCCTATTTTATTTGACAAGGACAAAAATTATAGATAGAATATCTACAAGATTTGCTAACTTAACAGTTAGTGGTTTTATTTGGTCTTTTTTACCCTTAATTAACAGTAAAAAGACTATTAAGTTCCTTACTATTTTATGGAAAAAGTCGTTAACAAGCCAAAAATCAGGATTAAAATTAGAGCTTATGATCATAAGTTAATTGATCTAAGTGCTAAACAAATCGTAGATACAGCAAAGCGCACTGGGGCAAATATTTTAGGACCAGTACCTCTTCCAACAGAGAAGCGTAAATATACTGTACTTCGTTCGACTTTTGTACATAAAGATAGCCGTGAACAATTCGAAATGCGCACTCATAAGCGCATGATCGATATTTTGGAACCAACTCCAAAAACTATTGATTCTCTTACCAATCTCAGCTTACCTGCGGGTGTAGATATTGAGATTAAAATGAGTTAATAGATTTAGTAGATATGTTCTGAGAGCTTCTAGCCTAAATAGCTACAGCATTCAGATAACTATTTACCATCATGTTTAAGCCCATCTTTTTGGTGTACTTTTATATGCTGGGAAATAGTCCCAGTTTTTTATTTTTATATCAGTAATTAAAGTTCTGAAGTTTGAATTTTTCCCAAACCTCTCAGTTCCAGATAATATATGAAATTTATTGCAGGAAAAAAACTAAATATGACTCAGTTCTTTGCGGACAATGGTCAAGTTATTCCAGTAACTGTAATCAAAGCTCCTCCTGTAGTAGTTACTCAGGTAAAAACTACAGAAACTAAAGATGGTTACAATGCTGTACAAATCGGCGTTAGCAGTCAAGTTAAAGGAAGTAAAAAGTCTAACAAGTCAAAGACTGGTCATAGCAAAAACTTAGGACAATTTGGATCTTTTCAAGAATTTCGTGTAGAAAATCCTGGAGATTATCAAGTCGGTCAAAAGTTGGACGTTTCAATATTTGAAGTAGGCGACATGGTCTCTGTGGTAGGTACTATGAAAGGACGTGGTTTTGCCGGAGCGATTAAGAGACATGGTTTTGCTGGTTTTCCAGCTAGTCATGGACACGATCGTCCTCGTAGCGTTGGTTCTATTGGACAAAGATATCCTCAACACACTCGTAAAGGTTTAAGAATGTCTGGTCATATGGGAACAAACTTAGTAACTGTAAAAAACTTACAAATTGTGGATGTGGATAGCTCTAAAGGATTAATTATGGTTAAAGGTGCTGTTCCTGGAACTAATGGCGGTATGGTAAGAATTTTATCAAACGGCGTTAACAAGCCTTTATTTGTAGAAGTTGTAGAAGCTAAGAAGAAGAAATAAGGAGATTTAATTTTTGACGAATCACTTCGTTGTTTTCTGAAAAAATTTGGAAGCGTAATAACTGTTACGTTGACAAATTTTTTCAGAAAACACCTTGTGCTTCATTCAAAAATGAAACTCCTAGGATAAAAAACAGTTTTGATAACCTACTAAATTGAATTTATTTTTTATATAAATGAAAGTAACTATTTACAATCAGAACGCGGAAAGCGTTGGTGAAATCGAAGTCAATGACAAGATTTTTGCAGTAAAGCCAAGTATTCACCTTTTAGCAGAAGCGGTTAGAATCCAAGCTTCAAACGCGCGCAAGGGTCTTGCTCATACTAAGACTCGCGGTGAGGTTTCTGGTGGTGGTAAAAAGCCATGGAAGCAAAAAGGTACTGGACGTGCTCGTGCTGGTTCTACTCGTAGTCCTATTTGGAGACATGGTGGTATCACTTTTGGTCCTCGTAGCGACCGTAACTGGAGCTTAAAGATTAATAAAAAAGCTAAAACTAAAGCTTTGTTTATGTCTCTAAGTGATAAAGTCAAAGATGGCAAATTAATTATCGTTGAAGGTCTAAACTTAGACACTCCAAAGACTAAAGAGTTTGTTAAAGTAATGACTGCTTTCCATGCCAAGCTTAAAGATTTGGGTAAGAAGCAAATGATGATTCTTCCTAAAAAAGATGAAAGCTTGGTTAGAGCAAGTCGTAACTTACAAGAAGTTAATACAGTATTAGCAACTAGCTTGAATGTTACAGATGTACTTAAAGCAGATAGCTTAATTGTTACTAAAGAGAGTTTACCTCTTATCGAAAAAACTTATTTAAAGTAAAGAAATGGCAATATTTTCTAAAAAACAGAATAATGAAGACGAGGTAGAGAATACAGATGCAGTTGCAGAAAATTCTACCGAAGCTCAAAATCCAGTTATGATTGATGTTGCAGCAAATGGATTGGGAAATAAAGGATTAGTTTTACCAAGATTGTCCGAAAAAGCTGGATTCCTTGGTAAAGTAAACCAATATGTATTTACTATCCACGGTAACTTAAATAAGATTGAGGTTCGTAGTGCAATCGAAAAGATGTATGGAGTAAAAATTGCAAATATTAATATGATTAATGTTGCAGGAAAAACTCGTCGTTACGGAGCTACTAAAGGTAAGAAATCCGACTATAAAAAAGCAGTTGTTACCTTGACAGCTAATAGTAAAAAGATTGATCTAGTAGAACCTAGCTAGGAAAATTCCATTTTTGATTATCTACTTTGTTCTTTTCTGAAAAAATTTGTCGACGTAACAGCTATTACGCTTCCAAATTTTTTCAGAAAACCCCTAGTATATAATTCAAAAATAAAATTTTCTTAAAGGTTGAATTTTTAAATAACTTTATCTCACTAAATTAAATGGCAGTTAAATTATACAAACCAACATCACCAGGACGACGTATTTCTAGCGTTACTGATTACTCTGTGCTTGATAAGCAAGAAAAGACTCCAAAGTCATTGATTGTTTATAAAGGACGCACAGCCGGTCGCAATAACTCTGGAAAAATTACCGTAAGACATCATGGTGGTGGGGCTCGTAAGAAAATTCGTTTAGTTGATTTTACAAGAGCAGATCGCAAAAATATTCCTGGAAAAGTAAAGACTGTAGAATATGATCCAACTCGCACAGCGTTTATTTCTTTAATCTCTTATAACGATGGTGTAAAGCGTTTTATCTTAACACCTCAAGGATTAAAAGTTGGTGATACAGTAATGTATGGTGAAACAGCAGAAATTCACCCAGGTAATCGTTTGCCAATTAGCAATATTCCAGTTGGAACTTTTATTCACGATGTTGAGTTGGTTCCAGGTCATGGTGGCAAATTGGCTCGCAGTGCTGGAAGCAGTGTGTTGTTGCAAAATACTGAAGGCGGCTATGCTTTTCTAAAATTACCATCAGGTGAAATCAGAAAAGTAAGAGAAACCTGCAGCGCTACAATTGGCTCACTTTCAAATGCAGACTGGATGAATGTAAGAATTGGTAAAGCTGGACGTATGCGTCACATGGGTGTTCGCCCATCAGTTCGTGGTAAAGTAATGAACCCAGTTGATCACCCTCATGGTGGTGGTGAAGGTCAAAACTCTATTGGTATGAAATATCCTAAGACTCCTTGGGGTAAGCATGCACTTGGTGTTAAGACTCGTTTGAAGAAAAAAGCCTCTAACAAATTTATTGTTAAGCGTCGTACTAAAAAGAAGTAATATTTGATTAATAATGTCTCGAAGTTTAAAAAAAGGTCCATATATAGATCCCCGAGTACTTAAAAAAGTACTTGCTGCAAAGCCTGGTGACAAGATAAAAACTTGGTCTAGAGCTTGCAGTATTTCCCCAGAAATGGTGGGTCATACTTTCGCTGTGCATAATGGCCGTACTTTTATCGATGTGTATGTTTCAGAAAACATGGTCGGTCATAAGTTAGGCGAATTCTCACCAACCCGTAAGTTTATTGGTCATGGTGGTAAGATGGCGAAAGAGCAAGCAGCTGCTAAAGCGGCTCCAGCTCCAGCAAAAAAGAAGTAATTTAATCAATTCAATTATAGTTAGTAGAAAGTAAAGTAGAGAACGGAAAATCTTTCTATATTCTACTTTACCTTCTACTTACTAAATGTAAATTTATGGCCGAAAAGTCAGTACAATCTAATAAGCTCGTTAAGGCTCACGCAAGAAACCTTCGTATCTCTCCTCGCAAGCTTAGATTATTAACAAATCTAGTAAAGCAAAAAAATGCTGAACAAGCATTAATGCAACTCCAATTTGCTAATAAAAAAGGCGCGGACATGGTTACTAAGTTGTTACAATCTGCATTAGCCAATGCTCGTAATAACTTCTCTATGGATCCAGCCCGCATGTTCATTAAGTCTATTACTGCAGATATGGGTCCTGTGCTCAAAAGATCTTTTCCAAGAGCACGTGGTAGTGCATTCCTTATTCGTCGCAAGTTGTCTCATTTAAGCGTTGTCTTAGAAGAAGCAGCTTTGCCAAAGAAGTCTGTACCTGTTAAAAAAGCTGCAGCTAAAACTAAAGCAACTCCAGTAAAGACTAAAGAAGGTACAGTAGGTTTGCCAAAAGAGTCATCTAAGAAAATTACTCGAGGCAGCAAGGCTTCAGAAGTTCATCACGAAAATGAATCATCTAAGCGCGCGCAAGAAACTAGCAATCAGAATTTAGTAAAATAATTTTTATTAATTAATTATGGGTCATAAGATAAATCCAACATCATTAAGACTAAAAGTGACTGACACTTGGAAATCCAAATGGTTTTCCAAAGCAAACTATGCTGAGCAGTTAAAAGAAGATATCAAGATTCGTTCTTATTTAGAACTTCATCTTCGCAAAGCAGGTTTAAGTCGCATTGACATCGAACGTCTAAACGACGGTGTGGTAACTATAGTAATTCATACCAGCAAGCCTGGTGTGATTAATAGAGGTACTGGTGTCGAAGAGCTTAAGAAGAGACTAAAAGATAAAGTCGGGATTCGCAAAGAAATTCGCGTAAGAGTTGAAGCTGTTGTAAACATGAATTTGTCAGCTCAAGTTATCGCTAATAATATTGCGGAACAAATCGAAAAGCGCGCTGCTTTTAGACGCTTAATGAAGCAAACATTAGAACAAGTTATGCAATCTGGCGCTAAAGGTGTAAAGGTTGCTATCGGTGGACGTTTGAATGGTGCAGAAATTGCTCGTACAGAACACTTGTCTGCTGGTAAAATTCCTCTTCATACCATTCGTGCAGATATCGACTTTGCTCGTTCTACTGCTCATACCACTTATGGAACTATTGGTATAAAAGTGTGGATTTATCGCGGCGACATCTTTAAGAAATAAGTACTCTAATTTTGAAGAATTGCTTTGTTATTTTTTCAAAAGAATTGTCGTCGTAAAAAGTATTACGCCTCCAATTCTTTTGAAAAAAATGCCTCGCACTTCATTCAAAATTAAAGCACTCAATAATAGTCAGTTATATTATTTTTAACAAAGTTTTCCAACTGTATAAAAATAAATCATTCAAGACATATCGTTTTTTTATAGACAAAATTTTAAATTATGTTAATTCCTAAGAAAGTAAAACACCGTAAACATCATCGCGGTAATAATAAAGGTAAAGCTACTTCTGGTAATTTTATTGCTTTTGGCTCATTTGCGCTTAAAGCGTTAGAAGGATCATTTGTAACTGCTCGCCAAATAGAATCTGCTCGCCGTGCGATGACTCGTAGTGTCCAACGCGGTGGTAAAATCTGGATCAGAGTATTTCCTGACAAGCCAGTTACAGATCACGGAAACGAATCTGTGATGGGTAGCGGTAAAGGTGCAGTTTCTCATTTCGTAGCTGTTGTAAAAAAAGGTCGCATCATGTTTGAAATGGACGGTGTTACCGAAGCTCAAGCTCGCGAAGCTATGAGACTAGCAGCTCATAAGTTACCAGTCAGAACTAAATTCCTGATCAAGGAATAAGGTTAAATCATTTATTTCCCAAGTTTATAATAAGTATGAAATTTAAAGAACTTACAACTAAATCAGTTGATGAATTGAAGAAAGATCTTGCGGGTATGCAAGAAAAGCTTCAAAATCTCAAACTTAAGACCAAGCTTGGTCAAACTAAGAATGTACGCGAAGGTCGTCAATTAAAAAAGGACATCGCTAGAATATTAACTCATTTTAGAGCAAACTAATGTCAAGTATTAAACAACAATTAACCGGCACAGTCGTATCTAACAAAATGGATAAAACTGTTGTTGTCAAAGTGGATATTCGCAAGCGTCATCCTAAGTATCATAAGAGTTATACTAAGTCATATAAGTATAAGGCTCATGATGAAGAGAATGCTTATGAAATTGGCGATAAGGTTGTAATCGAAAGTACAAAACCTTTAAGTCGTGATAAGAATTTCACTGTAGTAAAGAAAGCTTAACTTTATAATATTAATTTGTTATTCGTAACTATTTCTAATTGGTAAATCTATGTTACAAGTTCGTTCATTAATCAAAATTGCAGACAATACTGGTGCGAAGATCGTAAACGTTTTCTCTGTTAACGGAAAAAACGCACGCCGCTTTGCTCGCGTTGGAGATATTATTGCTGGATCTGTACGTCAAGTAAGTCCTGGCGGTAGTGTTAAAAAAGGTGATAAGGTATACGCTGTAATCGTTCGTACCAGAAAAGAAATTCGTCGCAGCGATGGTTCTTATATCCGCTTTGATGAAAACGCTGGTGTGTTAGTAGATAAAGAAAAAGGTGAACCTAAGGGAACCCGTATCTTTGGTCCGATTCCTCGTGAAGTACGTGATGCAGGATTTACTAAAATCGCTTCATTAGCACCAGAGGTAATTTAATCCATTAAACAAGTTATAGTAACTATTTATTTTTATTAAAATGTCACAGATCAAGTTTAAAATTAAGAAAGGCGATACCGTTAAGATTTTAGCAGGTAAAGACAAGGGTAAGACTGGTAAAGTTTTGCGCGTGTTAAAAGACGCTGGACGTGTTGTTGTAGAAGGTGTGAATATTCATACTAAATTCGTCAAAGCTCGTCGTGCTGGTCAACCAGGACAAAAAGTTACCTTACCAAGCGCTTTGCATGTCTCCAATGTAATGATTGTAGATCCAAATTCTGGAAAGCCTTCACGTGTTGGTTACCAAATTCTTGATAACGGTGATAAACAACGTATTGCTAAGGCAAGTGGAAAGGCAATATAAGCATATGAACAGATTACAAGAACAATACAATAAATCAATTGCCTCACAGCTTAAAGAAAAATTTGGTTATAAGAATGTGATGGCTGTTCCTAAAGTAAAGTCTATAACGCTTAATATCGGTGTTGGTAAGTACATAAAAGATGGACGCTATATGGAATCTATTAAAAAAGATTTAACAGCATTGGCTGGACAAGCTCCAGTAGAAACCAAAGCTCGCCAATCTATTGCAGGTTTCAAAATTCGCGAAAACCAAGTAGTAGGATTTACAGTAACACTTCGCGGTAAGCGCATGTATGACTTCTTAGACAAACTTATTTCTGTTGCATTTCCTAGAGTAAAAGACTTTAGAGGTGTATCAAAAAAAGGTTTTGATGGTCGCGGTAACTATAACTTAGGTCTTAAAGAACATATTGTGTTCCCAGAAATTTCTAATGAAGCTTTGGAACACATCTTCGGACTTCAAGTTACTATTACTACAACTGCAGGTCAAGATGAACCTGCTTACGAATTACTTAAAATGATGAACTTCCCTTTCAAGGAAGCGAAAGACAATAATTAATATTTATGGCAAAGAAATCTTTAATCGCAAAAGCTAATAGAAGTTTAAAGAAACCTAAATTCTCAACTCGAGTAATTAGGCGCTGCTTTAAATGTGGTCGTAAAGCTGCTTATATGAGAGATTTTCATCTCTGCCGTATATGTTTTAGAGAGTTAGCTAGCCGTGGAGAAATCCCTGGTGTAGTTAAAGCCTCTTGGTAAGTTTAAGCTAAAGTTATTTATTAATTACTATGTACACAGATCCAATTTCTGACATGTTAACTCGCATTCGCAATGCACTGGCTTCTCGAAAGCAAGAGCTAGTTTTGCCATACTCTAAGTTTAAGCACAACTTGGCTAACTTGCTTCTTTCAGAAGGTTTTATTAGCGGAGTAAACGAATTACCAGGTCGCTTCAAAACATTACAAATCAACCTTAAGTATTCTAGTGACGGCAGCCCTGCAATTACTGGACTAAAGAGAGTAAGTACACCAGGTCAACGTATTTATTTAGCTGTTGATAAAGTGCCTCGCACTAACGGTGGTTTGGGAGTAACAATAGTTTCAAGCTCTAAGGGTCTTGTTAGCGACAAACAGGCTCGCAAGCAAAGATTAGGTGGGGAAGTAATCTGCCAAGTTTGGTAGAAACATATAATTTGTATATTAGTAAATATTTGTAATTTAGTATCATTATGTCACGTATAGGAAAAAAACCAGTTGTCTTGCCAAATGGCGTTACTGCAGAACTTACTGCAGGTACTTTGACTATCAAAGGTCCAAAGGGTAGCTTGTCTCAAGACGTTCATCCAAAGGTTATGGTCTCTGTTGCTGAAAACGAGGTCTTGGTTGATGTTGCTAAAAAAGAAGACAAAAAGGAAAAAGCACTTTGGGGTTTGTTCCGCGCATTGGTTCAAAACATGGTTGACGGTGTTACTACTGGCTACACTAAAAGTTTGGATGTGGTTGGCGTAGGTTTTAAAGCTGAAAGCAAAGGCAAGAGCATTGGTTTAAGCTTAGGCTTTTCTCATCCAATTGATTTTCCTCTTCCAGATGGTATTGAAGTAAAGATTGAAAAAGATCCAAGTAAGGTAACTATTACCCAATATCAAACAACTATTACATTATCAGGAATTGATAAGCAATTAGTTGGTCAAGTAGCGGCTAATATTCGTTCTCTAAAAGAACCAGAACCTTATAAGGGTAAAGGTATTCGCTACAGTGACGAAACTATCTTGCGCAAAGCTGGTAAGGTAATGAAGGCTGTCGGTAAGTAATCTAGAATTTATATCAACAATTTGTAATTTGTAATCATGACAAACAAGCAATTAATTAAAAATCAAACCAAGACTTTAAGACGTGCTCGCGTGCGTAGTCGTATTTCTGGTACAGAAGTTCGTCCACGTTTGGCGGTATTCCGTTCTAATAGTGCTATTTCTGTTCAGTTGATTGATGATACTAATGGTAAAACATTGGCTAGCGCTTCATCTGCTTCAATCAAAAGCAAGGCAACAAAAACTGAAAAAGCATTAGAAGTTGGAAAGCTTATTGCTCAATCTGCAATGGCTAAGAATATTACTGAAGTAGTATTTGATCGCGGTGGTAACAAATACCACGGTCGCGTTAAAGCTTTGGCTGACAGTGCTCGCGAAGCAGGACTTAAATTTTAACTAATCAATTATGGAAAAACGTTCCCGAAAATCTAATTCAAAAGAAGTTGTACACAACAAGCAACGTGATTTTGACCAAAAACTAGTTGAAGTGAAGCGTGTCACCCGCGTTGTAGCTGGTGGTAAGCGTATGCGCTTTAGAGCTTTAGTTGTTATTGGTGATCACAAAGGTAAAGTAGGTGTTGGACTTCGAAAAGGTGCTGACGTATCTGAAAGCATTAACAAAGCAGTTAATGCTGCAAAGAAAAACATGGTAACAGTTCCTTTAGTAAACGATTCTATTCCTCACGCAGTTAAGATTAAATACAAGTCTAGCCAAATTTTGATGATGCCAGCTCGTCCAGGTACTGGTGTAATCGCTGGTGGCGCTCTTCGTAGCGTAATGGATATGGCAGGGGTAAAGAATGTAATCAGTAAAATGATTGGTTCAAATAATAAAGTTAATAATGTTCGTGCTGCTTTAGAAGCATTCAAAATGTTAAAGAGCAAAGAGCAAATTTTACAAGCAAGAAAATAATTTTTAAAGGTCTAATAAGCAAGTTTTTAATATAAATTTATGATTAAACTTCATCAATTAAAAAAACATCCAAAGTCTACAAAGCGTCGTAAAGTCGTTGGTCGTGGTCTTGGTAGCGGTCATGGTACTTACTCTACTCGTGGTGGAAAAGGACAAACTGCTCGTACAGGGCATTCTAAAATGCCTGCTGCATTTGAAGGTGGAAGACAACCATTAGTTCGTCAGGTTCCTAAGAGTAGAGGTTTTACAAGTCTTCAAGCAAAAGCATATGCCGTAAAGTTAGACTTGCTTTCTAAATTAGAAGACGGTGCTGTGGTAACATTGGCTAGCTTAAAAGCGGCTGGAATTGTGCCAAAGACAGAAACTCGTGCCAAGATTGTAGTTGGTAAAATCAATAAAAAATTAGTAGTCAAAATCCCAACTTCAGAAACTGCAAAGCAAGCGATTATAGCTGCAGGTGGTGCAGTTAAATAATGGATATAAGTGCAGGTCAAATATGGCATGCACTTATTTAGTTTTTATAGTAAAATAATAGTATGAATACTTTACAACTTATTTGGAAAACAAAAGATTTACGTTTTAAAATCATTATGGTAGTGGCTTTGCTACTTTTAACCAGAATTTTGGTACATATTCCTATTCCAGGTATCAATGTTTCTGGGCTACAAGCATTTTTTAATTCTAATCAGTTTCTTAACTTATTAGATATTTTTTCTGGTGGCGGTTTAACTAGATTTTCTATTGCCATGCTTGGAGTAGGTCCTTATATTACTGCTTCAATTATTATCCAACTCTTAACGATGATTATCCCTTCTATGCAAGAATTGCAAAAAGAGGGTGGGGAAGCAGGTAGGGCAAAACTTAACCAGTATACTCGTTTTCTTACTGTGCCTTTGGCTTTATTATCTGGTTTTGGAACCATTCGTTTATTACAAAGCCAAGGCGGAGCAGAGTTGTTAGGTGTATTTTCTCCATTTCAATGGTTTTTGACCCTTTTGGCAATTACTGCAGGTACAATGTTAATGATGTGGATCGGTGAAATTATTTCTGAATTTGGTATTGGTAATGGTTTGTCCTTAGTAATTTTTGCAGGTATTGTCTCTAGATTACCATCTTCAATCGGATCTTTTATTAAACTTTACGACCCAAGCCAATTACCTTTAATTATTGGTTTTGTGGCAGCTGCTATTTTGATTATTGCGGGTATTGTTTTGGTTACAGAAGCACAGCGTAATGTTCCTGTCTCTTATGCAAAACGTGTCCGTGGCGATAAGTTGGTAGGCGGGGTAGATTCTCATTTACCTTTACGTCTAAACCAAGCAGGTGTTATTCCAATTATCTTTGCCATTTCTTTATTGCTATTTCCAGCAATTTTGGCACAGTTCTTCTTGAGAGCAAAAAACCCTATGATAGTTGAATATGCTCAAAAAGTTATGGATTTTACTAACAACCAAGGTCTTTGGTATGGAATCGTATACTTTGCTTTAGTTGTATTATTTACATATTTTTACACTAATATTGTAGTTAACCCTGATGAGGTTGCAGAAAATATGCAACGCAGTGGTGGTTTTGTACCAGGTATTCGTCCAGGACATCAGACTGCTGACTACTTGTACAAAGTTCTCAATCGCATTACTTTGCCTGGATCTTTATTCTTAGGTTTGATTGCAGTGTTGCCTTTTGTAATTCAAAAGTTTACAGGCACAACCACTTTAACTTTAGGTGGTACTAGTTTGCTTATTGCAGTAGCTGTTGTGATAGAATCTATCAAACAGATTGAAGCTCAGCTTACTATGCATGATTATCAAGGCTACTAATTTATAGTATTGATTTTAAGTTTTATATAAACTTTACACTTTAAAAAACCATAGTGATAATGTTTGAACTAATTCCGAAGCTACGTAGTAGTGACGGCTAGTGAAAATATTATTGCTATGGTTTTACAAAGTTATACCAAGGATATAATTTATTTTAAATTAAAATAAACTCTATGCCACAATATCAAATTTTATTATTTTATAAATACGTTCATATTGATGACCCAGATTTGTTAATGAGCGAGCAGAGAAGTCTGATGCAGAAGTATAATTTAAAAGGTAGGAATATTGTCGCAAGTGAAGGTATTAATTTTACAGTAGAAGGTTTGGTGGACGATACAGAAAATTATCTTAAAGAATTTTTATCTGACCCCCGTTTTAAAGATACTCATATTAAGCGAAGCGTGGGCACAGGAGAAGCTTTTCCAAAATTATCTATCAAAGTTCGTCCAGAAATAGTTAGGTTGGGTTTGGATCCTTCTTGCGATATTGACCCAAATAAATTGACCGGCGTACATTTGAAGCCAGAAGAACTGCACGAGTGGCTGCATGGTGATAAAGAATTTTATATTATAGATATGCGCAATGCGTATGAGCATGTATTTGGGCAATTTGAGGGGTCTATTTGCCCCCCAATGGATAACTTTAGAGATTTGCCGAAGTTTTTAGAAAGTATTGCACACCTTAAAGACAAAACAGTTTTAACTGTATGTACTGGTGGAGTGCGCTGTGAAAAAGCTTCCGGGTATTTGCTAGACAATGGATTTACTGATGTATATCAGTTAGATGGTGGCATTGTTTCCTATATGGAAAAGTATCCAAATGAAAATTTCATTGGTAAGCTTTATGTCTTTGATAATCGCATTGCTATGGGTTTTTATACAGATGACCCAAAGCACCAAGTTATTGGCAAATGTGTGGTTTGTGGAGTACCATCCGAAAGATTAACAAACTGTAGCGACATCGATTGTCATAGGCAATTAATTGCTTGCAGTGAATGTGAAAATAAATTAGCTAAGCAATTTTTGTGCCCGCAGGGATGTAAAGAGAAAACTAGAGTAAGTTAAATTTTAATAAATACACAACAATTGTTGTGTATTTATTTTTGCTTGGTATAATATTTTTATGAAGCAAATACCTTTGCAAAAAACTCTTTTCATCGCGGGGATAATATTAGCAATTACTATAGCTGTGTTATTTTTTATGGGTAGAACACCTTGGTGTACATGTGGTTATATAAAGTTATGGCACGGGATTGTATATAGTTCGCAAAATTCACAACACATTTTTGATTGGTATAGCCTTAGTCATGTTCTGCACGGATTGTTGTTTTATCTAATTATATGGTTAGGTGATAGAAAAAATAAATTATCGTTTCGGACAAAATTATTGATTGCTATTGCATTAGAATGCGGGTGGGAAATTATAGAAAACTCTCCATTTATAATAGATCGATACAGGGCAGCGACAATATCATTAGATTATTACGGCGATAGCATTGTTAATTCTTTAGGTGATATATTTGCCATGACAGCAGGTTTTATATTTGCTGGACGCAATAAAATAGTTTTGAGCTTGGTGTTATTTATTTTTATAGAGTTATTTTTACTCTATAATATTCGAGATAATTTAACTTTAAATATTATAATGCTAATTCACCCTATTGATTCAATCAAACATTGGCAATCTTTAGGGGCTGCTCTTCCTCATTAATACAAAACTCTGGCAAATCCAGAGTTTTTTAGTAGAAGTATTGTAAGAAGTTATAAGCGTATATTGCAAGTAAGGCTAAGCCGGTGTTAAAGATTATATTTCCAATTCCTAGCGGTATCATTACTCCCCAAAACGGGTATTTGGCGTAACCCATCGAGATGACGATAAAGTCATTAGAAAATGGTATAAAGGATCCATAGAATAGAAAAACAAAGGGTAGTAACTTTCTTCGTTTTAATAGAAGGTCTATTAATCTTTGAAAAAATCTTTGGATTGTATTAGGCATAATTTTTCTGCCTTCATATCCAATATAATAAGAAGTGGAATCTCCAATCATAACGCCAAGGGCTGTTGAAATACCGAGCATCCATGGGTTTAACCCGCCTGCGGCAAAAGCTATCAAAACTAAGTGATAGGGAACGCCGCTAAATGTACTTAATCCACCGGCAAAAGATAATACAAACATAATGATGTAGGCATTATTTACTCCAATAAGCTTTATAAGATAATCAGGGGAGTATATAGCAAAAAACGTTGACATCGTAATCAAAAATATCAACATCATTGCAAACGGTAAATATTTTATAATCTTTTCTTTCATGATTATTTAAAGACTCGGACTATCTTAGCATTGACCGTGTAATTATCATAGTCAGTTTGAGAGATAATAAACACCTTGCTTCCTATTTCTGGGATATCGTTAGTATGTTTTGAGTTGTATATAGAAGTTTTGTCGTTTAGTAAAAAAGTTTTTTCTTTCTTCAGTTTTGTCACAATGGTTATGCTGTTTTTATCTGCTTTTAACACTTTACCAAAATGATACTTAGACATGTGCTCTAGCCATGTAAAAGATATTACAAAAAATATTATAATTGCTGTGATTATTGTTAATGCAATTATTGCGCTTTTTTGAAGCCAATTTAAACTAAAGAATTTGGAAATAAACATATATGTATTTTAACAATTATACTTAAAATAATGAAGTTTTTTACTGTGCAATATACAAACTTGCAACAACTAAATGTTCGCAAAAATTATTTTTCTTAGCACTGCAACTGCAGCTAAATTTCAAACCTTTATGATTTGAAAGTAAGTCTGCGATAGGGTTTTTGGTTTTGTATTTAACCTCGATATTTAAATGAAAAATATTTTGATTATTTACTTTAAAATCGCCTTGCGAAAATATTTGTTTGCCTAATCTAAAATTAGATCTTGAAGCTAATTCCAAGATTTTTTCTTCGGTTAAAATATTTTTTAAAGGTAATATAGGCATATGTAAATTATAACAAAAAAACATTTAGAATAAGATACTTTTAAAGCCAGTATAAAACTGGCTTATTTGGTAGCGCTACGGGGAATCGAACCCCGATTACGTGGATGAGAACCACGCGTCCTAACCATTAGACGATAGCGCCATATTGATGTAATCTAGAAAATAAAAAGTTTGAAAACGGCTCAAACCCATAGAAATTTTATCAGAAAATTGTCTTGCTGGCAACAGTTAATTTTTGCCTTGTAAGCGTTTAGGTGTATAATAAAATTAATATGAAGTTAATTATTTTATCAATTTTATCAATTTCTATTTTAGCTGCAGGATGTTCTAAAGTAGAGCTAAAACGTGAATATCCTAGTTCGCCAAAAGAATCTTACGAAGCATTACCTAGATAATTAGTAAAAAACGCACATAATAAAGTGCGTTTTTTTATTCTTCCGGAGAATGATTTTCTGCATCCTGTTTAGTCGTTGTTTCTGGCATTTTGATATGTGAGGTGAGGGTTTCAAATTCTGGCAGATCATTAGTTGATTGTAATCCCAGATGTTGTAGAAATTCTGTAGTCACTTGATAAACAAAACCTCGTCCATCGCTTGGGTTGGAAACTTTTTCAATCATACCTCTCATCAGTAGCGCCCGCACACTGTATTGTGAATTAACTCCACGGATAGCTTCGATTTCTGGTTTAGAAATCGGTCCTCTGTAAGCAATAATTGCGAGTACTTCTAAGGTGGCGTCTGTTAGTTGTTCTCGAAGGTCGGCGTTTAGAAAGTTTTTTACAAGTTCTACATTGTCTTTGTTGGTGGCAAGTTGAAAATTATTTCCTGCTTGTAACAAAACAATCCCAGATCCAGACCTTATTTTTCCAAGTTCTTGCAATGCGAGGCTTACATCCTCTTCAGATGATCCAGTAAATTTGGCAAGCATCTTAGAGTTAAGTGGTTTGCTGGCAACGAAAAGAATGCTTTCTAATTGTGAGATTAATTGTTCCATTAATATTATTATAACAGTTTGTAATAAATATATGTATTTATGAGTTTAGACTGCTTCTTCTTCATTTCCTAATTCGTCTTCGTCATCTTCCTCAGCATCTTCTTCATCTTCCTCAGCATCATCATCCCAATCTATATTCACTACAATCTCTTCTTCAATTTCGTCCTGTTTATTGTTAATATCTTTTAGGTTGTTTTGTAGCTCAGGTGATTCTTCTTCAATATCATCTTCGATAATAATTTCTGTTGGCAATTCTTGATATTCAGAAATTGTTACATCAGAAAATAAATCATCTTGCTTGACCGAAAATAGTCTTTGTTTGATTAATTCTAGGAGTGCTAAAAAGGTAATAATTGCTTCATTTTTATTCTTTGCTGAAGTTAACAGCTCACTGAGTTTGGTTTCTACTTTACTGCTTAGCAATCCTTGAAGCTGGCTTATTTTTGCTTGCATTGAGACAGCTTGCTTAATTTTTGCTTTCGGCAGATTTTCTAATTCTTTAAGTTGATGAACTATTTTTAAGATTGTATTTTTGAGTAATTCTGTATCCACTGCAGGATCTGGCCAAAAATGGATTCGTTCTGAAAAAACCAAGCTACGAGTAAAGCTTTGCTGTCTGTTTGCATCCAAAGATTTTAAAAACTTCGAAGCCTCTTTATATTTCTTATATGCCAAAAGTTGTTCGGCTAAATTAGTTTCATCTTCTTCAGCTTCTTCCTCTTCTATTTCTAAACTTGGTAAAATAGCTTTTGACTTAATAACAAGTAATTTAGCGGCGATTGTTAAATAGTCTGCTAGAGAGCTTGGATCTAGTACTTCTAACTGTCTAACATATTGCAAAAACTGCTCGGTTACTTCTGCAAGCGAGATTTCGGTTATGTTAAGCTTTTGCTCTTCGATTAAAGAAAGCAATAAGTCTAATGGTCCTTCAAATTGTTGGAGTTTTATTTTAGTCACGATTAAGACTACTTATAGTTTTAATTGGCCCAGCGTAAACGCGGCTTTTTTGTTTTACTTCAGTATTGCCATTTTCAATTGTGTACCATGGATGCTCTACTGTAATTTTACCATTATTATTTATTAACTGCTCATATTGCTCACTTGAAATAGGGTAGAGGGCTGGTTGATAGCTGTTAGTGTTTTGATCCTTATTGTATGTATTTATTGGATTAGTGGCGTCGTAGATAAACTTACCTTTTTCTGTTGTGATTATATTATATGCATGACCTTCTTCTTTATCTTGCTCAATACTGCAATCTGCTAATAGTAGTTCAGAATTTGCATCAGCAAAAATAATTAGGTTATTTGCTAAAGCTGATTTTTCTACACATACTCCAATATTTTTACCTCTGAATTCTGACAAATTAATTGGTTCTTCTGGGCTGTCATATCCAGAATGCTCAAAATAAAATTCTTGATTGTCATATTCAGTATTTTCATCTGCTAGAAAATTACCAAAGTATTTTCCAATAGTCCATTGAATTGCATTGGGTATGTAGCTTTTTATATTCTTATCTTTATAATTAGGATGATCTCTATATAATTTTAAGCTCTCTAAGAAAGTTTTATAAGCACTATTATCGTTAACTGCAAAGCCTCTAAGTATTGCAACCCTTTTAACTTCGGATTGGGGATTTATGTAACCTTTATTATGGGTATTGGTAATTAAGTTGATTCCCTTTTTTGTGGAAGTTTTTTCAAGCTCGGCAACTCTATTTTCTATGTACTGGTCCCATTTTTCTGGATAATCCAAAAGCTCGGACATTTTTTCTATTTCCGATTTTGGGATTTGCTCTACATTATTATTTTCATGAAAATTTATATATCTCTCCGACATATTTTATTTTTCTTTTGGTAGATCTAATTTAATATGCAAATCTTTAAGTTGCTGTTCAGTTACGCCACTTGGAGCGCTCATCATCAAATCAATTGCCGAACCGTTTTTTGGAAAAGCAATAACCTCTCTAATATTAGGTTCATTTTCTAAAATCATAAATAGGCGGTCTAAACCAAAAGCGCATCCTCCATGAGGTGGTGCCCCATACTTGAAGGCTTTAATCATTGCTCCAAATTTTTCATCCACTTCTGCGTTGCTAATACCTGCAATTTCAAAAGCTTTATACATTATTTCTGGGTTATGGTTACGAACAGCTCCGCTACAAATTTCATAGCCATTTGCTACCATATCGTATTGATCAGCTTTGATATGCAAGGCTTCTTCTTTGCTTGCTTCTAAAGCGCTCATGCCTCCCACTGGCATAGAAAATGGATTGTGAGAAAAGTCTATTTTTTTATCTCTTTCATTATATTCATAAAGAGGGAAATCTATGATCCAGGCTAGGGCTACCACATTTGGATCTTTTAGATTTAGTTCGTCACCAAGGCGACTGCGAAGTCCTCCCAAAACTTTGTTTACTACTTCTCTGTCATCAGCGCCAAAGAATATTGCATCACCAATTTTGGCATTAGTTTTTGAAGTGATAGCTGTAATCTCTGTCTCAGACATAAATTTTAAGATTGGAGATTTTGGACCTTCTTCTGTCATAAGAATGTAGGCTAGCCCGCCAGCTCCTAGTTTTTTTGCAAATTCAGTAAGATCATCGATTTGGCTGCGGGAAAAACTGCTCGCACCTGGAGCACATAATGCTTTGATTACTCCGCCATTTTTTATAGCACTATTAAATACGCTAAATTCTGTGTTAGCAAAGTCTGGAGTTAGGTTGATCATTTCCATACCAAAACGCAAGTCTGGTTTGTCGCTACCATATTTATCCATAGCATCTGCATACGCAATACGAGGAATTTCCTGGGTAAGTAGTTGCTTATGTGCAAAATCCGTAACCAAAGATTTGATTAATGGTTCGATTGTCTGGCGAACTTCTTCACCATTTTCTATAAATGACATTTCTACATCAAGCTGGTAAAACTCTCCAGGGTGCCTATCAGCACGAGGGTCTTCGTCTCTAAAGCATGGTGCAATCTGAAAATATCGTGGTAGTCCGCCTACCATTAATAATTGTTTAAATTGTTGAGGTGCTTGTGGGAGCGCATAGAATTGCCCTGGATGCAGACGGGATGGAACAAGATAATCGCGAGCTCCTTCTGGACTGCTAGATGTAAGTATAGGAGTAGTAACTTCTGTAAATTCTTTTTCATGCATAAACTTTCGGATGGCCATATTAAACATATCGCGTTTTATTAGGCGATTTTGCATTTTGGTTCTGCGCAAATCTAAAAAGCGGTACTTAAGACGAAGTTCTTCGTTTACTTCGGCACTGCCATGGCTAACAGGAAAAGGTAATATATCTGCTTTATTAAGGACCTCAATATTAGAAACCAATATTTCAATTTTTCCTGTACTTATATTTGGATTTATCAGGCTTTCATCTCTTGTGGAGACTTTACCGCTAACTTTTATAACAGACTCATCTTTAAGTGATTGTGCAGTCTCAAAAGCCTGATTCTGTTCAGGTGAAATAGTTAACTGTACCAAATCAGTGTGATCGCGTAGATCAATAAAGATTAATCCTCCATGGTCACGGCTACTGTTAACCCAACCCGCAAGAGTTACTTCTTGCCCGATTTTGTCGCTGGTTTGAGAAATTAAAGTTCGGTTTTTCATATCTGTATAATTAATTAGTGTTGAATTTAAAAATAAAAACACCCTTACAAAACACCAAAATTTATTAGTGTTTTGTAAGGGCGCTCTAAATAGTGTGCGCTGTGCCACCTTACTTCATTAATTTATTGCTAAATTAATCTCTTATACCAGTATTTGTGACTGGTAAGGGTGATAACGGACCTGCCGAAGAGTTCTAATAACCTATAAGGCTTTCTTCTCTTTGCTCAGCTGTGTTTGCAGCTTCTTTGCATTTAATTAATTATACCATGGGTTAATTTATAAATGCAAATAAAAAAGGCTCTTTAAACAGGAGGTGACTTGTTTAAAAAAGAGCCTTAATTGAAAAGACCGCGAAAAAAAATAAAAAACAGTCTTTTCGGGCGATGGGGCAGTCGGTTATGAGCCGTTGCTTATCCATCTACAAGGCAGAAGGGCTCATGTCCTGGCATTATTACATTCTAAAGCCAGCATATTTAAGAAGTTTGCACATTCTTAAAAGTTTTTAGCTCAATCCGCTTGATCCTTAAATCCTCATTAAAATTGTGAGAAGTGCAGGAAAAACTGAAGCTTTTCAGCTTTTCCTGCTAGTTTTGGAGAAAACTATGATTAGTAAGTGATAAAATTTTATCAAACAACTGGCTTTTTGTCAAGCCATATTTTCTAGAAAATTTGGTATAATACTACTATAAAACTAATAAAAATTAATAGAAAAAATCAAAAAAATGCTCAAAAAAATTGTCCTCGATTTAGAAACTCAAAAATCTTTTGATGAAGTTGGAGGAAGGGGAAAGAATCATTTATTAAAAATTTCAGTCTGCGGTATATATGATTATAGTCAAGATAAATATTTAATTTATGAAGAGCATGAATTGGCAAAACTGGCACCGATACTGCAAAGCGCTGATCAGATAATTGGTTTTAATATATTGGATTTTGATTTTGAGGTTTTGCAGCCTTATATGAACTTTAGCTTGGCTGAGATCCCTGCTTACGATTTGTTAAAAGAGATAGAGAAAGTAATTGGACATAGAATTTCTTTGGAATCAGTCGCACAAGGAACGTTGGGTAGCGGTAAATCGGGAAATGGTTTAGAAGCAATTTTATATTATAAAAACAATCGCATGGATTTGTTAAAAAAATATTGTTTAAAAGATGTAGAGGTGACAAGGAAGGTTTATGAGTACGCTTTAAAAAATCAAAAATTATTATACAAAGATTATTTTGCTATGAAAGAATTGCCATTACAGTGCCAAGAACCTCAAAGTAGAATGGGTGTACAAATTCAAGAGGTTTTATTTTGAAATATTTTAAAGAAAATTTAGTTTTGATTTTGGCACTGTTGCTTTACTTGGTAGTATCTGTATTTTTGTTAGGCTTTGTTTTTCCTGGAGCGTTGGTATTACCGCAGAGTTTTAATCTCGGATATCTAACCGTGCATTATTATGGAATATGTTTGGCTGTAGGTTTTTTATTAGGATTTGGATTGCTATATTCAAAGAAAGATCTTTATAATTTAAATTCTAAGCAATATGAAGGGTTGATCTGGTATTTATTAATCAGTGGATTTGTTGGTGCAAGAATTTATCATGTTTTATCTCACGCTGATTATTATTTTTATAATTTAGCAGAAATTTTAAAAGTTTGGTCAGGTGGACTTAGTATATTTGGAGCATTGCTTGGCGGTTTGATTGGATTATATATATGGAACAAAAATAATTCTAATACACATAGCTTTACACGATTATTGGATTTCCTTGTCCCAGGGTTAGCGCTTGCTCAAAGTTTTGGAAGATTGGGTAATGCTTTTAATTATGAATATCATGGGCTTCCTACGAGCGTACCATGGGCTATGTTTGTACCAGAAAGCTTCCGATATTCTGACTTTTTTGATTATGCATTTTTTCACCCATTATTTTATTATGAAAGTTTTGTCTGTTTACTATTAGCTTTAATTCTGCTAAAATTGCCAAGCTATAAAATATTTGAAAAGTATCAAAAACCTGGCAATTTGTTTGCTATTTACTTGATTTTATACTCTTGCTTTAGGATTGTCTTCGAATATATGAGGTTGGATAGCACTATAATTTATGGATTTAAATTTAACATAATCACTGCTTTAGTAGCTATAATTATAGGAATCTTGATTATTTTTAGAAATTATAAATATGAGTTTTCTCAATAATAATTTACAACATAAAATAGTAAGCATTTTCGCGGCTTTGGTTTTTGTTTTAAATGGAATTTACTTTTCAGGAAGCAATTTGGTTATCATTAATTGGATTGCTTCAGTTTTGTTATTTACCGCCGCGATTACTATTTATAATTATCTATATTTACAAAAACAAGATAATTTTTCGTGGTGGCTAGTTTTGCGTTTTAGTTTGTTTATTTTTTTCTGGTTTTTAGTATTTGGATTAATTCCAAGCTTGGCTTTGAAAATCATTTATCTAATAGCTAGCGGACTTTTGGTTTATTTCTTTGAAAACTTAATTGCTAATACCGGACAACAGTTTGAATGGAATTTTTTATTAGTATCTTTAATTACATTTTTAATGGTTGTGTACGGGCTTGGTTTTTATTTCATGATTCCCGGCATGTTAGATTTTTTGATTATGTTTGTAGGTATATTGTTAATATTTAGAGTTTTCGTACATTCTGTTCCTAATGATGTAAATACCAAATGGTTTGTTGCAGCAGTAATGTCACTGGCGGCAGTAGAATTGTATTGGGGTTTGCAATTTTTACCATTGCATTATTCTGTTTTGGCAATTATTGAATTTAATATACTGTACTTACTGTGGTCATTGTATTATCATTACTTATATAAGACTTTAACTATCAAGCAAATACAATTAAGCTTTTTAGTTGTAGTTGCAGTGTCTGTATTAGCGCTGCTAACTACTCCTTGGTCAATTATTTTATAACTTATGAAGAAACAATTTTGGATTTTGATTTTCATTGCTTTTTTAGCAAGCATGGTTTTTAATTTGATGTTCGGCGGATTAATTTCTGCCAAGCTATCTACGGTTCCAATTTTTGGGAAATTGGGTCTCTTTAAAGCTAATGCTCCTATTGTAATTAATAATCGCGAGGTTGTTAGAGCTCCGGGTAATCAGGATATCGTTGATGCCGGTGATAAGATTAAGAATAAAATTTCTACTTTAGTAGCTGTAAAAGGTGATAATATAACTAACTTGGGTAATTTAGTTAATTGGACAGAAGATGGATATTTAGTAGGAAGCCAAAAAATATTTGTAGCTGCTCCAACTGGTGCTTCTTTGGGTGTGATAACAGATACAGGTGATTTTTACCCGGTGGATAAAACTTTTCCGGATGAATATTCTGGTTTGGTGGTTGTAAAAATTTCAGCTAGGGGATTGATTGTTTCTAATTTGAGTGATTATAAAAATTTGCGAGTAGGACAACAAGTTGTCGCCGTAGATAAATTTTCTAACGGCAAAGATTACAGATTATTTTCTGGAAACATAAATAATTTAAACACAGATAGAAGTATGCAGATTTTGGAGTCTGATCGTTTTCAAAATGGTTACGGAGTAGGGATGTTAATTCCAACTGCAGGAGCTGTATACTTTGACCTAGATGGAAAATTTTTGGGATTAGATGGTTATAGTGCTATTTTGCCTGGAGATATGATTAAAACTATTTTTGATCAATTTATTACAAATAATTCTACATTTAAACATTCAGCTTATGGTTTTTCTTATCAATACTTAAGTGATATTGAAGCTAAAGTTTTGCAAACTTCTAGCGGTTATAGAGTAATGGGTATGGCTAATAATAAGCCAGCTTCAACTGCAGGTTTAAAAGTAGGTGATATAATAACCTCTTTTGGACAAAAGGATATAAAAGATGGGCAAAGTATATTTTCTGCTATGCTGCAAAAATATGTTCCTGGTCAGTCTGTGGAAATAAAAATTCTTAGAGAAGGCATTGAGCAAACTTTGACTATTTCTGCCGCCAACTTATAAATTTAAAAAGCACTCTTATCGAGTGCTTTTTTACAAAACAAGCTTGATATTTTATATCTCTCTACGTCCCTCTAAGGCTCTGCTTAGAGTAACATCATCAGCGTATTCTAAGTCGCTACCCATAGGAAGTCCTCTAGCTATTCTTGTAACTTTGACAGGGCTATCTTGGAGCATTTTGACAATATGCATTGCTGTTGTTTCTCCTTCTAGTGTAGGGTTGGTGGCAATGATAATTTCTTCGGTCCCTTCTTGTTCGACTCTTGATTTAAGTGAGTCCAAATTTAACTGAGTTGGACCAATTCCTTCCATTGGGTTGAGAACTCCACCTAATACATGAAAGATACCATTAAATTGTCCAGAGCGATCTAGGGCGATTGCATCCAAGGGTTCTTCTACTACGCAAATTAGCTTTTGATTTCTTGATAAATTATGGCAAATGCTACATGGATCAGATTCTGCCATGTTGTGGCAACGGGTACAAAAAACAATATCTTGCTTAAGATTTTTTAAGCTGTCAGAAAAATTAAGCAATTCAACATTGTCAGATTTTAATAAATAAAACCCAAGCCTTTGAGCAGACTTTTGTCCAATTCCTGGTAACTTATTAAATTCATTTATTAATCTTTGTAAAGAAGTTGGGAGTTTGAGCATTGAAATAACTAAATAGTCTTTATTAGCCAAAATTTTCGTCTTGATTTTGAGTTAGGCTTTGCATTACTTTGTCTGGGCTAGTATCGAAGGATCTGTCTAGATTGCGGAAAGAAGTTTTTTCTCCATCGAAGAATAAATCTACTTGACCTGTTGGTCCATTACGGTGTTTTTTGATGTGCAGTTCGGCAATATTTGGTCTACTAGACTCTTTGCCTTTATACATATCTTCACGATAAATAAACATTACAACATCGGCATCTTGTTCAATAGATCCAGATTCACGCAAGTCGGCTAATTGAGGTACTTTATCTGGGCGATTTTCTACGCCACGAGAAAGCTGGGACAAAGCCAAAACTGGTACGTTAAGTTCGCGAGCTAAAATTTTGAGCGAGCGAGAGATTTCTGAAACTTCTTGAACACGGTTGTCTGTGTTGCGACCAGCCATTAACTGCAAATAATCAACTACAACCAAACCTAATTTGTGTTCAGCGGCAAGACGACGAGCTTTGGTTCTAATTTCCATAATATTTCCACCAGCGGCATCGTCAATATAGATTGGTGCTTCTGATAAAGTTCCCATAGCTTCGGACAGTGTTGCAAAGTCATCGTCGGTAAGCTGTCCAGTACGGATTTTCCAGAAGTCGACATTGCTTTCTGCGGCAAGCAAACGGTCTACAAGCTGGTCTTTACTCATTTCGAGAGAAAAGATTCCTGTTGGGGTTTTGGTGTGCACGGCTACATATCTCATAATATCTAGTGCTAAAGAAGTTTTTCCCATAGAAGGACGTGCGGCCAAAATAACAAGGTCGGATTTTTGTAGTCCACCAAGTTTTTTATCTAATTCTACAAACCCTGTTGGAACTCCGCGCAACTTTCCACGCTCACGATGTAGCTCGTCAATACGCTCAAACGTTTCGTGTAAGACAGAACTAATTGGCACAAAGTTTTGTTGAAGATGCGATTGAGAAATATTAAAGAGTTTTTGTTCGGCTTTGTCGAGAATGTTTTCAATTTCTCCTTCTTCCGAAAAAGCCATGTTTGTAATATCGTTTGCCGATTGTATAAGGCGGCGAAGAGTGCCTTTTTTGCGAACAATACTAGCGTAATAAGTAACATGAGCAGCACTTGGCACAGAGTTAACCAAGCTAGTTAGGTAACTGGTGCCACCAACGCGATCCATTTGCTTCTTTTCTTCAATATTATTAGATACGGTCAATACATCGATAGAAACATTTTGTTCAAATAATTGAATTATTGCCTCATAAATTATTCTGTGTCTAAAGTCGTAAAAATCATCAGCTACAATTTGATCACCGACTTTGACAATAGCATCCTTATCTAGCATAAGACAGCCTAGAAGAGCTGTTTCTGCTTCTAGGTTTTGTGGGGGTAGGCGGTCGATTGTATGGTTTCCTGTCATAAGATATTTACGCTTTAATTTTTGGTTAACTTCTTTGTCACATTTTCCGCTACTCGCTTCAGCGTACCAATAAGTACGCTTCACTCGTTGCTCAAATGTTTTCTCGAATTTAACTCAAAAATTAAAGCATATTTTGAGTTAATTCAGAATCCTTGTTGTCATCTAATTGTAGCAAACTTTACCTTTTGTCTCATCTTGACAGGATCATAGATTTTCGGCATAATATTACCAGTATATTTTAAAGCTACTAAAGGGGGTTTTATGAAGGCTAAAGAATCTAAAATCAGGTTTGAATTTGAAGAAAAGATATATAATCCACACCAAGAATATCGCGGACAGATATTTAATCTAAAAATTGGATACGAATTTTTAGAGGAAGTTTGTAAATTAGTTTATAAGTTAAATAAATGTATTACTACTAGCGATAATGGATTTACTGTGATAAATACACGACCTGAAAAAAATAGTGTTAGTTTATCTGTAGTTTATAATAATAAACAGCAAATTGAAAAATTCAGAAATGCGTTAGTAGATATAAAAATACGGCTAAGCCAAAATTTATAAGCTTTTATAGGTAGAATAAATTTTTGAAGGAGATTGTTATATGCCAAAAAATATTGAAGAAGATTTATTAGATACAAATATTAACAGCGAAGAAACAATTCTTAACATAGAAGAAGAAGTAAGGGAATCAAAACAATTTCGACAAGAGGAGGGTAAACTTTATGACAGCAATAACACCCGGTAAAAGATTTGGAAAAGAAGAACATGAAATGCTTGCAGAAAAAAATATCTACAATGCACTTGGAGTGTTTATTTCTATTTTTGAAAAGAGTAACGGCGATTATAAACTTGCTAATCAGCATGCTCGTGATGCACACTTCAAATCTATAGAGAGATTTGAGAAAAGATATTCAAAAAATTATTAGATTAGGAGGTTTATATGGCGGGTTTAACTTATAGTTCACGTGTCATAGATTTGGCTAAAGCACTACTAGATCATCCCATAAACAAAGAAACTGGTTTGGTAAAGGAAATTGATGTAAATCTTATGCCACTACTCCGGCAGATAGATGAAATAGACATTAATTTTACATTGTTACTATTAGGAATTGCTAAAGCTAAAAATAATGATCAAAAATAAAAGAGCGAATTATCGCTCTTATTTTTTTTGTATTTTTTGTCCTTCAGGAGTATCTTTAAGTTCAAATCCAAAGGCTTCGATTTGCTGACGGAGCTGGTCTGATTGGGTAAAATCTTTATTGTCTCTTGCAAGTTGTCTTTGATTTAATAATTCTTGTATGTTTTCAGGAACTTCTGCATTTGGATCGTTTAATGCAATACCTAAAATTTGAGCGTACATGAGTGTATTGTCTTTGTCTTCGTTCATGATGGCAATAGCTTTTGGAGAATTTAAATTGTCATTTAGATTGGCTAAAAAATGAGGGTTTAATTGATAGTTTTCTAATCTAAGTAATGAATTGCTTAATTTATGACGAGTAATCTTTGCTGCGGTAATCGCATCCCAAGTAAAGTTGCTTTGGGTAGAATATAAGCTTTGCAAAAATAAATAGCGCAAATCCATACCTTCAAAACCTTTATCTTCTAAGTCTTGTAATGTATAAAAATTATTTAAGCTTTTAGACATCTTTTTGCCATCTACTAACAAATGTTCAAAATGCACCCAAGTATCTACAAATGGACCTAGAGGCAAACTTTGGGCAATTTCGTTAGTATGGTGGGGGAATATCAAATCAACCCCACCAGTATGGATATCTATCAGTTGTCCGTCAAAAGCTTTGTAATTAATTGCCGAACACTCGATGTGCCAACCAGGTCTGCCTTTTCCTAAAGTAGCATGGTCCCAAAAAATCTGTGCATCGGTATCTTCTTGCCAAGCTTTCCAGAGTGCAAAATCGCTTAAGTTATCCTTATCATACTCATCTACTTTAACTCTTGCTCCAATGTTTTTGCCTTCAAGAAATTTTTCTCCCACGAGTTGTCCGTAATTGCCAAATTTCTCTTGATACTTTTCTATACTAAAATAAGTGCTGCCGTCTTCAGCTTTGTATGCAAAACCTAAATCGATTAATTTAACAATAAATTCTTGTATTTCTGGTATAACATCTGTGACATTAATAAACTCTATGCTATCAATATCTACTCCAACTTTATCTAGGTCTTCTAGAAAAGTTTTTGTAAACTGCTTTGTATGTTGCTGTAGGTTTTCTACATTTGCAGTTTGTCCAAATTGAGCAACTGTAGATTTGATGGTCTTATCGTCTATATCAGTGATGTTCATAACCCATCTTACATTTTGCCCACTGGTTTTTAAAGTTCTAACTAGTAGGTCTGCCATAATAAAGCTACGCAAATTTCCAATGTGTGCTTTGCCATATACAGTAGGTCCGCAAGAGTAAAAATTTAAAACTTCTTTCGGTGTGATTTCTTTGATTTTTTTGGTTAAACTGTCGTAAATTTGCATAAATATAACTGAAAATTTAAAAGTTATTGTAAATTTAGCTTAGCAAAAAATAATAAATATGTCATTTTTAAAGCAAATTAAAAAGCACCTATA
Source organism: uncultured Candidatus Saccharibacteria bacterium (assembly GCA_964631145.1). GTDB lineage: Bacteria > Patescibacteriota > Doudnabacteria > UBA920 > UBA920 > UBA920. The sequence continues at coordinate 403,132 of CAZVXT010000001.1, forward strand.
GGTGCTAAATAATTTTGTGCTTATGTCCTAGTTTGTCCAATGCATGTAAATGCTTCTTTTTAATTTTAGCTAAGGAAGTAACAGTATGATCTTGCCCAACTAAATCTGCTAAGTGCATACCACCAACGAAGTGCTGCAAGAGAACATAATCTGCTCCTTTAGCGTATAAAGTTCGTGCATCTTCTTCATCTTCTGCTACTAAGATTAACTTAATGCGGGTGCGATTTCTTTTTACAAATTCTAAAATTGTCATGTTATCGGCAAAGCTAGGCACGGTAGAAATTATCATGTCAGCTTTATTTAAATTAGCAAGTTCTTGAATAAAGGGATCAGTGATATCTCCGCAAACCGCTTCATAACCGTCGTGTTTAAAATGCTCAACCAAATCTGGATTAAAGTCTATTAGAAGTAATTTGTTCTTGTGTAAATGTATTGCGTCCAAAATATGACTTCCTAAACGATGTATTCCAATTACAACCACATGTCCCGTTAAAGGCTTTTTATCTAAAAGTTTTTCATTGGTAGTTTTGTGAAAATCAAATACCCAAAGAATTGGATGCAGCCAATTAAATATTTTTTCTGCATAAAGAATCCCGTAAGATGATAGGGCAATTGTGGCTATGCCGACTAAAGTTACAATAGTTACATGAATATCCGTAACATATCCGCCAATCAATCCAATGGACATTAGAATAAGGCTAAACTCGGAGATTTGCGCGACTGTAACACCAGTCATAAAAGATACGCGTGGTTTGTAACCCATCAGTCCTAAAATAATCATCACTATTAGAGGATTGCCAATTAACACAAACAATGTTAGCACCACAGCCGGGATTATTGCTTGCCCAATATTATTAAACATCAATTGTGAACCCAAAACTATAAAGAAAATAATAATGAAGAAGTCTCTAATAGGTTTGATTCTCCCGCTCATCTGATAGTGCACGCCAGTATTGGCAAGTGCAAGCCCTGCTACAAAACCCCCAATTGCTGCATTGAAGCCTATTATTGGTAAAGAAAATACCATAGCTAATCCAAGCGACCAAGCAAGTGCAAATAGTAAAACTAATTCATCAGATTTTTGAACAGTTTTTATAATTTTTGGAAAAACAAATTTGGTAAGCCAAATTACTATCGTACCCAAAATAAAAGCTTTTGCGATTGTAATAACGATTTGTCCTGTAGTAGAAAGATCGCCAAAATGGCTACTTTGTCCAGTTTGAGTTAATGCAGATAAGAAAATTAAAATAAAAATTGCCGCAACGTCCTGCATTAAAAATATGCCAATTGCAAGCTTGCCGTATAGGCTGTTTAGATCCTTTTTTTCTGATAATAACTTAACAACAATAATAGTTGAAGAAAAGGTGAGTGCAATAGCAATGTATCCTGCTGCCCATGAGGTGATTCCTAACAAATGAATTAAAATAAATCCAAATAAAGAAGTAAAAACAATTTGTCCAAGTCCTGCAAAAATTGCTGCTTTTCCTATTCGTTTAAGTTGTCCTATGTCCAAATCCAGTCCCACCATAAATAATAGTAGGGTAATACCAATTTCTGATAAGCCTTTTAAAATTTCTCCATTATGAAAATTTGCAAATCCAAGAGGTCCAATTATCAATCCCACAATAATGTAAGCAATGATGCTTGGTTGCTTTAAAAAATGCATAAAGTAAGCAATTACTCCTGCACCAATCAAAACTAAAGTAAGTTCTGTAAATAAACTATCCATGTAGACTTTTATGTTTGTTTCAATTTCGAAGTTTTAATTATTATAACATAATTTGCCGATTCATTAGTTTGCAGGTACAATTATATTGTATGCATTACTCTAAATACGATGCTATTTTTATGATCGGTCCTCAAGGTTCTGGAAAAGGAACTCAGGGTCGAGTTTTGGCCGAACAGATCGGCTTTTTCTATTGGGAAATGGGCGCAATTCTTCGTGAAGAAGCAAAAAAAGATACCCCTTTTGGAAAAAAAGTTAAGAGTCTGATTGATGCTGGTCATTTGCTTGAAGATGACGAGCTTTACCGTGTTTTAAATACAGAATTACCAGAAGTTATAAAACATAAGCGTGTGTTGTTTGATGGTGTTCCAAGACGTGTAGGACAAGGCTTGTACTTAATGCATTATTTAGAGCAAAATGGTTTTAAAGAATTTGCAACAATTTCTATAGAAGTCCCAAAGGAAGAATCTATTAAGCGCTTATTAGAACGAGCACATCATGAGTTTCGTGTTGATGATACTCCAGAAAAAATTGCTTATAGATTAGATTTATATGATAAAGAGACTGTACCGGTATTGAAATTTTTGCAAGGTATAGGAGATTTTTATGCTATTGATGGTATGGGATCTGTTGAAAATGTAAAAGTTAGAATTGATCAAGCTTTAGAAGTAAACTCTGATTAATATATGAAGCTTAAAGTTGGTGCTAAACCTTTCAATCTTATCTTGCTTGGCGATCCTGGTGCAGGTAAAGCTACTCAGACAGCTTATCTAGCTAAGAAGTATGGTATGTATGATTTTGACATGGGTGAAGAATTGGCAAAGATGAGGTTAATAGATTCTAAATTCGATAGTTTATGTAAAAAGACTATTGATCAAGGGAAATTAGCTCCAACATCTATAGTGACCAAGCTGTACGCAGCCATTATTCCTAAGATTCCAAAAAATCAGGGGATAGTTTTTGATGGACATCCACGCATGGTCCCTGAAGCAAAATTTGTAATTAACTTATTAAAAAAGAGTGGACGTAGTGAGCCTCTTGTGGTATATTTACATATCAATCATAGAGAGATGTATAAGCGCCTTAAAAATCGCAAAGGCTATAGTAGTTCTAAGAATAAAAAGCGTGCAGATGATAGTCCTAAAGCTATCGTTAATAGATTGAAGTACTATAAAACTGAAGTTCAAAATACATTAGCTTATTTTGGCAAACATTATAGCACTGCAGGAGTAGATGGTTTGGGTAGTAAGGTTGATGTTAAAAAAAGATTCGAAAAAGTAATTAAACACTATTTATTTAACTATAAAGATTTTAAAAGTTGTGGGATGGTAATGCATTATAATGACAAGAGCTGTTAAAAAACCAGAAGAAATTAAGATTATCGCCGAGGGTGGCAAACTCTTAGGCGATATTTTGCGTCGCACTGCTAAGTTAGCTAAACCTGGAATATCTACTTTAGAGTTAAATGATTTTGCGGAAAGCCAAATTATTGCTTGTGGCGGGCGTCCAAGTTTTGTTGGTTATGGCGATAGGTATAATCCGTTCCCAGCAGGTCTTTGTACTTCTATTAACGATGTAGTGGTTCATGGAATTCCTTCTAGTGAAGATATTTTAAAGGAAGGTGATATTATTGGGCTTGATATTGGTATGGAATATAAAGGATTTTATACAGACACTGCCATTACTGTTCCAGTTGGCAAAATTTCTGACACAGCTCAAAAAATTATTGATGTCACAAAAAAATCTTTAAATGCGGCGATTGCGGCTGCGGTTGCAGGCGGAAAGATTGGTGACATTGGTTACGCAACTCAAAGCGTTGTAGAAAAGGCTGGTTTTAGTGTTGTTAGAGATTTAGTTGGGCATGGCGTTGGTTATGCTGTACATGAAGATCCTCAAGTTCCAGGATATGGAGTTAAAGGTAAGGGCTTAACTTTAGAAGAAGGTATGGTGTTAGCTATCGAACCTATGGTTTGTGAAAATAAACCTAATGTTTATTTCGACACTGATGGTTGGACTATTCGTTCTAATGATGGTGGATTAACCGCTCACTTTGAGCACACTGTCGTTATAACAAAAAAAGGTGCAAAAATTTTAACATAAATAGTATGGCAGAAGAAATTTTGGCATGATATGATGCTAATCAAAAATTAATAGCACCTCAGCTTAGAAGTATTGCCTTGGCAGAGCCATTTCCTGACTACTATCATGCTGTGGCAAATGTTTGGTTGATAAACAAAGAACTAAAGATGCTGGTTTCCAAACGATCCTCTTTGGTTAAAGCTCATGCTGGTAAATGGCAAACTAGATTTGGTGGGCATGTGGTATCTGGACATGGTTTTATAGAAACAGCTATTAATGAGCTTCAGGAAGAAGCTGGGCTTATTGTATCCGCAAAACATTTGATTTTGGTTGAAAAAGGTGTTTATGAGGACCATAAACATTTTTACGAAAGTTATATGCTTATTTTTGATCCGGCAAAACATAAAGTATTTTTTAATGATGGGGAAGTTGAAGATGTAAAATGGATGAATTTTGCAGAATATAATTTGGATAAAGAACAAAATCCTCAAAATTGGTGTAATGGTATAGATCTGCCAATTCAGCAAAAAATTGTAGATTATTTTAAAACCACCAAATAGCGGTTTTATATTTGACAAAATATAAAAAATGTGATAAAATTTAGAAAATCTTTTTAAAGATTATTTTACAGTCTGAACAGACTTAAAACTAAGGAGGATAAAAATGAGTAGTCAAGAAATATCAATTGTAGAGCCAGGCTTTGAGGTTTATGGAAGAATTGACCAAAAAATGCGTAATGATTTCATGTTGGTGTCTCAAAAAAAAATTCCCGGTGATTGGCAAACTTTTACAAATTCAAAAGGTGAAAAAGTAACTTTGCCAAAAAGAAAACTCCAAGAGTTTTCTGGTGACCAGTGGAGACTTGCTCCAAATGCGGATCAAAAATTGGATTTGGCAAGAAGAAAAAAAATATATTTATCATACGAACAGTTTGATAAATTACCAAATTCATATTTTTGGTTATATAACGACCAAAAAAATGTCAAAATCAAAACCTGTCGCAGGATTGGTGGTGAAATTGATATTGAAACTGTTTGGGGTATAGTCACACTCAAAAAAGGCGATTCGGTATGTATTCAGCCAAATGGAGAAATATTTTTGGTCAAAGGTCCTTTGCATTTTTGTGGTAATTCTGTTGAGCAAAAAATTCGTCGAATTGTTGCACAAAACAGGTTGCCTCAGAGTCTTGTGAAAATGATTGATCATAACTTTACACCCTCAATTATGCCTTTTAATGGGGGTATAAGATTTGGTAATGATGCCGAATCAATTGTTGTTGAATTAATCATTAGAGGTTACGGAGGGTTTAGTAGGCAGGCTGTTTCTAAGGTATATGTAACTCCTGCCGTAGACGATGACACATTGAGTGTGTTTGAAGATTATCTGTTTGTGTATAAGTCTTCATCCAGCCCCGCTCTTGATTATTATATTGAACAAGAGCAACGCCTAAAGGGTGAAGAAACAGCCTGGCTTTTACAGCAAGCTGAAGAACGAGAGAAGCAAGAAGCTAAAGAAATAGAAAAACAGCGAGACAAATTGTTTTTCCAAATTGAAGATTTTTTGCAAACTGTGCAAATAATTAAAACTGTTGAAGTATATGGTAAAAAATATACTTATGGCAGAGGTAAGGTCTGCAAAGGCAACGTTTTTGGCAAATCTTGTAATTTGGAAAATCTCTTTGATACATTTCCAGTAGAAGGTCAACCAAGTATTTTGGAGCAAATTGCTGAAGATAGTGGTTTTGCAAAACCGAAAATTGGCTACAATGTTTAATCTTAAATTTTAGATTAAACAAAAGACGGAAAATCTAAGTTTCCGTCTTTTTATTTAACTTATAGAGTTTTATTTTTTATCTCATCAACTAGTTTATTTACAAACTCATGAACTTTAATTACACCTAAGTCTTGATCGCCGCGCCCTCTTACGGCTACGCTTTGAGCTTCCATTTCTTTATCCCCAACAACTAAAATATAGGGGGTTTTTTGTTTAGAAGCTTCGCGGATTCGCTTGCCCATGGATTCACTTCTACTATCTATATCTATTCTTGCTTCTGGATTTGCAGCTAGAATTTGCTCTTTAATTTGCTTGGCAAATTGTCCATGCTTTTCGTCTGAAATTGGAACAATAACAGCTTGAACAGGGGAGAGCCATGTTGGCATATTGCCTGCAAAATGTTCGATTAAGAAGCCGATAAATCTTTCGTGCGTTCCTAAGGGTGCGCGGTGAATAATTGCTGGAGTCTTTTTTTGCCCATCTTGATCTGTGTATTCTAAACCAAAGCGTTTGCCCATATACAAGTCTAATTGATTGGTTGATGCAGTAAAAGATCGTCCAATTGATGAGTAAATTTGAAAATCCATCTTAGGTCCATAAAAAGCAGCACCTTCGTTTACAATCTTAAATTTGACACCAGATTTTTCCATAGCTTCTATGGTCATACGCTCTGCCTCTTTCCAGTCTTCTTCATCGCCATGATACTTATCCATCTTATTTGGATCGCGAAGAGCAAGCTCCATTTCATATTCATGAATACCTAATTGTTGATAATAATATTCATGAAGCTTGATTACTTTAACAAACTCTTCTACAGCATCTTCTCTTCTAACATATGTATGTGCATCATTCATTTGCATCCCTCTAACGCGCATTAATCCAAATAAACTACCACTATCTTCATAACGGTGGCACCAGCCGTATTCTGCGTATCTTACAGGTAAATCGCGGTAACTTTTTGGGCGAGCGGCAAAAGTCTTATGATGAAAAGGACAGTTCATTGGTTTGATATAGTAATTTTCATCTTCAATAACTATCGGTGCATACATACTATCTTTGTATAAAGGTAAGTGCCCAGAAGTATAAAACAAATCTTCTTTAGTAATAATTGGAGTTGTTACTCTTTGGTAGCCCCATTGGCGTTCTGTTTGCTTAGCCCAGTTTTCTAATTCTTCTTTGATAATATTTCCTTTTGGCAGCCATATTGGTAAACCTTTTCCAATAGCTTCATCAAAATGAAATAAATCTAACTCTTGTCCGATAATTCTATGGTCGCGCTTTTTTGCTTCCTCTAGCATTTCTAAGTGCGTTTGTAACTCTTCCGCAGTATCAAATGCTAACCCATAAATACGGGTAAGCATTTTGTTTTTTTCATTGCCGCGCCAGTAAGCGCCTGCAAGTTTGTGTAATTTAAAGCTTTGCGGATCGATGGTACTTAAATCTTCGCTGTGTCCGCCTTTGCAAAGATCCCAATAATCTCCGGATTTATAAAAACTGACTTTACTTCCGTCTTGTCTAAACTCTTCGATTAATTCGTGTTTGTAGGGGTTGTTTGGATATTCTGCCTTAGCTTCTTCAGGTGTTAGTTCATGGCGTTCAAAAGTTTTCCAGGTAGGTAAGATTTTGCGCATAACCTTCTCGATTTTTGGCAAATCTTCCTCAGTTATTGGGTTTTCAAATTCGAAATCAAAATAAAATCCATCATCTATAGCAGGTCCAATTGTTCGTTTCGTGTTTGGGTATAGATTCATTACTGCGGCTGCTAAAAGGTGGGCAAGCGAGTGTCTTTTGTTTTGTAATTTTTCGTCTAGGATTGACATAAGTGTATTTTTCGAGTACAATTAATACTCGACTTAATGATAAATTTATGGAGGTAAAATATGAATTCTGCTGCTGCAGAAACTAAGAAAGAAGAATCAATTTTTGAGGAAGAATCAAATTATAAAGCTGTGACAATACCAGAAACAAAGTTTGCTCCGCCTGGAGCTGTTATGTGTAATTGGTGTTGCGGCGATGGTTGTAAGTCCTGCAATTATAAAGGGATAAAAACTTTTTCTTATTCCCGTGGATCTTCGATTTTATAAACAAAAAACCCAGAGATTAATGGTCTATTATTAGACTTCTAATCTCTGGGGTCTTTTTTAAAGACGATTCCGTCCCAGCTTGCTTGCAACTTATTTGCAAGCCTTTTTATTTGATTGATTAAAAACTCCACGGTTGGTAGCCGGATCAATATTTTTAACAAAATTAGTATAGCAGTTAATTTTGAAAAAGAAAATAGGGAAAAGAAAAAGGACTAAACAATTGTTTAGTCCGAAAGGAGACAAGAGAGACAAAATATGGAAAAAGTGAGAACGGGCAAAAATAGAAAATAATGATAACAGATGAAAAGATCTCTCTTGTAAAGTATCCTCCTAAGGATATGAGGGGTGCGACACAGTAATATTACTAGTCGCTTGAATGTGCTAACTAAAAGTTAGCGTATGAGAATGAAGACAAATGTCTTGTATCTCAATTTCATTATACACCTACAATAACACTTGTCAAGTCTTAGCAATTCAATTCAGAAATAAACATTTTTAATTACTTAATTAAGTAAACTTAGAACAACCTAGATGAGTGTTAATTTATCCTGAGTTGGTTTGTGATTAAGGTTTGTTATATTATTAAATAAATCTAAATATTTTTTGCAAAATAAAAAGCGAAGCTGGATATGAATTGTATAAATTAACATATAAATTAGCTTCGCGAAACATCTTTCCTTTGGGGGCAGATGTGCATTCTTCTCATGTTCCCAATTATGAGAAGACAGGAGGAATAAATATAAATTGTATTGGGTGGATGCGACGTAAATTTAACGCACCCGCCATCTTAGATTGTTTTATAAATATAAAGTAACAACCTAAAATATTTCAAGCGAAACTGTTATGCGTTGATGGTCTATTTCAAACAATTTAACAGACTGTATTGTCTATGGTTTCGCTTGTCTGCCATTGGCAGAAGCTTTATAATTGCAGCTTGCAAGTAAACCCTTCCGCTAATAATTAGCATTTACTTGCAAGGTTGGCGACTCTAAGAGTTAATTAACCAACAGGAGCTAGTTTGATTGCACTCTTAAGTTATGAACATTATATCTCATTTTAAGGATTTGTCAAGCCTATATTTGTAGCCGATCGTAGATCATGCTTACTTCTGGTATTTGCCTGAGAGCCTTGAGTAATGGCTGAGATATTCTTACGCTGGACTTGGTTTTTATGGTTTGAACAGTATCTCCATCTCCCACGCTTAAAAACACCGGCGCATTGCCAGGATTGCTTTGCAATAAATTTTTAATAGCTTCTAAAGTTGCTGTGTTTTGTAAATTTGGAATATGAATTGTAAGCTCTGTTTGCTTCTCTAATTCTCCTAAAGCCATAAAATATAAATCATCAGTAGGTATAGTAGATATTTCGTTGGCAATAAGTTTAGCTTCGCCATCTTTAAATGACATACGTCCAGTAAGCTTAACTACTTCATCGCTATCAAGGTAGGGAATAGCTGAAGGCATGAGTTTTGGAAAAATAATAGCTTCAACCGTACCTGTTTTGTCTTCTAGGGTTACAAACGCCATTGGGTCACTTTTTTTTGTCAGCATTCTTTTGACCTTGGCGATTGTGCCTGCAATTTTTACGCTAGTATTGTCTGATAAATTTTTGAGTGAATTTATTGTGTCGAAACCTTCGGTAACTTTTTTGTAGTCATCTAAAGGGTGTCCGCTAACAAAAAGTCCTAAATGAGATTTTTCGAAAGAGAGTTCTTCTAAATGATTTAAAGGTTCGTGCTCAATAAGCTTTAATTTGCCAACTTGCAAGCTTTCTCCAAAAAGAGAAGTTTGTCCAGAGTTGTCTTCTTTAAAATGGGCGCGCAAAAAATCTAAAGCACGTTCTGTGTTGGCAAGAAGTGTGCCACGATCGCCAAATTTATCCATGGCTCCAGATTTTACCAGAGCTTCCCAAGACTTTTTGTTTAAGTTTCTGGTATAAACTTTAATTAAGAAATCTTCTAAGTTATCAAATTTAATGTTGGCTTTGTGGCAGTCAATAATTTGTCTTACAACTTCACTGCTTAGGTTTTTGATAGCACGAAGACCAAAGCGAATTGTTTTATCATCAATAACAGTAAAACCTCCATAGCTTTCATTAACGTCTGGGGGTAGAACTTTGATTCCTAAGTGATTGCATTCTTCTACTGCGTCTCTAATTTTATCCTCATCTCCACTTTCTGCTGTCATTAATGAAGCCATAAATTCTACTGGATAATTAGCTTTCATGTAAGCCGTTTGGTAGCCGACCATTGCATAGCTAGCCGAATGCGATTTGTTAAATCCATATGCTGCAAACGGTTCGATCCATGACCAAATCTGAGTAGCTTTTTCTAAGCTCCAGTTAGATGTTTCTACGCACCCTTTAACAAATTTTTCTTTTTGCTTAGCCATTTCTTCTGGAATTTTTTTACCAACAGCTTTACGGAATTTGTCCACTTCTTCCCAAGTATATCCAGCTAGATCGTGGGCAATGGTTAACAAATCATCTTGATAAACCAAGATGCCGTAAGTTCTTTCGAGGATAGCTTTTAGGGCAGGGTCTAAGTAAGTGATTAAACTAGGATTGTGTTTACGTGCTATGTATTCTGGAATAAATTGCATTGGACCTGGACGGTATAAAGCAACCATCGCAGAAATATCAAAAATAGTGCTTGGTTTTAGTTCTTTAAGATATCTAGTCATCCCTGATGAGCCAAGCTGAAAAACGCCAAAAGTTAAGCCGCGAGAGAGCATGGCAAAAGTTTTTGGATCTGGATGAGGTAGATTTCCTAAATCAATTTTGATGTTGTGTCTGATGTTTACTAACTCAACTGCTTTTTCCAAAATAGAAAGATTACGGATTCCTAGTAAATCGAGTTTAACTACACCAATAGCGTCGCCTTGAGCGTTTACATCAAGCGCGTACATATCGTATTGAGTAATTAATTTCTTTCCTTCTGTTTCAAGTTGAATCGGAGTATAGTCGATTAATTGTGTTGGGGTTATAACAACTCCAGCAGCATGAACAGAAGCATGACGGACACATCCTTCTAGTTTTTTTGCAATATCTAGAATTTGTTTTGTTTCGGCATCTGTTTCGTAAATGGTTTTGAATTCAGGATTAAGATCCATGGCTTTTGCTAAAGTCATTTCAAAACCTTGTTTTCCTATTGGTATCATTTTTGCGATGCGGTCGCATTTTCCATAAGGTATGGCAAGCGCTCTACCTACATCACGAACAACCGCCCGCGCTTTCATAGTTCCAAATGTCAAAATTTGGGCAACTTTGTCTTTGCCGTATTCTGTAGTCATCCATTCGATAACTTCATCGCGACGGTCGTCAGCAATATCCAAATCGATATCGGGTGGGGTAGGACGGTGCTTTGTTAAGAAACGTTCAAAAGGTAATTGGTAATAAAGTGGGTCTACATTGGTAATTTTTAATAAATATCCAACTAACGAACCTGCGGCGCTACCACGAGTATTAGTAATAGCACCGATGCGGTGCGCACCTTCGACGACATTAGCCACCATTAAAAAGTAAGGTGCAAAACCTTTTTGGCAAATAATATCCAATTCGTAATCTACTCTGGTGGCAATTTCTTCTGGAACTGGACCATCTTTACCGTATTTCTCTTTCATTAGTTGATGGGTTTTTTCAACTAAATAACTCTCATCAGTGTAACCTTCAGGAATTTTAACTCTAGGGAAATATCTTTGATTGGTAGGGATTTCTATGTCTACCATGTCTGCAATAATTTGAGTGCTTTCTATAGCTTCGGGGATGTCTTTAAATTTTTCATACATTTCTTCTGGGCTATTAAAGGACAGGTCGTGTCCTCGCATATCAAGTCTATTGGTGTCGTTTACAGTTCTTCCTGTGCCAATGCAGACCATAATATCTTGAGCTTCCGCATCATCTTTATGCAAATAATGACAATCTTGCGTAGCAACAACTCTAACATTATTTTTCTTACCAAGCGCAATTAGCTTTTCATTAGGTTGTAATTCGTGACCATCATTGCTGTTGCGTTGTAATTCTAAGAAAAAATGCTCTTTATCAAAAATATCTAAATACTCTTCCAAAGCAGTTTGCGCGGCTTGTTCTGATACTTTAAAAGCGCGAGGGATTTGTCCACGAGGACAGCCTGATAAAGCAATGATCCCAGTGCTATGTTTTTTAAGAAGTTTTAGGTCGATTCTTGGTTTATAGTAGTAACCTTCAAGGTGCGCTTCAGAAGTAAGTTTAACTAAATTAAGATAACCTTCGTAATTTTGAGCTAGCAATGTTAAATGATGATAGTCCGCATCTATTTTTCCTTCTTTTACTTCCATGCCGCGCGGTGCAATATATGCCTCAATACCAATAATTGGTTTTATGTCATTATTTTTGCATTGGTTGTAAAAATCTATGGCACCATACATAACGCCATGGTCTGTAATTGCAACCGAGGACATTCCGTATTCTTTGGCGAGGTTTACCAAAGCTGGGATCTGAGAAAGTCCATCTAATAGGGAATAGTGAGAATGGCAATGTAGGTGGGTAAAGTTCATAAGAAATTTGCAAAAATTTGCTATACTTAAATTATAATAACACGTGTATGGCGACTCTAAAAGAAAGCTTGGAAATTCAATATTCTGGTCTAGCAGTTTTTGCTAGCGAAACAGTTTTGGGGTTTAAAAACTGGTTACAAACAATGCCTGTATGGCAAAGGTTTATTTTTTTATTTTTGGTAATTGCTATTATCCCGGCATATTTAGGATCAAGAATTGGACTTTCTCAGTACATGTCTTTGCAATATGCCAGAAATAGTTTAGTTGTTCATCCAGCCTATACTGTTACTATGCCAATTAAGGTAGAAAAAACTGAAGTTTTAAAAAATCCGAACGGCAATTATTCTGCTTATGCAATTATTAGCAATCCAAATTTAGATTTGGCAATTGATAATTTGCGTTACATTTTTGATTTTTATAATTCTTCTAATCAAAAAATAAATTCTTCGAGCGGGACCACTTATTTACTACCAGATGAAAAGAAATGGTTAGTTATATCTAGAATAGAATCTACAGAAGACCTTGTTAAAGCAGAAGTCAATTTTGATTCTCAAAATTGGCAAAAGCGTATTAGTTTGCCAGATATTAAGTTGCGTTTACCAGAGCCAACTATTACAGAACAGACCAATCCTCTTGCTGTGGTTACCGAAGGCGCTGCAATTAATCAAACAGAATTTGCGTTAAAGCAAATTAGAATTGTAATAGTCTTATATGGAGATAATAATAAAGTTTTGGCTGTAGCAAGTAGAGATGAAAATAACTTACAGCCGTTTCAACGCAGAGCTTATAAGTTATCGTGGCCAAATTTATATCAAAATCAAATTAAAAGAGTCGAGCTTCAGGGTTACACCAATACTTTAGATTCTAGAAATATTTCTGAACCAGATACTTCTAATAGTCAAAGCCAGGTACTAAGATAAATGAATTGGATTTTATCAAAATTTAAAAGTTTTGACATTCCGCTGCTTGTAATCAGCGGTTTGCTTTTGTTGGTGGGATTAACTATCCAGTATGCGATTTCTTTTGGCGAAGGAAGTTTGGCGGTATTTTATCGTCAACTTATTGCATCAGGATTAGCTGTAGTTTTGTTTTTAATTTTTGCTAACAATAATTATGTAGCGTTATCCAAAGCTAATCGTATTGCATACATCTTGCTTATCGTTGCGTTGCTGTATTTAGTGATTTTTGGAGATCCAATTAGAGGTAGCGCAAGATGGATTGACTTTGGGTTCTATCAATTGCAGCCGGCAGAATTTGCAAAAGTTATTGTGGCAATTGGATTATCTAGGTGGTTGTACTTAAGAAGAGGACAAGTTAATTCTTTATGGAGTTTTGCTGGCATGTTTGCTTATGCTTTGCTCCCTGCGCTATTAATCATGCTCGAGCCGGACTTAGGTTCTTCTATGGTTGTTATGTCTATTTGGTTTGGGCTGTTGTTGATAAGCCCTATCAGAAAAACATTTATAGTTGGGTTGTTGATTGCCGGTTTAATATTTGCAGGATTTTCTTGGGAGTTTGTATTAAAGGATTATCAAAAGCAGCGTGTAGAAGTATTTTTAAATCCAGATAAAGACCCTAGAGGAAAAGGTTATAATGTTAGACAAGCAATTATTGCAGTGGGGAGTGGACAGATTTTGGGAAGAGGTTTGGGACAAGGTGTTCAAAGTCAGTTAAAGTTTTTGCCAGAAAAACATACAGACTTCGTGTTTGCTTCAAGTAGTGAGGAAATAGGGTTTGTTGGTTCCGCAGCAATCTTGTTTATGTTCTACATTATGTTTTGGCGGATTATAAAAATAATGTCTAAAGCAAGAAATGACTTGGCTATGTACTTGGCCGGGGCAATATTGTTCTTTTTTGCTTCGCAGTTTGTGATTAATGTAGGTATGAATATTGGACTTTTGCCTGTTACTGGTATTCCTTTACCATTCATTACTTATGGTGGAAGTTCGTTAATTTCTGTGGCAATTGCTTTAGGTATAGTGCAAAATATAGCTAAACAGTCTAAAGTTTTGCGTTTTTAATAACTTTGCTATAATGAGTAGGATAAAGAAACTTAATTAATATGGGTATTAAAAAAACTGATCTTAAAAAAATATTAAACTGGCTAGGCTTTGTATTGAAGTGTCCAGTTTGCAGTGCTAAATATCAATCTCCAAATATCAAAATTTTGGATAGTTTTCAGGAAGATCAAATGCAGAATGCTCACTTGCTAATTCATTCTGATTGCCACAAATGCAAAAGCTCTGTAATGTTTAATATTGATATTAATGGCTCTGATATTTTTACGATCATTGCAAAGACAGATTTGAACAAACGAGATAGTAAAAAGTTTAGCGCGCTTCCTGCAATTAATACAAATGACTTAATTAAGATTCACGAACAGATTACAGGATTTGACGGAGATTTTATTTCAGCTTTCGGGAAAAAATAATACTATATAAAAATTTGAACCGGCTTAGCGCCGGTTTTTTTTATTGTTGCTAAAAATATAAATTATTGCTATGATTGATTATTAAATTAAGGAGGAAATTTATGACAGCAGAATTAACAATTACTACGGAAAAGCAATATTTGAATTTGATACAATCTATTGGTTACCGAAAAGCATCAGTTTTATATTCTAAAGTTGTGCCATTTTCAAGTCCGTATTGGAATAAGAATACTATAGAAAATTGGCGAGATATTTATTGGGGATTAGATGACTCTCAAGCAGAACAAAAACTTTATATTATTAATAAAATAAAAGCTAAAATTTCTAATTTTCAAGACTGCCAAGATTTGGCAATCTTATATGAAAAAGGATCTAAAGATTGTGAGTTGCTTGCAGATACTGCAAAAAAATATGCTAGCAGCGCTAGCGATTGGATTCAAATTAGAAATTGGGTAAAATCAAATTCTAAACTTGCAATTTTGGCTGAGCAAAAAATTAAAGAACTTCCTAAAAATTATTCTTGTTGGCGTTCTTTAATGTATTCAGCTTATGGAAATGAATTTACTATCTATGATGTTGATTTTTGTTTAGAGCAAATGATAGACGCTGTAGATGCTAAAAATGTAGGCGAAGAATATGTAAATGCTTTAACATATGCATCCATTAAGCAAAAACAACGATTAATACAAAAAGCTATAGATAAATTTAAATTCCAGAATAAAAGTTCGGCACAGTGGCTAAGTTTTTTTGAAGATCGTTTTGGTAGAAGTGATCTAAAAATAGTTGCTTTATTTCAAGCATATGAAACCGCTCAATCAAAACAGGAATATATCAATGTTCTAGAAGCAGTGCAATGGTGGGATGAATTAGACGAGATAAAAAATAATTGTTATCAAAAAATTAAAGAATTTGGTTTAGATTTTAAAGAACAAGAATCCATATTGAAAAAAATTTCTGATACATGTATTTTATATAAAACTGCGTTAAATGACTTGATGTCTAAAGCTCAAACTTTATCAGATTGGGATACAATTTATCACTTTTATTCCAAAACAGCAGAAGATAGAGAAGCGGCTTTGCAAAAAATTATCCAATTAACTAACTAAGTTAATTTACTTGCGCTAAACATTTGTTTAGCGTTTTTTATTTTAGCAAGTAGTTGGACAAAAATCTCGATACTTGTTATTATGGATTGATATTTTTATGGAGGATAATATGCAAAAATTTGATAGTATCGTTTATTTGGAGGATTGGGAAAGATCCTTGGTATTGTGTGCCAAAGAAGCATCAAAGCACGCTTATGCTCCTTATTCTAATTATTTTGTTGGAGCGGCGCTAATTGATGAATCTGGCTCTATATCTATTGGGTGTAATGTAGAAAATCAAGCCTATACAGGTTCTCATGCAGAAACAGGTGCTATTGCTCAGATGATAGTTGGAGGAAAAAGAAGCATTAGAGCATTAGCGTGTTATACCAAAAATGGAGGTTCTCCTTGCGGTGATTGCAGACAACGAATATGGGAATTTTGCGGCGGCAATTTAGAGGTTGCAATTTATTCTATTAACGAAGCAGAGCAAGTGGAAAAATATACAATAGGCGAGTTATTACCACATGCTTTTGATTTAAATAAGTAACTTTGGAGGAATTTATGAACGTAGATAATACAAATGATTATCAATTTTTAAGATATAAAGCAAAAAATCGGAGATCAGTTTATGGTTATGATTACCGGCGGGGTTGCAAGTCATCAAGTAACTTTTGTCGAATGGGATGAAAGGGAATTGGCTCCAATTTTCGCTCTTAACGACAAATCGGAAAGAAAACTTAAACCTGGCGATTATATTGTTATGCAACAATTATAATCTATGGTAATTAATACAAAAACACTGAGTATCACACTCAGTGTGTTTTTTATTTTCTATCTCTAGGATCCCTTACTCCAAGTTCGCGACCATTTTTAGCTAGCTCTAATACAAAGTGGCTAGTTTCTACATACGACTCAAATGTGCCAGCGTCAAACCATGCGCCCTCTAAAATTTTGGTTTGTAATTGCCCGCGTTCTAGATACCAATTATGGATTTCTGTTATTTCAATTTCGCCACGCTCGCTAGGTTTTGCGGATTTTGCAGCTTCGATACAATTTTTATCAAAAATATAAATACCCGGTATCGCATAATCAGAAATCCATTCTTTTGGCTTTTCTTCTATTTTTGTCACCTTCATGTCTTGATCAAAAGCAACCACTCCGTAACGATGAGGATCGTTTACTTTTTTTGCAAAAATTAATCCGCCGTTTTTAAAGTTTGTAATTGCATCGCTGATTTCATCTTCAAAAACATTATCACCAAGAATCATGGTTACGTCGTCATTATCAATAAAATCTTCTCCAATAATAAAAGCTTGAGCCAATCCTTCTGGCTTATCCTGAATCTCGTAAGTAAATTTTACGCCAAACTCTTTGCCGCTACCGAGGAGTTTCATGTAGTCTCCGCAATGATCAGGTGCAACAATTATTAAGATATCTTTAATACCCGCATTGATTAGTTTTTCTAGCGGATAATAAATCATTGGCTTGTTGTATATTGGCAAGAGTTGTTTTGAAGTAACTCTTGTTAATGGACGCAGGCGAGTGCCACTGCCGCCGGATAAGATAATGCCTTTCATAAAATTATTTTACTTTCATTTTGAAGCAAGAAGATTTATAAGTTATTTTACTAAATTTAATTTATACTCAGTCTCTTTGATGGTGTTTTTTAAAACATCATTATGTTCTGCCAAGTTTTCTTTAAAAACTGGCAATATTTCTCGTAGTCTCTCTTCAGCTGGTTTTAATGTTATTCCCAAAGACTCAAGTTTGGTGATATCTAAAACAGAATCAATTCGTTTAGCGAACGTCATCGCATTTAATTCATCTTTTGAAATTAAATTTACTTCTAAATCTGGCTTTACTAATTCTTTTAGTAACAACGCTACTTTATACGGAGACATTACACCTGGATTAGCAACATTGTAAATACCTGTTGCGTTTTTTTCTATTAACTGGTTTGTTACGTCTAATAAATCTTCTACTACTGTTAAAGAATTTGGCGTATCAATAAATTTATTATAAGTGAGCATTTTGGTAAAAGCATTTCTAGGTGAGGCAATACTGCTTACAGGTTGACGGGGGCGAACAATCAAAACTTTTAAATTATCACGATCATGGCGAAGCATTAGCATTTCATCGGCCCAATATTTTGTCCATGAGTAAAAAGATGTGGGAGTTGGTGGGTCGTTCTCTTTATGGGCTTCTGCTGGGGTGCTACTTGCTTGAATACATCCCGTCGACAAGTGAACTAAATATTTATTTAAGACTTGGCATGCTTGCCCAACAATATCTGCGCCTAACGTATTGTTGTCAAAGCATTCTAGTTGATTCATTTCACACCAATCTAAGTTTGTTTTTGCAGCTGTGTTTATGACTATGTCCGCATTAAATTCTGTGATTGCATTTTTAACTTGATCCAATTTGCGAATATCTGTGCCTTCAGCAATTTTTGTCTCGATATTTTTACTAGTAAAATATTCTAGATATGCAGTGCCAATTTGTCCTTTTCCTAAAATTAAAATTTTCATACGTTTTTATTTAATAGTTGTTCGCCTTTACTTTGGTAAAATGATTCGCTTTCTTCTGCAAGCGGCTTCCACCATTCTTGATTGTTTTTATACCAATCTACGGTTTGTACAAGCCACTGGTCAAAGCTATGTTCTGGTGACCAACCTAATTGTTGATTAATTTTGCTCCAATCCACAGCATATTTAACATCATGACCTGCGCGGTCAGTTACCATTTCTATCCGCTCTTTAGGAAGTTGCAATATTTCTAATATTTTTTCGGCAACTTCTTTGTTAGAAATCTCCTGGGTCATGCCTCCAATGCAATAAGTCTGACCAATTTGCCCTTTTTCTAAGATTGCTTCGATGGCTCTACAGTGGTCTTCTACATGTAGCCAATCTCTTACTTGATTGCCAGGTGTGTAAAGTCTAATGTTTTGTCCATTTATTAATCTGATAATGCAACGTGGTATAAATTTCTCTGGATAATGATAAGGTCCAAAATTATTACTACAGTTACTAATTGTCACTGGTAGATTGTAAGTATCAAAATATGATCTTACCAAATGATCGCTTGCCGCTTTGCTTGCGGAGTAGGGACTGCTTGGTTTGTAAGGAGTTTGTTCGTTAAATTTCCAATGCTCATCAAGATTGATTGATCCAAAAACTTCATCAGTAGAAATATGATGAAATCTTTTTATGTTTAATTTTCTTGCTGTTTCTAAAAGTACATGGGTTCCCAGTACGTTACTTTTGGTAAAAATGTATGGATCGTGAATACTTCTATCGACATGGCTTTCTGCTGCAAAATGTACAACAGTATCACATCCGTTCATGGATTCTTCGACGGTTTTGGGATCTGCAACATCGCCTTCAATAAATTCAATTTTATCTAAACAATCCTTTAGACTGGCTTTATTGCCAGCATATGTAAGCTTATCAAGTACAACAATTTGGTCTTGAGGGTGATTTTTAAGCCAAAATCTAACAAAATTAGAGCCAATAAAGCCGGCTCCGCCAGTAATAAGTAATCTCATATAGTTATTATATCTAAAATATCGATAAACTTAAATTTTGCTATAATTAGCTTATATATGAACAATGACCTTCAAAATTTACCTAAAGTATTGCTAATACAAGTGGTTTTAAATTCTATGAAATTTATTCCTCAAGTATTTAAAGCAGCTTTAGAGCAAGATTATCCAAACTTTGAATTTGTTGCAGTAATAGCTGGTAGTAATGATGGTAGTAAAGAGTATATACAAAAAAACTTTCCTCAAGTGAAAGTAGTTGACCTTGGTTATAATATTGGTTTTGCAAAAGGGCATAATATTATTTTTGAACAAAATAACTTTGATTATTATCAGCTAGTAAATCCAGATTTAATAATGCCCAAAAATTTTGTATCAACGATGGTTAATGCGGCGCTTCAAGATCAGTCTATTGCGGCTGTGAGCGGTAAAACTTTGCTATATGATTTTGTAAATAATCAACCAACCAACAAAATAGATTCTACAGGGGTAACTTATTTCAAAAGTGGCGCAGCAAGAGATAGAGGACAGCATCAAGAAGATAGGGGGCAATTTGATGCTCAAACAAATATTATTGCAGTATCTGGCGCTGCGACTTTGTATAGCAATAAAGCTTTGCAATCTATTTGTTATACAAATAAAGATGATCGTAAAGAATATTTTGACGAAGATTTATGGCTATATTTTGAAGATGTGGATCTTAGCCTTCGTCTGATTAATGCAGGATATAAAATTATTTATGAGCCAAAGGCTGTTGCCTATCATGGGCGAGCGGCTGGGTCCAGTAAAGGTGGTTATGTTAGGCTTTGGTCTTATATAAGGCACCACCGTAATATTAGTCAGCAGATCAGAGAATTAAATTACAAAAATCACATTTTTCTATTTATCAAAAACAGTCCAAAGTGGTATTGGCAATTTTTTGTACGAGAATTTTTTTATCAAATTTATGTTTTATTTTTAGAAACATCCACTTTAAAAGTTTTGCCAAAATTGTTTAAACAATTACCAGGTATATTAAAGAAGCGAAAATTTATTCAACAAAACCGTAAAATTTCTACCCAAGACTTTGAAAAGCTAATGTCATAAATAAAAACGCAGATTAAAATAATCTGCGTAAGCTTGCACTAACATTGTAAGCTATTCAGCTTTAATAATTTCATTATATTTAGCTTGGTATTTTTTTAAGCTCTCAGCTAATTGGATAATTTCTGTGTAAGTAAGATCGTTTATTTTTTCATTATCCATATAGATAAAAATTTTATTATCCGATAATTCGGTAAAAAGACGAGCGATTTTTTCATTTTCAAAAAGATAGTGAAATGCTTCGCTAAGAGAGTTCATTTTTTCCTTAGATGTGAAATCTTGTAGAACTTCTGCTTTTATGGGACAAATATCAAGAAAATTTTGAATAATGATTTTGAAATCTGCTTCTAATTCAAGCATTTCTTTATGTTTATTATCTAAATCTCTCCAATACATTATTACAAAGTCTTTAACCTGCATAGAACAAGATTTATCGATCTTGTCAAAATTAAATTTAAGTTCCTGCTTTATATGATGCAGTTCGATTAGGCTTTTGAATATGACAATTTGTTCTTTTTCAATTTGCGTTTTCCAAACTTTTCCTACTAGTTTGTTTATTTCTTGTATAATATATTCTTGTATAACTTCTAACTCAGCTTTTTGTGGCTTTGGCATTGTTGTCCTCCATATAAATTGAATTGCTAACACAGAATTATAGAATAAATATGTCTAGTTGTCAATTAATCAAACTTTATATCTATGTATAAAGAGTTGATTTATATTTAAAATTAGCTTATAATATTACGAAATATAAGGAGGCTTTATGAAGGAAGGTGGTTATGGCAGAAATAAAAATAATCTCCGATTTTTGGGAAAACCAAATCGTAATAATAATTCTGCAAAGAAAATAGAATCTTTTATTAAGAGAAAAAACTTGCCGGGTGCTCAACTTAATTCTACGGATAAGAAAGGGATAAAAAATGAACAAAGATTTTTTAGAGCATTTCAAAACCCAAATTTTAAATTTCCAGATTACTTTATTTCTATTGAAGAGGCTAGTATAGATGATGATATAAATGGAGTAGACTTTTTTATTTTAATGAAAGAACAAGTCTATATGCCTGTGAATATCAAAAGTTCTTTAAAAGGTTGTTTTGAATTTGAAGCGGAAAAGTCTAGTTATAAAAATTATTATTACCGCAGAATAATTATGCCTTTTGCGGTTTTGAAAAAATATAATCAAATAACAATGCTGAAAAAATTCTTTAAACTAGTTGATAGATGGAGAGAAGAATTTTTGCAACAGCTTGCAGTTAAGCCGGCCAATGATTAGTAAAGCGTTAAATTAACGCTTTTTTATTTTATCTAAATAGTTGGGTATAATGTTTTTATGAAGTTATCGATTATTATAGTTCCGTATAAATGCAAAGATAAGCTGGAAGTTACCTTAGATGCTGTTTTTGCAAGCAGTCTTTCTTTTGATTATGAAGTATTTGTTGTAGATAATAATTCTGAAGATGGAACCGATGAACTAATTAAAACTAAGTATTTGTCTAATTCTAATGTTGCTGACAAGTTAAAGTATTTACCTCAAAATACAAATTGGGGTTTTCCGATTGCAAATAATATTGCCATGAGGCAAGCCACCGGTGATTATATATTATTACTTAATCCTGATACAAAAGTAGAGCCTAATAATTTTGAGGTAATGTTAAGCTTTATGGAATCACGTCCAGATGTTGGTATATCCACTTGTAAATTGGTTAGACCAGATGGGGAAATTGATCCTGCTAGTCGTCGTAGCGAACCAAACCCTAAAGTTTCATTTTACAGACTAAGCGGACTTCAATATTTATTCCCAAAATGGTTTGGAGCTTACAATGTTTTAAATTCAGATTTAGGTGCAGAGTCCGAGTTGGATGCATGTAGTGGCGCTTACATGTTTATGAGCAGAAAGTGTTACGAGCTTACACAGGGTTTTGACGAAAGATTTTATATGTACGGGGAGGATTTAGATTTGTGTAAAAGAGTTAGGGAATCTGGTTTAAAAGTTTGGTATTATCCCAAAACTTCTTGCGTACATTACAAAGGACAATCATCAAAGCGGGCACCGCAGAAAGCGTTATATGCTTTTCACGATGCTATGTGGATTTATTATGATAAGCATTATAGAAAAAGTTATAATGTTTTTATGGATGCGTTTGTTTACGCGGGAGTATGGGGAAGATATTATTGGAAGAGCTTTCGAAATTTACTTAGACCAGCAAATAAAAAATTTGTTAGCAAATAAAAAACAACTCAAATATTTGGGTTGTTTTTTATTGACGAGAATAAAATTTTATACTAAACTACTTTGTGAGTTTTTAAAACTCATATTTTAGGAGGAACTATGAAAAATTTATTAATTAAATGCGTAATTTTGTTTGTAGCTTTAGTTGGTTTTGCAAATGGTCAAACAACAAAAGTTAATGCCGATCAACCTAGAATTGCTATAGTTGTAGAAGAAGTGTTTTCTGAAGACTCTGGTTTCCGAGTTTTTCAAATCAAGACTACAGAAACGCTTCAGACCGAAGAAGTAGAACAGTATGAAGTTAAAGGTGTAAAAAAAGTTAATATTGAAGGCAATTCAAAACTAATTAATGCTTTATATAACAAGCAGGGACTCTTTGCAACAAAAGTAGAGGTGATAAGTAATAACATTTTTTTATCATTTCATATGGATATTTTGCAAAAGTATAAATTGTCTGATTGCCGACTAATCTCTATCTTTAAAAAAGTTTTTGAGGTCATCGAAAATCATACAGAAAGAAAAGTTGTAAATGGCGGGTATTACACCCTTCAAAAAGGCGATCTCAAAATTTTGTTGCCGTGTGCAGTAGTTAATTATCAAAGCAGGTTTTAGTAAACCTGCTTTTTACTTTATAATTTTTCTTAAACCATATTTTGACAAAAACATCAAATATATGTATAATAAAACCATGAATAATGATAATACAAAATTTCCAACTGCCAGCGATGGTATTAGATCATTTCTAAAAATGGACCCACAGGAAACTGTGGATAATAATGCTTTGGCACAGGATCCAGCAGATATGGCACAAAAAATAGAAAGCGTGCAAAGCGGTATTATCGGTGCATCTGAACCCGCTGTAAAACCTCCTATAGATCTTCCCATTGCGACTCCAGAAAATACCACCACTAATCCAGACAAACCTAATGCCACTTTAGAAAGTGATCAGCCTCAGGTTTTGAATGGGCATAGCATGCAAGGCGTGGAAGATATGGCAAAAGAAGTAAATGCTGCTGGTAATTTTGGTAGTGGTCTTTTTAGTCTGTTTAAAAAAGTTTTGCCATTATTGGCAATTTTTGTAATAGGCTTAGGACTATATTATTTTTATTTTAGTGATTTTAGCTTTTCTAGTTTATTAAACTCCAATACTTTAAAAATTGAATCTGTAACTCAATTACAAACTGACAAAAATTTGGAGACATTAAAAAATGATTTAAAAAGTGATTACGACACATGGATTAAACAGTTTTTTGTAGATGTAAACGATTCTGCAATTATTGATATGGATGCTGATGTTTCTGGTAATGGTTTAACTAACATAGAAAAATATTTATTGAATCTTAATCCAACTGTGTATAGTACTCGTGGTAATCTGAGCGATGGGCAATGTGTTATTGAAGGCACCAATCCCTGGACTGGCAAAGCTTTTACGGACAAACAAAAAGCCTTAATTGAAAAATATATCAATAAAGAAAATATTAGCAATCGTATTACTGCTGCTGCTTTAACTAGAGGTGTAACCAAATACGCTCAATATGTGAACAGTGATTCTCCGTACTATATTGATCCTCAAACCATTAGAGAGTTACAAGCTACAAATCCAGTTATCACCACTCCTGGCAATAGCATTAATAATGGTTCTCAACCCGTTTCTACAGCTCCAAGTAATATTAAAATAGGGGACGAGATTGATCAGTCTGTTCCTGGGTTAGTAGAAATTCCTGCGCAAAAAGTTTCTGTGCCATTAATATGGACACAGGACACTAAAAATTTTGATTCAGATTTAAAGAAGGGTGTTGTTCATTATCCTGGGACGGCTATGCCCGGTGAGGTTGGTACTGCTTATATTTCTGGACACTCTAGCGGATATCTTTGGGATAAGAGCTCGTACAAACAAGTTTTTGCAGTTCTGGGAAATGTTAAAGACGGTACATCGTTTAGCATCACAGCTACTCAAAAAAATGGAAAGAAAATACGCTATAACTATGTTGTGCAAAGAAGAGGCGAGTATGCAGCAGATGATCAGGCTCAGTTTGCCAGCACAGCAGAATCAGTAGTTGCATTATCAACATGTTGGCCGCTTAACACAACTGCCCGAAGATTGGTTATATTTGGCGTATTAACTCAAACAGAAAATTTGTAAATTATTTAAATTATCTTTTAATTGAACTGCTCAGTAATAACTTATTAACACTCATCTTATGTGCTACACTTTCTTAATTTTTGCTAATCGCAAAAATGGAAAGCTGTGCACAGAGGATTCATTTATAATAAATTATTACTGAGTTATAAATAAACAATAACCTGTAATTCTTCAAAAAAGCACAATTTTTAGTGCTTTTTTATTATTTCTCAATGACTATTGACAAAAGTACAAAATTATGTTAATATATTATTTAATCATTAAATAAGGATAAGTCCTTGCATATAAGTTAAAAACCAGTTAATATGCTCAGTTATTGATAAATATTAGGTTTTAGATAGGTTTTTGCTCACTACCGCTGTTATATTACTTTAGGCAGTTTTGGTAAGTGGGCAGTAATTTGTCTAACACCGCTTGTAGGTTTAAGGCAAACGCCGCACCATAATATGGGCGGTGAAAGACAAAAAATCAAAAAATAAAAAATTCTAAGGAGTGGAAAATGAAAAATTTAATTAGTTTAATTATCGTTGTTTTAGTTTTATTTGGTGCGGCAGGGGTTACGAAGGGTCAAAATCAAATTGTTAATTTTGAAGTTTGGGCAGGAGATTTACAATTTGCAATTACTAAGTGCGGGGCACTGCCTAAAGCACAAATTAATATTGCAGAAGATTTGTATAATCCTCCTTTAGACTCCGAACCTAAAGCCTTTACCAAAAAAAAGATGCAGTTTCGTGCACTTACTTGTATGTGGACCGGTCCAACAACAAAGTGGGCTTGGAAATATACCATAGAAGGTTCTTTATATGGTTTTGATAAAGCTGGAAATTTAATATCCTACGAAGGGACCCCTGACGGAAAGTTTAATGCTTGCCATAACAGAGTTCTGGTAGTAATTTATCAAAAAGCTCAAATTGGAGAACCTGAAGAAGACAAAACACCAATGTGTCCAAATCAGCCATATACTGGAGTCGCTATTGCTAATGTTAAAAATTTTGGCTTGATGATTAATGATCAAGGTCAATGTGTTACGCAACCTCCACCTCCTGCAAATTACTGTAAAACTGTAAACGGTGCTGCTAATATTAATCAATTAACAATTGACCAGGTTAACGCAATGCCAGGTTGGGAAGTTGTTGGTGATAAAGAGTGTCGAACTAAGCAAGAGCCAGTTTGTGATAGCATTGATGGGCAAGCTAATTCTACAGGCATAACTGTAAAAATGGCGAAAGCCATGGGTTATCAAGTCGAAGGTGGTAAATGTTTTAAACCGGAACCAATATGCCAGACAGTCAAGCAAAATGGACAAGTAGTCAATACTTATTTGACTATTAAAGAAGCTATTGCCCAAGGTTACAAAATTGATAAACATCAAGGATGTGAACTTAAAGGTAGTGGTGGTTTCTGGTCTGGATTTGCTAGAGTCGCATGTGGTGCCGGAACTGGTTTTGCACTTGATGCTATTAGAACTGGTAACATATTCAGTATGCGTTCATTAGGAGCTGCTGGTATGGGAGCCGCAGGTGGTTTTGCTACATTTGGTATTCCGTGGGCTAAAGATTCTAGTCATTGGTTTACTGGCTGTGCTGGTGGTTTAACAGTATTATTATTACCTCCTGGAAAGGATGGTAAATGTGCTGCTGATCAAACTCCGGTATATGGTAGTGACGGTAAGACTTTGATTGCATGCGGAACCAAAACTTTGCTCCCAGGTGATACCACTGGCGGAGTTAATAAGCCTCGGGTCCTACTAGGCTTTGCCGGTGAATCTACAGTAGGCGGTAGCCAAACTAATAACAATAAGCCCGATGAACCTGCTCCTAAAAAGAGCAAGGTCTCGGTGGATGGAAATCCTTATTGATAATTAATTATCTAAATAAGGTCGGTAGAAGTTTAAAAGCTTCTACCGTTTTTTTATTTATAAATATAGCACTGATATTTTTTTAAAGACAATAGCTTAAAAGAATGATTCATTACAGATTTTTTAAATGTTTTTGTCAATTTGCAAACTTGTAGATTTTGTTATAATGACAAGACTAGCATTGTTGCTAAATTTACAAAATTACAAATTTAAGGGGGATTTTATGAAAAAAATCTTAGGTATCGTTTTTTGTTTGGCGATTTTTACTGGGTTTACATTTGCTCAAAGTTCCGGTTCTTGGAAAGTTACCAAATGTTGGAACCCGCAAAAGCAAAAATATTATGACTGCTATGAACCTGTTAATAGTTCGGCAAATCCGGGGCAGCAAAATACCGCTCAAGTCAAAAATAATTCCAATTCTGGCAGCGGTAACCAAGTGATTGTTAATGGTAATAATAATATTGTTAACATCGGCGGATCTCAGCCAGGCTATCGACCTGGTTCTCAGGCACCATCTAATCAACAACAAGAGCCGCAAAGACAACGTCGGCAAAATAATATTGTTTATAACAACGCGGATCCTTATAATGGGGAAGTTGTTTACGGAAGAAATTACAACAACTCTTATGATAATGGGTATGAATGCAATAATCGTTGCCAGGAACAAACCAGGCTTAGTAATTTGCCCATTCAGCATACTCAGACTGTGCGAACGGTGCAGCAACGAATAATTCTAAACAGCAATGACCCTTATACGTGGAGTCGAGGTAGAAATATTCCAAGTGCGAGTTATGAAATTCGTATCAATCAGCAAACCGTTAAGGTGCAAAGCAATACTAATAATCCGCCGTTTATTAGGGTTGATGACAGCGGTGGTTGGTATTATTACCAATAGTTGTATCTAGATTTATTATTTAAGCGTAAAAGATATTATTTCTTTTGCGCTTTTTTTATCCTATCAACAATTCATATTATAAATGGGCAAACTATATACAACACACCAATTTATCAAATAAAATATTATATGACATTTGTGTTCCGGATAATTCGGCTTTCATAATATCGAGGATTTTTTATAACCCTCGATTATTTCTGGTATAATGATTAAAAGGTTTATCTTAAATTACTAATATTTTACGATGAAAAAACTGTCCGTAATTATCCCTGCTTATAACGAAGAAAAGCGTATTGCAGAGACATTAACCAATATTGATCAATATTTAGAAAAGCAAGCCTATGACTACCAAATTGTAGTTGTGGTTAATAATAGTCATGATAAAACTTATGATGTAGTTAAGGAGTTGGAAGGCACTACTATCCAAAAAGCAACTGCTATGAATCTTGTAGAGGGCGGGAAAGGTAATGCTGTAAAAAGAGGTATATTAGAAGCGGCAGATGGAGATGTTGTAATGTTTATGGATGCTGATAATGCTACTCCAATATCAGAAATTGAAAAGTTTTTACCATATTTTGACCAAGGCTATGATGTAGTAATTGGATCTCGTTACACTAATCCGGAATTGGTTAAAGTACACCAGCCAATGTATCGAATTGTATTATCAAGATTAAGTAATTTATTGATACAATTTTTAGCAGTTCCTGGAATCAAAGATACTCAGCTTGGATTTAAAGCATTTACCAAAGAAGCAGCTCAAAAGATATTCCCTATGGTTACAGTTCTTCGTTGGGGATTTGATATGGAAGTTTTAACTATTGCTCTAGCTAGAGGTTATAAGGTAAAAGAAGTAGGTGTGTCTTGGACAGAACATGGCGGCGGGCATGTTCCATTAAAAGCTTACATAGAATCATTAATTGATTTATTAAAAATCAAATTTAGATCTATAACAGGTAAATATAAATAAATTTTTAATGATCTTATTTAAGAGAAAAATCGTATCAATCATGCTCGTCACAGTGATGCTGACGGTTTTTTTCTCTATACAGAATGTAAATTTTGCTAAAGCATCAGAAACAAATGAATATATTGTACGTTTAAATATAGGGGAGAGTGCTGATGTTTTATCTAGTTTTCAGGCAGAGCAATTATTTAAATTTAATCAAAAATCTAAATTATTTGCTGGCGTTTATAAAATCACAACCACACTAGATATTAGTAGCGTCAGGACTATGTTGGCAGGCAAATATCAAAGCATTCAGCCAAACATCGATTATCAAACATCTGCAATTACAGTTACACAGCTTCCTAATGATCCGGGTTTTACAACTTCATCTACTAACACCAATAAACAATGGGGCTTGGTAGCTTCTAATTTTGTTGACGCATGGACAACTTCCACAGGTGATTCTAAAGTTATTGTTGCAGTAATTGATTCGGGGATTGATTCTACTCATGAAGATTTGATACGTTCTCGTTTTATCGCTGGGTATGATTTTATTAACAATAAAGTTATTGCCCAAAAAGATAATTCTGATGATAATGGACATGGTACTCTAGTTGCTGGTATTATCGCTGCGACTACTAATAATAGTATTGGTATTGCTGGTGCGGCTCCACAAACATCATTGATGTCTATTAAAGCTTTAGATAAATCAGGGGTTGGGACTTCTGCAGACATTGCAGAAGCAATAGTGTGGGCAGCAGATAAAGGCGCTAATATTATCAATTTGTCACTTGGTGGCGTAGGTTTTGCTCATGATAACGTGCTTTCTCAGGCTATTAGTTATGCTTTTGATAAAGATGTTGTGATTGTTGCAGCTGCGGGCAATGATGTGGCTACTACTGGAGGTAATTTAGATTTACAACCAGTGTTTCCTATATGTAACGACAATGGTCAAAATATGATCATTGGAGTTACCGCTTTAGATGAAAATAATGTTAAGCCAAACTTTGCTAATTTTGGTAAAGCTTGTGTCGATGTTGCAGCGCCTGGTAAAAGGATTATGTCTACCATTAACCATGATCCAATAACAGATGTTTATGACCCAGATCAGTATGCATATGCTTCTGGAACTTCGCTTGCAGCACCTTTTGTTAGTGCTCAGGCGGCATTGCTAAAAGCCGCGTTTCCACAAGCTAATAATAGACAGATTCGAAATCGTATTTTAGCAACAGCAAAGCAGATTGATACTTTGTCTAATAATTGTAGTGGAGGTAGTTGTAGCGGTTATTTGGGTTCAGGGCTTATAGATGTAGCAAAAAGCTTGAAGGACGTAATTCCTTCCATTGGTGATGGGGACGTTGTAAAAATTTATGGCACCGATACTTGGTACTTAATAAATGGTGGAAAGAAACAGTTAATTTCTCCTTTTGTTAGACAACAGCTATACAGCAATGTTCAACCAAAAGTAGTCTTGCTCGATGACTTAACTAAATTTTCTGAAGGATCTTTTGCTTTACCGAAAAATGGAACTCTTGTAAAAAGCGATAAGGATGCAACGGTATATTATATCGACCAAGGTTTTAAGTTGCCGGTATCTTACCAGGTGTTTTTGCTTCGCGGATTTAAATTTACAGATGTAATAACATTGTCGTCAACAGAAGTAAATTCTTGGGTAACTTCTAGTTTTTTAACACCGCCAGAAGGAAGCTTAATTAGAACACCCAATAATCCGACAGTATATTGGGTGGTTAATCAAAGCTTGCATGCCATTAACTATCAATTTTATATAGCTCGAGGGTTGCAAATTTTTCCTGTAATTTATACATCCCCAACAGATTTATCTCGCTTTAACAAAGGGGAAAGTTATATTTTGTAATAATTTAGTAACCCGATTCTTCTTAACTAATAATTAAGTATTTGCTTATGCGTAAATTTTCTTTATTTTTTATTTTAATATTACTGTTTAGTTTGGCTGGTATTTTTGCACAAACTACACACGCACAATTGGATGTTGTACCGGGATTTGACCCAAACAAATTAATTGAAGACAAGGTTTTTGTGGATTCTAAAACATTTGGTGGAGCTCCAGGAATTCAGAAATTTTTAGAAAGCAAAAATAGTATTTTGGCTAATACTAGTCCTGATTTCTTGATCAAGCTTAAAGAGCCTAGTAATAACATGCTTAAGCAAGGATTGAATGATGGTCAGCCAAATTTGGGGCGCAATAGAACCGCTGCAGAATTGATTTGGGATGCTGCTCAAACAGCAGGTATTAACCCTCAGGTGATTATTGTGATGTTGGAAAAAGAGCAATCTTTAATTACTGGTAGGCAAACAGCAACACCTGATCAAATACAGAGAGCTTTAGATTTTTCTTTAGGTTTTGGTTGTCCAGATAGTTCTCCTTGCTCCGATCTTTACCGAGGCTTCTATTATCAACTATTTGGTAATTTTGACGGAGAAAATAACAAGTTTGCTGGAGCAGTTGGATCTTTAATGAAGTCTTATAATACTGCCGGAGGACGAGGTCCATTTTATAATGGACAAATATCTAAAGTAGGAGATACTATAGTATTAGGAAATACTTTAGGAGGGTTTAACGGTGTTCAGCCTCAACAAACTATAACAATAGCAAATTTGGCAACCGCGGCTCTTTATCGTTATACTCCACATGTATTTAATGGAAATTATAATTTTTGGCGTTTGATGAACTCGTGGTTTAAGTACCCAAACGGTACTCTTATTAGAGCTTCAGGGTCTAGCCAAGTTTGGATGGTGGATGCTGGCGGTAAATTGATGCTTAATGATTTTGTAATTAGGGTTAGAAATTTAAACGTAGGTGCTGCGGTGGATTTAACTGCTACAGAGTTTGATAATTACCCCGATATGGGGGCGTTGGGTTTGGCAGATAATACATTGGCGGTTTCAAACGGCAAATATTATCTATTTAAAAACAATAAAAAATTACCTGTTTCTGAATATGTCTTAAAGCAACGTGGTTTTAATCCACAGACTGCTGTAAATTCTAATGATGTAGAGTTAGGTGCTTATGTAACAGGAGATCAACTTACTCCTGCAGACGGCAGTGTTTTGCGCGGACAAACAGATTTAACAGTTTACTTTGTTGAAAATAATGTACTGCGAACTGTTTCTGCATTAGTATTCAATCAACGAGCATTTGCAAAGAAGTTACAGATTATTCCTGATGCAGAAATTGCTAGTTATACAAAAGCTGGTTATGTATTGCCAAATCAAGGAACTTTGGTTAAGTCTAATAAAGACCAAACAGTTTATATAGTTGATAATTCTAGTAAGCGTCCTATGACTGGAACTGTTTTTCAGACTTATGGATTTAAATATTCTCAGATCAATTTAATTAGCGATCAAGAACTTGATGCAATCCCAATGGGTGCATTAGCTGCACCAAAAGAAGATACTTATTATCAAACTGCAGGAACTAAATCTTTTTTCTTGTATAAAAATGGTAGTAAACATTATATAGCTCCATTTGTAGCAAAGCAAAAGAAAATGACTCCAGATCACACTGTGCCAGAAGCTGATAGTGATGCATGGCAAGCTGGAGATCCAATTTTGCCAAGAGATGGCACCTTATTTAAAGGCAGTTCTAGTCCGGCTGTTTGTTTGATAGAGAAAGGTAAGCTGCTGGCTTTGTCAGGAAGTGATTTTACAGCTCGTAAACTAAGCTTTAAAAATATTTCTATAGTTCCTCAGGCAGAACTTGATAAATTATTATCTTACATAAAATAATAAACACTTAACTACTTTAGTAGTTGCATAAAAAATCAGTATCGTACTCTTTGTAAACTTAAACTCATTAATTTAGAGTTTAAAGAATAGTTTAAAAGAACATGGTACTGATTTTAAATTTTACTGTTATTTTATTTAGCTTGATAAATGAAAATGCTGTGTGTTATTTAATTAGATTTGTAGACTGGCTTGCTGTCTGAACCAGAGATACTGGAAGTAAGGCTCTAATCTTTTTTACATATGCCATGGTTTCGCCGCGGAGGTTGGCATTTTTGTAAGTTTCAATTTGTGACTGCAATTGGTTAACAGAAGCGTTTACAATATCTAGTTGTATTTGTAAATTAGCTTTATCTGCAGCTGCGGCTTTTTTTAGACTAGCTTTTATAGCTACAATATTTTTATTTAGTTCATTAATTTGATTTTGGATATCTGTGATGCGAAACGAATTATCTTCTGACCAGTTAACGCCAAAATTATTAATTGCTCTAATAACTCGACTGGTACCACCATTATATGCGGCTACGCCGTACTCAAAAGATAGGTTTGGATCTATGTTTGTTCCAACTTGATTTTTAATTACTGCGATATAGTCATCTAATAGTAAGTAGGTCGCGATGACCGCATTTTTATGGTCTGCCATCCCTTGAACAAAATCGCTTATCAACCCTACATCTTTATGTCTTGTTACTAAAGTGGCATAAGTCGATGGTATAAATTGAGATAATCCGCTAGCCGCCGCAGCGCTTATGCTATATTTGTATGTATCTGCTTTGTTTCCTGCAAACAGAACATTAACTTTATCCTTTGCAGACGATGCATTGTTGTTTAGAACCTCAGCACTTTCTGTATGCTCAGAATATAGTAAAGCTTTTACTACATCAGAAGAAATAGCCCCGGAAACTGGAACTCCTGGTTGGCTTGCTGATGGGATGTTTTGCAAAACATTTTTTGCATCGTTGATCACAGAATCAAGATACTGCTCTCCATATTTTGTAGTTTCTAGAGTATTTAGTTTGGATGAATAGGGGACGTATATAGCTTCTTTCATTTGGCTAGTTATTGCATCTTTGCTTCCTGATTCTGGACCGGTAATTAGGTATTTTAATGCTACTACAAATCCTCCTGCAGGCTTGTTTACTTCAAATAAAGAATTAACTCCGTTAAACCTTACTAATTTGATGTCAAAAGATTTATCTGGAAATGTAAATTTTTTATCTACCTGGATAGCTTTGGTTATTACAGTGTTTTGAGTTTGTGGATTATATATTGCAACCGCTAGCTCTTTAGAGTTAAGTTTGTATCCTGTTAGGGTTTTGGTCGTTTTTTTGGACTTTCCTTTCCCTGTAGTTTTATTGGTGTATTGCGGTGATAAGTCGTAATTAAGCTTTATGCTATTTAGCAAGATTTTACCCTGGTCAATAGTATCTATTATGCTCAGCTGTGGTGCGCTTTGTGCACTTGCTCTTGAAACATTAATTAAAAATAATATAAAAACAATAAAAATAGTATATTTACGCATATATTAATTATACCATTATTCAGTTATACTTATATTATGTCCACTCCATCAAAAAACATATTTTGGCTTTCAGCTTCAAGAGTTGTTTCTTTAGTATTATTATTTATTGCTTATACTCAACTTTTTCGTTATTTAGGAACTTACCAGTTTGGACAGTTTCAGTTTGTCCTATCTTACGTAACTTTGTTTGGCGTTGTGATTGATTTTGGCATTCAGCAGTATGTGATAAAGAAAATTAGTGAAGATAGGTCTCAAGCAAAAACATATTTCCATCACTTTTTTGCAGTAGAAGTATTTTTATCTATATTTATATATTTGTCGATGGTTTTGGTTGCTTATTTTGCTAATTACGACACTTTGGTAATAAAGGCAATAGCTCTGGCTGGATTTGGCGCGGCCATAAATGGATTAACTTATCCATTTTTGGCTGTTATTACAGCTTTTTATGATTTGAAGAAAGCCGCTTTATTAAATTTAATTTCATCTGTCATTAATGTGGCAATGATATTTGTAACTATTTATACAGGACATGGGATTTTGTTATTGGTGTCCCAGCAGTTTATGTATGCATGTGTGGCATTAATTTTATATTATCAATTCGTTCAAAAATTTATAGGACACCCACAGTTATTTAAGGGAATGAGATCAATAGATTTATCTTGGGTAAAAACTATGTTTATCTCTGCTTTCCCTTTTGCGGTATTGGTAGGATTTAGCACAGTTTATAACCGCATTGATATGGTGTTGATAGGAAAGATTTTGGGTTATGCTCAAACTGGAATTTATTCGGCAGCGTATAAATTGTTTGATTTAACATCTTTTTTTCCAGCCGTAGTATCTCATTCTTTATACCCATTATTTGCTAGTTTGATGATTGAGAATAAAATTGTAGAAGTGCGGGCAATTTTAGAAAAGTATTTGCGTTTTATGATAGCGATAGCGTTGCCTATGGCTACGGGAGGTATGGTTTTGGCTACACCTATTATCAAGTTAGTGGCAGGGCAGGATTTTATTGCCGCTGCGCCAGTTTTACAGATATTGATTTGGGCTCCCGCAGTGTTATTTATTTATATTATATTCAACGCCTTAGTAATTTCTCAATTAACTAAATATGCCATGGTTATTACTGGAGTCAATGTTTTGGTTAATCTATTGGGAAATCTTATTTTACTTCCAAGAGTGGGGATTGCGGGAGCAGCGATCATGACAGTGGTATCAGAATTTTTACAAGGGTTGTTTTATTTTTACTTTGTAAGAACTCGAATAACTAATTTTTCATTTTTCAAATATACATGGCAACCTTTTTTGGCATCGGCTGTTATGGGTGCTGTGCTATTGATGATAAATCTTCCTTTAATGGTTGAGATTGTTTTGGGAGGATTGGTGTATGCTTTGGCTTTATTAATTTTAGGTTTTTATAAATCAGAAGATATTGCATTTATAAAGCAAATGTTAGGACGTAATGCGCAAACGACAATCTAAACAAAAAACTGTGATGGTTTTTGGAACCTTTGATTTAATACACCCTGGCCACGAAAACTTGTTTTTACAAGCTAAACAATTATTTGATGAGGTTATTCTTGTGGTATCTGTAGCCAGAGATAAAAACGTATTAAAAATTAAAGGAAGGCTTCCAGATAACTCAGAAAAAGTTAGACAAAATCAATTAAAAAATTTAGATATCATAGATAAAGTGATTTTGGGTGCTCTTAGAGATTATATAAAGCCAATAGTTAAAATTGCTCCAGATGTTATTGCCTTAGGTTATGATCAAATTGCTTATACAGAAAATTTAGAAAAAGATCTGAAATTACATGGCTTAAAAACACGCATTATTCGTTTAAAATCTTATAAACCGAGTAAATACAAAACATCTTTATTAAAACAAAAGAAGCTTTCAAAATAGAGTTAAATTTTTTGTTACCTTTTTAGTTTTTTACCGTAGTATAAACAGATATACTAGGTGGTAAAATAATAATATATGTCAGACGAACAAATTGTTGCAAAAATTCAATCAGGATCTGTCGAATCTTATGCGTTACTTTATGATAGATACTTTGATAAGATTTATAAGTTTATATACTTCCGTACTCATCATATGCAAAATGCCGAGGATTTAGTCGGGCAAACTTTTTTAAAAGGTTATGAAAAACTTTTATCTTTTGACTCAAGTAAAGGTAGCTTCTCGAGCTGGATTTACAAAATCGCTTACAATAATTTAGTCGATTTTTGGAGGCTTTCAAAAAATAAAACCGAAGTAGACTTATTGTGGGCAGAGCATGTTTCAGACTCTACAGATATTGAAGAAGGCGTGGATCTATTAATATTAAGCGAAAATGTGAAAAAAATTATAGAAAATTTGCCGGATATAGAAAAGAGATTATTAACAATGAGGGTATGGGATGAGTTACCTTATAGCGAAATTTCCGTAATACTAAATAAGAGCGAGGCGGCATTAAAAATGCAATTTTCACGCATCATTGCAAAGCTTCGCTCCAGTATAATCATTAAAACCTAATCAATTATATGAAAAATCCTAATAAAATTTTGCCTACCGATGATCAGGTTGAGCAAATGATTGTTAAGAAACTACAAAACACTGCTCCTAAAGTAGAATTGCGCAAAGGGTTTAAGGAGCAGCTTAGAGCTAAACTATTAGACCTGTCACCTTTAACAAAAAAACATCCTTTTAATTTTATTAATTATTTTACTTCAATGAATAAATTTGTTTTGGTACCACTTCTAGTGGTTATAGTGTTGGCAGCTGCAGGCTCTGGATACTGGTTTGCTGTGCGCAATCCTGTTACTCCGGTGCAGCTGATGAGTAATCTAACTAAGGCTGACTATGCAGTAGCTAGCGT
Organism: uncultured Candidatus Saccharibacteria bacterium; assembly: GCA_964631145.1. Lineage (GTDB taxonomy): Bacteria > Patescibacteriota > Doudnabacteria > UBA920 > UBA920 > UBA920. Next base: position 439,686 of record CAZVXT010000001.1, read on the forward strand.
TGGTGATAACTCTTTTGGTTCTCTTAAACAACTTGCGTCTACCAACGTTAGCGATGCTAATAAAGATGCAGTTGGACAAAAAGAATCTATAAATTATCAGGTAGCTGCTAATACTACTGGTATGGGTGGGGCAGCGGGGATTGCTGCTGATATCGCACCGCCTGGAACAGGTATATATATCCCAGAGTATTATTCATTTGAATATGTTGGTGAGGATATTACAGATTTATTAGCAAAAGATCAACCGGTTTATAAAAGAACAAAACAGGATTTATCTAGTAATTATTTAGATCAAATTCTTAGAAATTTTTCTTTTGGGTTAATAGATTTATCTAAGTTAGATGGAGCAAAATTGCAAAATTATTCTTTGATCCAGGATCAAGAATATGGATTTTCTTCTTATGTCGATTTGGTAGAACAAACAGTCAGTATAAATCAAAATTGGGAAAAATGGCCAAATCCCTATGCTTGTAACGCTGTGCCACCAATTGCTAGCGGTGAGTTTGTTTCTACTACCCCAGCTTGTAATCCTCCAGCACCTTTGGAGTTAAAAGATATGCCCGAAGATCAAGTTGTTGTGGATGCAGCAAAGGAGTTTTTAAATCGATTTGATGTATCTTTATCTGGGTATGGCGAACCAGTGGTGGATAATAATTGGAGGGTTCAGTACGATAATCTAAAATCTAATAAAACTTCTTATGCATACATACCAGAAGTTTTGGACATAGTTTTTCCTTATAACATTGAAGGCAAGTCTGTCTATGAAGAATATGGCAATATGGCAGGGCTTCATGTAAATTATAGTATTCGAGATAACAAAGTTACTGGTTTTTATGATTTGCGCTCTAGACAATATCAACAATCTAAGTATGCTGGTGTAACCGATGCAAATAAAGTGCAACAAATTGCTGAACGCGGTGGGTTTAGAAATTATAATGACTATAATCTTGGTGATGGTGCCAAAAAAACTATCTTAAAATTACAAACTCCAACAGTACAAATTATGCGTTTTTGGAAGTACGAAAACAATACTAATACAGAATTATTTGTCCCTGCCTTAGTTTATCCTATAGAAAATAGAGGAAATTACTGGCGTAGTAATGTAATTGTTCCTTTGGTAAACGATGTGTTAGATGGCGAAAACTATCAAGGAGGTCCTGTACCGTTAAGTGCTGGCGCTGCAAGTGAATCTCCAAAAGTTGTATTGCCTGGATCTTCAGATACCGTAGAGCCAAATTAATTTATATAATAAGAAGCTAATTTTAGCTTCTTATTATATTTGCAAAATATTTTTGCCTGACTGTTATAATATAAACACATTTATTTAATTAATTTATACATGAAAAAATATTTAATCATCTTTATTTCTGTAATTGCTATACTGGCTTTGTCTTTAATAGGAGTTTGGTATTTAAAAAGCAACGCGGATTCTAAAGTCAAAAATTCTGCTAATCAAAATGGTGGGGAAGTCAACACAGGGCAGCAAACATTAGATGCTCAATATTTAAACATTAAAGAATTAGGTATTAAAATTCCCAAGCCTTTAGAGTTAGAAGATTTGAGTTATAAGTACGAGCCTGCTAATAAAAACAATAATAACATGGAGTATGTGTATTTTGACTCTCAAAAATTGCATGCACAGATGGCAAAAATGAAAGGTTATTCTGCTCCTGATTGCGGTCAGTCTTATACCAATTTATTAGGTTGGATACAAAGATTTAAAACATTTCCTTCATACCCAGAAATGCAAGAGGGTCCATATGTAACTCCAAGTGAAGATAGTATATATTTTAATGGTTCTTATTTTGAATTTTATTCTCCTCAAGACGGATGTTCTGAATCAGAAGAAATTAATAAAGCCGCTTATAATGCTTTTTTAAAGGTTCAAGAAAGCTTTAAAAAATCAGTTGCTGCAGATACAAATGTGCTATTAAGCAAATCTCCGATTGGAATAATAGAAGGATCTTTAAGTTATCCATCAGAAGGTATTCCTGATGATATAAAAACTTGTGCTCAAAATATCGATACAAAAAAATACTATTGTATGCCTGGCAGTTTTATAGATAAGAAGTATAAGTATGAAAACGGCTATCTTATTTATGTACCTGCTGGAAAATACAATGTCTTTTCTTCTGTAAGTAGCAACCCCACTAGCAATAACACTTTTAGGGCTTATTATAATAATTATGTAAAGTGTGGATTAAAAGCTGGGTGTAAAGATCATAAATTAATTACAGTAGTTGTGGAAACAGGCAAGACTGTGTCTGGCATTGATCCATCGGATTGGGATGACCGATCACAATCCAAGGAGTTAAGATAATATGGAAAATAATCAAATTGCAGTATTTGGAGGAGGTTGTTTTTGGTGTACTGAGGCGGTTTACCAAAAACTTAAAGGTGTAGATAAAGTTGTATCTGGGTATTCTGGAGGTGATATGGATAATCCCAGCTATGAAAAAGTTAGTGGTGGTTCAAGTGGTCATGCAGAAGTAATCCAAATTACTTATGACCCTCAAGTTGTTTCTTATAGGCAGTTATTAGAAGTGTTTTTCGCTGTGCATGATCCTACAACTTTGAATCAGCAAGGTGCAGATCTGGGCACTCAGTATAGATCCGTTATTTTTTATTTTAATGAAGAGCAGAAAAATGAAGCAGAGGGCATTATTCAAGAATTAACTAAAGACGGTGCTTATCAAAATCCAATTGTCACCGAAATTAAACCTCTCATACATTTTTATCCAGCAGAAGATTATCATCAAAATTACTACAATCAAAATCAGAATCAGCCATATTGCCAAGTCGTCATAAACCCAAAGTTAGATAAATTTAAAAAAACCTTTGCTTCATTACTTAAAGAGTAAAATGCTATAATATGATTAATTAATCATAAAATATGAAAGCAATTATTCATTGGTTTGTAGCCGCATTGGCAATTATTATTGCTGCATACCTAATACCTGCCGTAACAGTCAGTGGTTTAATTACAGCTTTGGTTTCGGCTGTGGTATTGGGTGGTTTGAATTTAGTAATTAAACCCTTCTTGGTATTATTAACGTTGCCCGTTAATGTTATAACTTTAGGCTTGTTCACAATTGTTATTAATGCTTTTTTGGTGTGGTTAGCAAATTTAGTTGTGCCCGGATTTCATGTTGCTAACTTTGGATGGGCTATAGTATTTGCAGTAGTATTATCTATTGTTAATTTAGTATTTAAATCTATGCAATCCGTAGACAATCGTTAAGTATAAAATCCTCTAGCATAACAGAGGATTTTTAACAGATTTTAATTTATTATTTAACATAATATATAGATTGAATATGATATCATAACTAAGTATTAATATAAAAAATATGGCTATAAATAAAACTGAAGAAGAATGGCAATCAGAGTTAACTCCCGAACAATATAAAATACTTAGACAAAAATCAACAGAGGCTCCATTTACTGGTAAATATCTAGATAATCATGATGAGGGTATGTATACATGCGCTGGTTGTGGACAAACTTTGTTTTCATCTGATGCTAAATTTGATTCTGGGACTGGTTGGCCAAGTTTTTCGGACCCAGCTAATTTAGAGCACATTAAATTAATTTCAGATGATAGTCATGGTATGCATAGAACAGAAGTTGTTTGTGCAAATTGTGGCGGGCACTTGGGGCATGTGTTTGATGATGGTCCTAGTGATAAAGGCGGAAAAAGATATTGCATTAACTCTTGCAGTTTAGAGTTTAAAAAATAAAATTTCTAATATATAAATCTAATCTAAAGCTAAAACTTTACAATGAATAACTTACAAGACGTTTTTAACAGAATTAAAGAGACTAAAACTAAGCAAAAAGAGATACGAAAAATGTATAAAGATTCTTTAGCTCAAAACCAAGCTTATACTCAAATAGTGGAACAGCTTGAAGAGTTAAAGCGCAAGAAAAAAGAAATTGAAAATGAAATTCAGGGAGAAATGATGGGTGATATGCAAAAGTTAGATGCTTATAAAATGCATGTAAAGACAGATAATGAGATGCTTGCAGATATTGCAATTAATCAATTAATGTCTGGCGAAAGAGTAGAGTTAATTGATAATAATGATCAAAAATATGAGCCTGTGTTTAGTGTTAGATTTAAAAAAGCTTAAAATAAAAACCCTCGCTAGGAGGGTTTTTATTTAGTTGGAAACATTAAATTTGTAATATAGGGTTTTGCCATCTTGTGCCACAGGTTTGTCTAGGTTGTTAGTAGGATCAAACTTTTTGTTATTATTGCTATCCAAATAAAGACTTGCAAAGTAAGTTCTTCCTGCTTGAAGTTTTACTGGAAATTCTAAATCTTGTCCACTACCAGAATTAAGCCAAGAGCTTTGCGCAATAATGCTGCCTGGTTTTCCATCAGCTGTGCTACTAGAAATAACTATAAACCCTGGCTTTTCTAAATAAAAATTATCTATATTTACAGAATTACCGCTAATCTGTGTACTGATAGCTAAGGCGCTGTTATTAAGTAGTTCATTGGTTGCTGTACCTGGTTTTGAGTTATCGATATTGGCTGAGTTCGTATCTTGAGTGTTATTACTTGTATTTTGAGTTGTGCTCATATTGGATGTAGAGGTTGGGCTTTTTTCAGAGTAATAAATCCATGCAAGTACTCCCAAAATAATTATCGTTGCTAAGATCAAAAATGGTCTTAACTTTAAAAAGTTTTTATTCATATATTTTGAAATTATATAACTATTATAGCACGGCTTGTCAAAATATGTTTTTTATTTTACAATGGACACATGAAAATGTTATTTAGCTTTTAGGAGGTATATTAATGAGAGAAAGCGAATATGAATTTTGGGCTCATCCCGAAAGAGCAGCTTTTGAACCCGATGTGCAAAAGTTAACCAAAGACGTTTATGAAGAGTTGTTAAAAAATAAAGACAACCTGCCAGGAGATAATCGTCAATTAGGAAAACTAACTATTATAAAAAATGTAGATGGATCCGGTTATAATTTTGCTAGATGGGAAAATGGTTTTGGAGACGCACTAACAGCAGCTCCATTAGATGCAAGCGAGCAAATTTTAATCAAAGCGTTTGCTGATCCAGACTTTTTATTTTTACATCCAAAGACAAATGAACCCGTATTTAGAGACGATGACTCTAATCCTTATAAAGGCATGTGGTTAAAAAAATAAATTAAGCGGCATATTATATGCCGTTTTTATTTTGTAATAATACTTGAAAATGAAATTAATTTAACGGATATTCTGTATTAAAATTGTGGTAAAATAAGATATATGAAAATTGCTATAGAAGCAGAGAGGGCAAACAATCCAGTAAAAACAGGTGTAGAGCATTATGCAAAGCAGTTAATTTTGCATATGGCTAGGTTAGATAATATCAATGATTTTGTCTTATATTTAAGAACTGAGCCGGAAAGATGGATTAAGGATTTGCCTAATAACTTTATAACTAAAATTATATCTTTTCCATTGTTCTGGACTCAGGTTCGTTTGAGTTTGGCAATGCTTTTTGATCGACCAGACTGCCTGTTTGTACCTGCTTCCGCCATGCCTATAATTAGTCCAAAAGCATCAGTAGTTACTATCCATGATTGTGCGTGGGTTTATTATCCAGAGGCATTTACAAAAAATATGAGGCGTTATTTACATTATTCGACCAAGTTTGCAGTTTGGAAAGCTAAAAGGGTTATCGCGGTTTCTGAGTCCACTAAAAATGATCTAGTCAAATATTATAGAGTTAATCCTAATAAAGTTGATGTGATTTTACATGGCTATGAAGAAGTCCAAAAAGACTTTTCAAAATTAAGCACTGAAGTTTCGGCTAAATTACCGGAAAAGTATATTTTATTTTTATCTACATTGCAGCCGCGCAAAAATCTACCAGCTTTAATAAATGCATTTGCAGAATTAAAAAAAACTCACCCAGAGCTACCGCACAAGCTAGTGGTGGTAGGAAAGCCTGGATGGCAATATGAGGAAAGTCTTGAAGCTATTAAGCAACATCAAGATGTAGTTGTGTATTTAAACCATGTTAGCGATGATGATCGTTGGCCAATATACAATAGGGCAAGTTTATTTATTCATCCTAGTTTATATGAAGGTTTTGGTATGTGGATGCTCGAAGCTTTTGAATGTGGTGTTCCTGTTGCAGTAAGTAATGTTTCTAGTTTGCCTGAAGTTGGTGGAGATGCTGCAATATATTTTGATCCAAAAAATTCAGATTCCATCAAACAGGCAATCTTAAAAGTTTTAACAGATGACGTATTTGCAGAGCAGCTAAGGCAAAAAGGATATCAAAGATTAAAGGATTTCTCATGGGAGAAGTGCGCTCAGCAAACAATAGAATCTTTGAAAAATTCGTTAAGATAGGGAAGCGTGTAAATTGCTAACTAAAAAATTAATGTTTGATAATAAAATTGTTAGAAATTTTATAGGAGGATTTTTATTATTGCAATTTCTTGTGGTTGGTTTAATTGCAGTTGGTGTTGCTAGTACAAGTTGGTTATGGCTGTTACTTTCAATTTTTGTTGCTGCTTTTATATATTTGCAAATTGAGGATTCGATAAAATTATTTATTTTATCAATACCGTTTTTTATTATGTCTCCATTTGTTGGGCAGGTGCAAGTGCCAATTTGGAGACCGTTACTGATTTTTTTATTTACTGTAATGATTGTAAAAATTGTATGGGGTTACGGAGTTAAAGGTGGTATTCTAGGTGCAATTAAAAATGCTTATAATTATTTACTAACTTATGAGAAGTTATTAGTAGTATTTTTCTTTTTAGCAATATGCTCTGTGTTATGGTCAAGGTTTGGTAGTCACGCAATATCGCAAATAATCTTTTTGATAAACGCCGGGATCCTTTATTTGATTGTGAGAATTAGTGTTAATGAAAATAATTTTAAACATTATTTAAAAGCTTTTAAGGTATCTTTATTGATTATAATTGCTCTAGGATTTTTGCAGTATACACTTAGTTTATTTGCAAGTCCTTATTACTTTTGGCAATATTGGGCAACTTTAGTATCTTCTACATATTATGGTCAATATTTAGGCAATGTGTTAACTTATTCTAATTCGTGGTTTTCTGCTGATGGAGCAGGTAATTCGCTTCGAATGTTTGGAATATTGCAAGACACACATGCTTTTGCAGTGATGGGTATTTTCGCTATTTCTCTTTGGATTAGTGTTGCGACTAAGCTTCCTCCACAAGAAAATATAAAAAGTTTTTTTAAACAACAGTCATGGAAGTGGTGGATTGGTTTGGTGTTGTTATGCTTTGCAATTATTGCTTCGGGGACGAGAGGTGTTTGGGTAGCTATGTTTGTACCAACCTTAGTAGCGCTGTATTTAATTTTTACAAATCGTCAGAAAATTATTGGTTATGCTCAAATTATAGTTACGGCTTTGATTATTTTGCTCTTTATAATTTCACCTTATATTACGATGGGGCTTAATTATTTAAGAACCATTAATTCTGATGATAATTTTTTGAGTCGGGCGAGCAGTATATATGATCTAGATGAGTCATCTAATGCCGGGAGAATTGAAATGTGGAAAAATAGTGTTAGTTATGGACTTCGTCATCCATTAGGTGCTGGATACGGAAATTTTATTACTAGCATTTCGGATAACGTAAGTGATTATAATCAAGTTGCTGAAGTAAATAATAAAAAATATAACTTACCTCAAAAATATATCACAGCACATAGTTTATATTTGCAAATCCTGGTTGAACTGGGTTGGGCAGGTATAATCTTATTTGGCTTGATTGGTTTAAATTTTTTCTGGAATGTTTGGTTGGCTTTGAGTGATGCAAATAAAATTTCTTCATTAAATAAATGGATATTGGCAAATTTATCTTTTGCGGTGTTGTGGGTTTTGGCATATGGATTTTTTGATGTGACAATTTTAAATGAGCGTGTTTTATTATATTTATTTGCAATCTTGGCTATCATGCCATATTTGCTGACAAATAATGTTATACTAAAAAAGAATTAATCTAAATATTTGTGGAAAATCAAGAACAAAATTTAAATACTAATAACTCTTTGTCTAACCAACAACGTAAGTATATTTATATAGCCTTAACTATTTTATTGGCAATTGGTATCTTTCGCATTGGTTATTCGTTTGGGCAACGCGGTTATGTATTTTCTGCTTCAGATTTTAAAGTAACTTCACAAACAAATAGCAGTCCGGCAAATTACAGTTTGCTTTGGCAAGCTTTGGATATTGTGAAGAGTAAATATATCGATCGCAATAATATCGATCAGCAAAAAGTATTATATGGTGCAATTAGAGGTGCTGTATCGGCTGCTGGCGATGAATATACAGAGTTTTTTGACCCAAAAACATTGTCAGAATTTAGAACTGAGTTACAAGGATCTTTTAGTGGTATTGGTGCCGAAATTGGTAAGCGTAATGGTAATATTGTAATAATCGCGCCAATAGACGACACTCCAGCAAGCAAAGCTGGATTGCAAGCTCAAGATGTAATTGTATCTATTGACGGCACTTCGACCGCAGAAATGTCTACAGATGAAGCAGTTGGAAAAATCCGTGGTCAATCCGGAACTTCTGTAAAATTAACTATATATCGTGAAGGGAAAACTGGAACTTTTGATGTGACTATAGTTAGACAAAAAATTGAAATAAAAAGCGTTAAGTTAAATTACAAAGAGCAATCTGGAAAAAAAGTTGCTGTAATTACGATATCTCGATTTGGCGATGATACTGAAGAATTATTTGAGAATGCGGTTAAAGATATTCAGGCGCAAAAACCATCAGCTATTATATTAGATTTAAGAAATGATCCAGGAGGTTATCTAAATGTTGCAGTTGATATTGCTTCTGATTGGCTAGAAAAAGATCAGCTTGTAGTAAAAGAAGAGCGTAGTGATAAAGATGTAAATAATTTCACATCCACGGGAATTAATCGCCTTGGTGGGTATAAAACCTTTGTATTGCTAAATAAAGGCAGTGCCTCTGCTTCAGAAATTTTGGCAGGCGCTCTAAGAGATCATCAAAAGGCAGTTATTATTGGAGAAAAAAGTTTTGGAAAGGGTAGTGTCCAAGAATTGGTTCCACTTGGTAAAGATATGGCTGTAAAAGTTACGGTTGCAAAATGGATAACACCGTCAGGACAGCATTTAAATAAAGATGGTATAGATCCGAATATCAAAGTAGAGCTTAAAGAGGATGATGTAAATAATAAGAGAGATCCACAAATGGATCGAGCTTTGCAAGAAAGTGTTAAATAAAATAAAACTCAAGAGAATAATCTCTTGAGTTTTTTAAATATAATTTTACTTTAGAAAAATTATATTAATTAGATATTAATACTCCTTCTAGATTCATCCAAGCTGGGTGGTTATTCGCAGTATTTGGTATTATTGGCGTCCATCCTTGTTGTCCTGAAAAATAACCCGTTCTTATACCTTGGTGCCTTGTTAAAACGGGGATACAAGTATTTCCTCCCATCCAACTTTCTTCTTGAAGTAAAATAGTATAGTTTTCTAAGGTGGAAATGTCCCACAAAAACCATTCTTCGTATGCCGAATTTTTTTGATTTATAACATTTGATAAAAAATCTAATGTTCCCCAGTAAGATATGCTTTTTACTGTGAGATTCATAGCGGTAGACTTTTTAGAGATATGTGTTGCGGTTTGTAAAATATCAGTTGGACAAAATCGAGTCCTGTTTTTCGGATCACCAATATTGGTAACAAATACCTCCTCACAGAATTCTCTGATGGCGGTTAATTTAGGATTCTTACCTTCTGCCAATCCTTGTCCCAAACCTACTGGAATTGGTTTATCCCATTCATATCTTTCATCGTAAGCACATACAAAACCAAAAGCAGTTTTAATAGCAATTCCGGCACCAAGTCTGTAAACCCCAATTTTATAAGCATTTTCTGCAAAGTTATCAGTGATCTTTGATAATAAAAAATCATTAATTAAGAATATATTTCCACCTTTTTTAAAATATAATGGTATTCCATTTACTTTATCATCACAATAATTATTATCGTTTTGTAAAAATGTTTTGACTTCTAAGTTAAGGTCTTTATAAAGAATATTTCCTTTTATCATATTTCCTCCTGTATAATTTAATCACATAAAATGATCATTCATATTAACGTATATTAATTATAGGAGCAATAGCTGTAAAAGAATGCACTTGATATTATGATGTTAATATGATATAATTTATAATCTTAATTTAACTTAAGATTATAAGTAAAAATTTGAATAAAACGGAGGCATTATGATTGACATACCAGAAGGTTTTGTATTTAAAAATCGTATTTCAGCAAATAAAGAAAATTGCACTTTTCCCTTGTATGACGAAGTGGTAAATAAAATTAAAAACCCTTTTATCATGACTGCTGGTGGTGTCAACAAAGAAAAGAAATCAGAGACAATAGCAAAGATGCAAAAAATTTCTGATGTGATTAAAAATAAAAACTACATTGATTACTGGGGGGTTGGTGGACATATCTCAATTGAGTTAGGTCTAAACGTTAGCTATCAGCAAATAGAATTAATACCAGAATTGCCTATAAGAGAAGTTAAGCTTGTATCAATAACTCCTTATGATTTGGGGTTTAGAGATTTTGTTACAAGACAAAATATTGTAGATGCGGGAAAGGGGATTGGTTTAAAAGAGTGCGAGTTTGATATTCCTTTTAGTTATATTTTGGAGATTCGAGAATTAAATGACAATGAGTATTATCAAATTGCATCCCCTTCTTTAAATGGAGTTTGTTTTACTTTAACAAATAAGAAGCAAACCGAGGATCCATTAATACCAGGATGTATTAATGGTGATATTAAGCCAGATACTTCAAGGTATAATATTTGGGATGAATGGTTATTTGTCATTCCGTAATCATTGGGCTTGGATTAACCAAGCCTTTTTTTATTGAGATTTTTTAGATATACTATAAATATTATGAAGTATATTACAGCATCTGAGCTCCGTACAAAATGGCTCGAATTTTTTAAATCTAAAAACCACACAATAATTCCATCTAGTTCATTGGTTCCTGAAAACGATCCAACTGTACTTTTTACTATGGCTGGAATGTTCCCACTTGTTCCTTATTTAATGGGTCAAGAGCATCCAGGTGGTAATAGAATCGCAAATGTACAAAAATGTATACGCACAATAGACATTGATGATGTGGGTGATAATACTCACTTAACTTTCTTTGAAATGATGGGTAATTGGAGCTTCGGTGATTATTTTAAAAAAGAAGCTATTGAATGGAGTTTTGAATTTTTAACATCTCCACAGTGGCTTGGTGTACCTTTGCAGCGTTTAGCCTTTTCTGTTTTTGCAGGAGATGAAGACGCGCCCTTTGATGAAGAAAGTTATGAACATTGGAAGCGCCTTGGTGTGCCAGAGTCTCGCATCGCAAAGTTGCCTAAAGAGGATAATTGGTGGATTGCCGGAGAAACTGGACCATGTGGTCCAGATACAGAAATGTTTTTCTGGATCGATAGCAGTACTCCTGCGCCAGAAAGTTTTCAAGACACCAAAGATGATAAGCGCTGGGTAGAAATTTGGAATGATGTCTTTATGCAGTTTGAAAAGAAGTCTGATGGATCTCTTGTACCATTAGAAAAGCAAAACGTTGATACTGGAATGGGATTGGATCGCGTAGTTGCTGTGTTAAATGGTCATAAGTCTGTTTATGATACAGAGTTTTTTACATCCATGTTTGAAGTTATTGGTAAAAGTCAGGAAGTTTTGTCTGGTGATGAAATTCGTAAAGCTCGTATTATTGTTGACCATATTCGCGCTAGTGTGTTTATTGCAGGTGATGGAGTTGAGCCGTCTAATAAAGAACGTGGATATATTTTACGCCGTTTAATTCGCCGTAGCAGTGTTTATGCTAAGCAGTTAAATTTGCACCCTACTTGGATGAAGGCTCTAATCGGTAAAGTCATGGAAGAATATAATAGTAGTTACCCAGAGTTAGTCACAAATTCTGAAAAAATATTTTCAGCTTTAGAAGGAGAATTGGCAAAATTTGAAAAGACTTTAGAAAAAGGACTTAAAGAGTTTGAAAAGCTTTTTCAAAAGCAAAACAAAGTAACAGGAACTGATGCATTTAATTTGTATCAGACTTTTGGTTTTCCTCTAGAACTTACTGTAGAACTTGCTCAAAGTTTTGGACAAGATGTTGATAAAGAAGAGTTTGCTACAGAATTTAAGAAGCACCAGGATTTAAGCAGAACAGCCAGTAGCGGAACTTTTAAAGGAGGTTTAGCAGATCATTCCGAAATTGTAGTTAGGTATCATACTGCAACTCATTTGCTTCACAAGGCTTTGCGCGATGTATTAGGTACTGACGTTTGGCAAAAAGGAAGTAATATAAATGCAGAACGTACTCGTTTTGATTTTACATATCCTCAAAAAATGACTGATGATCAAAAAAAGCAAGTAGAAGATTTGGTTAATAAATGGATTGAGCTAGATGCTGATATGAAGCAAGAAATGATGCCTCTTGATAAAGCGCGCGAACTTGGTGCTATTGGTTTGTTCGGTGAAAAATATGCTGATACTGTTTCTATTTACACTGCAACAGATAAAGATGGAAATGTTATTTCTAGAGAATTTTGCGGTGGTCCACACGTTACTCATACTGGAGCTGTTGGTAAATTTAAAATTATAAAAGAAGAAGCTGTTTCTAGCGGCGTCCGCCGCATAAAAGCTGTTATTGAATAAAATATAAAATATGATATCCAAAATTGACCATATTGTAATATCAGTAAAAAATTTAAATAAAAGTATAAAATTTTATGAAAGTTTTTTGGGTAAAGCAAAGGTTGGTAAAGAAGATGCTTTTTGGAATTTTTCTGGTACTAAATTTTTTCTTACATACCCATATAAGAAGTCGGTACAAAAATTTGATAAAAGTAATTTAGGACTAAATCATATTGCTTTTACTGTTCAATCTATAGCAGCTTTAAAGCGTTTAAAATCTAAATTAGATAAGGCAAAAATCCAAAATAGTGGAATTATAATAGATAAATATTCTAATAAAGAATTTATATGGTTTGATGATCCCGATAAAATTCGTTTAGAATTTTATTTAAGAAATTAAAAATCCAAAAAAACAAAAATGCAAATAAAGTTTTATAATAGTCCAGAGCCTGAGGCGTTTAACTCGGAGTTGATAAGCGATGTTCCTAAGTTTGTTTCTTACAAGCCTGATTTTGTATTGCTTCAAAAATACGCAGATAAATATAAAAACTATAAAAATTTTATAGTGATAGGTCACGGCGGTAGCGTTACTTCTTTTATGGCTATTTATCAAGCTTTGCAAAACAAATTTACTAAACCTGTATATTTTTTAAGTACCATTGATCCGGTCAGAATAGAGGCAATAAAATCCATGACTAGTCCAGATCAAACTTTGGTCATTGCAATTAGTAAATCCGGAGAAACTGTTACTCAAATAGAAGCGCTATCTCAATTTTTAGATTATCCATTATTGGCAATTACTGGGGCAGTTGGCCCACTTGCTACTATTGCAGAAAGATTAAATGCTGATATGATTATCCATCCTAACATTGGCGGGAGATTTACAGGTTTAACAGAAGTAGCGCTATTACCAAGTTTATTGTGCGGCTTTGATATTCAAAAAATTTATGAAGGTGGCAGCGAATTATATCAAAGTTTTGTAAATGAAAATGGCAGTTATAAATTATCAAGCGTTTTGTATAAGTTAGAAGAACAGGGGATAGTTGATGTTTTTTTGCCACTTTATTCTTCTAGTTTAACTGGCTTTGAGAATTTAATTGTTCAGTTGTGTCATGAAAGTTTTGGCAAGAATGGTCATGGGCAAACTTATTTTGCATTTGAAGCACCAGAAAGCCAGCATCATACAAACCAAAGGTTATTTGGTGGAAGAAAAAATCTTGCATTATGCGTTTTAAGTGTTAAAGAATTGGCTACTGATTTATCGGTAAGCTTTCCTGATTCGTTATTAGATATAAATCTAAAAGATAAAACTCTTGGAGAAGTGTTGCAAAATTCATTTCTAAATCAGGCAATGCATTTCGAGCGAGACGGTGTTATAGAAACTGCAAAAAGAGATAATCTTCCAGTTATAGATTTTCAAGTAGAAAATTTAAACCCTAAATCCATTGGGCAGTTAATTGCGTTTTGGCAAATGTTTGCAGTTTATAGTTCTGTGCTGAGAGATGTTAATCCATATGATCAGCCGGAAGTGGAAGATAGTAAAAATTTAAGTTTTGCCAAAAGATTGGCTTCAAAAAATATTATTTAAACGGATTTTAAGTAACTTTGTCTACTTGCTTAAGACTTAAAAAACCCCTACAATAAGGGTACTTTTAAGCTATATGAATAAGACTTTATATCTAAATTTAGAGGACGATGTAAAAACAGTTGCTGCCAAAGTAAAGGCACAGAAGGCAACAGATATTACTTTGGTGGTGCCAAAACAGAGTTATTTGTTTTCAGATAGTATTAATTTGCGTTTACTAAAGAAGCAGTTAGACTTATATAAAAAAAATATTGAGATTTTAACACTTGATCAAAAAGGTCAATTGTATGCTAAAGAAGCGGGTTTTGCGTTAAAGTTTTTACAGCATAGAAAGATGTCTATGGGCGTTAGTGATATCGCTGGAACTTCCAATATTCGTAAAGATTCGCCTGTTAATCCTGCTAAAGCAACCATTTCTAAGAAAATTTTAAAATCATCAAAACTAGAAATATTAAAGAAACCACAACCTGTACCAAAAAAACAAATTTTAAATTCTAAAAAAGATGAACAGATATCTAGAACTCCTCAAATAGAAGTATCTAGGGTTTACAAGACTAAGAAAAATATTTCTGTACCGGTTGCAGGTCTACCTCAGTCAGGCTTAGTTGATTCTTCAAATTATAAGTCAAAGAATGCATCTTCTTTTGCTGATAATGTATTTATGACACCTAAAGATAATAGAGCACCCAAAGCAAAACGATCTTATGCTAAAGTGATTATTTCTTTATTAATTTTATCTTTCATATCTGGAGCGGTTTTAAATTGGCTTGTTCTTCCTGGTGCTCAAATTGCCATATCTTCTCAAAGTTCTTTATTGTCACGCGATGTTGAAATTATTATTGATAGTAATGCTAATAGCGTTGATAGTGCTAGGCTAACTTTGCCAGGTACAAAAATAGATCAAGTTAGTCCTCAAAACGCTGATCTTGAAGTTAATGGGAAAAAAGAAGTCGGAAGTAAAGCAGAGGGTAGAGTGGTGATTTATAATCTTACTGGTAGTAGCTTAAATTTGAAATCAGATACTACAACTTTATCCGTAGCGGAGAAAACATATACTTTTAAGTCTGATCAGCGCGGTGTTAAACCTGTTGCAAATGCTAATAATGATAATGGTGCAACTGTCGCCGATATTGTAGCAATAGGTAGCGGGGAAGGGTTTAATTTACCAGCTGGGACTAGAATAGAAATTACTAACAAATCTTTTGGTTCACAACCACAAAAATTATATGCCAAAGCCGTTACTCAGGTGGTTGGAGGTTCTTCAAGATTTATTTCTGTTATTAGCGGCGATGATATAGCGAAAATTAAAGAGAACATGGCAAAACAGGTAGTGGTTAGTGTTAACCATAAATTATCTTCTCAAAAGCAATCATTAATTGATGGGTCTTATCAATTTGATGTAGTAGATTTTGCTACTAATCAAGCTGAAGGGTCTGAAGCTATCAAATTTTCTGCAAGTGGCAATGTTCGAGTACAGGGCATAGCCTTTGATGAAGGTCTGCTAAAAGAAATGGTTAGATCTAGGCTTACTCAAACTTTGGGCCGAGATAAAGAATTACAAGATCTTGCTAAAGATAAAGCAACTTACAAAATCAAAAATATGGATTTGTCTACAGGTGTTGTGCAGCTATCGGTTCATTATGAGTCCAGGAGTTTGCCAATATTCGATACATCAGATATGTTTTTAAATATTTCTGGTAAAAGCAAGCAAGAAGCGATTGATATTTTGAGCGAAAATAAAGATGTAAAAAAAGTGGATATTATTTTGACTCCTTCATGGCAATCAGATATTCCTAGGTTGCAGGATAAAACTAAGATAACCATCAATTACGAAGATTAAAAAAAGTCTAGATTAATTTCTAGACTTTATTGTTTCAAGCAAATTTTTGCTCTAAAGTTTTGTAAGTAATTGGCTTTAAAATATTGGTTTCAATATTTACAATCCAAGCACAACTGAGAGCTTTACTGTAAAACAATGGATCTTTTTGTGCTCGTATATATTTAGAGCTTGTATTTATATCCCAAAAGAAGTTTGTCGGTAAAAAGTGTAAATCTAAATTTTTCCAGTTTTTTGTTTCAAAACCAAAATCTTTTAAATATTCTATAGCCAAATAGGATTTTAATTTGGAACTAATCCCATAATAACCTTCAATTTCTAAGCTACCCAATTTAATTGCAGTAATTAACGCATCATGGGTTAGAATAAAGCAATCAATATCATTAGGATAAGAATCTCCTCGTCCTAATGATCCAAATAATATAATCTCATAAGTTTTTGGTATATTTGATTTTAAATGAGCTAAAGTCCAATCTTTTAACTTATTTTGAATAATTATTTGCTCCCATTGTTGATTAAAGTCCCTTGCAAACTCATATAGTTCCTCTAAAGCGAATTTTCTTTCCATAATTTCCTCCAAAACATAAATTTTATACATTATGCCAGATATTATGTTTTATGTCAATACAATTATTTGACAAAATTATCAAGCATTGTTAAAATAACTTTGAATAAAATCATTTATTTTCTAATTAGTTAGTTAGCAAGAATTTGGGAAGTTCTGAACAAAATCAAACTATCGAACTCGAAGGTGTAGTAATCGAAAGCTTACCTAACACTGTTTTTCGTGTAGAATTGCAAGCTGGACAAACCGTTTTAGGTCATTTGTCTGGTAAAATGCGGTTAAACCGAATTAGAGTTTTACCTGGTGACAAAGTTTTACTTGAAGTCACGCCCTATGATCTGTCTAAAGGACGAATCATACGCAGGTTAAAATAACAAGAGTTTGAATTCAGCCGGCAGATTGCTAAGGCTGTGGAAACTTAAAGTTTTCCTAAATTGTTGCTTGGCGCAACAAGGATATAATTATGAAAGTTAGAGCAAGTGTAAAACCTATTTGCAAGAAGTGTAAAATCGTCAAGAGATTTGGTCGGGTCTTTGTGATTTGTGAAGTTCCAAAACATAAGCAACGTCAGGGTTAATTGACGGTGTTTTTTGTTGTTTATTAATTAAGTTTTAAAAGAATTTAAAGAATTATGGCTAGAGTTGCAGGGGTGAATATCCCGAATGAAAAAAGAATTGAAGCTTCTCTTCGTTACATTTATGGAGTTGGATTGACCTTATCAAAAAAAGTTCTAGAAGCTACTAAAGTTAATCCAGATACAAGAACAAAAGATTTAACTGAAGATGAACTTAATAAGATTCGCGAATATATCGACAAGAATCTAAAAACTGAAGGTAATCTTAAACAAGAAGTCTTGTTAAATATCAAGAGATTACGTGAAATTGGTAGTTATCGTGGAACCCGTCATATGCGTAGTTTGCCAGTTCGCGGACAACGTACTAAGACAAATTCTCGAACTCGTCACGGCAATGTTCGTCGTACTGCTGGTTCAGGACGTAAGAAGGCATCTGATAAGACCTAAAGATAAGATTTTATTTTGGACAACTGCGTTGTTATTTCGGAAAAATATTTGTCGCCGTAACTTATATATTACGCCTCCAAATATTTTTCCGAAATGCCTAGCATTTGCCTCAAAATTAAATCTTAAGACACGGTTCTTAGATTAGATACTAAGTTTGTATTAGAAAGTTAGAGCTCTGGTAATAAAATCCAGGCCCACACTAAATTATTTTACTTATTAATTATTATGGCTGAAGAATTACAATCAACAACTCAAACAGAATCAGAAGTTGCAACCGCAAGTGCTGTCGCTACAGATGATATTTCTGCCAAAATCAAATCTTCCAAGAAGAAGCGTGCTAAGCAAAAGTTTCCAAAGGGAAAGATTTTTATCAACTCAACCTACAATAACACCATTATTTCTATAACAGATCCAGTGGGTAACGTTATTGTTTGGGGTAGTGCTGGTCGCGCAGGGTTTAAAGGCTCTAAAAAGTCTACTCCTTATGCTGGTGGTAAGACCATGGAAGATACTTTAGCGCGAGCTAAAGATCGCGGCATGCAAGAAGTTGATATATTTATTAAAGGAATTGGTACTGGTCGCGAATCAGCGATTCGTGCAATCCAAGGTTCCGGTTTAACCGTTTTATCTATTAAAGACAGAACATCCTCACCTCATGGTGGTGTACGTCAGAAGAAGGTAAGGAGAGTATAAAAATATGAGATATACAGGACCAAAAGTTAGAAGAGCACGTCGTTTAGGTTTTGCCTTTACTGATAAAGATGCTCGAATTATGCAAAAGCGTAGCACTCCTCCTGGACAACATGGTGCTAACCGTGTGCGTATTTCAGAATACGGTATGCAGTTGCGCGAAAAGCAAAAAGCTAAGATCAATTATGGTGTTACAGAACGTCAGTTCTTGCGTTATTTTGACAAAGCATCTAAACATGCAGGTGTAACCGGTGATTATCTATTGCAATTACTAGAAACAAGACTTGATAATGTGGTTTACCGCATGGGTTATGCAGTTACTATTGCTCAAGCTCGTCAATTAGTAAATCATGGATTTTTTGATGTAAATGGTAAGAAAGTTGATATACCTTCATTTGCAACTAAACCAGGTGATGTTATTACTGTTAGAGCTAATAAAAAAGATAGCAAGTACATGCAAGCTCGCAAAGAATTGATGAAGAGTTTTCATCCGCAAGACTGGGTAGAGATTAAAGTTAACGAATTATCTGGTAAAGTTTTGTCTGTACCAAGTATGGATCAAATCAACAGCCAGATTAATACTCAGCTTATTGTTGAACACTACAGTAGAATTTAATAATATTTATTATTTGAACAATTGTGTTGTTATTTTGGAAAAATATTTGTCGTCGTAATCTAAATTACGTCCCCAAATATTTTTCCAAAATAACGACCATTGTATAAAGATATAGATCAATTTAATTAATTTTTTACAAAGATCGCAACTACAAGAATATTGGACGTTTGAGAATTACGAGCTTTGTAAAATAAAGGGTATTGCAAATATGCAACCAATTCCTTTGCCAAATCAGGCTAAAGTTAATCATGTAGAAGGTAATAGCTATGAAATTACCTTAGACCCATTGTATCCAGGATATGGAGTTACAATTGGTAATGCGCTTCGTCGTGTACTTTTGTCTTCTATGCCAGGTGCAGCTGTAACTGGCGTAAAGATTAAATACGTTGACCATGAGTTTTCTACTATACCTCATGTTCGCGAAGATGTTATTCAAATTATTTTGAATTTAAAACAACTTCGTTTACGTAGTTTTTCTATCGAACCTGTTCGCTTAAAACTACAAGTTAAAGGCGAGGGGATTGTAACTGCTGCTCAAATCACTGAAACTGATCAGGTAGAAGTGGTTAATAAAGATATGTATATCTGCAGCCTGGATTCTAAAAATGCTGACCTTGATATGGAATTGATTATCGAGCAAGGACGTGGTTATCAACCCGTAGAAGTTCGTTCCCGTGAAAATTCTGAACTTGGAATGTTGGCTATAGATGCTATTTTTACTCCTGTTCGATCTGTGTTCTTCGATGTTTCTAACGTTCGCGTTGGAAATATGACTAACTTTGATAAGTTGGTTGTTCGCATGGAAACTGACGGTACAATTTCTGGAAGCGAAGCTTTAGATATCGCATCTCACATTTTAGTTGATCATTTTACAATGATGTTCAATAACGAAGGTGCGGCTCGTATGGAAATGATGCAACAAGCTCAAGGTTTACTTGATGAAGCTGAAAGTGCAGAAGAAGCAGTTTCTGCAGAATCTTTGATGGAAGCAATGGCTGAAGAAGAATCTGGTACTAGTGTAAACGATTTGAACTTATCAAATAGAGCAAAAAATGCATTAGTAAAGTCTGGAATTTCTACTTTAGAAAAGCTTCAAACTTTGTCTGATGATGATATTAAAAACATTTCAGGACTAGGCGAAAAAACTATCAACGAAATTTTAGAATTTTTAGGTAGAAGCGTTTAGTAACATTATTTAATTAAAGGTCACTGCTGTTCCCGCTAAAGTTAAAATGCCAATTTTGATTTTAGTGGGAACAGCAATAAGGCACCCACAAGTCCATTTCGTAGCAACCCCTATATAATACGGAAGGATTCAGTAAACAGATTTAATTTATTTATATGAGACACCGCAAGAAAAAAAAGTTTGGTAAAGGTACTGACCATCGCAGAAAGCTGCTACGTACTTTGGCGTCCTCAGCAATTTTATATGAGCGTATTGTAACAACTTACGCTAATGCTCGCGCTGTAAAGCCTTACTTAGAAAAACTTATCACTAAAGCAAAGGTCGAAAGTTTGCATAACCGCAGACAGTTATTGTCTAAGTTGACTCGTAATGCTGCCGCAAAAGCGTTAGAAGTTTACGGTCCTCGTTACGCAGAACGTAATGGCGGTTACTTAAGACTTACTAAATTAAATAACCCAAAGGCTGGTGCTTCTAAAGTAGTACTAGAATTTGTAGAGTAATTATATGAAGGCACAAAAAGTAACATTGCCTAAGGTTCAAGATATTTCTCGTACTTGGTATGAAGTTGATGCTTCTAGTATGACTCTTGGAAGATTGGCAAGCCATATTGCAAATATTTTGCGTGGCAAACATAAGAGACAGTTTACTCCTCACATGGATATGGGTGATTTCGTAGTTGCTACTAATGTAGACAAACTTAAGTTAACTGGTCGTAAGATCGAACAAAAGAAGTATTACCACCACTCTGGTTATTTAGGTGGTTTGAAGACTAAACTTCTTAAAGATGAAATTATCAGAAGTCCAGAGTTTGTATTGCGTAGCGCAGTATTTTCTATGATTGATGATATTAAATTCCGCAAAAAGTTGGTTTCTCGCTTGAAAATGGTTAAGGGCGATAAGCACACTTATAAGATTGATAAGCAACTAACTAATAAGTAATTTTATGGCAACAACTCCAAAAACAACTGCAAAGAAAACTGTAGCAAAAAAGGCACCTGCCAAAAAAGTTGCTGCTAAAAAAGCTCCTGCTAAAGTAGAAGCTACTGAAGCTGTGGTGTTAGAAATGTCTACTCCAAAAGCAACTAAAATGACTATGGTTGGTTTGAATGGTAAATACTTATTTGCTACTGGAAGACGCAAAACTGCTGTAGCGAACGTAAGATTATTTGAAGGATCTGATGATAGTTTGGTTAACAAAAAATCTTTTTCAGTTTACTTTTCTACAGGACATATGCGTGATGAAGCTCTCAGACCATTGGCTTTATCAGGCTTAATGGGTGAATACTTCTTTACTGCAACTATTAATGGTGGTGGTAAAAATGCTCAAATTGAAGCACTTCGTCATGCTATTGCTCAAGCTTTGGCATCAACCAGCGAAGAAATGCAGAAATTAATGAAGCGCAATGGTTTTCTTACCCGTGATGACCGTAAAAAAGAACGTAAAAAGCCAGGACTTCGCGGTGCGCGCCGCAGTCCACAGTGGGCGAAGCGTTAATTTCTTATTCAATAGATATTACAAAAAACACCGATTTTTCGGTGTTTTTTTTGCTTGCAGTATGCGATAAATGGGATTATACTATGATAACTAACGAAAATAATTAAATTACTTATTATGCAACAAATAATCGTTAAGTTTTTGCTTAATGCAAAGCTTAAAATAAAAGGACTCTCAGCCTCAGTGTGTCCGAGTGGTAAGGACATGGTTTTTACCACAGCTTCAGTGATTTCTGGTGTTTCTTTGGTTTTGTCTACTTTTGTGCCTGTAACAGCAAGTGCTGCAGCGCAAAGCATTAAGACCACAAATGCAAATTGTGTGGCAGTTAATATTAACCAATACTCAACCGGTGATTTTGTTTGGGTTGATGTAAATGGTTTTGACCCAAATACTGTATATGCTTGGTCTATTACTGGACAGCCAGGATCTGCTGATCCTAGCACAATTGTCGCTTCTGGTAACGCAACTACAGATGTAAACGGAGAGCTATGTTTTAATACCAACTATGATGTAAAGTCTGATGATAGTGGTGTATATAAAGTAGCTTTTGATAATAAGAATGATAACTATACAGTCCGCTCAATTGTGCCGGATCCTGTACAGTGTTTTGCTGCCCCTGTTACAGTTGTAACTCCAAGTAATACTCAAGGTTGGAATACTGCAGATACCCGATCTAATGGTTCTGTAACTTATGTAAATGATGCTACAAGCCCAGCTCCGACCGGTGCATTGAGTTTAGTTACTGGCGCTGCTACAGGAAGCCCGCTTCAAGATAAAGCTCAGTATATGCACGCTGTAGATTCTTTGCCTTTATCCCAGGTCTCAAAACTTTGTTATTATACAAAGCAAAATAGCGCTTCTTTTGCTGATGGTGCCCCTTCTTATCAGTTAGTTGTTTACTTAAATGGCGGTACTTCTGGCTTTACTACTTTTGTATATGAACCTTATAATAATGGTTTTCATATTAACCAAGGAACATGGCAATCTTGGGATGTTTCTGCAGGTTCAATGTGGTCGTCAAAGTCAGTCACTTGTAGCAATGGTTCTGTGATAGCTGGTGGTGGGGGAGCCCCATTTTATACTCTTTCTCAAATAACTACTATGTGTCCTGATGCAGTTGTAGCGGGTTTTGGTGTTAATGTAGGCTCAAATAATCCTAATTGGGATACAGAAGTAGATTATGTTCAGTTTAATAACAATTTATATAATTTTGAATTAGACCCTGTATTAACTTCTAATGTAAAAGTTTGTAAAGTTGATAGTAACAAAAACCCTCTATCTGGTTGGGATGTGTTTTTGAAAGGGGATTTGATAGAGACTGTAAATGTAGATTCTAATGCTTCTACAGGTGCTAATTCTGTTAATGCTTTAGAAGCAGGTAAAAAATATGTTGTAGAAGTAACTGGTACATGGCAGAACCGTGGTTTTGAAACCGTTGATGCTAGTTTTACCACACCTGACTCATGGACAACTGTTTTAGACGCTCCTCAGGGTGGTTATCCTGATAATCTGTTGGAATTACAAGTAAATAACAATTTTGTTAATTGGGGACCTTATAGTTTAGCTCATAAATACAGCTATATCTACACTGGTGGTGGAGCATCTGCTAATTTTAGAGTATTTGATGGTGATGTGGATACCAATACAGTTAATTCTAGTTGGTATGGAGATAACGTTGGTCAGCTCCAGGTTAAAATTTATAAGGCATACGCTGGTGTAACGACTAACATTGATGGATGCGCTACATTAACAAATGTTCCTTATGGCAACTATGTAGTTTCTGAAATTATGCAACCAGGTTGGGCTAATGTCAGTGGTAATAATGTTGAAGTTTTAATTAATAAAGCTCAATCAGAATTCGTTTTAGTTAATCGTTGTACAACCGAAGCTTGTGCTCCACAGACAGTGGATCCAAAAATTCATTTTATGAAAGTTGTCTGCCAAAGTTACTCTAGTATAAACGGAAACGAAGCCGCTGATAGTTATGATCATACTCCAAATAAAAATTATACTCAGTTTGCTAATTTTACTGAAAGTGGGTTTGTAACAAATTATTTGGTAAATGGTTTTGTTGACCCTTCAGAAATTCCTGGTAAAGACTCTGGTTGTGGTTTGGCTAGTGGTTGGGGATTTTTACTCTCAACTGATCAAGATCAGCATAATGATAATCAGATTGTAACAACTGATGCTAATGGTGTTTATACAACGAATGTTTCTAGTCTGCCGCAAGCTTTGTCTTCTGGTATCAGAAACGGAAATTTTTGGGTTAGTGAAGTAGAGAAAAAAGGGTATGATTTCGGTGCTATTAGATGCTATAATGATGCATTAAATGGCGATAACTTAGAATTAATTAATATTGGAAATTCTAATCCTGCAGACATATATTGTATTGCTTACAATGTAGAACAAATTAAGCCTTGTGTAGTTGAGCCTATTAATGTAGTTAGCGGTACTACAACTAAATTTTTAGGTCTTAAAGAGGGTGTTGCTCCAGTAGATTTGAAAGCTCCAGGAAACTATCCAGGTGGGGTTATGGATTTTGCTGTTGAGGTTGGACCAACTGGATTCCCTGGTGCTTGGGACGGATCTATTAATAGTCCAGACTTATCTGGTGCCAAATATGTAAGTAATAGCATTACACAGCCAACCGTTTCTGGTGGTGCTGGATTTGATGGTAGTGTAGATTCTTGGCGCTTATTTAGCCACACATTTACTGTGCCTGCTGGAGCCGTAAATATCTCTACTCCTTCATTGCATTTTGCTGCTGATAATGAAGTTGCAGTTTATTTGGACGAAACTTTAATTGGAACAAGTTCTAGCTTTAGTAATTCGACCACTGTGGGTCCATTAAGTAGTATTAGTGTTGCTCCAGGTACTCACACTTTAAAATTTGCCGTAAAGAATTATGCATTTGACCAAACTAACAACCCTACAGGCGTCATTTATAAATTAGATACCATTAATTACGACTGTGGTTCTACTGGCGGCGGTTCAAATAAATTTAGTATTTCCGGTAAAATTTACGAAGATTTGGACGAAAGCAATTCTAATAATTCTGGTGATAATCCATTAAATGGTTGGACTGTAAAGTTGGACAATGTTGCAACCGAAACTGATGAAAATACTACAACAACTTCTGATTCTAATGGAAATTATATATTTGAAAATTTGGACGCTGGTTGTTACTTAGTTTCTGAAGTACTGCCAAGCGGTTGGGCTCAGACCGAGCCAGCAGTAGATACTCATACTTACCAAGTTGCGATTGGTGGTGTAAATAATTGTGACGCTTTTAACGGCGAATCTTCAATTATTGGATTCTTTGCAAAGACTGCTCATGCTGCAGCTGTACAACAACAGTTAGCATTTGCAGGTAATGCGAGTGGAATTAATTTTGGTAATTTTGATATCCCTTCTGGTAATGGCGGTGGTTCTGGCGGTAATGGTGGAAACGGTGGAGGTTCTGGCGGATCTGGTAGTGGTGGAACACCTCCTGCCGACCCAGGAACTCCAACAAACACCGGTAGAGTGCTAGGGGATAGTACCAATATCCCTTCTGACAGCATTTCAATTCCTACTCCAAGAGTTTTGGGAGCTGAAACAACTCTTCCACGAACAGGATTACCTCTAAACATAATTATTTGGTTTGTTTCAACATTAGCAGCTACTTATTGTGTTTATTCTTTGATAAGCAAAAAACTTTCCAAGAATTAGTTAGCTAAAGAAAAGAGCGTTCTTGCAACGCTCTTTTTAATTTTAGATCAAACTATTTGATGTTAAAATAAGGTTATGAATTTTATTAGAAAATATAAAATTATATTAATTTTAATTTTGTTGTTACTAGTTATCAGCTTAGTGTTATTTTATCCTTATTTTTATGAGCGATATATTAGAAAAAATAATTTACCCAGCTCTCTTAACTTAGATAATTCTAAACAGCAAGATAAAGATAATCCTAATGTTTTGCAAATACCAACTCTTGGGATTTCGGCACCTATTAATTATTTAGATCAGCCCGATGAAAGTTTGTTTCAACAGTCTTTGCAAACAGGAGTGGTGCATTATCCTGGCAGTGCTAATCTTGGACAAGAAGGAAATGTATATATTTTTGGGCACTCATCTGATTATCCATTTACAAAAGGAGAATATAAAACTGTTTTTGCAAAATTACCAGATATAAAATTAGGATCATCTATATTTTTGACAGACAAAGATGGTAAAAAGTATGAGTATCTGGTTGCTTCAACCAAAGTTGTTGCTAGCAACGATGTTTCTGTACTATCTCAAGATACAAAAGGACAGAGAATGTTAACATTGCAGACATCTTATCCTGTTGGTACAGCTTTAAAGAGGTTTGTAGTAATTTGTTACTTAAGAATATAAAAATGGTAGAAGCTTTAAAAATGATATTATTTGCTTTAAATAAGCCATTTTCGCACTAAGTTAATTGGTAATCCACAGCTATAGTATAAAAATCTTTTTTAATATTATTGACAAAAAGCTTGTAAAACCCCAATATTTTCTATATCATTAAGTTATAAATATTAGTTGTCCACAACAGGACAAAACAATTAAGATTATCTTCCTAAAAAGAAGATAAAAGGAAAAATATGACAAAATCAGAGACTTTGCAACATTTGGCGGAAAAAACCGGCAAGAGCAAAAAAGAAGTAAGTGAAATGTTAGAGGCAATCGTTGCCTTAGCTTACTCTGAAACAAAGAAGAGCGGTGAATTTACTTTACCTGGTTTAGGTAAACTTCAAAAAAAGCATCGTGATGCTCGCACTGGACGCAACCCTGCAACAGGTGCAACTATTCAAATTCCTGCAAAAACTGTCATCAAGTTCCGTATTGCAAAAGCAGCTAAAGATTCAATTCTTTAATTTTAAAAAACCAGCCCTTTTTGGGCTGGTTTTTATTTTGTAATGTTAAGCTTTAGTGTCTGGGGCAGATAAAACTTGATTTACCTTTTTTAAAATTTCTTCGGTGTCGTAGTACGCCTTCACCATATATGCTTGAACATTTAAAGCTTTAGTCTTGAGGATATCTTTATTGCTCCATAAGTTGCTAAGCACTATAATAGGAGTAGAGGCTATTTTTTTATCAGAATGGTGCCTAACTTGTTCTAGAACTTCAAACCCATCCATTTCAGGTAACATTAAGTCTAACAGTACCAAAGCTGGACCTTCTGAGATAATTTTTTCTAAACCTTCTTTTCCATCACCAGCTTGTACAACTGTAAAGCCATTGTTAGATAGTTTATGTGCGACGATTTCTCGCATTGCAATCTCGTCTTCTACGATCAAGATTTTTTTATTTAAGTCTTGGGTTGCCATCTCTTTTTCAATTAATTGTATTATAACATAGGAATGTCAAAAGTAATTGAGTTGAACGGTAAAGATCTTACTATTTCTCAAATAGTTCAAATAATTTCAAACAAAAATCAAAAAATAACTATTGCTACCAAATCTAAAAACATCATTGATGCTTCTTTTGCGTTTGTCCAAAAAAGTTTAACTAAAAATGTTATCTACGGGGTAAACACAGGTTTTGGACCTATGGCGTCCCATATTTTACCAAAGGATAAGCTAATAGAATTACAATATAATCTGATTCGTAGTCATGCTACAGGCATGGGTAAGCCATTAGATCAGGATGTAGTGCTAGCAGCAATGATTGTGCGTTTAAATACTTTAGTGAAAGGTTTTTCTGGAGTCTCTATAGAATTACTAAAGACTTTAGAGAAATTTATCAATGCTAGGATTATTCCATTTGTACCAGAGCATGGCGCTGTAGGGACTAGTGGTGATTTAATTCAATTAGCTCATATCGCATTAACTTTGATAGGGGAGGGTCAAGTTTGGTATGAGGGTAAGATCCAATCTACAGATAAAGTATTGCTTAAACTAAAAA
The DNA here is from genome assembly GCA_964631145.1 of uncultured Candidatus Saccharibacteria bacterium. Lineage (GTDB taxonomy): Bacteria > Patescibacteriota > Doudnabacteria > UBA920 > UBA920 > UBA920. The sequence continues at coordinate 467,314 of CAZVXT010000001.1, forward strand.
TAAAGCCTCATAAATTATTTCCTAAAGAAGGGTTATCTTTGATTAATGGTACTTCTGTAATGGCTGGTGGGGCAGCATTGGTTTGTAATGATGCTAATAAGTTAATACAGAGCTCAATTTTGAACGGAGCTGAGTCTTTAGAGATTGTAAATTCGTATAGCGATAGCTTTGATGAAGTTCTTCATCAGCTTCGTCCTCAGCAAGGGCAATCGCAGGTTGCACAAACTTTGCGTAGTTTATTAAAAGATTCCAAACTAATTAGGCAAAGAGAAAGCTTAACTTACCAAGATAGTTTTAACCAAGGTGTTACTAAAATTGACGATAGGGTACAAGAAGTATATTCACTTCGCTGTATACCTCAGATTGTTGGTCCCATATTAGATACTTTGCAAAAGGCAGAAAAAGTTGTAGAAGTTGAATTGAATTCTACAACAGATAACCCTATTGTGGATGTTAAAAATAAAAGATTTTTGCATGGTGGAAATTTCCATGGGGACTATATTGCTGTGGCTATTGATCAATTAAAAGCTTCTTTGGTTAAATTGTCAATGCTATCTGAAAGAAGAATTAATTTCTTTTTAAATCAGAATATAAATAAGATTTACCCACCATTTTTAAATTTGGATACGCCGGGCTTAACATTGGCTTTGCAGGGTTTGCAGTTTGTAGCTACATCTACTACTGCTGATAATCAGTCTTTGGCTTTTCCGCATTCAGTTCATAGTATTAGTACAAACGCTGATAATCAAGATGTTGTAAGTATGGGCACTGATGCAATGTTATTTGCAAGACAAGTAGTAGAAAATTGCTACATTGTTACTGCAATTGAAAATGTTGTTCTTACTCAAGCTGTTGATGTTTTGAATTTTTCAAATAAGCTATCCAGCTCCACTAAGCAAAATTACAAAGCAGTTCGCAAGGTTTTTCCAGTTGTTATATCAGACAAACCTTTATTTAGCCTTTTGCCAAAAGTCATTGATTTATTAAAGCATGAATAATGATAATTTTAATTGGTTAGACAAACAGTTTGATTACAAGAAGCATCTGGCAATTGAAAATCGTATTAACCAATTTGAATATAAGCAATACCAAAAAACCTTCCAATCTGTAAGCTCAGAAGAAATAGAAAAGCATAGCTTTAAAAGAGCTTTATCATTTTTTAAGTACGTAAGTAAGAATGTGCCTGCCTATAAGGATTTTTTGAAAAAGAATAAAATAGATCCTGAAAAAATACAAAATCAAAATGATTTTAATCTAATTCCATGGACAGACAAAGAAAATTATATTTCTAAATATAGTTTAGAGGATAGAAGCTTTGGCGGAGGTAACTTAAAAAATAATTTAATAGCCATAAGTTCTGGCACCACAGGCAATCCAACCTTATGGGCTCGCAGTGCATACCAAGAGTATGAGGCTTTTGTTTTTCATCAAAAATTGTTTATTGATCAATTTGAAGTTCATAAAAAAACAACTTTAGTTTTGATTGGCTTTCCAATGGGTGTGTATGTTTCGGGGATAGCGACATTATTGCCTACTTGGCTATTAACCCAAAAATACCCAGGACTATCAGTGGTTAGTGTGGGAAATAACAAAGCTGATATGCTGAAGGCAATGGAGCAGCTAAGTTATTCTTATGATCAGACTATTTTGGTTGGACATCCATTTTTTTTGAAAGATGTTATAGAAACTGCCACCGCTAGAAAAATAAAGCTAGACAAATTTAACATTAGCTTAATGTTTTGCAGTGAGGGGTTCTCTGAAGATTGGCGAGAGTATGTTTCATCTGTTTTAAATCCTAAAGGCAAGGTAAAAGCAATTAATACCTACGGCTCATCAGAATTTTTATTAATGGCTAATGAAAATCAGAGGACCATTGATTTTAGAAAGGCTGTTAATGGCACAGCTCTTGGTGACAAGCTTTTTGGTAGTCGTAACGTGCCAAGTTTATTTGAATACAATCCTTATCATAGATATTTGCAAGAAAGCAGTAATGGGGAAATTCTTTGTACAGCAGTTAGTGGTGTTCCTCTTATAAGATATAATATGCACGATGCTGGAAAAATTATTTCTGCCCAACAGTTTAATTTGTATAGCAGGCAGTTAAATTTGAAACCGACGAAATCAAATTTACCTATAGTGGTTTTGCAAGGTAGGAGCGATTATGGTGCTGTTTTTTATGCGGCGAATATTTATCCTAATAATATCCATGCTGCATTACAACACGATAAGTTATTTAAAAAATTAACAGGTAAGTTTTCATTAGAAAAAAAATATAAAAATAATATGGATGAAGATTTGGTCATTCATATAGAATTGCAAGACAAAGCCTTAGCAAATAAAGACCTTCTAAAATTTATTAAAGATAATGTAATAAAAACTTTATCATCTTTAAATTTAGAGTATCAATTTTTGCAAAAGAATTTGGATAAAAACATTGATCCTAAAATAAAACTCCATGCTTATCAACACCCCAAATATTTTAAGCCGGGATTAAAACCAAGATACATTGTATAATATAAATATGATAAAAACTCCCAAGTGGTTAAAAGTTGCTGATATAAATACAAAACCTGTTGTTCAAATTTTTGATTTGCAAAAATTATATAACCAAAGCAAAATTGAAGAGATTATAAAAATAAATAAACCACATATCATTGATACATATACAGAGCAGTTAGAAGACTTGTATTTGGTTAGGCATCCATTTTTAAAAACACAACCCGATAAAGCGCATCTAGAATTATCAGAACATATAGGGCAAATTTCTAAAAATCCATTATGGATGCAAGGCAGTTGGATTTTTTTACCGTGGAGTAATAGTTTGATTCATTTGTTATCAAATACAGATTATTATGAGTTGCGCACTTCAAGAAATAAAAATTTAATTACAAGTTTGGAGCAAAATAAAATTAAAAAATCTAAAATCGGAATTGCCGGTTTGAGCGTTGGTAATGCTGCCGCCGTAGGTGCCGCTTTAGAAGGCTTTCAAAATATTAGAATTGCTGATTTTGATAATTTAGCTGTAGTAAATTTAAATCGCATTCGAGCTGGTATTACAGATTTGACTGTTAATAAAAGCTATATTACCGCAAAGCAGATTTATGAAGTTGATCCATACGCAAAAGTTGATATTTATCATCAAGGTTTGAATGGTAATAAGCTAGAGCAGTTTATTAAGGATTTGGATGTTATGATTGATGAGATTGATGATGTGGAAGTAAAAATTAAGCTTAGACAATTAGCTCAAAAATATAAAATTCCGGTAATTTCTGCTGCTGATAATGGCGATGGGGTTATTGTAGATATACAAAGATTTGATCTTAATAATAAATATCCAATTTATCATGGAGACTTACACGAAACCAAACTTGATAGTATAGCCAAAATGGGATTTGGATCAAAGATAAAATTAATTAATGAAATGGTGGGTATAGAGTACGTGACCGATAGGATGAAACAATCTTTGCTTGAAGTAGGGAAGAGTTTATATTCTTGGCCTCAGCTTGGCGGTGCTGCAATGATAACTGGCGGGGTCTTGGCTTATTTAGCAAAAGGAATTGTGCTTGGGCATGATTTGCAAAGTGGTAAGTATGATTTTAACCCTGACTCAGTATTTATAAAAGCATTTAATTCTGCCAAGCAAAAAGCCCAGCGTAGAGCTGGTACAAAGAAGTTTTTGAAAACTCAATCAGAAATTTTTAATTTTAAAGTAATTTGATGATACAAAAAGAGGTTTTAGTAAAAATTATTACAGCGGGTGGACACGCTCCTTCAGGCGATAACTGCCAGCCATGGTCTGTTCGTTTGTATGACGATGGTTTTGCTCTATACAACTTACCTGATAGAGATAACTCTTTGTATAGTTTTGGGCAACGGGCTTCTATGGTTGCTTTAGGGGCTTTTATAGAAAACTGCCTTATTAAGGCAGCTGATTTGGGTTATAAAACAGATATTAAATATTTCCCTGATGGTGAAGACAGTGATTTGGTGGCTTATTTAAATTTTGAGATAAATAACGAAAGCTACGGAAACGATTTGGCTAGATTTATAGAGCAAAGAATAACAAATCGTAAAATGTATCTAGGGCAATTAGTCGAACCTCTAAAAGTTGACAAACTTTTACAAACTAGCGATTCATTAAAGTTGGTTAGTGAGAAGTCTATGATTAATCAGCTTGGACAAATCGCTAGTATCAATGAGAGGATTTTATTTGAAAATCAGCAGATGCATAGTTTTTTTTATAACCATATAAATTGGACCGAGGAAGAAGATATAAATAAAAAAATTGGCTTTTATTTACCGACCTTAGAAATTCCTAAAAATAAGCAATCGGGCTTTAAGTTATTTAAGCATTGGTTGGTGTGTAAAACCTTGAATGTGTTACTAGGTTTTTCTAAGATATTAGCTAAAGAAAATTCTAAGGTATATGGCTCTGCTTCAGCAATGGGTATTATTACCATTAAAGATTATAGTAAGCTTGGGTATATTAAAGCAGGACAAGAATTTCAGCGAGTTTGGCTACAAGCGACAGAACTTGGTTTAAGCTTTCAGCCTTTAACAGGAGTGCCATTTTTAAAGCTACGAATCGATAATAATAAAGCAGGAGAGTTAAGCCTTACACATCAAAAATTAGTTAACGATGCTTATTTATCGATACAAAAAATTTTTGAGACTAATGATAGGGTGGCGATGATGTTTCGTTTAGGTTACGCAGACTCGCCATCCGCACATTCTCGTCGTTTTAATGTTTTAGATATAATTCAGTCATAAAATGGGTATAGATTTTGGAACATTTGCAAATATTGATTTATTAATCATTGGTATTGCGATTGCGGGTATCGCTATTTTATCAATGGTTGTGTACTTAAATAATAGAAGAAGTATTACCGCTAAGTCCTTCTTGTTTTTTGCATTGATGACAATCGCATATGGTGTTATAAATTTTTCTTCTAGCAAATTCATAGATCATGATCTTGCATTGTGGAGTTTACGTTTAACTTTATTTAGCGCAGTATGGCATGCATTTTCTTTGTATCAGTTATTTGTGGTGTTTCCTTTGGAGCAAACGAGTTATGATTGGAAATACAAGTATATAGCTGTTCCCGCTACTATTATTGCTTCTCTTTTAACTTTAACACCATTAGTATTCTCTGGGATTAGTCAAGAGATTGCTTTTGGGCAAGTAGCAAATCCAGAAAAAGGCCCTGGTATTGCACTATTCGGTTTAGTCGCATTTGGTTTGGTATTCTCGGCTTTGTATGTGCTGATAAATAAGGTTAGAAATTCTCAAAGTTTAGAAAAGAAACAGTTAAGCACTGTCTTAACTGGCACAATTTTTACTATGATGTTAATTTTTGTGTTTAACTTTGTCTTGCCAGTTTTTTATAATAATACTCGTTATGTACCGCTAGCACCTCTTTATATCCTACCGTTCATAGCTTTCACGACTTACGCTATAGTTAGACACAAACTATTGGATATTAAAATAGTTGGAACAGAAATTTTAGTATTTGTCCTAGCGGTTACATCTTTAATCGAAGTTATTATTTCACAAAATTTTGGCGTTTTGTTTTTTAGAAGCAGTGTATTTTTACTAGTTTTGGGAGTAGGTGGTTTGTTGGTTAGCAGTGTGTTTAAGGAAGTTAAACAGAGACAAGAGTTGGAGATTTTGAGTACAGATTTAGCCAAGGCAAACGAAAAACTAAAATCTTTGGATAAAGCAAGGGCAGAATTTATCTCAATCGCTAGTCATCAACTAAGAACACCTCCAGCTACAATTAAATGGTATATGTCAGCAATTTTATCTGGCGACTTTGGTAAAATACTCCCAGAAACTTTACCAGCATTGCAAACAGTACAAGTAACTAATGATGCTCAGATTTCTACTATTGATGACTTGCTTAATGCTTCCAGGATTGAGCGAGGTAAGCTGGAATTCTTTTTTCAACCAGGCGTGATCGAGCCAATAGTACAAAATCTGGTTAATCAATTACAACCTTTGGCACAAATGAAAAAGTTGCGCATTAATTATCAGCCACCAAAGACCACAATACCAGAGTTTATTATGGATCAGGAGAAGATTCGCCAGGTAATAAATAATATGATTGATAATGCTATTAAATACACTAAACAAGGGGATATTGATGTAAAATTGGTTCGAAATAGAGACGGGGTTACGCTTAGTGTTTCTGACCAGGGCAAAGGTATTAGACAAGAGGATGTGAAGAAGTTATTTGCTAAATACTCCAGAGGACAAGATTCTGCTACTCAAGCAACTGGGCTAGGTTTGGGGATGTATGTTGCTAAGGTTATAGTAGAGCAACATAATGGAAAGATTTGGGCAGAGAGTGCGGGGCTCGATAAAGGTTCTACTTTTTCTTTCTTTATTCCATCAAAGAATAATTTAAAAGCAACTACTTTTGATTTAACTAAGTAGGCTTAGTGTGGTATAATACATAGGTAAGAGTAATTTGACCGCTTGAAATAATTTGGCGAATGCAAATTATGATCATAAACAAACAAATCGAAATCAAAACTCAAAAACAGTTTGAATTAGTTGATATTACTCAGCTTATAAATGCAGAAGTTACTTCTAGCAATGTTAAAGATGGTTTGGTTAGTATTTTTTGTCCTCATACCACTGCGGCAATTAGGCTAAATCATAATGAACCATTGCTAATACAGGATATTATGCATATGATTTATCGATTGGTTCCTATCGACCAAAATTACAATCACGATTTGTTTGAGCTTCGTAGCGGAGTTGATGTAAATGAAAGAACTAATGGCCACGCTCATGTAAAAGCATTTTTACTTGGATCTTCATCGGAATCGGTTCCTATAAAAGATGGCAAGCTTATTTTAGGAGACAGGCAAAGTGTGTTTTTTGTTGAGCTCGATGGCGGGAGAGATAGAAATTTTAATATTACCATTATTGGAGAATAACGATTTTTGTCGTTATTTTTTTATTATTTATTAAAGCCATACTTGGTCGATGGTTGGTTAAAACAAATTAAGAAAGGAAATTTATGAATTATTATGATAGTTATCCTGATGTCGTAAAAGGTTCTGTAGTAACTCTTTATGACCGGGTTATTCAATTTTTACCAAATATATTTGCTGCGCTAATTGTATTATTAGTGGGGTGGGTAATTGGTATATTCTTGGGAAATTTATTTAAAAAAGCCTTAGAATCTATTGGCATTGATGGTTTAGGCGATCAGGTTGGTTTGAAAAGGCTATCCGAACGCAGTGGTCGCCATATTAAGATATCTAGTATTGTTCAATGGATTATAAAGTGGTTCTTTATACTTGCAAGTATTATTGCTGCCGCTGATATTTTGAATTTAAATACAGTAACTAACTTCTTTTATCAAGATGTTTTGGGATATGCTGGGCATGTTGTAATTGCAGTAATTATTTTGTTATTGGGTATGCTTGCTGCAAACTTTTTGGGTGATATTGTTGAGGGGACAGTTAAGGCTGGTGGTTTTGAAGGGTCTGGGGTTTTAAGTTCTATTACTCGTTGGTCTATTACTGTTTTTGCAGTTATTGCTGCATTATCAGAATTGCAAATCGCCCAAAGCTTTTTAGCTGATTTATTTAGAGCTGTGATTGCTATGTTGGCAATTGCAGGAGGTTTGGCATTTGGACTTGGTGGCAAAGATCATGCCCGCAAAGTTCTCGATTATATAGAAAATATTATCTCTCGCCGAAATTAAAAAATAAAATAAACTAAGAGCCGCTGCAAATTTTGCAGCGGTTTTTTTCTGACACATATTGTTGATTTGCTATAATAACTACATGTTTAAAAAGATAATAATAGTGTTAGCTTTATTGATATTAGCTGGATTTGCTTTGGCTGGAATGTGGGAGTATCGTCAATATAAAAACAGACTGGCAGAAAGACAAGCAAGATTAGCAAAACAATCTGAAGAAGTAAAAGTTGTAATTAAAGAAGGGGAGACTTTGCAAGAGATAGCTGAACAGTTTGATGAGTTGGGGATGTTTGATGCTGATAATTTTATCCGAGCTGCAAAAAACTTTGATATCAGTCAATACAATTTAATTGCTAAACCTAAATCATCAAACGGTTTAGAGGGTTATTTATTTCCAGACACATATCGATTTTCTAAAAATTCCACTGCAGAAGAAGTTATTGGTAAGATGTTAGATAATTTTGATTATAGATTAAGGAGTATAGGAATTAAAACTTCTGATAATCAAATAATCCCTGGATACGATAAGTTAACTTTAGCTGGAAGCTCTGAAGCTGGCTTAAATTTATATCAAATTCTAACTTTAGCTTCCATTGTAGAGCAGGAAAGTGGTGGTAAAGGGTCAGCATCAGGAGATATGAGTTTAGAGGAAGAAAGAGCTTTGGTTGCAGGAGTGTTTTATAATAGACTTACGATAGGGCAAGCCTTGGAAAGCGATGCGACCATCAATTATATAACTGGTAAAAATGCTCCATCTTCTAGCTTAGATGATTTACAGACAAAGTCGGCTTATAACACATATAAAAATGCTGGTCTTCCTCCTGGTCCAATTGGTAATCCTTCTTTAGGTAGCATAGAGGCGGTATTAAAACCTATAAAATCGGATTATTTTTACTTCTTACATTATCAACCATCTGGAAAAGTAGATTTTAGCAAAACATTTAGCGAGCATGTAAAAAAGAAAACAGCACTTTAGTTAAAAGTGCTGTTTTTAAATTCTGGGTAACCGTTTATAAAAGTTTGAATATCGACTGGGTTTTTACCTTCAATTTGAATAGTCTTTATTTCTAATGAAGTATTGTTTCCACAGCTGATCAGGTTATTTTCAATTGATCCGGGTTGGCTAGAGAAGGTTTGTTTACTGGGGGTGCATTCTAGAATTTTGATACGCTTGCCATGCCAAGATGTGTGTATTCCTGGCCATGGTTGATATGCTCTCCATTGGTTATAAATTTCGCGGGCCGGTTTAGACCAATTGATTAATCCATCTTCCTTCTTTATTATTTTAGTAAAGGTCGCTAGGTCGTGGTTTTGTGGCTGAATTTTGATTTCATTTTTACTAAACTTATCTAATGTATTTAGCAGTAAAGGTATAGATAGTTGCGCTAATCTTAGTTGCAGTTGTGGATTGGTTTCATCAGGGCTTATATCTGTTGTTATGCTTTCCAGAATTGGACCGTGATCTAATTCTTCATCCATAAGCATTATGGTGCTACCAGTTTTTACCTCATCATTTAATAAAGCAAATTGTACAGGTGAAGCTCCTCGATACTTTGGTAACAACGAAAAATGAACATTAATTGTTTTTAGTCTTGGCAATTCTATAATTTCTTTTGGTAGAATTTTGCCGTAAGCAATAACAATAAAGATATCTGCATCCAATTTCGAAAGCTCTTGTAATAGATTCTCGTTATTTTTTACCTTTTGTGGTTTAAGGATGGGTAAACCTATTTTTTCTGCTGCGTTCGAAATACTACTAGGGGTTAATAATTGTTTCCGCCCTACTGGTTTATCCGGAGATGTGATTACAGCTTGGATTTGATGATGTTCGGCAAGTGAATTTAAGATTTCTGCACCAATATCTGCCGTTCCAAAGAAAACTATTTTCATACTATTTAATATGCTTAATTAGTTTTCTAAAAACCTCGGCTTCGTATCTACAATCAGTTAAAGCATCGTGCAGATTACTAGGAGTTTTGATTTTTAAATAACCTGCTAGTTCTTCCAATGTAAAGCCAGCAAATCTATCTTGATTTTTTAGTTGTTTATTTGTTGCCATAAATATATAGCACAGTGCCCAAAAATTAAGTGTGTGGTAATCAAATGGATATTTTATTTTACAAGAACGAAAAGCCGCAGGGAAAAATATAATATCTAAATTGCCTCCATAGGTTGTAGGGATAACTTCTGTTGGTTTAAACTGCTTGCAAAAGTTATTCAAAACAGTTTTTAGGGAAGGGGCTTTCTTTAGTTTCTCCCAAGTAATTTTATTTATATCTATAGATTCTGGATCACGATTGTCCCAATTTTTAGGTTTGATATAACTACTAAAAGAAGCTTTTTCTTTCAGAGTTTTTTTATCTAAAAGTATGGCAGCAAGTTGAATAATTTCGTGTTGAGTTACATCAATTCCTGTTGCTTCAATATCGTAAATTAAAATATCTTTATTAAACATAATTATCCTAATACTATTTTTCTAAAAATTTCTGCAGTTAGGCGAACTTTCTCAAAAGCGTTATGGGGGTGCTTAACTTTAAGGTTAAAATGGTTGGCTAAAGTAGAAAGGGTTGGAATTTTTTTCACTCCGTAATGCATCATGTAAATATAGCCCAAGGACCAAATATTTATATAATGATTATCATAGTCGAAAGAGTTTAAAGTTCGTTTAAAAGCTTTTTGCAAAAATAAATAACTTGTGATGTCGTGACTGGCGATTAATGGGTCAGATCCAAAAGTTTTGATAAAGTTATTAATTACTTCGCTTAATTTGGGACTCTTACGCAATTGATCAAAAGTAATACCTAAATAATCAGAATGATCCATGAGGGTTTTATCCAAAAAGCTAGCTTTGATATAAAAGTTAAAATTATTTTTTTCTAAAAGATTATCTTTATCAAGCAAAACTGCAGACAATTGAATGATGTGGTCTGTTTCGGTGTTTGGTCCACTAGTCTCTGCTTGAATTATTAAGATATCTTTTATTAGTTTCATTTTGATTTATTAGGTATGTACTTGGATAATAGTTCTTTGCCCGTTGTGACTTTATCTATTTTGTCAGCAATAAGTGTTTGGTTGAGATGGTCAATTTCATGCTGTAATACTCTTGCTAAAAACGTATCATCGTTGATTGTAAATTGCTCTCCATCAATGTCGTAAGCAGTCATAGTAATTTTCTTTGGGCGTTTTACAAAGCCAAAAACTCCGGGCATGGATAAGCAACCTTCTTCCATATCTGTCTGTTCTTTGGACGACTTTGTTATTTTTGGGTTGATTATAGGAAAAGCTGGTAATCCCATTTCTTCTAAATAAATAATGGCAAGATTTAAATTTTTTCCGATCTGGGGAGCTGCTAATCCTACGCCATTGGCATGTTTACATGTTGCTACCATGTTTTTGATTAGCCTTAGATCTGATTTGCTTAATGGAAACTGTAGATCTTTAACAGGTGTTCTTAATATTTTAGAAGGTAAGTGTGATAGAGGTAATATCATGTTATTTCTTTTGCTCTTTGGATGATTGATTATATTGTTTAACTAAGTAAGAAAACAGCTTGCCTTTATTAGTAATATTATGCCCCTCCAATACTTGTCCCATAAGTCTTTTTAATACATCATGAGGGTGGGTAAGGGCAAGTTTTAAATATAAAGCAAAGTGTTTTGGGTCTGAGAGCTTAGTAGCTAATTCGTCAGCCAAAACATGAGCCGCAGAATGCAAATGCGGATCTCGTTTAGTCGGTAATTTAACTTTTTTTGCTAAATCTGCTATTGAATCCATAATACTATAATTATACTAAGCTTTATCTGATTGTACAAAAACTAGCTATTTTATTGAAAAAACGCTATAATTAGGGCTATGTTGAACAAGATTTTTACTGGAATATTAATAATTGCTTTTATTTTTATAGCTTGGCAAGAAGGGTTGCCTGGTAAGGTTTCGAAGTGGATTTCCGGTGCATTTAACAATTCAAAAATTAGCACACTTTCTAATATAGACGATGGTGCGTCTTTTCCAGGACCATTAAAATCTTTGGTTTCAAATTTTGCTGATAAATCTAAACTAACAAACGAAGGGGTTATATTGGAGACAAACAAGCAGCGTACAGAACAAGGGGTTTCTATTTTAACTTATAATGCAAAGCTGGCTCAGGCAGCAGAGTATAAAGCAAATGATATTTTGGCGAAGCAATATTTTGAACATAATTCCCCTGAAGGTAAAAAACCCTCAGATATTATTTCTGCGACAGGTTATGAGTATATTGTTGTTGGAGAAAATTTAGCCTTAGGAAACTTTTTGAATGACTCAGAATTAGTAATAGCCTGGATGAATAGTCCGGGTCACAGAGCAAATATCTTAGATAAGAAATATACTCAGATTGGAGTTGCTGTTAAGAGAGGTACCTATGAAGGTAAAACAGTGTGGGTTGCTGTTCAGGAATTTGGTGCTCCTTTAAGTGATTGTCCGGGTGCTAATAAAGAGTTAAAAAATAGTATAGAATCTAATAGGCAAAAGATGCGATCAATTCAAATCCAATTAGATGACCAAAAGTCTAAGTTAGAAAATAATTATTACCAAACTCCAAGCTCTTATAATCAAGCAATTGATAATTATAATAGTTTGGCAAATCAATATAATAATTTAGTAGCAGACACTAAGCAATTGGTAGAAACATACAATTCCCAAGTTAATAGTTTTAATAGTTGTTTACAAAAATAGTTTTATGAATAAAGAGGTGTTTGTGGCAGGGTTAAAATTTAATAGTTACAAATTATCAGAACTAAAGTCTGAGGTTTTGTTGCGTTTAAAAAATAAAACCAAAACTTACATAGTAACTCCATATTCTGAATTTTTATATCATAGCTTAAGAAATGTAGATATCATGAGATTATTTAATAAAGCTGATATTTCTTTGCCAGACGGTATTGGTATATTTTGGGCTGATTATTTTTTATCTTTTCCTTTAACGTTTGAAAGTTATTTTTTAAAAATTTTGCAAGCTATATGGCAGGTTGTTTATTCGGGAGCTTCCATTATTTTTAACCCCAAAAAATTATATAAAAATATTCCAGAGAAAATTTCTGGATCTGATTTTATTTGGGACTTGGCACAAATCGCCAGCGAAAATAATTTCAGCATTTTTCTTTTAGGTGGATTTGGTAATGTCACAAATATAGTCGAGCAAAGGCTTAAAGAAAAATTTCCTAACTTAAAAATTGTTGGCAAAAGTAACTTAAATTACAATGATCCAGCAGTAATACAAGTTGTAAAAGATAAACAGCCAGATATTTTGCTTGTTGCTTTCGGTCCCATAAATCAAGAACAATGGATAAACGAGAACTTAAAAAATTTGCCTGTTACTTTGGCTATAGGAGTAGGGGGGAGTTTTGATTATATAGCTGGTGAAGTTGCTGTGCCTCCAAAATGGATTAGGGGTGTAGGACTGGAATGGCTATTTAGGTTAATTACTCAACCAAGTAGATGGCATAGAATTTATTTGGCTACTTATGGGTTAGCGAGGTCTTTAGTGCGTTATAAAGTATTTGGCACTATGCCATTGCGAGAAAATGCAGTAGCCGTTGTTATTAACCAACAGAATAAAGTTTTATTGTGTAAGCGTATCCCAGGGCTAGCAAGTAATGGTCAAGCACCAATACATATGTACAAGAATTATTGGCAGCTGCCTCAAGGTGGTGTAGAAAAAAATGAAAACTATATAGTTGCAGCACAAAGAGAATTGTATGAAGAAACTGGTTTGTCAGAAGGTGTAAAGTTTTGGTTTGAAAGCAAACATTCTAATTCATATGATTGGCATAATGTAAGTAGATCAGTATTAGTTTTGCCTAGATATCGGTATCGCGGACAAATTCAAAAAACTTTTTATTTTAAGTTTGAAGGTTTGGATACGGATGTAAAAATTGATCAACATGAGTTTGAAGATTATAAATGGCTTAGTCTTGAAGATGCTGAACGATTAATTGCCGAAGAACGCAAACCTCATTTTAAAAACATCAGTTTAGAGTTATCAGAAAAATTTAAATCATAAATATATGAATAATAAAATTAGAACAAGATTAGCACCAAGTCCAACTGGTATGGTTCATGTTGGTACGCTTAGGACTGCATTATTTGGTTATCTATTTGCAAAAAAGAATAATGGGGTAAGTATTTTGCGTATAGAAGATACAGACCAAACAAGAAAAGTAGAAGGGGCTTTAGAAAATTTATTAAATTCAATGAGCAAGATGGGGATTGAATTTGATGAAGGTTTGTATATTGAAAATGGACAGATAAATTCTCGAGGTGGCTTTGGTCCTTATGTGCAATCAGAAAGATTGGACTTATATCACAAATACGTAAAAGAACTGCTTGATAATAAAAAAGCATATTATTGTTTTTGTAGTAGCGAAAGATTAGACGAATTGCGTAAGGAGCAGATAGCTTTAAAAAAACCTCCAATGTATGACAAGCATTGTCGCAATTTGAGTGAACAAGATGTTAATGCTAAACTAGACGAATTTAAAAATTTAAATCAAAATCCTGTTGTTAGACAAGCAATTCCAGAAAGTGGGGAGACAGTAGTAAGCGATTTAGTTTATGGTGAAATTAAATACGATAATGCAACTTTAGATGATCAGGTTTTATTAAAGTCAGACATGTTTCCTACATATCACTTAGCTGTTGTAGTTGATGATCATTTAATGGGAATTAGCCATGTGTTTCGGGGTGAAGAATGGCTGCCTTCTACGCCAAAGCATATTTTGTTGTATCAAGCTTTTGGTTGGCAATCACCAGAGTTTGCGCATTTACCGTTAATTTTAAATGCAGATAAAACTAAGTTATCCAAGAGACAAGGTGATGTCTCGGTAGAAGATTTTTTGCAAAAAGGATATTTACCAGAAGCATTAATTAATTTTGTAGCCTTGCTTGGTTGGAATCCAAAAACGGAGCAAGAGATTTTTTCTATGCAAGAATTGATTGCTCAGTTTGATTTGGCTAAGGTGCATAACAGTGGTGCTGTTTTTGATTATAATAAATTAGATTGGATAAATGGATTTTATATCCGCCAATTATCTCCAAATCATTTATTTGAATTAACTAAGCCTTACATTGCAAGCTTTATTTCTAATATAAGCAATTTTTCCGATGAATATTTGCTTGAAGTTGTAAAGTTGGAGCAGGAGAGACTTAAGACCTTATCTCAAATTACTGAGCAGATTAATTTTTATTTTGAAGAACCTGTTTATGAGTCAGATAAATTAGTATGGAGAAAATCCGACAGCCAAACCACAAAAGATAATTTGCAAAAATTAGTAGATTGTTTGTCTAATCTCGAAGATTCAGACTTTATGAGTTTGTCAGTCTTAGAAGAAAAGGTAAAAAAATGGATAAGTCAATCCGGATTAGATAATGGATCTGTTTTGTGGCCAATGCGCGTTGCTTTAACAGGACTGGATAAAAGTCCTAGTCCATTTGAAGTAGGAACTGTTTTGTTTAAACATTTTGGCAAAGAGGGTATTGTTGAAAGATTGAATACTGCTATTAGAAAATTGTAAAAATAAAGCCGCAATTTGCGGCTTTATTTTATAAAATGCTTATAATTTATTTTTTTGTAAAGACTATAAAATAAAATTACGAATATGTTTATTAAGCCTAACAATACCCAAGGAAATAAAATACTAAAACCTGTATTAAGATGATCAGGGCTACCATTATCTATGTACTCAATGGGATGGAGAATAAAATACGTTGTTAAGCTAAAAGCAGATAATAATTGCAATATTAAAAGTTTTAGAATATTAATAGACCTGCTTCTATAGAAATTAATGATTAAGTAAAGAGTTATAGCTACGCTAATAATTATTAACATTAATGGTATATAGAGTAAAATTATTGGTCCCATAAAATTGGGAAGGCTGTAGTCCATTATAAAAAAATTTGCCATCGTTTAGTGTATAATACAGTTAAGAACTTATAAATGCATTATACATGATTTTACATAAAAAAATTATTTTATATTTTATCGTTGTTATTCTTATTGTTTTGTTAGGAGTTATATTTTGGCAAACAAAATTGACTGATAAAATTAATAACGATTCCTCCCAAATCAACGGACACTCTTTGATAAAAAGTAAAACAGAAAGTTCGTTAGAACAAAAATTTTTAGAATGGAAAAATTCTAAAGACTTTGGCTACAATGTATTGGATTACAAGGTTGACCCAGCAAATCCAAAAGTTATTTATTATATTTTTGCCGAAAGTACAAAAACCCCATCTCAGACTATTTATAGATATGACTCTTCTAATGATCAATCTTATAATGGTTCCGGAAGGCTTGATGTGGACAATAATAAAGTGGATCTGATTCAAGAGACTATGCCGTCGAATGATTTTGTTTTAAAAATTGCTGATATTATTGATAATAAGATAATCTATTACGGATATGTTGACGATGGTGGTCCTATGCAGTGTTTTGATCCATTTGTGGATAATAAATTTGCGCCGTTATATTATCTGGATTTAGTGAGTGTAAATAATTTAGATTCTAAAGTTAAGTTTGCTGATTTACAAAAACATAAATACACGCCCTCCTCAGAAATTAAAGATCAACATCAAAATTTAGTAGAAAAATGTAACGACAAATATAATGGTAATGCTACATATAGTAATAAAGATCTTGGTTTTTCTTTCAAATATCCAAACGAGTTGCAAATTGGTAAATCTGATTTATTTTTATGGAGTGGCTCCTTTAAAGACGGCGAATATTTATTTGATATAACAAAAGGGAATACTAATAAGTTGAACCCTAATGAAGGTAAAAAAATAAAAATTGGTTCATCTAATCAAGGGCAAAAATTGTATGGTTATAAATTTTCGGAATGTGGGCTTGGCGGGTGTCAAAATGTTTATTTAATTCCTGTAAAAAATGACTATGTGTCCATTTTTGGTGCTATGTGCGAAAAACATTTGGAGGATGATAAATGTATTTTTAAACCCGGGGATGTATCCGTGGAAGATTTCATCCTAAATACTTTTAAAACTTTTTAAAAAAATAAGCCGAATAATATTATAATTGCATAAATATTATTCGGCTGTTTTTATTGATTATTTTGTCCTAGCGGAGGGTCTGAGTTAGACTGTTCTGGTGACGTTTTTTCTAATTCGTCAGCAGAAGCATCATCGTCTTCAGCTTTGCTAGAAATTTGGTTGGAATAGAAGTCTGAGAAGAATTCTCGCGCTTCTTCTGTTGGGGCGACAACTACATGGTAGCAGTTGTTGTTTTCGCGGACCCAAGATATCATTCCCGCAGATTCTAAATCTGTTAAAACAAATTCAATATCTGACTTTTCATCAGCGGTAAGCGATGAATAGGGAATATCAAATGCTAATCCATAGTAATGCCAAGATTTGTCTTTGGTGGCAAATCTATTAGTTTTTGTAATTTGGTTCTGATACCAAATTGTTCTTGTGTATGAACTTATATCAAAACTAACTGCTTGCTTGGATTTGCTATTGCGTAATTCTTGAAGCGCAGTAGCAACGTATAGTAGCATTCCAGTTGTGTATTTGTAAGCGTAGTGGTAATACTTTCTATCACTTACATTTGGATCACTAGAACCTAAGGGTCTAACGGTGTATCCGTATTTATCTCCTTTTGGTATCGGAACCAAAGTGCCATCTTTAACCTTATTTTTTAAATCATCCATATCCTTAAAGGCAGGATCATTGTGTTGGTTAAAAAATGACCACATTCTACTTTTTTGTGCCTTGCCTTTATAAAATTGTTGCTTGGACAGAGTAATAAATTGATCTTTATTTGTTCTATACAACGTCATCAAATTTTTCCAGCAAGCCACTTTAAACCAATAACGGGGCGACCAATCTTTTTGAGTTAAAGTTTTGATCATTTGGTATGTTCCGCCATTATGGTATGGTGTGTTACGAAAGAATATATCACGGTAGTGAATATTATACTTTTGCAGAGCTTGTTTTACAGTGCCTTCAATTTGCTTTGGTGCAATATACATCATAATAAGTTTGGTTAAAGCACCTCTTCCCATATGATATTCTACAACTGCAAATTGCCAGTCACCATAAGTATCGTAAGAATCTTTAAGTGCCCTTGCTGCAGCGGGGATAGCTAGTTCTGGATTGTAGCGGTCATCTCGACCATCTTCAATTACCAGTCCAACTTCACGCGCCCTAGCTTTAGAAAACATCGCGATCCCACATGGTCCAGTTGGGCTGGCTCCAGTAGATTTGCCTTGATTTTCTGTTAGCAGTAAAGCCTCTAATAAATTTGGATCCAATCCCACAGCGTTGGCAGATTCTTCGATTAAGGAACGATATTCCATAATTCGATCTGGTGCTTCTCGCTGAGGGTCTGTTTTTAAAACATTAAACGATTGAGTTTGTATATACTCTTGTTCCCGCTTTACCAAATCTTCATCCTTTGCTTTTACCCGAGATAAACCCAAACTTTCTTTTGCAGATTTTGGATTTATTTTTATGGGTAAGATCGTTGGTTGAGGGGTTGGTAGAGTCGGTGTTTCCGAGTTTTTAACTTCTTCGTTTGCAATTTTTTTGGAAACAGATTTGCTAGACCATATTCTAATTGCTATATAAGCAAATATGGTTGTATTTAGAATTGCCGCTAAACAGATTACGCAAATTGTTGTCGCTACTATAGCCTTAGTTTTTGAGCTAAGTCTTTTAAGGTAACGACCAAAATTATCCAATTTTACGCTAATAATTTTCCCATACCACTTAGTTTCTTTATATAGTTCTGGTAAATTCATACCAGCTAATTGAGAAATAACTGTGATGGTAAATTTAGTCCAAAAGATAATCTTTTCAAAATTATTTCTGGATACATAAAAATCAGAATTGAGCCATGCAATTCTTATCCTCTTAAACACACCTAGTAAGGAACTAGGATTTAAATAGCTTTTCTTCATAAAAAGCCTCCTTTGATAGATTTTTTGTGGAAAAATTGAAGTTCTCCAGCGAAGTCATAGTAATATGACATCAAATTATACGTTATTGTAATTATTTTGTCAAGTATAATGGTATTGACAATTAATTAAATCTATACTATAATATTGGTGCTTAAAATATTTTAGGCAAATTCAAAACTCGCTGACCATCCAAAAAGGTCACAAAAATGGAGGACATACCTATGAAAACAGTTATTGATTTTCTCAAAACCGCGAAATCAATCAACTTATTGATTTTAACTTTATTTGCATTTTCAATTCTTGGACTCTTAATTTGGCATTTTGCCGGTATTATTAAGTCCATGCATCTGAATATACCCTTAGGATTTTGGTATTTATTTATCTTTTCTTTATTTTTGATTAGCTTAGGAAAATTTTATGTTTACCCTAGTATAAAAAATAAAGAAATTGCTAAAAATACTAACGATTCCAAAAAGCTCACTCCAGCCAAAAGAATCGAACTTCTAATTTATCCCGTCATGCTTCTATTAGTTGCTAATATTGCTTTTACTAATTATAAAGCCGATACTAGCTATCTACTTATAAGTCAATCTAATAACAACACTTGCCCAAGTGCTGTAAAAGGGGAGACTCTTAGTGCTTCTGCTGAACTTGAAGCTACTTTGGAAGAAAAAACTGATTCCGATACGCCCGTATCTACAGTAAATGATGAGAATAAAGAAAAAATAGAAGAAAAGCCTAAAGAAGAAGATACTTTAACTGATAGAATCAAAAAAACTATCGTAGATTACTTCTTGGATAAAGTTAAAAAGAATATATAACTACCTCAAATAAGAGGTAAACCAAAGCTGCTATTTAAAATAAGCAGCTTTTTATTTTTTATTAATCAAAACAGCATAATTTCTTCATAAAAAATACGTTTCCACTGTAATTTAGTGGTATAATATAGTAGAAATGAATTTGAATAATATCAAAAATAAAATTAGCAAATTTTTTATCGGAGCTACTGCTTTAGTAGCAATTTTTGGCTATGTTTTTCCAGTGTCGGCACAACAAAACAATGATAACCGTAAAGACGCATTGCAGTTAAGATTAAATCAAATCAAAAGTCAGATAAATAGTTATCAACAGCAAATTAGTCAATATAAAAATCAAGCAGCTAGTTTGAAAAATGAAATTGGTATTTATGATAATCAAATCAGCTCTTTAGAATTACAAATCCAGGCTAATGAAACTCAAACCGAAGATGCTAATTTACAAATTAATGAGCTACAGATTCAAATAGATAAGCGCAAAGCAGAAATTGAAGAGAATAAAGCTTTAATGGGGCAATTAATAGCTCAATTGGCTGAGTTAGATGGTAATTCTTTTTTGCAAATGGGACTTGGTAGCGATGATTTTTCAAGTTTCTTGGATCAGGTTCAATATACAAAAAGTGTTCAAAGTAAAGTTTATGACTTAGTTTCAAAAATTAAGGAAATTAAGCAAAAGTTAGAAACTCAACAGAAGGATTTAAAAGAACAATTGCAAAAGTTGGAATCATTAGCAGAGCAACTGGGTATTAGTCAAGATGCGTTAGAATCACAACGTAAATCTAAAGAGTCACTGCTTAGTCAGACTAAAGGCGCAGAAAGCAATTATCAAAAATTGTTGTCACAAAGTAAGAGCGAACAGGATCAGCTAACTAAAGAAATTAATGATCTAGATTCCGCAGCTCAGTCTAAAGGTGGTAAATCCATCTCTGTTAGTAAAGGTATTTTGGGTTGGCCAATGGATGGTGTAATGTCCCAGGGTTATGGTAATACTGGATTCACTTCTTTGGGTTATAATTTTCACAACGGTGTAGATATTACTGCGCCAGCAGGAAAGCCTATTTATGCTCCAGCTGATGGTACAGTTGCAAATTGTGATACTGGAGAAGCAGCTTATGGAAATTGGTGTACTATTAGACATACTATTGAAACTAAAAATGGTAAGAGAAATATTGTTACTTTGTTTGGTCATATGAGGTCATACAAAGTTAAGCCTGGTCAAAAAGTCGAGCGTGGAGATCTTATCGGTTATGAAGGAAACACCGGTAATACAACTAGATTGTTATATGGACCAGAACGTGGTTATCATTTGCATTTTACTGTTTTTGACGCAGATACTTATAAGGTAACAAAAGGTCAATACACATCAGTCTACGGAAGTTATTCTATACCATCAGGATATACTTATAACCCGTTAGAATTTTTAGGTAAATAAATTTTGTGAGAAAATTTTATAACCCACTTAAAATCGGTTTGCTTGTCAGCATGCTTATATTTCAGTTATTAGCATATTCGCCGTATGCACAAGCACAAGGTTTGCCTGATCCTTTAAAGCCGAGCACGTCTGTTACATCTAACGATCTTCCAAAATACAATGCAGGGGTTGACCAGAGCATTAAAGATTATCTTTGTACTCCAAATGATAATAATTTGGGAGTCGGTTTGTATGATTGTATAACTAGATTATACAAATTTGGTATTTCTTTTGGTGCTATTGTACTGGTATTTTTCGTTGTATATGCAGGATATTTATATATAATTTCTGGAGAAAAGGGGAAGGGGAGTGCAAAAAATTATATAAGTAGCGCAATAACAGGAATGATAATTATACTTTCCAGTTATGTACTATTAAATTTTATTAGTCCAGAATTAGTAAAGTTTAAGCCTATTCAGCCGCCAATTTTTAGTGCAGCCGATTTGCCTAAATGTGAAGATATCGGGTTTAGCACAAACTGTATTGTTGGTGATCCGACTAGCCCAAATGTTGGGCAGGTGGTTTATAGTGGTAAGACAAGCGGTGGTAGTTGTCGAATTTCTAATACCGCTGGATGTGCTGTTGGTGTAATGAAGCAATGTAGTTTATGGAATCCAGAAGATGCATCTCGTATATGTAATTTAGAAAGTGGTGGGGGAACTAAACTTAATATTGCTAGTGGTAGCGACAAATGTACTGCGGATGGGACGCCTTTTTCTTATGGGTTGTGGCAATTCAATTTGACTGTTCATCAAGGGCAATCTTATATGCCTGCAGCATGTCAGAAAAAGTTATTTAGCGGAGTTAACTTTGGTTGTAGATTGATAGTTTCAAAAGCAGAGTTGGATGCTTGTGTAAACGCTTTGGGTACTGCGGAAGCCCAAACAAAAGCTGCATGTGGATTGTATCAACAAAGTAAATTTAATCCATGGAAATGTTCTGCCTTTCGATGTCAGATTTCTGGATATGGTAATCCGAATAGTAAATATTGCCCAGCAACATTCCCAGCTAGATAAATATTTTATAAAATATATGAGTATAAATACCAAATTAACAATTTTATTAGCAGTAGTATTTTTAATATGTACATCAGTTGTAATTTATTTTGTTTTGCAACAAAATAAAAGCTCTAATAATACACCAATTAAATCTGGCAACTCTGGTATTTATTCTGAAGAGCAATTAAAACAGAGTGCTATTAAATCTGATATGGATATATTAACTTTAGCTGATCAACCTGACTTTTATATTACATATTCGCTTACTGCAAAAGAATTTATAATCGAATTAACACCTCAAGATTTATCTACAGATTATAATCAATTAAGACTTCAAGCTGAAGACTCATTTTTAAATTTATTAAAGATAGGGGATAAGCAAAAATTATGTGGACAAAACATTTCTGTGCTGGTGCCGCCGTCTTATAAACCAGAATACTCAGGATTTAACTATGGTTTAAGTTTTTGTACAGGATCATTAAAATTTTAGGTAATTAAATATGAACGAAAATAATTTGCAAGAAAATAAAAATAGCAATATTAATTGGTGGCTTATATCGCTAGCGATTGTGATTGGATTTTGGCTAGTTGCTATGGGTATTGTTGTAGCTGGTTGGTTAATATCAAAAGAAATGGCAAAAAAAGAAATCGGTACCAATCCATATGCTCAAGTATCTAACAAAATTGATTTTGCTACCGATGACCAAATGCCTTCACTCGGGGATGCTAATAGTAAGGTTAATTTTGTTTTATTTGCTGATTTTCAATGTCCTTATTGTAAACAATTTCATGACGAAGTATATCCGCAATTGAAAAAAGAATTTATAGATACTAACAAAATTAAATTTACATTTGCTGATTTTGCTTTTTTGGGAGAGGAGTCTAAACAGGCGGCAAGTGCATCTAGGTGTGCTCTAGAGCAAAATAAATATTGGGAATATTTTGACTATTTATACAACCACCAAGCGGGCGAAAATGAAGGTGGCTTTTCAGATGAAAATTTAAAAACGTTTGCAGAGGTTTTAGGTTTGGATAAAACTAAATTCAATTCTTGTATTGATAGTGCAAAATACAAAACAACAATAGAAAATCTAACTAAATCAGCTAGCGATGCCGGTGTTTCTTCTACGCCTACAATATTAATAAATGGTTTAAAATTTGAAGGTGTGTTGCCATACGAAAATTTAAAACAAATAATTTTATCAGAACTATCTAAGTAGCTTTGTATTAAAGGATTTAATATATGAATCATAGTAAGTTTTTTAAAAAAATATTTATTATTACCTTATCGATAATTTTATTAAATCCTTTGTTTGTTTATGCTCAAGGTTCTACAGGTGCTAAGCCTACTAGTACAACCTCTAAAACTCCTACAACACAAGCTCCAACTCAGATCAACACTAACCCCACTTCTAGTGATTTACCAAAATATAATGCAGGGGTTGATCAAAGTATAAAAGATTATTTGTGTTCGCCATCAAATGACGGTAATGATTTGGTTAGATGTATAAATAGAGTATATAAATTTGGTGTATCATTTGGCGCCATTGTTTTGGTATTTTTTGTAGTTCTTGCTGGATATATTTATATTATGCAAGGAGAAAGTGGCAAAGCAAAAGCTAAGAATATTTTACAAAATTCTATTGTGGGGATGGGTATATTGCTTGGTAGCTATGTGTTACTATATTTTATCAATCCACAACTTACAACTTTTAAACCTATTCAGCCACCAATTTTTAGTGCAGCCGATTTGCCTTCATGTGAAGAAGTGGGATTTGGTACTAATTGTGTAATAACAACAGGAGCAAATGCAGGGCAGGTTGTAGATGGAGATGGGGCATGTGCCATGCCTTTGGATGCGACTAAAGTAAAAGGGTTTAATGCCACAGTTCATAACCCTTGGGATAATAATCCCGCAACACCGGATAGGCATAGAACAGTTCATTATCAGCCTAATAGTCCACCGCCAGAAGGTGCTGTAGATGCTGCAATGGGTAAAGGTAATCCATCTGCTTCTGTTTTTGCTCCAATCTCAGGAAAGGTGTATGTCCGTAAAGACCTTGGTGATGGTACCGGTAGTTATATTACCATTACCTCAGATACCAGACCTGGAGCAGATTGTTCTAATGCCAATCGTTGTGCGAGTTTGGCTCACATTGATCCTTCTGTTCAAGTAGGAAATTCTGTAACTGCTGGACAACAAGTAGGGATTACTCATATGTATACAGGTTCTCTTGGACCTCATTTGCATTTTGAATTAAAGTTAAATGGACAGTGGATTACTGGAGACGGTAAATCAGGAACATGGGGAAATATGAAATCAGCATTATCTTCATGTAAAGCTAATAATGGTGGAGATACTCCTTCAGGTTTGGTGAATGCAAATAGCATTGTTCCTAGTTTGCAAGTAGATATGCAGTATGCTTCCGCTATTCCTTCTAGTAATAATTTCACTAAGACTGCTTTATATATCGGCAATGATGCAAAGTTCGGCTCAGCATGTTTCTTGACCAAAGACATGGCTAATAAGTTAAAAGTTGCTTATGAACAATTGCAAAAACTAAAACCTGGTTGGAAAATAAAAGCATGGGATTGTTATAGGCCAATGTCCATACAACAAAAAATGTATGATATAGTTCAAAATGATTCTAATAAAAATAATGATGGTCTTGTGGCAAAACCTACTGATACCGCCCAGCATCCGCGTGGCGTTGCTATAGATGCAACATTGGTAGATGCAAATGGTAAAGATGTTTCAATGCCAACATACTTTGATTATTATAATAAGTCCGATCCAAAGCAGGATCCAGGTACTAGTTCTTATAACTCGTCTCCTTATAAAAATAATTCAGAGATATTAAATTCTATTATGACTTCTGCTGGACTAATTAGGGCTGGTACTGAATGGTGGCATTTTGGATTGCCTTAAATTATGATATAGTAGGCGATCGTGCATAATAAAAAGTTTTTAAATATATTAGAGAATAAAAACCCACAACAGAATAATTGTGGGTTTTAATTATGAGTGTGAAGTGCTTATAAATTTATCTATCTATACTATAGAACATAATTGCAACATACTATTTGTTATATTATATGTGTCGTACAAGATACATTGTGCGACGAATGAAATATTTCAAAAAATATACCTTCCCTGATATCCAAGCATCTATATTGTGATGGTTTAATTGATCAGTAAGTATTAATCTATCGTATAGGAATTATAAGTCTTATGTTGTTAGGTAGATAAACTTTTAAAGCTTGTGATATAGGGAGTGTATAGTGCAATCTGGGATGTAAGATGCTTTAATAACTAAATCAGTACTTCCCTACCTTACTAATTTTTTTTATATAGCATAGAAATGTATGGTTTTTAAATAAATCACATTTTATAATTCTTGAGTTGTATCCTTAGTAAGTTCTACCGCCTTTTCCAGAGCGGAAATAAATTTATTTATGTCTTCTTTGCTATTATCAGAACTCAAAGAAACTCTCAAACTATTTTTAGCCAACTTTTTATTTGCTCCGATCGCTATTAATACATGTGATGGATTATCGCTTCCGCTAGTACATGCACTACCAGTACTAACTGCAAATCCTTCCGCGTCTAAATAATACATTAAAGCTTCGCCTTCTGTTCCTTCTATATAAAAGTTTGTTGTTCCTGGAAGTTTAGATAGTCCATAATTCCATTCCTCATCTTCGTTATATAAAGTTGAATTATTTTTTGGACCATTGATTACTATATGGTTAAAAGTCTTAATCAATTTTTCTTCCAAGTATTTTTGTAAAAATAAAACTTTCTTGATATTTTTTTCTTTATTGATTTGCGCTACTTTTAGCGCGGTGCTAAATCCTACAATCCCGGCTAAGTTTTCTGTGCCACTGCGTATTCCCCATTCTTGACCACCGCCATAAATAATAGGTTCGATTGCGCAGCTATTTTGTATATATAAAATTCCAACACCTTTTGGCCCATGAATTTTACTGCCATTTAGGCTTAGTAAATCTACTTTTAAATTTTGCATATCAAGATCTAAAAGTTCTCCTGCCTGGCAGGCGTCAGAATGAAATTTGATTACTGGTAATTTGTTACGTAACCTTTTTTTATTTATACCATTAATAATTTTTCCTAATTTATAAATTGGTTGTATGGTACCGAGTTCATTATTAGCATACATGATAGATACTAATGCAGTATCTTTTTTAATAAGATTTTGTAATAGATTAATATCTATAACACCTTCTTTATCTACAGGCAGGTAAGACACTCTCCATCCCTGCTTCTTTAACTCATTGAGTGATTCTAAAACTGCTTCATGCTCTATTTGTGTAGAAATTATATGACCGGGTTTTTTATACATCTCCACAAAGTTTTTACACACACCAAAAATTGCCAAGTTTATACTTTCGGTTCCTCCGGATGTAAAAATAATTTCTTTACTATTATGAGTATTTAATATTTGAGAAATATTGCTACGGTGTGTTTCTAAAATACTTCTCGCTTCCCTACCCTGTGAATGTAAACTTGATGGATTGGCAAACTGGTTTTTTAAAAACGGCAACATAGCTTTAAAAACTTGATCATTGATATTGCCGCTTGCTGCGTTATCAAAATAAATTTTAGGATTTAGTCTCTTTTTCATACCTTGACATTATAAAATTTTTATGACATAATGTCAATAATAAATTCAGGAGGATATTTTATGAATTCGAAAGAAATAAATCAAGAATCTATTGAGGATTCAATTGTTAAAATTAATAATATTAAATTTCTTAGACGAGCTGCGATTACAAAGCAGCAAGAATCATTAGATCTATTTCGTCAGTCTAAAAATTTGCTACGTGAGTTAATTGATGATATTAATTCTGGTATTACTACTACAGGCGACATATCTAAAGATTGGTGCTTGGCAAATTATCACGATGTAGAAACTAGTGATATAGATATTTTTGAATTATTTAAATCTATAGAAAAATTAAAGCAAAAATTTATCAATAATACAGGAAAGTTGATTTGGATTATTGGAATCGAACAAACCCCTTTTAATGATTATATTGAGTCTCATGTATTAGGCAGATTAATAGATAGTGATTTTAAACTATCTTATATTGGTGCTCGTTTAGATCTGCAATACGCAGATCTAAGTTTTCCAATAAAAAATTTTGTGATGATTAGCGGTTCTAAAAATGGACCTTATCATGCTAATGGAGTTAGTATTACTTTAACAATTGGCGAGACTCATAAACAATATTCCTTTGATCTAACTAAGTTTGGTAAAAACTGTAAGCATTTGCCACCTTTGCGGTATCTAAATGAAGGGTTCCCTATAGAGCGTGTATGGTTAGAAGTAATTATCGGAGAAGAAAGTATAGATGAGTGGATAGTTTTTGCTGATAAAACTTCCTCAGACAGTTATTACAGGAGCATAATGGATAAATTAAAATCCGCTCTAGATAATCTAAAATAAATATTATGATGTCAATTATAAATTTAGGAGGACTTTATGAGTAATATACTTGTTATTTTTAAAACCGACACTTTTAATAAAGGATCATATAACTGTTTAAGTTTTATGAGTTGGGAAAATTCTATCACACCTTCTGAAGCAATAAACTCTTGTTTAAACGGAACATGGAAAAATTCTTATATAGCAGGTAATTTTGAGCAATTAAAGCTGATGCTAGAAAAAGAAGTAATTCGTAGAAAGATCAAACGCGAAGATCTAATTTTAAGCCCAGTTCAAATTATTACAATCCCTGCCCCATTTATGAGTATTAGTATAAATTCAGAAAATCAACCTGTTAACACAATATGCCAACCTATAAATACAGCAGAGCTGCAAAATTTAGGCGAAATTATAAACCATCTTTTATAATTGTTTATCTGCTGGATTTGTTGAAACCTGCATCTATGGCTTCTTGTTCAGAATCAAAACAAAGTTCGGCAGTTGTCCGATCATAAAATGCACCACCTACCACATGGTAGGTTTTCTTTTGTCCAGAAATATTTCCTTTGATTAAGCAATTAGTATCCCCTGCTCCTGTTATATTATTAACAGGTTTTTTATTTTCTGTTTTTTGCGAGCTCTCTTTATTTGTGGTATAATTAGATTGATTTTTATTCTTATTGGGATATAATTTACTACCTACAGAAACACCAAAACCGAATGTTATGCCACAAACTAGTATTATCAGCCCAAATAACTTTAATTTAATATTTATATTAGGATCATTAATAAAATTCATTTAATAAGAGGGTTAATTTATGCAATACGCATTTGTTTTGGGTAGGGTCCATACTCTATCAATAGCAGAAATATTTTTTTATTTTCAAAAGCAAAATATAGCTTTACGGGTGATTGATATGTCCCCTGAAGTTTTGATTATCGATACAGATAGTCAGATTGATTTTCTTAAAATTCAAAAAGAACTTGGTGGGGTTGTTAAAATTTTGAAAGTCATAGATGAAGTTAAGAAAAAAGAAACTGATTATCTTAACTTTGCTTTGCAAAATTACTTTAAGCCTAGCAAGTTAAAAAACGACTTTTTAAAAAACGCTAAAGGTAAGCTTCAGATTGGCATTAGTGTTTATTTATTAGACTCTACTGTTAAAGCTTTTGGTGAACCAAAGCGTATTGGTATGTTTATTAAGAGGTCTTTGCAGGATGCTGGTTCTATTATTCGTTTAGTTTTACCTCAGTTTAATGGTTTGGCTTTGCCTTCGGTATCTGTTACGCATAATCATTTATTAGAAAAAGGTGTGGAAATTTGTATTCTTGCTGCTAACAAAAAGGTTTATGTGGCTAAGACATTGGTTGTACAAGCTTTCGAAGACTATGGGCGCCGTGATTATCAAAGACCTGTTCGCGATGACAAGCAAGGAATGATACCTCCAAAAGTTGCTCAGATGATGATTAATTTTTCTGGAGGTAAAATTGGCGAGACTTTATATGATCCTTTTTGCGGTATTGGGACAATTTTACAAGAAGGTATACTGCTTGGATATAGATTTTTAGGCACGGACCTTAACCCGATTGCTATTTCTGGTAGTGAGAAGAATTTAGAATGGTTTAGAAATCGATATAAAATCCCTAAAGGAAAATATCATGTAGAGGTTAGTGATGCAATAAAATGCAATCACATTGTAGAAAACCTCAAAACTATAGGGGCTTTTAGTACTATCTCCGGGATTGTCACAGAGGGTTATTTGGGACCTATGTATACCGAGTTTCCAAAATCAGATGATATTGAAAAGAATTTTAATGATCTAAAACAATTATATACTGCTAGTTTTCAAGAATTTTTAAAGTTTTTACCTACTGGTGGGCGTGTGGTTTTGTGTATTCCTGCTTATAAAAAACGCGATAATTATACCCTTTTTCCTTATATTGACGATTTGCTTCAAATTGGCTATAATTTGATAGACTTAATTCCTCAGAATTTAGCTCAAAATGTACCTTTTTTGAAGCTCACAGAGCGTGGTACTGCCATATATGATCGTAAGGATCAGATTGTGGCGAGAGAAATAGTCATCTTTGAAGTTAAGTAAATTACATATTTGGTAATTTCTTCGTTAAAATGCTCCGGTAATTTTCACTGTAGTTATAACTACAGCTCAAATTATCCCCACATTTTGCCTCGAATTTACTCAAATATCTAATTTACCACGAAGACTTCTAAGATTTTATATACATGCAATCTTCCCAAATATTAATTGGCTCGCCAGCTTATTAGTTAACTGGAAGTTTTTACAAGTTAAGTTTTGTTAATCGAGGCATCGCCAAAAGCGAAATTGATTAGCAAATTGCAGAAGTTCTTATGGCTCATAAGAAAGCTGGTGGATCTACTAGTTTAGGTCGCGATTCTGTCTCCAAGCGTCTTGGTGTTAAAGTTTTTGGTAACCAACGTATTAGTAAAGGTGAAATTATTGTTCGTCAACACGGTAATAAATTTCATGCTGGAAAAAATGTTAACAACGGTGGCGATAATACTCTTTATTCTCTAATCGATGGTATTGTGAAGTTTCAAGTTAAAATGGTTCGTAAGTTCCATGGTAACCTCCGCAAAACTAAAATCGTTAGCGTAGAACCACTTCAGAAATAATTAAAAACACCCTCATAGGGTGTTTTTAATTTTAGATAATACTTTGTCATGATGGCTATGATGTCTTGGTCTACTCATAAATCTATTTTTCAACTCTTCTTCATTTGCTTTACAATGTATTATATAGATTTTTGGTTGATATTTATTTCCCCATTTGGTAAATAAATCGATATTACCTTCAAAAATAAATGGGGCTTCTATAATTAAATTTGCTTTGTTAGATAGTTGTTCTTCCGTTAAGGACTCTAAAATTTGCATACTAATATTGCCAGCTTTTTTACTCTCATCAAGCGTTTTCATATCTAATTCATGATATAAAACTTCTTTAATAGAATCTTTACTGATTAATGCAATATTTAATTTTTTAGCTAATGCCATGGCTAACGTTGTTTTGCCGCTCCCAGAGCTTCCACATACTATAAATAATCTGTTCATATTCTTTATTTAAGAGATTTTACAAAAGCGTTAAATAGTGGGTGTGGGCTAAACGGTCGAGATTTAAATTCTGGGTGAAATTGGGTGGCTATAAAAAATGGATGATCTGGTAATTCTATGATTTCTACCAAGTGACCGTCTGGACTAGTCCCGGCAATGATCAATCCTAAATCTTCTAGCTTTTGACGATAATCATTATTAAACTCATAGCGATGACGATGACGTTCCGAGATTTTTGCTTGCTTTATTCCTTTTTTAAACCAACCTGATCTTTCGTAAGCTGTATAGGTTTTGGTTCCGGGGGTTAATAAGCAATCCCATACCCCTAATCTCATTGTTGCGCCGTACTCGCGGTTAAGAAGTAGTTTTTCTTGTTCAGGCATAATATGTATTACAGGATGTTTTGTGTTAGGCTCAACTTCAGTTGTATTTGCAGTACGAAGTTTAGCAATGCTTCGGGCAAATTCTATGGTTGCAAGCTGCATGCCGTAACAAAGCCCTAAATAAGGAATTTTGTTGATCCTGGCGTATTTTGCTGCTTGAATAATGCCTTCTATTCCCCTACTGCCAAATCCTCCCGGTACACATATGCCGCTGTAGCCTTGTAAGACAGCTTTAGCACCGTCTTTTTCTATTTTACTGCTTGATATCCAATCTAGTTCAATTTTTTTATTTTGAGCCCAAGAAGCATGTTTAAGCGCTTCAATTACTGATACATATACATCAGCAAGTTGATAATTTCCTGTTTCAAAATACTTGCCAACAACAGCAATTTTATGAACAGAGTTTTGTTTGCTGACACTAGAAATTTTTTGTGAAAGTTTCTGCCAATTTTGTAGACCTGATTTTTTTACAGGCATACCAAATTTTTCTAGCAATTTACTCGCAAGCCCTTCTTTGTCAAAATTTACCGGCACATGATAAATACTATCAACATTTGGAGCTGCTATGATATGGCTTTTGGGAATATTTGTAGTCCAAGCCAGTGTTTCTTTTCTTCTATCATCAATTTTATTTTCTGCTCTAGCAATCAGAAAGTCTGGTTGAATACCAGAGGCAATAAGTTGCTTCACAGAATTTTGTACAGGTTTGGACTTCATCTCTCCAACGCTTGGTGGTGTTGGTAGATAAGCTACATGTATATGTGCAACATCTCGACCATCTCTGTACTTCATTATGCGATTTGCTTCGATGAATAAAATGTTTTGGTATTCTCCTACTGTACCGCCAATTTCACAGATAACAAAGTCTGCTTTGCGCTTTCGAGCTGCTTCTTCGAGCCTGTATATAATTTCTTCAGGAACATGCAAGGCAACTTCTACATCTTCACCGCCGTATTCAAAATTTCTTTCTTTCTGAATTATGCGCTGAAATAATTGACCATTGGTAACATAATTAGCGCTAGATAGATCCGTGTTTAAAAATCTTTCGTAATTTCCTAAGTCTTGATCGGTTTCCATACCGTCATCTGTTACAAAAACTTCACCATGCTCTTGAGGTCTTATAGTTCCTGCATCAACATTTAAATAAGCATCGCATTTTACAGGAGCGACAGTGTATCCACGTGCTTGAAGTAATGCTGACAATGAAGCTGTGGTAATACCTTTACCAACCGAAGAAATTACTCCACCAGAAATAAATATAAATTTGGTATTAAGTTTTTTTGCTTTTCGGGTTTTAACGTGATAAGACATATTAATTTACTTTATATTTTTCTACTCTAACTAAATTTGCCTTCACTCCGTCAGGAGTTTGTATGGAAGATTTGGCAATAATCACCATGTATATTTTATTGTTCATTTTGTATCGGTTAGTAAATTAAAGTTATCTATTAAAATGTATTAAAAGATTTTACTATGCTTTCAGTGGTTTTGGGATAATCATATTGAAAGGTTTCTTGTATGCTGATAACATAAATACTATTATTTTTTCCTTCTATGTAATAAGTTGGATAATTGCCGAATCCGCCAAGTATTGTTGAGTATGCTCTTTGGTTATTGATCTGCATTTCTTTGTAACCATAATTTTTACCACTTGCATCGTGTGCGTAAGAATCCATTGCATCTAATAGTCTAGGTATTGTTGTGATAGCTTTTTTATCAATAGTTTCGTCATGCAAAAATTGTTCTGCTACCAAATCTCGTAAAGTATTGTATTTGCGAATTTGTATATCCTCGCCATATCCTTCACCCCATACTTCTCCTGACTCTATTTGTCTTGTGGTTTCTTCATTTTTCGGACTATTAAATGTAATAGTTTGATTGAGGTATTTTGATTCTGTAATAACCCAATCTTCAGGAATACCGATTGAAAATTTTAAATCCTGATTTTTATATTCCTTTAAACTAGGTATCATCTCCGGCGGGTTATTTTTAGTTGTAATTGGTATGCTGCCACCATTTTCAGCATGGTTGCGTGTTAGCTGTAATGTAAAAACCGCTCCAATTAGAATAACTAAAATAATTATATATAAAATTGCAAACTTTTTATTCATATTTATTTGCTTTCTATATTAACTTTTAAAATCATGTTTACACCACTGCCCAGTTTAACTTTAATTTCATGAAGTCCTGGCTTTTTTAAGCTATGCAAGTTGGGTAACAGATTGGCATCCAATTCAATTTTTGTTTTTTGGTATATTACCGCAAGAAGATCTTTTTTCTCAATTGCTCCAAAGACTTGCCCCTTGCTTCCAACTTTAATTAGCACTGTAAAAATCCTTTTTTCCAATTCTTTTTTTATTTTATGATTTCTTTCCAATTCTCTTTTTTGTTTTGCAGTTTTTTCTGTTAATTCTTTTTTTAATTTTTGCTCTGCTTCTGGGGTTGCGACAATAGCTGATTTGGTTTTGATAAGAAAGTTATTAGCATAGCCGTCATTAACCTCTTTTATCTCCCCCTTTTTACCCACCCCTTTAACATCTTTTAGTAAAATGACTTTCATAATAATAAATTAAAAATAAAAAGAACCAGACTTTTGAGAGTCATGGCTCTTTTTTATTATATCTGGTTGTATTAATGCGTCAATGCTTGCTGTGGACAATTAAATCTTTAAATATTTACGCATTGCCCAAAGACTGGAAATCGTACTTAGGGTAAAAGCAATAATTAGTTGTAATAAAATAACTAGTAAGAAATTGATAATATTACCATTGAAAATCTGATTTCCAGGAGCTAGATACATACCAATTTTAGGTAAAATATTAAAATAAATTGGCGTTAATAGTATGCTGGTAATAATTGCTGCAATTACGCTATACATTAAAGCTTCGACTATAAATGGACCTCTAATATACCAATTTGTTGCACCTACTAAGCGCATTATTTCTACTTCTTCTCGCCTGTTGTATATAGTTAAGGCAATTGTATTAAATATTACTAAGATTGCAATCAAGCAGAAAACTGTCATCAAAATAAGCCCGAAAGTGATAATAAATTTTAGTAATGTATTTAATCTATTAATTATTACTCTGTTATCTTCAAAGTTTACTTTTTCAATTTTATCTTTGTATTTATCCGAAGAAAGATTTTCAGCTATAGCGCTATAATCATCTAGATTATCTGCTTTAATTTGAAGTGTTGCTGGTAAAGGATTTTCTGACAACTCATCGATAGATTCCATTATAAGTTTGTCGTTTTTATGTTTTTCTTTAAAATCCCTAAAAGCTTGCTCTGATGAGATGTAGGTAACAGTTTTTACTTTAGGATTAGACCTAAGATCATCTCTAACCACTAATATTTGAGGTTCTGTGGTGCCTGTTTTGAAATAAGCACTAATATCTACTCTTTGTTGGATGGATTCTATAGAGTAGTTAGTAATTATAAACAATAAACTTAGGACAGATAAAATAATCAAGGTAACAGTCATGATTAGAGTGGATGCACCTGCTAGCCATAAGTTTCTTTTTAGATTAAGAATACCGTTTTTAATTATACGGTAAAGAGAAATAAGTGACTTCATTATAGTTTGTACTTTCCTTTCTCTTGCTCTAATGTAACTTGCCCACCTTCGATAGTAATTACACGCTTTTTTATTTTGTTAACAATATCAGCTGCGTGGGTTGCAAGAATTACAGTTGTGCCTAGTTTATTAATCTTCAAAAGAAGATCAATGACTTCTGCTGCATTAATTTCGTCTAAGTTTCCGGTCGGTTCGTCTGCTAATAGCAAAACAGGTCTATGTGATAGGCTTCTTGCAATAGCAACGCGTTGCTTTTCGCCGCCACTCATTTCATGAGGAAAACTCTCTTGTTTATGTCCAAGTCCAACTAACTCTAAAATTTTAGGTACGTCTTTGAGAATTTGTTCTTTTCTATGTCCGGCTACTTCCATGGCAAAAGCTACATTTTCAAATGCAGTCCTCTTTGGGAGCAATTTTATATCTTGAAATACGGTTCCGATTTTACGTCTGAGATAAGGCAGATCGGATTTTTTGATGCGTGACATATCTATATCATCAATCAAAATGCTTCCATCGTCTAGTTCTTCTTCTCCGATGATAAGCTTCATTAAAGTAGATTTTCCTGCACCGCTCATCCCTACCAAAGAAATAAACTCCCCTTGCTTAATATGCAAGTTGATGTTGTTTAAAGCTTTGTGATCACCGTAATATTTTATAACGTTTTTAAACGTAATCATACTAGATAATTATACCATAATAGCATATAGGTTGAAAATTTGTGACGGTTGTGTTATATTATTTGGTGCTTAAATAAAGCATTGATCACAAATTTTTGGAGGAAATATGTATACTAAAGTTGCTTGTCCAACTCAATCAGATTTTGAAAATTTATTGAACTTTTATCAAAATAAAACTAAATTGATAAAGGCAAATTAATTTCTATTAAAAATCATGCTAGAGATTGTCATAAATGTCACAATACTATTTTGAATCTTGTTTTAAGGACTGATAATGAAAATGAAGTTGTCGCTTCTCCAAACGATATTAGTGAAGTTATGGCATTAGAATCTAATAATACTGCAAACCAACCTTTTTGCAATTTCCCGCATTTAACGATTGTGGATCCAGAAAGAAATAACGATGGAAAATTGTCTTTGACTGCAAAAAAAAGTTATATAAAAAATTAACTGGAGCTATACTTAATAGCCCCAGTATTTTATTTATTTAAATTTTGTTCTAAGTATTTTTCTACAAAATTATCGAGATTTCCATCTAGAACTTTATCGGGATCTGATTCTTCATAATTAGTGCGATGGTCTTTGACCAGTTTGTATGGATGTAGGACATAAGACCTAATTTGATTGCCCCATTCTGCGGACTTAAATTCTCCCCTTAGCTCTTTTTTTTCTGCCGCCAGTTTTTGGTCTTCTAATGCTTGAAGTTTGCTTTGCAGGATCTTTAATGCAAGTTCTTTATTTTGATGTTGACTTCTTTCATTTTGGATACTAACTTTTATTCCCGTAGGTTTATGGGTAATTCTGATGGCACTATATGTAGTATTAACGCTCTGTCCACCATGACCCGATGCTGTATTGGCTTCGATTTCTAAATCTTTAGGGTCTAGCTTTATTTCTTCTTGTTCTTCCAATTCTGGAATAAGTTCGAGCAGTGCAAAGGATGTTTCTCTTGTATGCGCAGGGTTAAAAGGGCTAAGCCTGACTAGTCTGTGCACTCCAGCTTCACTTTTTAGATAACCATAAGCATAGCTTCCTTTTACATGAACAGTGCAAGATTTTATACCAGCTTCTCCACCTTTGCTTTCATCAATTATCTCTGCTTTGAGATTTTTGCCTTCGCAGTACCTTAAAAACATCCGTACTAACATTTCTGCCCAGTCTTGGGCATCTGTCCCGCCAGCACCAGCATGGATACTAAAAATAGCATTGTGGTTATCAAATTTATCAGATAGAAGTGTTAAAAGCCTATTGTCGTGATATTTTTTTTCTAAATCTTCGACTTGGCTTTGCAAGAAATTAATAGTCTCGGTGGTATTATCTGTATTAGACTTTAGCAGTTCTGCTAACTCTGTGCCATTTTCTTGTAAATGATTCCAAAACTCAACAAAACTTTTTAAAGTATTGTATTCCTGACTGGTCTTCTGAGCTTGCTCGGGATTTGACCAAAAATCTGCACCTTGCATTAATTCTTCTAATTCTGCAATTTTTTGGCGCTTGTGATCTAAATTTAAATAAGATATCAAGTTATCTGCCTCTGATAATATGTAATGTACTCTGGTAATATATTCATTCATATGATAATTATAGCCAAGATTTCTACAAAATAAAAAGCCCGCTGTATATCATCTGCGAGCTTTATAATGAATCACTTTATAACCGTGTTCAAAATATCGATCTGTGCTAACAATATCCCAATCTTCAGGATTGTAGTCTGGAAATTTTACATCTCCTTCATATTCGTGATCTGTAACTGTTATATACATTTCATTTACTATTTTGCTATCAAGAGCTTCTTGGTAAATTTTATTTCCACCGATTATAAAAATGCATTCTGCATAGAGCTCATAATGTTGTATTGCGGCAGCCATGCTAGAAAACTTCTTAAATCCTATCGGTGGATGCCATAGTTCATCTCGAGACAAAACTATGTTTACTCTATTTGGGAGCGGTTTTGGTTCTTCCTCTCCGGGTCGCTTTAGGGATTCCATGGTTTTTCTACCCATTATCACGACGTGTCCTGTAGTTAAAGCAGAAAATCTAGGTAAATCTCCTTTTAATGGTTTGTCCCATGGTAGTCTGCCATTTTTGCCAATATAGAGATTAGGGGTGTGTGCTGCAATAAGAATTATTTTAGCTGTTCTCATAATATTGATTCTCCTATTTATACTGCAACAGGTGCAGAAATTTTTCCATGACTATTATAACCTTCTAACTTGAGATCTTCATATTTAAAGTTTAATAAAGCTTGCAATCCGCCACCTTTAAGATTATTTTCTGGATCAACTATATTCAAGGTTGGAAGTGGTAATGGTTTGCGTTTTAATATTTCTTTAACTTGTTCCAGATGGTTGCTATAAATATGCAGGTCTCCAAATGTATGTATAAACTCTCCTACTTCCAGTCCACAAGCATAAGCAATCAATTGGGTTAATAATGCGTAAGAAGAAATATTAAATGGAACACCTAAAAATGCGTCGGCACTTCGTTGGTATAACTGACAATGCAAAATCTTTTCGCTTTCCACTTTAAATTGAAAAAGCGTGTGGCATGGTGGTAGATCTACCATTATTGCCTGTTTTGGGTTCCAACCAGTAACAATTAATCTACGAGAATTAACATTAGTTTGAATTTGCTTGATTAAATCTGCAATTTGGTCAAAGCCATTAAATTCTGGATAATCTCCACCAAAACTTCGCCATAAGTATCCATACACAGGTCCTAAATCCCCTTCTTCTCTTCCAAACTTTTTGGTATGGTCTTCATCTGCCCATTCTGCCCAAATATCTACACCCTTGGCGTTAAGATTTTTTTCATTAGTGTCACCACTTAAAAACCAGAATAATTCTTCAGCAATCCACCTGAATGGAACTCTTTTGGTAGTCACAATAGGAAATCCTTCTCTAAGATTATACCTATTTTGGTATCCAAAAGTAGATATTGTTCCTACCCCAGTTCTATCTTTATGTTCTACACCTTTATCTAAAATATGTTGTAATAATGCATGATATTGCTTCATAAAGCCTCCTTAAATTATGCTTGGATATTAGCATGCGACTAATAAAATAGCAAAATTTAATTAATTTATTAATTACGCTTATGTTCTAGTATATTGGCTGTGTTTCTATTATCGACGTATTGGTTAAAACTGTTTTTTACTTCAAGACAATTCTGCGAATTAGCTCCCAAACTTTTGCGTGGATTTTTCCAGGAGATAAAAGCTCTCCGTTTTCTGTGCATTCAACAATTTTAGTATTAGGAATAAGCTCCGCAAGTTCTAGGTAAATTTTCTCAGCGGTTTTGAGGTGTTCTCTATCTAGTTCGTGGATATCTCTTGGGCGGTTTTGTTCCATCGCTCTTTTTTCAATTAGTTGCCAAGAAATTTCTGCTGGCACATGTAATATTATATTGATATCTGGTTTGGGGATTTGAAATATACCGTATTCCAAATTGTCTAACCATTTGTAGTAAGCTAGTCTGTCTTGTAAATTAGGTATTTTTGCCCCTTGGTGTCCAGCATTGCTAATCATGTATCTGTTAGACAAAACTATGTGTCCTTCATTCAAAAATTTTCTCAGCTTAAAGCTGGCGTCATATCTATCTACTGCATAAAAAATGGAAGCAGCTTCGGGTCCAACATCTTCTCCAAAACCACCAGCTAAATACTTTTCTAACATACCAGCTGAGACTGTGTTGTATTGAGGGAAGTCAAATACTACGCCATTGTAATTATTTTCTGATAAAGTTTGAGCTAACAGTTTGGTTTGCGTAGCCTTACCGCTACCATCTGGTCCGTCTATTACTATAAATTTTCCTGTTTGTATTTTTGTCTTCTCTGATGATTTTGAAAATATTCCCATATCTTATCTTTCTAGTTATTTAAATTTAATCCACTGATTATTTTTTACAAAATTTTTATAATACTGAGATGCTTGTGGTTTGGTTGCTCCGTAATACTTACTACCAAGTTGATCTTTGCCATAAGGCACTTCTGCTTCACTGGTCATTTGTATAAAAGTCATTTGTCCAATTGGCATTTTGTAATACAGCTTAATCGGCATATTGGCTATATTATGAAGCTCTAAAGTAATTTTTAATTTGTTTCCAGGGTCAATATAACCAGCTGTGGCATGAACGATCAATCCTATTCTGCCAAGGCTAGATTTACCATCTAAATGTCCTACGATGTCATTAGCTAGTCCAATTGTTTCGTATGTCATACCAAGAGCAAATTCCCCCGGGTGCAATATGAACTGAGTTTTTTCATCAATTTTTACTTCTTTCATCATATCGTCTACTGGGAGTTTTGGATCTATAACAATATGCTTAGAAGATTCAAAAATTAGAAAATCTGCCCCTAAATGCACATCAACGCTGGCTGGTTGGATTGCATTAGGAAAAATTGGATCAATTAAGATTCTCCCATCTTTTAAGGACTTTTTGATATCTTGGTCAGAAAAAATCATAAAATATTTTAGTTACTATGACTATTTTACTATAAGTAGCACTTGCTCACAAACCATCAAATTTAAGGAGTTTTGGCAAAAATAAGCTAGCTATCCCCAATTTAAAAATGATTAAAATAAAAAAGCAAAGGAATTCCTTTGCTGTAAATTATAAGCTACCAGACAAGTTTTGGATTTGCTTTTTCATTTATTAATTTCCGCATTTTAAGACGGGCTTTGTGGAGTTGAGATTTAGAAGTCCCTAACGAACATCCTAAAATTTTTGCAACTTCAGAGTGCTCATATCCTTCAACATCATGTAATACAAAAACATTTCTGTAGCCTTCCGGTAGTTGTGATATGGCTTTATCTAGGGATATTTTTTCAATTAATGGCATGTTAAATCTTTTGCTAGCATCAATTTTAAATTTAATCCATTCCTCGCCTTTTTCTGTAGTCTCTTTTTTAACCACTCGTTTTCTAAAGTGCATTAATACTTGGTTAACAGTCATTCTGTGTAACCATGTAGTAAATTCGGATTTTCCCGCAAAAGTATGAATCTTTCTGTGAAGCTGTATAAATACATCTTGCGTTAGGTCCTCGGCTTCATGTGTGTTTTGTAGCATTCTTAAACACAAACTATAAACTCTTGGTCTATGCCTTTCGTATAAAGTTTCAAAAGCTTTAGTATTATTTGAAGCAGATGCAGCTAATACTTTATCATTTTCTTCGTTTAAGCTACCTATGCTAACTTCGGTTACGCTAGTATCAGTTAAGAAACTTTTCATATAAAAACCTCCTAGATAGAATTTTAAGTATTATAAAGATTTATCTTACATCTGTCAAATTTGATGTAAAATAAAAAACATCCATTTAAGGATGTTTTTAAATAAAATTTATTTGAATTTGATACCAGGACCCATTGTGCTATTTAAGCTTGTCCCAATAATAAATTGCTTTTTAACTGCAGATGGTTTTGCTGCATGTACAGAATCCATAAAAGACTTTAAGTTTTCTTGCAATTGTTCTTTTGTAAAATTGGTTTTACCAATTGCTTGATGGATATTACCAGAACTGTCATTTTTGTAGTTAACTTTACCGCCCGCAATTTCTTTAACTGCTGCTGAAATATTCTCTGATACGGTTCCATTTTTTGGATTTGGCATCAAACCCCTAGTTCCCAAAATCTTAGCAATTTGAGCCAATTTTGGCATCATAGCAGGTTCTGCTACTGCTACATCGAAGTCAGTTTTACCAGTTTCTTTAATTTGCTTAATCAGCTCTTCACCACCTACAACGGTAGCACCTGCAGCTTTAGCCTCTGCTTCTTTGCTTTCGCTAACAAAAGCAGCAATTTTTTTAGTCTTACCAGTACCGTGAGGTAGGGTTACAGAACCGCGAATAGCTTGATCTGTTTTCTTTACTTCAATTGCTGTTCTTACATGAACTTCAACAGAACCAGTAAACTTAGAGTTAGCTGTTTGTAAAGCCAAATCAATTGCTTCTTCTGGTGTGTAAACTTTATCTTTATCCACTAATGCATTATTTGCTTTGTGACGTTTTGATATATGTGACATATTTTCCTTTCGTGGTAATCGTTTGCTTTAACAAACTCCCACAAATTAATTAATTTAACTATTATTTGATTCGATCTGAAGGATTAGTCTATCTTTTAAATCTTCAAATAATTCTTTTCCATCACCTGTGTTACCAGGATTATTTAAAAAGTACTGTGAAGTGATATTCTCAAATTGAGAATAAGCATTAGGTCCAATAAGTTTTTCTTTATACCCAGGACGATTTTTGCAAAAATCTTCAAACATAGATATTAAGTTATTGTAAACTTGAATATCGTTAGTTCGTTGTTCTTTTGCTTTGCATTGTTCTAAAAAAGAAATAATATTGATACTGTCATCCAGCATTTCTGGACTAAATGATCTTTCAGCGTTATTCATTCTTATGCTTCTTTTCTAGCAAGCTTCCAGTGATAATAAAATACTGGGCTAGCTACAATTATCATTGCTAATGCTTGTGCAGCGTCTTGCTGCTTTTGAGCTGTTTTGCGTTCTTTTTCTTCCGCTAACTGCTTGGCTTGATATTCAGGGTTGTTGCAATTTGGATCTTGTGGAAGTACTGTACCATCGGTATTTTTTACTTCAGCACACATTAATTGCGGGCTGTAATAACTATTGTTATCAGCTTTAGTTAAGATCCAAGTTTTTAGTCCGAGATTTATAAGGATAATCCCTGCTACAACTAAAATAACTAATGAGATTAGTGAAACCATATATAGGTACACTGTTTTGATCCATGATAGGTTCATTTTTTATTTGTTAATATTTTCGCTATCTATAAAGTTTTTTATATTTTTTATAGTGCTCATAAATTGAGCGGGAAAAATAATTGTAGAATTTTTCTCAATAGAAATTTCTGCCATTGTTTGCAGATTTCTAAGTTGCAAGGCTATTGGATGCTGTGCCATAACATCAGCAGTTTCAGCCAATTTTTGAGAAGCTAAAAATTCTCCTTCAGCAGAAATAATTTTTGCTCTTTTCTCTCTTTCGGCTTCAGCT
The DNA here is from genome assembly GCA_964631145.1 of uncultured Candidatus Saccharibacteria bacterium. GTDB lineage: Bacteria > Patescibacteriota > Doudnabacteria > UBA920 > UBA920 > UBA920. The sequence goes on from CAZVXT010000001.1 coordinate 509,461, forward strand.
TGTTTTGCCATGGCTCTTTGCATGCCTTCTGGCAATTCAATATCTTTAATCTCAACTACTGGTACTAAAACTCCCCAAGGTTCTGTATGTGTATCCAAAACTTTGGTGATTTCGTTATTAATAGTTTCTCGTTCAGATAGAATTTCATCTAGCTGAAACTTCCCTACTATATTTCTGACAGATGTTTGGGCAATTTGGTCAATTGCTCTACGGACATCTTCTATCGCAATTATAGATTTGATCGGATCTGTGATTCTGTAATACGCAACTGCAGAAACGTCCACCGAAACATTATCTTTTGTGATAATTTTTTGGGGAGGAATAGGTAGGGTTACAGTGCGAAGATCAATCTTTTTAACCCATTCTATATAAGGAATTATCCAAGATAATCCTGGCTTTTTTTGTCCGACTATTTTACCTAGCCTAAAGACTACGCCTTCTTGGTATTGTTGTATGATTCGTAGTCCCGGTAGGACTATGAAAATTATTATACCTAACACCAGGAAGAACAATATTATGAAAATCATATTTATATGATTAATGATTAAATTAACAAAGCTAATTTAATATATTTTGTCTATAAGGGTTTTATAGTTAATCAATTACGTCAACACCCATAGAACGAGCTGTGCCGCGGATGATTAATTCTGCAGCTGCTAAATCAACAGCGTTAAGGTCTGGCATTTTCTTCTCTGCAATTTCTGTAACTTGTGCAGCGGTAATTTTTGCAACTTTAGTTGTAAGTGGATTTCCTGATCCTTTAGCAATTCCTGCAGCTTTCATTATAAGGTTAGAAGCAGGAGGTGTTTTAAGGATAAATGTAAATGAACGATCTTCGTAGATGGTCATTAAAACTGGGATGATAATATCTCCCATTGGACCAGTTTGGTCATTAAATTGCTTGGTAAAATCGGCAATGTTAATACCGTGGGGTCCAAGAGCAGTACCTACGGGAGGTGCTGGGGTCGCTTTTCCAGCTGGTAGCTGAAGCTTGACTATAGCTTTGACTTTTTTTGCAGCCATGTATTTGAGTAGTATCCTTCTTAGGGACGAGACGGCAAACGTATTTGCCAGCCAACTACTTATTAATAATTTACCTATATTTTAGTATATTTCAGTTATTTTGACAAGAGTTGATAATTTTAGTTTTATATGGTATAATTTATTAAAATTTGAATTTTTAGGAGGAAGAAAAATAGATGAAAATTATACTTTTGATGTGTCTATTATTTTTATTAAACGGGTTAATATCTCTGTATTTACTACCGATAATCAGATATAAAATTTATTGGCATAGATATACCTATTACCAACATTCAAATGATATGTATTTTGATAAAAAATATGAATTTGGCAATTTCTGCTTAGCCATTCTGTTTCCTTATCAATTTTTTGATGGCGACAAATTAAGTAGTTTTAGCTATTCGTTTGGAGGTGGCGAAATTTCTAATTACAACAATTACGCAGATATGAAGAAATCATTTAATTCTGAAAATGTTGTAATATGGTATTTATTTTCCGTAAGTTATTTTCTATCTTGCTTGTTATGGGCATCATTTGCATTTGTATTCATAAAAACAGCTAAAGTTGTTGCTAAGTTACTTTATGCATCTTAAACAGTAAAGACGGATTAAAAATCCGTCTTTTTTTATGCTTTTTTAACTTGTAGAAAATCCAATTCAACTGGTGTTTCGCGTCCAAAGATTGTTACAAATACTTTTAGCTTGCCTTTGTCTTGATCGATTTCTGCAATTTTACCTTCATAGTCTTTAAAAGGACCATCTGTGATTGTAACCATCTCCCCTGCTGTATAATCGACTTGGAATTTTGGCTCTTCTGTTCCCATGCGCTTTTGAAGATAGCTCCATTCTTCAATAGATACTGGAGTAGGGATAGTACCACTGCCCACAAAACCTGTTACGTTAGGGGTGTTTCGAACTACATACCAAGAGTCATCTGTTACTATCATGTTTACCAAAACATAACCTGGGAAGATTTTTTCTTCAATAGTAGAACGCTTACCATCTTTGATTTTTACCTTTTTTTCTTTAGGTACAATAGCATCAAAGATTTTGTCTTGCATATTTAAGTTTTCGATACGCTGCTTTAAGTTGAAAGCAACGCTATCTTCGTACCCACTGTAAGTGTGAAGTACATACCAGTTTTTTTCGCCGGTAACTTGTTGTTTAGACATATTATTTATTAAGAATACTCAATAATTATTTTAGTATTGCTTCAAAGCCCTTTAGTAAGCCGTAGTCAGCAGCACCCAAAATACCTGCTACAACCAAAGAGAAAACAATCACAGTAACGGTGTAACGGATAGTATCATATCTTGATGGCCAAATTACTTTACGCAATTCTGCCAAAACATCTTTAAAAAATTGTATAATTTTAGACATATTTTATTAAGCTTTGCTATATTCGCATTCGCTTTATTAAAAAATAAGTTTTTTTAAAACCCCTTCCGGGATTTGCTTATATTATACTAGATTTAATTTGAATATGTCAAATTATTGACAGAACGTAGTATTAATTATATAGTTATAAAAATTTCTGAGGAGGAAAATATGGAAGATTATTACCAATATACTTTTTTGATTTTAACTAGTTTAATAGGAATCGCACTCAATGGCTTTATTGGACTTTCGGTTATACCTCGTTTAAGATGGTTTGTGTTAGTAAAATTGTCAGATAAGGTTAATACTTTTGAAAGCAAACTTAGTTTTTGGGATAAATTTGTTATTTTATTTTTATTCCCAGTCAATTCTTACAGTATTTTATTGGATTGTGAAGAATTAGCAAAAATTAAAAATTTTTGCCTAAATAAATATTTAGATGCAAACACTTACGATGATTTTAAAAATATGCATAACATACTTGGAAAAGCTGTTGCTTATATATTTGCGTTTCCGACCTACTTATTTTTATTGCTAGTAGTTTCCCCTATTTGTTGGTTATTTGTATATATTATCATTTCCTTAGATTGGACGATCAAGTTAATCGGCAATTTTTTATCCAGTTTTGGATTTAAATTTACGTTTAGATTTGATCAGAGTATTTTAAGTAAACAAAATTTGCAAAAAGAAAAAGAAAAATAATTTTGCATATTTTTTAAATCTTATATTTAAGTGTTGGTAATTCCAACACTTTAATAAAAACACTTTGTACAAAATACAAAGTGCTTATTATTTTATATATCCAAGTTTTTAACGTTTTTAGCGTGAGTTGTTATGAAGCGTTTGCGTGGAGCAACCTCGTCTCCCATTAAAGTCACAAATACTTCACTAATCTTTTCTGCATCTTCAATATCAACTTGAAGCATAACTCGGTTTTCTGGATCCATGGTTGTATCCCAAAGTTGTCCTGCATTCATTTCTCCCAAACCTTTGTAGCGTTGAATATTGTATTTAATGCCATCTCTAGCACCTTGTTCTACAGCTTCGCTACCATCAGTTGGTTCTTCGGAAGCTGTATTATCAGCCACAACTTCGCCCTTACCCTTTTTAGTAGCAGCTCGCTCTGCCTTTTTATTTTTTGCTTCTTTAATTAAGCTGTCTAAGATGTCATCACGTTCATCTTCAGAAAAAGCGTATTGAAACTCTTTACCAACTTGAACACGGAATAACGGAGGTTGCGCAATGTACAAATGTCCGCCACGGATAATATCTGGGAAGTAACGATAGAATAAAGTTAATAGTAATGTTCGAATGTGGGCACCATCAACATCAGCATCGGTCATAATTATAATACGGTGATAACGAAGTTTGGCGATATCAAACAAATCGCCTACGCCTGTACCAAAAGCGATAATCAGATTTTTGATTTCTTGACTCGTTAGCATTTTATCTAGACGAGCTCTTTCTACGTTTAAGATTTTACCACGAAGAGGTAGAATGGCTTGAAAACGACGATCTCGCCCTTGTTTTGCACTACCACCCGCAGAATCTCCCTCTACAATATATAATTCAGAGTTTTCCGGATTTTTTTCACTGCAATCTGCGAGCTTACCTGGAAGAGCTAGTCCTTCTAGCACACCTTTACGAATTACGCTATCGCGAGCAGCGCGAGCAGCAAGTCTTGCTTTTGCGGCTAAAATAGCTTTTTCGATGATTTTTCCACCAGCGGTTGGATTTTCTTCTAAGTAAGTTTCTAATTCTTTAGAGAGCACAGCTTCTACTGCAGTTCGAACTTCTGGGTTACCAAGCTTGGCTTTAGTTTGTCCTTCAAATTGTGGATTTGGAAGTTTAACAGAAATAATTGCAGTTAACCCTTCGCGCATATCTTCACCGGTTAACTTTTCGTTTTCTTTAACGTAATTGTTTTTTACAGCGTAGTTGTTAATGCTGCGAGTTAGAGCAGTTCTAAAACCTGTTACGTGCATACCTCCTTCTGGGTTGAACTCGTTGTTAGCATAAGCTAATACTGTTTCGTCATAATCGTCTGTATATTGAAGAGCAATTTCTACTAATGTATCATCGTGCATCTTGTTAATATAAACAGGCTCGTGACGAGTTTTTTTGTTACGGTTTAATTGGCGGATGTAGCTTACTACCCCACCTTCAAAATAATATTGATAACTAAGACCAACGCGTTCATCTGTGATTACAAAATGCAAGCCTTTAGTTAAATATGCTTGGCTTCGCAAATGCTCTAAAATTGTTTTAAATTTAAATTCTGTAGTTTCAAAGATACTGCCATCAGGATAAAAAGTAACTGAAGTTCCTGTTTGATATTTATCATTCTTTCCTACTTTGCCTACTTCTTTTACTTTTCCTTGAGGTACGCCGATTTTATAAGTTTGTTCAAAGATTTTACCATCTTTGCGAACTTGTGCACTCATTTTTGTAGAAAGTGCATTTACTACAGCGGCACCTACACCATGAAGACCACCAGAAACTTTATAGCCACTTGCTTCTCCGCCAAATTTTCCACCAGCATGAAGAACTGTTAATACAGTTTCTAAGGCAGATTTTTTTGTAGTTTTGTGAATATCAACCGGAATACCACGACCGTTATCGTGCACAGTTACTCCGCCGTCTTGCTGAATTACAACCTCAATCTTATCTGCGTGACCAGCCATAGCTTCGTCTACAGAGTTATCTACAATTTCCCAAACCATGTGGTGCAGTCCTGTTTCGGAAGTTGATCCGATATACATACCAGGACGTTTGCGCACTGGATCTAGACCCTCAAGGACAGTAATATTATCTGCACTATAAGTTGATTTTGCCTTATCTTTTAGTTCGTCTTTTTTTGCCATAGATTGATAAAAACCTCAATATTTAAAGGATTATTTAGTACTTATATTTTACCATAACCACGCAGGTTTTTATACTTGACAATACATGCATTTTATGATAAAATATAATGGTTTTTTAAAAATTATTTCGGAGGAAATTATGTACCCATATGATGATAAGTTATTAGAAAAAATGAAAAAGACAGATCGTTGTAAATTTTATTTTTGTAATAAGTTAAAAATAAATTTCTTTGTGATTGACTATTTCCCTCAAGGAGATGTGCATGTTGAAAAAATACCAGCCCTGGTCGCAAACATGAAAAATGTAGAAAATATAGCTCATGATTTCTGTGAAGCAACAGGATTTGATTTTTCAACTATGAATATCTCAATAATCAAACAATCTCACTTTATGAAAGATTTTAAAGTTTTATGGTCTTCTACTAAAGATCAAATCCCTTTTAATAAATCTCTTGAGGTTGATGGCTTTTGGGAGTATGTAAAATAAGGTAAAGCGGCAAATAACCGCTTTTTTATTTTATGCATTGTTGACATGCTTGGTCAAAATTGGTTAAATATAAAAAATATTTCGGAGGAAAATTATGTCAGATAAAAAAGATAAACCGCATATTATTTATGATAAATATAGCAATCTAGAAGATTGTAGTGTTTCTGTTGATAGTAATCTAGAACTTGCAGAGTATTTGACTTTGAAACCTGGTGTTAACATTTCTTTATTAATAAGTGAAGAGATTAGTGGCGAGCCGATCTGTTATATAGATCTGTTTGAGACTAGTAAAAATAATTTAAGTGAAGATGAGGGTTATTTGCAAATTAAAATGAAAGATTTGGTTAATGTAAATTTATTTCCTCATCGGCTATTATTGGATATAAATTCGTATTTCGATGCACCTGGAGCAATAGAGACCTGGCTTGCATCCTGCATCCAAGATTATTTTAAAAATTATTCTAAAATTATAGTTAAACTTTACGATGCTAGCTTTTATCAAATTATTTTAAAAATTGGCGAATATGAAATTTCTAGCGACAAAATTGAAACAAAAATTTTAGCTCAATTTTTTGAAATTGATAGAGAACGGTATTTTTCTTAATCTATAACAAAAGCCTAACAAATGTTAGGCTTGTTTTTTATCAATTTTTACATTTGACAAATTTGTATATTTATGATAAAATAATATAGTTTTCAAAATTTCATTGGAGGAAAGTATGATGTTTAAAAAATCTATTCGAGTTATTTTGTCATTTGGTTTGTTGGGGTTGTTTTTGCCAAGCTTTTTGTATTTATACATAAACAATAAGATTGAGTTAAGAACAGCCGGACAAATTTATGGTGTTTTGTTACTCACCGTATTTTATATCGGTTTGATGTATGTGTTTATTACAAATGCCTTCAAAACTTCACAACAGGCTAAGTGGATTCTTTCTTTTTCAGTAGGATTAAATTTATGCCCTATTGGAACTGTTACCACTGTTGCAGGATTAGTTTTATTTGTAATGGGTCAGGTTTATGCGCCTTTGGTGGTGTTGCTTGGACAAGTTATTTTGATCCCAGCATGTCTTGCCCTTGTTAATAGGGGCTTTATACCAAATGTGTTAAATAGATATTTATACAATTAGGTCTAACCTAAAACAGAGGATAAATCTATGAAAAGAATAATGTGTTTAAGTATTTTTATTTTGACTTTTTCTTTAAGTGTTGTTCTCGGACAAGCTCGTAATACCACTGCTTCAGAAGCTTCTGATCAATATATATTGATAGCTCGATTAGTTAAAAGCAATGAATTACTTAAAGAACAAGTTAAATCTTTGCAGAGTCAAATTGATATGTGCGCTGTTGAAGCTTGCCATCAGAACGATGATGAAAATATAACGTCAGCCTTTAATGTAGGCATGGCTTTTGGATTATTGGCAGGGCTGCTTATATATATCTTGTATAGAATATTTCTCACTTAATTGAAGAGAATATTAAAGCCTAACAAATGTTAGGCTTGTTTTTTTATCTTAGTTCTGCAGAAAATACTTCTGCGGTTTTTTTGTATACTTCGTCTTGGATTGGATCTATTTCTGATGCTTCTAATGTTCTTTCATTGCTTCGATATAAAATTCGGTAAGTATAGCTCATTCTGTCTGCACCAAATTTCGCATCATTTTCATACTTATCCGTTAACTGAACTTCTTCTACTAGATCTCCCCCAATATCGCGAATTAAATCAAAATAATCATTTGGTGTAAAGTTTTTTGAAACAATAAATGAAATATCTCGAATTACTGGAGGAAACTTAGAAACCTCTACAAATTTTTGTCCAAGCTTTAGCTGCTTCTTTACTCTTTCGTCTTCGCTCCAGAGTAGTCGGATGTCAGGTAGTTCCATGCTGATAATTGCTAAGCGTTCTAGACCAAAACCAAAGGCCCAGCCAGTATATTGCTTTGGATCTAGTCCTAACTTCTCTAACACACTTGTTTGAACAAGTCCTGCTCCAAGAACTTCAATCCATTTACCATCTTTATCAACTTCCATTTCTAGAGAATCGTACGTGTAAGGGAAGGTGTCGTCATTAAATCTATATTTGATATCTTCACCGAAAATAGTTTTGGCGATTTGTGCTAGAACTTCTTTAAGTTCATCTTGCTTAACTTCGCCTTGGTTAACCGGTCTAAGATATAGTCCATCCATTTGATGGAAAATATTCATATGATTACGATCGATCTCATCTTTACGATATACCTTACCGTGGCATAAAACTTTAATCTCTTGGTTATCTTTAATCTTTGCTACTATTTGAGGTTCTCTTAAATAGTAATACCACATTACTGTTGTGTGTGGGCGAAGAATATAATCTTCATTTATAAAATAGGTATCAGATTTGCTGCGTGCAGGATGATCTGGTGGAAAATTAAACAAGTCAAAGCTCTGGCTGACCGGGACTATTTCCGGGACATTTGCTATATCAAAACCTTTAAAGATATCTAGTGACTTAATTCTGTTTGCAAGTTCTGCTATTGGACCATCGGACTTTCGCGATAAGTCGGACATGTCCAAATAACGCTTAATTCTGATGCTTTCTGCATTGGATTTTGCTTTAACTTCTTGAAGTAAGCTTTCTGTTTCTGGGGAAGTAATTATAATGTCTGACATATATTTTTATCAATTATATAAAGTATATCTAAAAAACGCCTTAAAACACAAGAACCCGCTTTTTGCGGGCCTATGCAGTTAAATTAAATAATAGCGGATCCTAATTTTGTTGTTTGGGGTAATACCATAATCCCTTTCCCTATTTCTTCACTTTTTCCTAGTTCGAAAGCAGCGCAAATCATACCTTGACTTTCTATCCCCCTAATCTTAGCTTTATCTAAAATAAAGCTTTCGTGTTGTTCAGAGTGAATATTTTTTGCTATGCGTGCTCCTGGTAGTGCCAGAGCAACAATGTCGCCTGCTGAAAAATTTTTTGCTCCGCATACAACTGGGTCATAAGTATTATTTCCGTCTGTTAATTTTACTACAACTAGTCTGTCTGCATTTGGATGCTTGTTAACCTCCAAAACTTTTGCGGCAATAATTTTGCTATCGCTTGCTGGATGTTGTTTAGAAAATAAATTTTTAAGTCTTTCTATTATATTCATAAATTTTAAAATTCTTGGCAAGATTCTTGATTACACATATATCCGGTCGTGCCAGCAACTGGTGCTTGTAGGATAGCTTTTATGGTAAAAGTGGTTGCGTCAGGTCCTAGCTGGTATTGATAATTAATTTTGCTTACCGGATCTTTTGGTAAAGAACTGATGTATTTTGGCACTAAAGATTTTTCTAGATTTTGAGCAGTAGGAAAAACATTTAGAGCTGCTGGATCATTTGGATCCATTTGTCCTGCTGCATAAACCACTAAAGCATTGCGGATATTTTCTAAGTCGCCGCGACGTTGGTCATCGTTAACTTGAGAGCCTTCTTTTTTTGCTGTTGCTTCTGCATCTTTATTTGTGTATTTGATCAATTGTTTTTGTGTCTCGCTGTAATAAGATAATATAAAATTATTTTTATCTGTTGATTCGTAATTGTATACGTAAGGTGATTGATTGATTGGATCGTTATAATTAGTTGCTACTGTATTATAATTTTTAACTTCATCAGACATTTTGATAAAATCTTTGCCTTGTGGGAAAGTTTTTTTATCTGTTTGGTAAGCGATTAAGGCGTTACCGATTTTCTTGATTGTTGATTGGCGTTGTGTATCTCTATCGAGTTTGGATTCTGGAGATAAATCTAAATCAGCTGGCAATGGTGGGTTGCTTGGATCTGAAAAGTCGTATAATACAAATGAAACTTCCCCTAAGGTTGTTATTGTAGGTTGATGAAGTCCTTTGTCTTTAATTTTTGCTTTAATTTCTACTAATTTATCAGCGGTATAAGGTTGGTTGGTTGTGATATCGTAACCACCTTGCACAAATTGACTGTCATTATAACTACCATCTCGGTAGGTTCTAGAAATTAATGGATCGGTGTTAAAAATGTTAACTTCATCGCCATCTGCTAGTCCGTCATTATCGCTGTCTGCATTATTGGGGTCTGTTGCTTTATTGCTTTCGTCTACATTTATTAAGCCGTCACGATCTGGGTCAGATTTGTCTCCACAAATAGGTAAATCTGTACATGTTTCTGAGCCAAAGTATTTTTGCAACCATTCTGGGCTTGTGGTTACATCTGCTGTTTGAGTTTGGTCATTAGAAGTCTGTACATTGTTTGTGGTATCTGTAGACTTCTTTTTTGATAATAATTTATAAGCCAAAAATACTCCCCCACCCATTATTAATAGTATTAAAATTACAACTATAATTTTAAATAGGTTTGGATGATTTGCTGGCAAAATTTTTGCACCAACTTTATTAGCAACAGGTGTGACTAATTTTGGCTTTGGTTTTGGAATGATTTTACCAGGTATTGATTCTGGTAAAACATTAAAAAATTTTGCTTGATTTTTGTTATTGTTTTCTTCCATATTTTAGTTGGCACTTAAAAATAATTCTATCATCACAACTAATAAAACTGTTGTAAGTGCGCTCCACCAGTTAAATAAATGTAGGCTTGAAAGTAATACGCACCCAGAAATTAATATACTGATTAATATTGATTGTCTAAAACTTACTTTAATACTACTTTCGAAAAGTTGTTTTTTAATAATTTTTTGTCTGACTAGCAAATTTACTAGGAAAAAAATAGACCATAAGCTTAAAAGCAAAGTTATATAAAATAAACTGATAATAAGTACTGTTGTATGAAAAGGGTCTATATACTTTATGATTGCTACTAATCCGCTGATCGAGCTTAACGCAACTAATAAGCTTGCTATATAAACATATCTGTTTTGATGCTGAATCATGCATTAATTATAACAGTTTTAATCCTTTTTTATCTAGCCAAGCAATAAATTTTTCTGGTAATGGCATTACTGAAAGTCGAGATTGCTTTACTAGAGCTATATCTGAAAATTGCTTTTCCTGCTTTATTTGCTGTAAAGAAATTAAAGGCTCGGAAAACTTTTTTAAAAATTTAATTTCTACAAGATAGCTTTTGGGGTTTTTTGGGTCTATACCGATAATTTTACTAACTTGCGCTAATCCTTGAATATTTTTATCACTCCCAGAATGGTAAATAAGTACTCTATCTTTTAACTTCATGGATTTAAGATTTTGTACTGCTTGTGCATTATTAACTCCGTCCCAAATTGTAACTTTGTCTTTTTGAAGATTGTCTATGCTATAGGTACTTGGTTCGGTTTTGGCTAAGAAATAATTCATAAGTTTATTATAACAAAAAAGAGTCTAGAAAAAGACTCTATTATATAAAATAAGTCACACTCTATCAAAATCATCAGCAATCCTTTGTATATCTGCTTCATCAAACTTTCCGAAAGTAATTTCGATAAATTCTAAATTAATAAAAGATATGTTTTTTATACGATGAAGTTGGTTTTGAGCAATAACAACAACTGATCCCTGGTTAACCATTATAGGCTTGAGATAGTCGATGGTGACCAGTCCGTAACCCCCCGTAACTACCCATGTTTCTTCTCTTAATAAATGTTTTTGCAAAGAAAGTTGCTTATCTGGATAAACAGTAATTTGCTTTATCACTCCATTGTTTCCACTTTCATTTTGGTATTGACCTATTACTTTAAATTTACCCCACGGCCGTTCTTCTTCTATCTGAGCATTTTTTGGGTTGATATCATTTAAAAAGCCATAACTTACCTCCTTTAAGTTATGGCTAGTTTACTACTTTTTTAAGTATCTTACAATTAAAGTTTTTAGATAAGGACTGATTGAAATTAATATAATAACTCCGGCAATTGGAATAATGTATTTGTCTATATGCTCAACTTTTGTACCTAAGTAGTAACCTAAACCTGTAATGCTTACCACCCATAATATTGCTCCAACTATGTTATAGGTTAAAAATTGATAATAGTTCATTTTGCCCACACCAGCTATTGTAGGCGCGAATGTTCTGATCACTGGAACAAACCTGGCGATTATAATAGTTTTTGATCCATGCTTTTCAAAAAAATCTTCTGCTTTTTTAACATGATTTTTATTAAAGAGTAAGGAGTTTTCTTTATTAAATACTTTATGTCCAAATTTTCTACCGATATTGTATCCCACTGTATCTCCAATAATAGCTGCTCCTAACAAGACGAAGAGTAATAGCCAAAAGTGTAAATACCCTTCTGCTGCTAGAATGCCGGCAGTAAATAATAAGCTATCACCTGGCAAAAAGAACCCAAATAACAATCCGGTCTCTGCAAATACAATCCCAAATAGTCCTAAATAGCCTATTGCTTTGATTAATTCTGATAAGTTTAACATATTTAATATTATATCAAATCTGAATAATTACAGTTATGTTGCTTAGCTTTTTTATGCAGCTCAGCAAAGTTATCATACTTAATGGTTTCTCTGATAAGTTCGATGTTTTCGCAAATTTTTGCTTCAAAATCAGTAAGCTCTTCTGGTGTGGCGATTCGGTCATCAACTTTTTGGTTATCTTTTAAGTACCAGTAAGTTAAGCAAGATACAGTTTGCCCAAGATATTTTTCCGCAGCTAATTGATAAAGTCTAAGCTGATCAACATCTCGTTTATTTTTTGTTTTTGGAGTGGAACCTGTTTTATAGTCAATAATATTTAAGCTGCCATCTTCTAGTACATCGGCTCGGTCAATTCTTCCCACCAAATCATAATCGCCAAATTTTAATTTAAACTCCTGTTCAATATATTTAATGTATGGGTTGGTTTTGTCGGTTTCATTATAAACTAATCCAATCATCTCTAATCCTAGTTTTTTATATTCTTCTTTTTGCTTTGCATTTTCATACCATTCATCTATCCATGATTCTTCGTACCATGTAATAACTTTTTGGAAATCAGGTAATGGTGCTAGAACTTTTTCGCCAAACAAATCATGCTGTGGGCTATTTTTTATCCCAGCATAATGGGTTGTATAAAGTTGTAGTGTGCGGTGGATGGTTTTACCAAAACTCAATGCTGGAGCTCCAGGTAAGGGTAATTTTAAATAATGTCGATATTTGTATTCTAAAGGGCAATTTTCAAACACTGCAAAATCTGAAAACGAAAATTTTGTCGGCAACCTCTTAAATACCTCTTGTGATTTGTTTGGGGTTGGTTTTGTAAATACAACTTTGCCTGTTGCTTTATTTACTTTTTCGCTAGGAACTAGATTTGTTTCTTGCAAAAATATAGATGGTTGTTTGGCTTTACTGCCCCCGTAATCTTTACTCCATGAGACATAAAGATTTTCCTTCGCTCTTGTTAATGCAACATAAAATAATCGTCGTTCTTCCTGTAAATGTCCATCACCACTCGGGAGTATATCTTTAATTAAACTTGCCGGGATTTGTATAGGATCTTTTTTTGCCCTGCTAGGAAACCTTTGATCTACCATATTAATAATAAAGACATGTTTAAACTCCAATCCTTTAGAAGAATGGACAGTCATAATTTTCAGACTTTCAGGACCACTATTGGGATCAAATTTAATTTGCCCTTCACTGCCTGCTTGTCGTTCTAGCTCAAGTTCTTTCAAAAAACTTTTAAGAGTTTTATCTTCAATCTGTTCTGATTCAAAATTTTCAATTTTTTTATAAAATTGATCAAGCAGATCTCTTTTTTCTGCATTTTGCAAAGTATCAGCAAGTAAGGAGTCTATGATTCCAATGTCAGCAATAATGTTAACAAACATTTCTGCTGCAGATTTATTAGATAATTCTTCGCTGTGCTTGGCAATTAAGTTTAATAAATTATCTATAGATTTTTTGGACTCTTCAGAAAGCTCTGAGTAAGAGTTTGCATCTTTGAGTGTTAGATAAAGTGACCACGCGCTCTTTTTTTCTTGATAGCCTAAAAAGGCTAAATCTTCAGGATTAATTTTAAACTTATCTAAATTTAATACCCGATAAAGACTTTTCGAATCATGGTAATTATCAAGAAGTTTGCAGTAAGATAAAATATCTGCAATTATGGATTTTTGATACAATCCTTTATTGGCTAAAAATGTGTATGGTATTGCTGCACTATCAAGTTTGGGGATTACTTCGCTTGCGGCAGAGTTAGCGCGAAGTAATATGGCGTAGTCATTCCATGACCCTTCTGAATATTTTTGTCTTAGATCTAAAATGGTTTTTACAACTAAGTTTAGTTCGCTAGTAAGATCTGTTCCTTCTAAAACTTCAATTACCCCTGGATTTTCGTTATGACCTTTAAGCTTTTTTTTGATTTTTAATTGAGACTCAAGACGATCTGGGTTATTATTTTGGATAAAATTATATGCTAAATCTAATATCTCTTGGCGGCTTCGATAATTTTCTACTAAAGTTAATTCTTTGACATCAGGATAATCAGATTTTAGCTTTAAGATATTAGACACGGATGCGCCTCTAAATTTATAAATCGATTGATCATCATCGCCTACCACTATTAAATTAGGATATTGTTCTAAATTTTGTTTTCTATTTTCTGCTCCTGTTAACAATTTTATTAATTTATACTGGGCATAATTTGTATCTTGAAATTCATCGACTAAAACGTGCTTAAATTTTTGTTGATAGTACTTTAAAATGTTTGGACGCTTTTCAAATAAATAAATGCAATAGTTTATTAGATCGCCGAAATCTAAACATTCGTTGTCTAGTAGTAGTTTCTGATACACGTGATATGCATTTGCAAGCTCTGTGATTCTTTTGATCTCTGTAGCCTGTTCTTCATCGATAACGTCAGCGCTACCGCTCTCTAGTCTTAAATTTTCCGCATAATTAAGGTAATCTTCCGGTGTAATAAGCTCGTCTTTGCACTTAGAAAAATGATCGCGCAATTGATCAATAAACTTACTTGGATTGCCTAATGGTCGATAATAATCTAAATCGAATTTATCAAAATTATTGTATATTAAAATCCATTGCGCCGTGTCGTCTACTAATTTGAAATCATTGGCAAGTCCAATATCTAAGCCATGTGCTTCTAAAATTCTTTGGCAAAAACTATGAAAAGTTGAAATCCAGTAATCAGTTACCCCAAGTGGTGATAGTTGGTCAACTCTTTCTTCCATCTCCCCTGCTGCTTTGTCTGTAAAAGTTAAAGCCAAAACTTCTTCTGCTTTTGCAAGGTTTTGAGTAATTAAATAAGCAATTCTGCGCGTGATAACAGTTGTCTTGCCTGTACCTGCTCCAGCCACAATTAAAAGCGGTCCGCCAGAATGCGTAACTGCTTTCAGTTGTTCTTTATTTAAGCCTTCAAGGAGTGTTGACATGGGTGTATTTAAAGAATTGATAATAGCTATAATAAGTAAAATATAGACTTGCATAATGCAAGTCTCTTTTTATTTTCCGCCAAAAAAACCTGTCCATTGCTTCCATAAGTCTCCGCCTTCATCTTTGTATTTATTCCAAAATTCTGCAGGTGTAACAATGTTAACATTTTCGTAATTGCCTATAGACAATAAATCGTTATCTCTGGTAACTAAATAATCTGCTCCAGATTCTACGGCACTTTCCAATATCTTATTATCTTCTGGGTCTCTTACCACTCTAATATGATGTCGATTGCGGACCATGTTAATTTGTCCAAACAATGCATGCATTTCGGTTTTGTAGGATTCATCATTAAGCAATTGATTCATGATCAATTTATTTTCGCTTAAAGTGCCATGATTAGCATAAGCTTCAATTTCGCCACTGATTACTGCGTCTAGAATTTGCTTTTCATACGAGTAGTCATCTTTTATGCCATCTATAATTACATTTGTATCTATAACAATTTTCATTTAAAAGTATTTCTGTCAGTATTATTTACGCTTCTTTGATTGAGGCTTAGTTTGCTTTATCTTCATTAAAAATCTTCGAGGATTTTCGTCTAAGTCTATAAAGTGGTCGGTAAGTTCTGTGATTTTGCTGCTAGTAGACTTACCAAAAGCTATTGTTTCGGTTAATTGCCCCGTCATTTGCAAATATTCTAGAAGAGAAGCAAAATCTCCATCACCACTAGCCAAAACCACCACATCAAGCTTGTTCATTAACTTGATAATATCCATTGCAATACCTACATCCCAATCTCCTTTTTGTGCTCCTCCTGCAAAAGTCTGAAGATCTTTTGTCTTTACTTCAAACCCTGCTTTATCGAGTGCGTCAAAAAAGTTTTGTTCATCCGGCATATCAGCTTTAACTACATATGCAATTGCTCTCACAAGTCGTCGGTTGCCAACCGCTTCTTTTAGAATCTCGTTGAAGTTAACGCGTGATCCGTAGATGTTGCGCGCGCTATAATATAAATTTTGTACATCAACGAATACGCCGATTCGTTGGTCTGGGTTTCTGATTGACATTAATTTGTTTTAGTTTGTTTAATTTTTATTCTTGATCAGGTTTATCTATTTGTAATACTTCTTCCATCATGCTCGAACCAGTAATTCGCATCACATCTTTATCTACTTTTTTAAATTCCTTACCGCTGTTATTGTAGTGATTAACAACTGTGCCCAAGGCGTTTCCTAATTTGGCATGGTATTCTTCGTAGGTTTTTAAATGTTTTTGCAAATTTTCTACGTTAGATTTAATTTGCTTTGCGGATTCTTCAATTTGCATGGCTTTTAGCCCTTGCAAAACAGTTTGCAAATACGCCAAAAATGATGTCGGAGAAACTATAATCACTTTATAAGTACTTGCTGCACGCTGAATTAAGTTTTCATTATCATCTGCCCCTGCACCGATTTTATTAATCAATAAATCATAATAAATCGCTTCGTGTGGGATAAACATAAAAGCAAAATCCATTGTATTTTCTTCCGGGCGAATGTATTTTGAAGTTTCTTTGATGCGAAGCTTTAAATCATTTACAAAAGCCTTTTCTAACGCTGCTCTTTCCACCCCTTCAGTAGCTTCGCTAATGCGATTATAGTTTTCTAAAGAAAACTTTGAATCTATTGGAATCACCTTGTCTTTTACAAATACCGCAGCATCTACAATCTCACCATTCTTAAAAGTGTATTGCATTTGGTAAAGTTGCGGTGCCAAAACATTTTTTAATGTTGTTTCAAGATAATATTCTCCCAAAATTCCTCTTTGTTTTGGGTTTTTTAAAATATCCTGCAAATTTTTTAGCTGGTCTGCAAATGAAACTACTTGTCTGTTGGTTTCGTCGAGTTTTGTAATTCCTTCCGTTACATTTTTTATTAATCCCAAGGATTCTTTATATTGAGCACGCATTGTTTCGTTCATTTGTTGCGTGTTTTCTCCCATCTTTCTATCTACTACATTTTGAATTTGATTCATCTGCTCTAGGAGCAGTTTAAAAGTTTGTTCACTGGTCCCAGAATCTGCGGACTTTTTTGATGTGAGAATATATATAACCACAGCAAAACCTATAACTAAAGCGATAATAATTGCAATTAAAATAGTTTCCATATCTTTAAGTATACCAATAAATAATATATAGACAAAAGAAAAAAGGCAGGTAATTTCCTGCCTTTTAATTAGCGTAAAAACTATCTACTCTAATTTTATAAATTGCTTATCATCTAAAGATTCTTTATATCCAGAATGGATTATTAAAATCTCGTGGTCAATTTCATAAAGCTTATCAGATATTCCTGGATCATATTCCCTCCAAAAATATGAAAGTGTAAAAAATTTGTTTTTTCGTTTATAGAAAGTAAAACCTAGTTTTTTACAAATCCCATAAACTGGTGTCCAATCCCATGGGGTGGACGTATGTGGTCTGAGTATTACTGCAGCAACTTCATTTTTCCAAAGCTTTGCCATCTGCACTCCAATGCTTCCGCCTCCTACTAGTAGATTTTTAAATATACCGGCATTGGTTTTGTCATTCACTTCTAACATATACTGAACATTTGGAGAATATAGCTCGACCCTATCTCGGAGCATTACATATTTCTCGTTAATAGGTGTTGTAAAATCAGGTTCAAGCAATACTGCATTATCCAAATCAGTTAATCTATGGACTTTCGCAGAATTTGGTCTGTAATAATAAATTTCGCCAGATATTACATCACCAACCCAAGCAGCAATTACTTCTTTATTTTTTACTAAGGATAGCATGGTTCCAATACCATCGGACTGTTGTCTGGCAAAGGCTTTTGTGCCGTCTAATGGATCAACTGTTAGATAGCTATTTTTAAAGGAATACTTACCTTTTATAAATAAATTATTTTCTTCTCCAATTATCCCATATTTAGGAAAATGTTCTTTAATCATTTTCTCGTAAATTGCTTGAGCTGCTTTATCAGCATCTGTAACTAGATCATCCCACACACCTTGATAGCTTAATTTCTCTGACTTTTCAAATATAAATCTTTTATCTCGAATGGCTTTTATTGCCCTTCTTACAATTTCCTTGCCGATAACGCCAATATTGGCTCCATTTAATTCACCATATCTTAACATATAATTTTCCTCCTTTAACTACTAATTTTATGCCTAATTAAGGCAAAAGTCAATGATATATTTATGCTAAAAATTAAGTATAAAAACCAAAAACAGACTCCTCTAGAAAGTCTGTTTTTGAATACATAATCATGTCCATTTAGGACTCTTAGATTATAACAAACCCATATTCTTTTGTCTAATATAAATATTGTGGATTACTTAAAAATATAATTTAAAAACACACTTGTTTGAGTGTGTTTTTAAATGGCGGACCGAACGGGACTCGAACCCGCGACCTTCCGCGTGACAGGCGGACGCTCTAACCAGCTGAGCTACCGGTCCAATATTAGTTTTTGCCAGCAAGGCTTGTGGTACCGGCGACAGGGATTGAACCTGTGACCTAAGGCTTATGAGTCCTTCGCTCTACCAACTGAGCTACGCCGGCATATGAGTTTGTAAAAACAAATCAAATTTGTCGTTCAAACATCGTAAGTAATTTGAACAAAATTTTACGCAAATTACTTACGATGTTTTTGGTTGCGGGGGTGGGATTCGAACCCACAACCTCAAGGTTATGAGCCTTGCGAGCTGCCAATTGCTCTACCCCGCGTCGGAATAGACCTTAGAATAATAATACATTTTAGTGATTTTGGCAAGGGTTGTCATATTAGCAAATAAGTGCTATTATTTAAAGTAAAATTTAGGAGGAAGTATGGAAGTTACAAATTTAGATTTATTTTTGGTTTATTTTAAATATTTTATGATAGCATCCTTTGCAATGCTTACCTTAACCTTGGGATTATATTATGGAAATAGTTTAAAGATGATTAATTTAAAAGCATCTGTTGTCATATTGATGATCTTTTCTGTATTGTCATTGTATTATGTTTTTGCATCGGTTTCGGTTTACAAAAGAGATTGGCATGGACCACATGAACTAGCGTTTTTAAATGACGATTTAATCATTGATACAAAGGATCGAATGTATAAAGACTCTGGTTATGGTTCCCAAAGGTTTAGTGATTATACATGGGTAAAAGTAAATACTGAAGATTTTTGTCCAGACATTTATAATTTGAACACTTACCTAACATTTGAGATTAAAGTAATAGACAATTCAGTTATAAGGACTTTTAAATTTGATTTAGACGGAATAAATTTTACTGGTTCAAACTATCAACGCTATATATTTGCCAAAGACATTGATAATCAAATATCAGGTGACTATTTAAATAAAACCAATAGATATAACTGGATTAATAAATTAGTTTATGACTTTATTAATGATCATCAACAAGAATTAAAAAAATTTAACAATTCATATGATATTCAACAACAAGCTGAATTTAATATGCTATTAAGAGATCACTTAAATGCTTATTTAAAAGAATATGGCATTGAATTAACAAAACAAATTAAGTTTAGAATCAAATAACGCGAAGAAATCTCTTCGCGTTTTAATTTTAGTTGTTATCTGCTTTATATGATTAAGTTAGAAAATTTTGTATTTAAAAATGTTTGCAGTGTTGATATTTGGTTTATCTGCTTAAACTGTTGATAAATACTTGATTGCATATTAGGCTTTAGTATCATTTCAATTAGTTGTAATGGTGTGTTGTTGTTTATGTCAGATACATGATCGAATAAAGTATTTACATTGGTAATGATAAAGCTTGCGATATTTTTCGACTTTGTATCATTTGTATAACCAATCGTAAGATAAGGATTAATGTAGTTGTTTGTTATACTGCAATCTATAAGTGTTATAACAATCCAATTTAATCCTTTGTGATAATAATAACATGGTTTAAATGGTTGGAAATTATCTTTTATAAAATTATTTAATTCATTCCAACTTGAATTTGCTATTGTTTGTTTACTCATAATTCCTCCATTTTAAGCAGTTATAATTTTTATTATATTTCGTGTCAATTTTAATAAGTTTATATAATATTTTTTCGCAACATAAAACCGCCTAATTTAGGGCGGTCTTATTAAGCAATCGCTATATTAACGACGCTTTTTAGCTGCTTTTTTAGCTGGGCGCTTTGCTGCTTTTTTAGCTGGGCGCTTTGCTGCTTTTTTAGCTGCTTTTTTAGCTGGGCGCTTTGCTGCTTTTTTAGCTGGGCGCTTTGCTGCTTTTTTCTTTACTGCCATGTGTGGCTTAGTCTCCCTGAAGGCATCGGATTAAATTTTTGTTGATGCACTTCTTAATTTTCTACTTCTTAAAGTTTTTCTTTAAGGTTAGTAGTGAAAAATATTTTCTGTTTTTCTTTTTGTGCTGTTTATTTTTCCTTTCAACAAATTCATTCAGTGAACTACAAATATTATAAAACTTTTTTTTGTTACAAGCAAGAACTTTTTACAAATTTATACACAACTTAAAAATTTTTTTAATTTCTTTTTTTATTCTCTGCGAAGAAATTTTTTTTATGTTTGCAAAA
The DNA here is from genome assembly GCA_964631145.1 of uncultured Candidatus Saccharibacteria bacterium. Classification (GTDB taxonomy): domain Bacteria; phylum Patescibacteriota; class Doudnabacteria; order UBA920; family UBA920; genus UBA920. The sequence goes on from CAZVXT010000001.1 coordinate 530,113, forward strand.
TTTTTCTTTAAAGCATTTTGTGTTTTTGTTTCGAAATTAAAATTAGTTTTCTTTTGCAAAGTGAAAGCTCTTACTATTCTTAGTGGGTCTTCTGCAATTCTTTTTGTTGGGTCGCCAATAAATTTAATTATATGATTTTTAATATCTTCTAATCCATTTTGTGGATCAAAAATTTTATTAGTTTTTGGATGTAAATATAAAGAATTGATAGTAAAATCGCGTCTTTTGCTATCTATTTTATAACTATTGGTAAATTTAATTTTAGGAAATCTGGAGTTGTTATATGTATCCTGTCGAAAGGTTGTTATCTCTATAAATTTCTTGTAATAAGGTATTGTTATTACTCCAAATTTTATACCTTGATCATTGTATTTGATTTTATTTTTTTGCAAAATTTGAATTATAGATTCTGGCGATGCTTCGGTTGCGATATCTATATCGTAAATACTTTTTTGCAAAATTAAATCTCTTACCATTCCACCAACAAAAAAAGTTTGAGAAAAGTTTTCCACAAGTAAGTTAATAATTTTGATACCAAATTTGTGATAATTATTTTTTGTTTGAAATAATATTTTCATATTTATAATTTAAAACACTTTCTTTAAAAAAGAAAGTGTAAAATATTTATTGATGGAATACGCCTTCGCTAGTTATTCCTGTTCGGCGATGTGCATGCTTACGAGCAATTTTAATTCTAGACATATTTTTTTGTATCATAGTTACGGCCATTGCATACTCTTCATCTGCCATATCAGTTTTACTAATTATCTGTCTCGCTTCTGCTAAAGCCTCTTCTGATCTAGAAATGTCAATTTCATGATGATGTTCTGCGCTATCTGCTAATACAATAATGTTTGCCCCATCTGTTATATGCACAAAACCCCCAGCAACATGAAGAAAATGTTGCCCGTGCTCTTCATCATAAGCTATAAGCTCCCCACTTTGTAGTGCGGAAACTAAATTAGCATGACCAGGAAGTATTGTGATCTGTCCATCCAGAGTTGGGCATGATAATTTATATACCTCTTCTTCAAGAAGTGTGCGTTCGGGAGTAATAAGTTTTAAATGCATCTTTCGCATTAAAATTATATGTTTGATTAATTATTGTTTGTAACTTGATCAATTGTACCTTTAAGATAGAAATCTTGTTCTGGTACATGATCTAGATCGCCATCTAAAATTGCTTTAAAACCTTTAACTGTTTCTGCAATTGGTACATATTGACCAGGTGTGCCGGTAAATACTTCTGCTACAAAGAATGGTTGGGATAAATATCTTTGAATTTTTCTTGCTCTTGCAACTGTTAGTTTGTCTTCTTCTGGTAATTCTTCCATACCCAAAATTGCAATAATATCTTGTAGGTCGCGATAACGTTGTAAAGTTTTTTGTACACCGCGAGCTACATTATAATGCTCTTCGCCTACGATGCTTGGAGTTAAAATGGTTGATGTGGAGTCTAGAGGATCTACAGCAGGATAAATAGCTAAATCAGCAAGCGCGCGAGATAGTACCACTGTTGAATCTAAGTGAGCAAATGTTGTAGCTGGTGCTGGATCTGTTAAGTCGTCTGCTGGTACATAAACAGCTTGCACAGAAGTAATTGACCCTTCTTTAGTAGAAGTAATTCTTTCTTGTAGCTCACCCATTTCTGTTGCAAGTGTAGGTTGATAACCTACAGCTGAAGGAATACGTCCAAGAAGAGCAGAAACTTCTGAACCTGCTTGTGTAAAACGGAAAATATTATCGATAAAGAATAGGATGTCAGCTTTATTTTTATCGCGGAAATATTCTGCCATAGAAAGTCCGGTTAATGCAACACGAGCGCGAGCACCAGGTGGTTCGTTCATTTGACCGAATACCATAGACATTTTGTCGATAACTCCAGAATCATTCATTTCGTGATACAAATCATTTCCTTCACGAGTTCTTTCACCTACTCCGGCAAAAACGGATAGTCCGCCATGAGCTTTTGCAATATTGTTAATAAGCTCCTGAATAATAACTGTTTTTCCTACACCAGCACCACCAAAAAGACCTACTTTTCCACCTTTAAGGATAGGGCAAATTAAATCTATAACTTTAATACCAGTTTCTAAGATTTCATCTTTGGTTGCTTGTTCTGTTAATTTTGGAGCATGTCTGTGTAAAGAATATTTTTCTTCTGCTTTAGGAGCTTCCTTTCCATCTATAGGTTCTCCTAAAACATTGAACATGCGCCCTAGAGTAGTATTACCTACTGGCACTAATATTGGCTCTCCGCTATCAACTACTTCTGTACCGCGCTTTAAGCCGTCTGTGGAAGACATAGAAATGGTTCTGACAACTTTATTAGGCAATTGCTGTTGTACTTCTAAAGTAATTGTTTCTTTCTCGTTCAGTTTAACGGTTAGTGCGTTAAAAATACTTGGTACTTGGTCTGCAAATTTTACATCAACTACAGGACCGATAACCTGGGTAACTATACCAATATTGTTATTTGATTGTGAGTTAGGTTGTTTCATATTATTATGGTTTATCATTGCAAATTTATTCTAAAGCGATTTTACCAGCTGTGATTTCTGATAACTCCGTTGTAATCTTATTTTGTCTAAGTTGATTAAAGGTTAATGTTAAGTCATCGATTAAGTCTGCGGCATTGTCAGTTGCGTTTTTCATCATCATCATGCGAGCAGAATGTTCTGACGCATCGCTCTCTAGAATGGCTTGATAAATTTGTGATTCTATTATTCTTGGTAACAAATTATTTAGCACTTCATTGATATTTGGTTCGAAAATTACTTCTCCAGCTTTATGATTAGAATGTTCTGGTCTAATTAGAGGTAGTAAAGTTTGTACAGAAGCTTCTTGGCTAATCATGGAGACAAATTTGTTATATACAAGGTATACTTGTTTGTATTTATTTGAAGCATATTCATCACTAATAAATTTGGCTAATGGATATATTTCTTTAACGGGAATAGTTGTATCTAGTTTTTTAAAACTACTAACCAGACTTTGCTTTAGTTTAGGCATTGCTTCACTCGCCTTTCTTCCAACTGTTATCACATCAAGCTCCGCTTCTTTACTCAACTTTAATATTTTTTTGAAAAGGTTATTATTGAAAGCCCCTACCAGTCCTTTATTTGTCGAAATAATAATAACTGCTGTCTTTTTTGCTTCAAAATTAGATTTTAATAATGGGTGATCTAACTCTTGTCCATTATTTATGTCTTCAATAAGCTGCCAAGCAAGTTCTGCGTATTTTCTACCTGATAAGGCAGCAAGTTGACTCTTGCGCATTTTGGCACTGCTAACAAGCTGCATCGCTCGAGTAATCTTTCGCGTGCTCTTAACTGACTTTATTCTTCTATTTAATTCTTGTAATGATGCCATACTTGACAGTTTAGTTATTTGTTAGTATAATTTGCTTATTCTAAATTTAGGAGGACATATGTTTGGATTTAAATATCAGTTAAGACTAGTATTTATAGCTCCAGCTTATTTTGGTCATTTTACATCACCAAATGGACAGAGGCTTGAATACGAATTTTCTATTAAAGCCTTTTTATCATCTAAAGCAATCCGCTTAGCTGAAAAGAAATTAAAGGATTGTCTAGATAATGAGGCTATCCATCATGGCGGTAGATTAATAAACCATAAGTTGGTTTTACAACTTCCATTTACTAAAAATGAATTACAAATAAACAGTTTTTAACATAGGAGGTGTTATGAAGTATAAACCTTTTTTCGTTGCGATAAATATATTTCTTATCTTAGCTACATTCATGCTTTACTTTGATTTACATCCTAGATTATGGCATTACTATGTTAGTGAAGAAAAGGTATATCGCTTAGATTTACTTCAAATGATGGGAGTAGTTGATAATTATATAATTGCCTTTATGTTAGCAATGCTGGGCAATGCTTTCGTTTTTTTTGCAAATATATTTAGCAAAACAAAATAATTTTTTAACTCTGCTTAAAATTTACAAGCAGGGTTTTTAATTTGTCTTCTAAGTCTTCTGATAGTTCTTTGGTAGTAGCTATGGCTTCTAGTAAGCCTTGTCCGCTAGTTTCTAAATACTCATAAAACTTAGTTTCAAAATCTCTCACTTTATCCATTGGTACATCATCCAAGTATCCATTACTTGCTGCGTATAAAATTGTTACTTGCTTTTCCATAGAAACTGGAGACAGTTGTGGTTGCTTCATTAACTCGGTTAATCTTCTACCTAATTCTAGTTGCTTTTGCGTAGATTCATCTAAGTCTGATCCAAACTGTGCAAATGCTTCAAGTTCTCTAAATTGCGCCAAACTAACTTTGAGTTTGCCTGCTACTTTTTTGGTAGCTTTAGTTTGAGCGCTGCTTCCAACACGAGATACCGAAGTTCCTACATTAACTGCTGGTCTAACACCTTTATAAAATAGATCGCTTTCTAAAAAGATTTGTCCATCTGTAATAGAAATTACGTTAGTAGGAATATATGCAGATATATCTCCTGCTTGAGTTTCAATGATTGGTAATGCTGTGATCGATCCACCACCGTAGTCTTCGTTTAATTTAGCAGCACGTTCTAATAATCTAGAGTGTAAGTAGAATACATCTCCTGGGTAAGCCTCGCGTCCTGGAGGGCGGCGAAGAAGTAAAGAGATTTCACGATATGCAACTGCTTGTTTAGATAAATCATCGTATACAATCAAAACATCTTTACCTTGGTCCATAAAATATTCTGCCATAGCACAGCCGCTATATGGAGCAATATAAGACATCGCTGCAGGTTCTGATGCTGAAGCCGAAACAACAATCGTATAATCCATAGCACCGCGCTCTTCCAAATCAGAAACAATTTTAGCAACTTTACTTTCCTTTTGACCAACAGCCACATAGATACAAATCATGTTTTGACCTTTTTGGTTTAAGATAGTATCGATTGCAACTGTAGTTTTTCCTGTTTGTCTATCACCAATAATAAGCTCACGTTGTCCCCGACCTATTGGAATTAATGCGTCGATTGCTTTGATACCAGTTTGTACAGGTTCTTTAACTGATTTTCTAGTAATAACACCAGGAGCAACTTTTTCTACCGGATAATTTGCTTTAGCATTGATGTTACCTTTACCATCTTTAGCATTGCCTAATGCATCTACAATTCTACCGATTAAATCTTCTCCAACAGGAACAGACAAAATTTGCCCTGTTGATTTTACTGTGTCACCTACTTTAACTTTACTGTAGTCGCCCAAAATAATAGCACCAACGCTATTTGCTTCTAAGTTTAACGCTACACCGTTAATGCCATTACCAAAATCTAACATTTCCATACTAGCTGCTGTTGTAAGTCCAGAAAGTTTTGCAATACCGTCGCTAACTTCCAGCACTGTTCCTACTTGCTCTACAGAAGCATCACCAGAGAAATCTGATATTTGCTCTTTGAGTTTTTTTATAATTAAATCTGTATTCATACTACTTGTTTAAAGAATTATGTAAATTGTCTAATTGAGTTTTGATACTACCATCAATTAAAGTGTCGTCTATTTTAATTGTCACTCCGCCAATAATTTTGTCATCTGATTTTGTGGTAAAGTTTCCATTTTTGATTATTTTATTTAAACTTTCCACAATAGCTTTACTTTTATCGTTTGAAGTTGTTGTTACTTCTATATTCGGATTTTGTTTACTTTGATAGTATATTTCTTCGTATTTTTGCACTATCTGTTCGTATTTACCTAAGTCGTTATTAGACTTTAATACCGTAATAAGATTGTTAATAACCTTATCATAGTCACTGTCTTTGGTATCGCTAATGACTTCATATAAAGTGTGGGCGTATTGTTCTATATTGTAGTTACTCATACACTCCCCTTTGCTTGATTTACTGCGTCATCAATAATTTTCTTGTCTACGCTATTATCAGATGATATTTTTTGTTTAATTATTTTTTCTGTGGCATTAACAATAATATCTGCAATTTGTAACTTTACTTGGGCAAGTGCTTCTTGACTTTGTTTTTCTAGTTGTTGTCTATTATTATCTTGTAGTTTTTGTGATTCTAGCTTTGCTTCTTCTAGTATTTTATCCTTTACCTTGACCGCATCCTGCTTAGCTGTGGTAATTATCGCGGCAGCTTCAGACTTTGCTTGTTTGATTTCTGCTTCTTTCCAAGCGTCAAAATTAATCTTTTCATTATTAATATCTTCAGCTTTTTGAAGAGATGCTTCAATTTTATTGGCGCGCTCTTTTAAGCCTTTAGTTATTGGACCAAACACCCACTTCCATAGGACAAATAGTACAATAGCAAAGTTAATCAGTTGAGCAACAAATAGCTTCCAATTCAGTCCAAACATACCTACAATACCTGTCTTCTCTTCAGATTTGCTTTCCGCTTCTTGGTGGGTATCTGTTTCTACTGCGTGAACTATATTGCTTGTGGTTTCTTGTTGAATTGCTTGATTTTCAGTATTTGCTGCAAAAGCTAGTTTGCTATTTATAGAAAATATTAAAGATGTAACAAGGTAAATAATTATTAAAAGTTTTTTCATAAAATATATCAATTAACTAAATCCTGGGTGAAGCGAAAAATACTTTTTTCGCTTCTCTCAGGAGAGCATAGCTGCTCCGTTAATTCTTTAATTAAAGAATAAAGGTGATGATCAATGCGTAAATTGCGATCGCTTCGGCGAAAGCCATGCCAAGAAGCATAGGTACAAACAATTTGTCTACGCTTTCTGGATTTCTACCAATGGATTCCATTGCTTTTGCACCGATTTTACCGATTGCCAAAGCTGGAGCGATACCACCAACAGTAATTGTTAAAGCTTTTGCAAAAAATTCTGCGACTTCTGGAGTCATAAAATAATCCTTTACAAATCGACAGTTTGATATTTTTTAATGTCGTTTGTTTAAGTTAATTGTTAGGCAAACATTGCCTTAACAGTAAACTTCTAAAAATTTACTTTTAAGGCAATGTTTTATTTAAGCATGCGATGGTTTGTGCTCGGTATTATGATCAGTGCCATGACTAATTACAGGGGTTGTTGCAATTGTTAAGTAAACTAATGCTAGCATGCTAAAAACTGTAGCTTGCACTAATCCAACTATAATTTCTAGAGCCATAAAAGGTAATGGCAAAAATACTGGTAATATACCAGCTAATACAGTAAGCAAGACTTCTCCAGCAAAGATGTTTCCAAATAAACGAAGAGACAGCGAAACCATCTTGGCAATTTCAGAAATTATTTCCAAAAAGCCTACTAGAAATTCTATACCAGCGGTAAGCATGGCTATTGGTGATCTAGATTTTAAAGCATGCCAAACATCCCCAAGTTTAATAAATTTATTTGCATATTTAAAGAATCCAATCATTATGATTCCTAACACATGAGATGTAGCAACCGCTAAAACGGACATGGCAATGGTCATGTTTAAATCTGTGTTGGCTGGTCTAAACATAGGAATCAATTCTACGTGCCCTTCATGGACTAAATATCTTCCGATACTTCCAATGCCTGGCAATAAACCAATCCAGTTTGAAACTAAGATAAATAAAAACAAGGCCCCAATTAAAGGCAAAAATTTAATTGTTTTTTCTCTGTCTCCTGTAACTGTATCAAAATAGCCAAATAGAGTTTCGAGAATGCTTTCAAAGAAATTTAAAATGCCTTGAGGTGCTTTGTGTTGATATTTTTTTATTGCCCTGTTAACTAAAAATGCAAATATTACAAAACCAACCATGGTTAGGGTGGAATTTATCAAAGTATTTGTTACACCAAAGCTCTGAATATAAAAGATAGGTTCCGCTGATAACGGAGGTAATGCGAGCATTATTTTTTAGTTAATCTTTCGTAAATATCGTTAATTTTTATGTATAACCAACTTGAACTTACAATTAATGCCAATACTAGGGCAAAAATTAAAAATAATCGGTTATGATAATGGTTTGCTAACCATTTCCCTATCAAACTAAATACTAATAGTGGAATGGCAATAATAAAACCAAATTCTAAGGCAATAGTTAGAGCTAACTTATTAGTAAAGCCATTTTGCTCCTTTTTGTTAGTATTTTGGTCGTTCATAGCGTCTTAAATTTAACAAAAAACCATGCTTTTGGCAAGGTTTTTGCTGGTTTTGTAATAATTTTATAACTAAAATTAAGTTTAAATTGACTAATTAACGATAAATAGGTATATTATAAAGTCTTTTAAAAGACAAAAAAGGAGGAGTAAGATGCAAAAATTAAAAATTTTGTTAGTTCCATTTTATTTATTATATTTATTAGTTTTACCCGGTAAGCCAAAAGGTGTCCAATATGTAAATAAAATGGCATCTATACCGTGTTTGGTGTTGGCACCCATTAACATCTATTTATGGTATCAATATGGGACAGGTTTATTGCTTGGACCATTTAGTTATGGGTTTTTTGATGCGCCGTGGATAGTGGTATTATTGTTCTTTGTGTCTATTATTTGGTTTTACTCATTTTTGATAATGCTGGGAATTATTATTGGAGCGTTTTTGATTTGGGTAAACGATAAGTAAATATATTTGATACCTACTTTTTAAGTAGGTATTTTTATTTGGAAGCTATACCCACAGACACCTTTCTAAATTAATAAACCAAATTTGGTTCATTTGAAATTATTTTGGAGCCGACTATCGGATTCGAACCGATGACCTGCGGTTTACGATACCGCTGCTCTACCAGCTAAGCTAAGTCGGCGTAGTCACTGCATAATTATATTACCCAATCAATTTTAAGTCTTCAAATATAAAATAAAAAGGCTAGCAGCCTTTTTATTTTGGAGCGGAATACGGGAATCGAACCCGCCTCTCAACCTTGGGAAGGTCGCATACTACCACTGTACTAATCCCGCAAAAAATACCGCCAATATTTACATTAGCGGTATTGTCTTCTATTATATCAATTGATAGGATTTGATTTTATTCTTTTCAGAATCAAGCCATTTTCCAAAGTCCGCTGGTTTAACAAAAATCTGTTTTATATTATAGCTTTTTTCATTTAAATCACCATCGCCATTTATCGCAGTAACCATCATGATGTGTAATCCATAGCGGCTACTAATAATTTTTGGGGTGTTAATTGATACATCCTTCATTGCCGCTTGAAACTCTGGCAACATATCTTTATATGCAATAAATCCACTGTCTCCCGCAAAATTTTTACTAGCTTCATCTTGAGTGTATTGACTTGCAACCTGTTCAAAATTAGCACCTGATTCTAGTTTTGATAATAAATCTCTTGCTGTTTTGTAACTTTCGGAGTTAAGTTGCTCTTGCCCATTAAACCACATAGATAATCCGCTTTGTAAGCTGCTAAATTTTAGGATTTCGGATTTAAATTCGTTAGGAGTAATACCATATGTGGTTTGTAAATTTTTTTCAAAATCTTGTCCCTGTGCTTCAAATTGGGTTTTTATATCATCATATTGCTTATCTAGTTCTTTGCTATCTACGGTAACATTTTTATTATGAGCAATTGCATTAATTTTATTATTATCTACCAATTGGTCAATAACTGCTTTATTTAGATCAGTTTCAGATACATTAGAATCTGTTGCAAGTTTTTTAGCCAAGTCTAACCTATTCATGTATGTGGTGCTGGCAATAACCTCATGTCCAACTATCGCTGCTGGTAATGGGACTTTAGAAAATATTTTTCCTTTTGCGCTTGAGATATTGCCCGTGTATAGCCAAACTAAAGACCCAGTTATTAGCAATAAGACAACCAATATTGGGATGATTATTTTTAATGTTTTGTTCATTTAGTTAAATAAATATTTCCACCACATGTTAATATTTGATTCTTTTTGTGGATTTTGATTTTCGTTAGTATTGCTAACTTTGGGTTCACTTAAATCTACTACGATTTCTCCATCTTTTTTAAGATTGTACTGGGTTCGAGAAATTTTGTCTTGATACTCCGGAGATTTTAAAAAATCTATATTAGATTGAAGATCTTTGTTTTGATTAATTAATTCTTGCTCTTGTTTAGATAAATTGGCAATTTCTTGATTAACTTTTCTAGTCACTCTCCATTGCCTAAATTCTATTCCACTCATAATAAGTATAGCGATAATCAGCGATAAAAAAAATAGTTTTGAATAAAAAATTTGCGGCAACTTCATAGTTATAAGATTTTTTGATTATTTTTAGTATAGCCTATATCTTCCTGGTAGTGACTAATATTTTCTGGTTGATATGTTATTTGCTTATCTATATAACGCTTATGCAGTAACCAGAGGTAGTCCTTAATTGCTTCAGGTTGAGGGATGTGTTTAAGGATTACAGGCTCTACTAAACCAACCACTTGGACTTCTACATCACCAAAACCAAAAAGTACAGACATGCTACCGGTCAATCGATAGCTGACGTTTAGAATTCTTTCTAAGGGTGTTTCTATTACTGTCTTCTTAAATAATCCATCATGATGCATTACGACCAATCTTTTATTTGTGACCGCATATATATTTTTGCTCCAGATGTATAATTCTTTAGCAAAAAATATTAAGGTCCCCAAAACTATTACTGCAAAAATTTTAGATAAACGGCTAAATACATCGTAATTGATTATAAAGTAAAAGATTCCAAAATCTACGACCGCTATCAATAATAAATACTTAAACCAAAACAAACTGTGTTGGCGATATATCTTTTTTATATGCTCTTCAGGTAATAGGTTAAAGCTCATATTAGTACGAAATCACAGAGACTATCATAGAGCTAATAATTATAATGCTCACAATAACCAAAATTGATTTTAATAATTTTTTATTTCTCATTTTAGATAGATGATTTAAGATTTTTTAAGTACTGCCAAGAATGCCTCTTGTGGTATATCTACTTTTCCAATTTTTTTCATTCGCTTCTTACCTCGCTTTTGCTTATTTAGAAGCTTCATTTTTCTTGTTACGTCACCACCATATAAATAGCCTGTTACATCTTTACGGAGGGCGGAAATGGTTTCTCGAGCGATAATTTTTGAACCAATTGCAGCTTGTAAAGCGATTTCAAATTGTTGCCTTGGGATAAGGTCTTTTAGCTTAGCTACTAAATTTCTACCATCGCTTTCGGCGTTACTTCGATGGGCAATTACAGATAAAGCTTCTACTGTTTCCCCTGCTACTAATACATCTAGTTTAACTAAGCTTTCTGCGCGCATATCTATCACTTCATAGTTAAGAGAAGCATACCCGCTAGATACACTTTTAAGTTTATCATAAAAATCAGTAATAATGGTTGCCAGTGGCATTTCAAACTTCATTTCTACTCGTGATTCGCCCACGTAGTCCATGCCAAGATTTATACCTCTTCTTTGGGTAGCTATTTCCATAATTCCACCAATGTAGTCTGAGGGTGTTAAAATTGCTACTTTTGCCCACGGCTCTCTCACCTCTTTAATAAGCGTAGGATCAGGAAAGCCAGCAGGATTATAAATTGTTAAAACTTCGTTATTGGTCTTTTCTACCTCATAAACAACACTCGGTGCAGTTAATACCAAATCTAAATTATATTCACGAGATAATCTCTCCTGAATAATATCCATATGAAGCAATCCTAAAAATCCTGTACGAAAACCAAATCCAATACTAGGAATATTTTCTGGTTCAAAGGTTAAGGCTGCATCGTTAAGTTTTAACTTTTCCATGGCATCGCGAAGCATTGGATAATCGTCACCCGATACAGGAAAAATGCTCGCATAAACCATTGGCTTAACTTGTTTATATCCAGGTAAGGCAGTGGCTTCTTTGATTGTTGATTGCAATGTTATGGTATCACCTACTCTTGCTTTAGAAACTTCACGCAGTCCAGTTACTACATAGCCAACGCTACCTGTGCCGATCATATCAGTTTTATGCATAGATGGCTTAAACACTCCGACTTCCAAACTTTCTGAATCACTACCTGTGCCAAGCATAGATATTTTGCTTCTTGCTGGAAGTTTGCCATCAACAACTCTTATATAAGCTATAACGCCTCGATGTATGTCATAGTTAGAATCAAAAATTAATGCCCTCAAAGGAGCTTCTTCTTCACCGCTTGGAGCAGGGATGCGCTTGACTATAGCCTCTAAAATTTCATTTACTCCAATACCGGTTTTGCCCGATGCATAAATAAACTCATCATCGGTAAAACCAAATACGCTTTTCATTTCTTTTGCAACACGTTCACGGTCGCTATTGGGCAAATCCACTTTATTAATCACAGGAATGATGGTTAAGTCGTGCTCCAATGCCATGTAGGCATTAGCCAAAGTTTGCGCTTCTATTCCTTGAGTGCTGTCTACAACTAATATAGCTCCTTCGCATGCTGCCAAACTTCTTGAAACTTCATAGCTGAAATCTACATGTCCAGGAGTGTCGATCAAGTTAAGTTCATAGCTGTTATCTTCCAGCTCATAGTTCATTTGAACTGGTTGTAACTTGATTGTTATACCTCTTTCCCGTTCTAAATCCATTTGATCTAGCAATTGATCCTTCATCTCCCTCTTACTTACAGTGTCTGTGTATTCTAGTAATCTATCAGCTAAGGTAGATTTTCCATGGTCAATATGGGCAATAATGCAAAAATTACGTATATTCTGTTGTCTAAACTGTTTAGTCATGGAGTAAGTTTAGCAAATATATCAAACCTACTCAATAATAGTTAAATTAAAATATTTGCCGATTTTTTTGAATACAGCTACTATTTGCGCTGCCTGCAAAATTTTAAATTTAGTTGTAATTATTAAATATATCAACCCAGAAATCAATACAGATATTCCGGTTTGAACCAAAATGCCAAAAACTGTATCTGTATCAAAAAACTTAACCAAAACATAAAGCATTCCATATGCAGTGATGCCCATTATAAAGCATGATAGAAATATTTTGGAAATATTATTCACTAACTGTTGTTCAAAATTTATAACCTCATCGGAATCTGTTTTGTGTTTTGCTAAATCATCCGAAATCTCTTTCCATAACCACTTAGACAATAAGAATAGTTGTAAGTAGCTGGCAATCAAAAATCCTAAGGTAATCCCTGTTACTCCTAATCCAAAGGATAATAAATACGACAATGCTATGTTTACCATGATTGCAACAAAACCAATAATGACTGGTGTTTTGGTGTTATGTCTAGCATAAAATGCTCTTGATAATATTGGGATAATAGATTGTGCTATTAATGCAATACTTAAAATACCTAAAGTTTGAAATGTTGTAATTGTGCAACTCCAATCGCATTTACCATATCCTAATAGCAAACGTACCAAGTATGCTCTAAGTAGAAGCAGATAAACTGCCGCAGGTACAATAAAGTACAAAATTCTGGTAATGCTTTGATACAGCATTTTTATAAATTCATCATGCTTTTTATTGGCGTAAAGTTCTGACAAAACTGGAAAAATTGCAATGGCTGTCGAAAGTGCAAATACTCCCAATGGGACAGTTTGAATGTTGTTTGCAAAATTAAATGCAGCTATGGTCCCAACTGGTAGTATCGATCCAACTATGGAAACAATAATTAAATTTACATAAGACACATCTAGTCCCAGTATTCTTGGTATAAATAACTTTACTATTTGTCTGACGCCCTTATGCTTAACTTGTAAAATTGGTTTCCAGATAATTCCCAAGCTTAATACTTGAGGTAATTGAACAAAAAAATGCAGCAAAGCACCAGCTAATACTCCAAATACTAAGCCTGTTAATCCATAACGGGGATAAACAAAGTATATACCGATGATTATCCCTAAGTTATAAAATAAAGGCGCGGCATTTACCCAAATAAACTTTTTTACACTTAATAATGTACTAGACAGAACGCTTGAAGCTGTAAAAATGATCGGCGATAATAATAACCATCTAGTTAAAACTATGGTTTTATCTAACTCTTCAGGAGTAAACCCTGGTGCCATAAATTTCCCCACATAAGGAAGAAGTAGCCAGGCTAATAATGCTAACCCGCTCACTACTAATATTGAAAGATTGAACAAAGAAACTGCAATTTTTTTTGCTTCTTCCTTGTCCTTAATGTAATAACTAGTGAACACAGGGATAAAAGCAACACTTAAAGTTCCTAATATAAGCAAGTTATAAATTAGGTCAGGGATTCTAAAAGCTGTAAAATAAATATCTGCTTCTCTCGACAATCCTAATTTACTTGCTAATAATAAATCTCTGGCAAAACCTGTAATTTTTGATGCCAATGTTAAAACCGCAATAATAATTGTGGCATACCCTAAATGAAATTTCTTTTCAAAATTTTTTATATAATCAAACATATTATTTAAAAACTATAGCGTGGAATAAGTAATTATCTAAGTTTTCGCTCCAAGACTTTGACTGTTCCGAATTTGACCATGCAATATTTTGAGTTGTTGAAATGTTCTGCTTAACCTCAAAAGGCATCATACCTGGTTGTTTTTGGATTGCTAAACTGTAAGAATCTACGGATGATAACCTAAAAGGTAACTCGTATTCAATGGAAATAGTTTTTTCTTCCCCAGTTTTAAGTTCGATAAAACCTGCAAAAAAAGTCTTATCAGACTCTACACCTATAAACGCATTCTGCTGATCATTGCTATATTTTAATTGTCCATTCCATTGATTAACCAGATCAAGTGCTCGTGCATTTATTGTTGGCAATGTTGGGGGTGTAGAAAATCCGCCTGCGTTTAACAGTCTTGCTCCTTGCGGCACAAAAAACCTTACAAAGCTTTTATTAAATAGTTTGTCATTTGATGGCAATGGATTTGCAACTTTATAGGAAAGTTTATTTAATACCTTACCGTGAGAAATATTAGTTTCTATGAATAATGACCTCTTTATATAGCGATCCGTTTTTGTTCCTCCTATATTGGCGCTATTAATAGATAGAAAATCTTTTCCATAACTAGTCCATTCCCCACCCCAATGTAAACTATGAATTAAATTTTCTAACTGGAAATCCCTAGAATACATTAGCACATCGCCATTTACTAGATGCTTTTCCAAAACCGCAACTAATTTTAATTGATTGTCTTGGTTAAAACTACTTAATTTTTGCATTAAAGCCGGGTATAGATCTGCCAGAATTTGCTTTGGTTGATTTAGGTCTTTATCGTAGTATATGGATGTTGAAGTTTGTATAGTTTCTATAAAGTTATCCGCATCAACCTTAATATTATAGGTTGGAAGATTAATTGGTCCAGTAATCTTTAATAAATCTATTATAAGATTTGGGGTCACACTTAATACTAAATCAGGAGTTTCTCCTCCACTTTTTTCGTACAGCTGCGATATTATTGGTGCAGAATCATTAAATTCTGCAAACCAGTTAGTATCTCTTAAATACCAACTACTAGAGGCGGTTGTTAAGGGTAATGGTGGAAGTAGCTTCTCTTTTAATTGTCCGTCGTAATCATATACACTTCTAATATCTAATTTAGCGATCTTTCCATTTGATAACTTCATAGTCCCTACAGTCCCCATAAAACCACCAGTTGGTCTAAGTTCATTATTATTTTGGAATACTATTAAAATATTTTTCTCACCATTAAATATTACAGACAGAAGTTTTGTCGCATCATTTAATTTTGCTATTGGTGTGATAAAGTTAGAGCTTAAAGATTTAATTTTGGTTAAAATTTCTTTGTAATTATCTGGTAACAAGTTTTGATCAAACGATGACAACAAGTCATTTGCTTCATTATACTGGTGTACTGCGTCTGATAATTTATTGCTAACTTCATTTAAAGTATTATTTACTCCTTCTTGAGTATAAAAACCATCCGTGCTTATTTTAATATTTGAAAGTTTTTGCCATGAAGTTAATAAATTTTGACTGCATGATATAAATTTTTGTGAAGCTTTAAGGATATTAGTAGCATCAACATTATTAGGTATAACTTTTAGTATAGTATTCAAACCAGTACCCGCTTGATCAATTTGGGTTTGAATATTTTGCAATTGATTTAATAAATCTTCTAGTTTTAAATTTGCCGCTTCAAAATTTTGGTCATTGATAGACTGTTGTAATCCATGGATATCACTTAAGGCTTCATCTTTGACCCCAAGCACCTTTCCAACCAATTGTTTTCCTTGAAATCCAATTCGAAAAACAAAAATTGGAGATAATGATAATATAGCTATTAATAAAAATCCTAAAAACTTGAACGCAAAATATTTCTTCTGATTTTTAATTGATTCAAAATTTGCAGTAAATTTACCAGGTATCTGGGATATAAAATTTATCACCAATATAGGAGATGTAAAAATTACTACCAATGTCTTGCCAAAGAAAAGGCTTATATAATAAAAAGCATTAAATACCCAGATAAATGGCGTAAACAAAAAATCGAGCCAAGACTTCTTTGCTTTAAAGTTTACATCTTGGCTTATATTATGGTGAAAGAAAATTTTAATAGATTTACGCACGATTTTGTCTTGATATATTCAATAAAACTCCCACTGCTAGCAAGTTGATAATCATTGCACTGCTTCCATAACTAAAGAAAGGTAATGGGACTCCAGTAAGCGGGACTATAGCCAAAATAGCAGCTATATTAATAATAGCATTAGCTGCTAAAATTCCCACTAGCCCTGTCCCCAGTAACTTTCCAAATTTATCAGGTGCTGCAGATGCTATTTTTAATCCTTTTAATATAAACAGGGCAAACAAAGCCAAGATAAGAACTACCCTAATAAATCCCAACTCCTCCGACATTACTGCAAAAATAGAATCCGTAATTGCTTCGGGTAAATAAAAATATTTTTGTCTAGATAGTCCATACCCATATCCAAATAATCCGCCACTTCCAATTGCAATCAAGGCTTGGTTAATCTGATAACCAATGCCTAAAGGGTCACTGCTTGGGTGAAGGAAGGTTGTGATACGTTTCAATCGGTATGGCTCAGCAATAATTAGTCCTGCTATTCCTGCAATACCCCCGCCTATAATCCATAAGAAGTATCTCCAATTAATTCCACCCGCTATCAGCATAATTCCAGAAGCGATAGCTAAAGACAAAGATGTTCCTAAGTCTGGCTGACTTAATATTAAAATAAACATCATTCCTGTAATTAAAAGTGGCGGCCACCAATCTTTAAACTGATTTAACTTCCTTTTATCTGTAGAGAGCCAACTAGCTAAAAATAATACCAGGGCAAATTTTGCAAACTCCCCAGGTTGAAAAAAAATAGGACCAACACTTATCCATCGACTTGCGCCATTTGCAGAAAATCCCACACCAGGTACTTTTACTAGCAGCAGCAAGATTATTGAAATAGCTAAAAATGGTAAAGCTAAATTTAGATACTTGCGATAGTCAATTTTACTAACAATATACATTCCAACTAGACCAATTAGTACGCCTCTGGTTAATTGTTTTACTAAAAAACCTGTGGTGTTACCAAAATTTTGGATAGATTCTGCTGTTGAGGCAGACCAAAGAACAGCTAATCCAATAATTAGGACCGCTGCTAATAAAATTACAAAAGTTGTATCAATTTTACCCTTGGTTTTACTCATGATTTATTACTAATTGTGTAAACTGTTCTCCCCTATCTTGGTAGTTTTTGAACATGTCAAAAGATGCAAATCCTGGACTTAATAAAACCACGCTCCCATCATTTGAATTTAAAAAAGCTTCGTTTACTACATCTTCCAAATTATTATAATTTCCCATTACCTTGCCTTTGAATTCATTTTCTAATAATAAGTTTTTGAGATCAGTTCCGGTTTGTCCAAGAGTGATAATGGTTTTAATATTTTGTTTGTTACACAAATATTGAACAAGTTCAGTTAAATCTATACCTTTACTAGAACCACCCAAAATTAATGTAATATCTTGATTAAAAGCTTCTGTGGCTGCTTTGACTGTGTCTGGTGTCGTTGAAATAGAATCGTTATAGAATTTAATGCCATGTTTTTCTGCAACAAATTGCAAACGGTGCTCTAAGCCACTAAAGTTATTAATCACTTTAGTAATAACTTGTTCAGAGATATTCAAAATTTTTGCCACACACACTGCGGCTGCTATATTTTCTAAATTATGCTCTCCTCTTAGTAGTCTATTAGAGGTGTCAATTGATAATACTTTATTACCGTTTTCAAAATAGCTAATATTTTCATTGTTGATGTAAGCGCCCTTTTGAGGCATTGATTGTTTACTAATAGCAATTTTATAACCATCTCCACTAGCAGCAATTTTTACGGTCGCTGGATAGTCTTGATTAAAAATGCAAAAATTGTTTTTATCTTGAAAACCACATATTGCTTGTTTTGCATGATGGTACTCCTCTAAATCTTTGTGGTAGTCCAAGTGGTCAGAAGTTACCATTAAGCATACTCCGATATATGGGCTTTGTTTTAGTCTTTGTAGTTGAAAGCTTGATAATTCATACACAACCCAATCATTGGGTTGCAATTGGTCTAGAAAATCCAAAGGTTGAACTTTACCTATATTGCCTGTTAAATAAATATTTCCATTTATAGTATTTTCCTCTTTTGCAGATTTTAATATGTTGTAAATTAAAGAGCTGGTTGTACCTTTACCTTTTGTACCAGTAACCCCGATAATCTGCGCTGTGTTTAAGTTAAAGAAAAATTCTGTTTGGCTAGTTATTAAAATATTATAATTTACAGGAATTTTATTTATATTGATCCCAGGACTAACAAACAAAACATCTAAAGTGTTTATTTTATCTAGATAGTTATTTCCTGTATTTGCCAATGACTCTAAACCAATAATTTCTGATTTTTGTTTTTCGCTCCAATTTGCGATATCAATACTTTCAAATATTTCTAGGTTTAACCCTTTGTTTTTTAAATAACGGAAAACAGCTTGCCCTTCCATACCAAAGCCAAGAATTCCAATCTTTTTGTTTTTTAAATCCTTTATATTCATAGTATTTAATTTAAACAAGTGCCAAAATACTTTTCTGTAACCATTGCGTTATTATGCCATGTCAAATTGCCGGCTACAAATACAGAATTTATACCATTAGGATAAACTTGAGCATTGTTCTCAGTTGCTAAGCTATTAATCTTATTTGGATCAAATAATACCAAATCTGCTATATTATCTACTTTAATCTCCCCTCTATTTTGAAGACCGTAAATCTTTGCAGGCATTGAAGTAAGTTTGCGCACTCCTTCTTGCAATGAAATATTTTTGTTTTTTATAATGTTATTTAAAAATTTTGGTGCAGATCCAAAACATCTTGGATGTAACAACGATCCTTTATGGTTAATATTAAAACCAGCTCCATTGGTAGACATAAAACCAAGTGGATGACTATTAACTATCTCTGTGCTATGCCAGTCTAACCCGTTATCAATCACCATTGTGCCATACCCACCATGCTCAATAATTTTTAATATTGTTTCTGCTGTGCCTAAACCAAAACTTTCGCTTAATTGTTTTATAGTTTTTCCGTAAGACCATAGCTGTTTTTCACTAGAAGTAATTAGCAGCTCTGACAACCCATGCTTACTGGATAAATGCTCGACCACTCGCTTTCTTTGTAATGAATCTTGCAACCTTTCTAACATTTTTAATCTGCCGCCATAAATTGCCCAGTTTGGTAAATAAGAATACAAAGGTTGCCAAGTTGACGAATACGGGTATGAATCAAAATGGATCTGAACACCTCTTTGCCAAGCATGCTCAATAGTATTAAGAACTTGGTTTAAAGCCTCTTTATCAAGCTCTTTCCTAAATTTTAAATGGGAAATTTTTAAATTGACTTTAGTTTCCTCAGCTACCCCTACCAATTCTTCAATTTGCTCATGAAAATTATTCAAATCATCTCTTACAGAAACAGATAAAACTTTATTATACTGCGCACATAATAAAGCTAGGGTCATTAGTTCGGCAATCGTAATATTTAATTCATGGGAGTATTGAAGTCCGACAGATAAACCACATGAGCCGGCATCAAAACTTTCGATAATAACTTTTTTTATCATTTCCAAATCTGAGAGAGACGCTAGTTCTAAGCTATCGCCCATAACCCCTCTTCGTACTGTGGAGTATCCGGTCATGCTAAGTATATTGGTGCCATATGTCTGATGTTTTAAAGTTTCTATATATTCTTTAAAAGTTCTCCAGTTTACATTTACACCTGCTATACTTTGCCATTTTTGTGCAGCTTTTAAGCTTTCTGCAGATAATATTGGTGCAAGACTTGATCCAGTGGCTCCGACAATTATTGTTGTATAACCTTGTGCTATCATGTTATCCAGTCCTGGGTTTTCAAAAATTTGCCAATAAGTATCGCTATGATTTTGTACATCGATAAAACCAGGGGTTAGAACTAACCCATTTGCTGGTATGGTTTGCTTTGCGGCAACTTCGATATGAGGTTTTATGGAAACAATTTTATCTCCCTCTAGCGCAACATCAGCAAGCACTGGCTTACTGCCAGTGCCGTCGTATACTAAAGGTTGTTTGATGATTGTAGAAAACATTTGCTAATTATCTGTCCAAGAAAAAAATAATAACACTCATAAGAGCAGCAACACTTGATAATATCCAAAATCTCATGGTAATTTTTGATTCTGGCCATCCAAGTGCTTCTAAGTGGTGATGCAAAGGCGCTGACAAGAAAAATTTGGATTTAAAAACTTTTCTCCAAAAAATTTGAATAAAATAACTAAATGCCTCAGCTACAAAGATTATTCCGATCAAAGGAAGTAAAAATACACTATTGGTTAAAAAAGCAACAATTGCTAAAAGAACCCCTAACCCCATAGATCCTGTATCCCCCATAAAAAATCTAGCTGGATGTACGTTAAACCATAAAAATGCTAGCAAGCCACCGATAATAACAGCAAGTAAAGATGTAAGATCATACCTGTCTTGCATAAATGCGATTACAGCATAACTGGCAAATGATGTAAGCAATACACCCCCAGCAAGTCCGTCTAATCCATCGGTTTGATTAACCGAAAAGCTTGTTCCAACTACAACAAATATAAAAAACGGGATAAACCATAAGCCCATATTTATATCGCCATAAAAAGGTATGTGAACAAAGTCAAATCCTAACTTAAAATAAAACCACCACGCCCCTACAATTGCCACAATTATATAAAGCATGGCTTTAAATCTAAACCTTAGACCTCTGCCTTTATGTCCCAATCCTCTAATGTCAAGATAGTCATCAATCATCCCCACTAAAGCAGCACCTACAAGAGCTCCTAATGGTAGCAGGGTTTCTTTTCGGGTCATAAAGTTAAAAATATGAAATTCATGCACCTTTAATAATCTATCCATAACCCAAAAAACAGATGCTAAAAATAAAGCACCTCCCCAAACTAAAATGCCACCCATTGTTGGAGTCCCTCTTTTAAATTCGTGCATAGCTGTAAATAGTGGAGTACTGCCGTCGCTTCTAATTTGCTTGCCTAAGTTATTTCTATACAAAAAAGATGTTAGGAATGGTGTAAGAGCCATTGCTAACAAAAAAGATATTGAAGTTAAACTAAAAATTTTAATTAAAATATCTTGAGTCATGTATTTATTATACCATAAAAATGATTTATTCTTTTTTATAAAACTAAATATTATATAAAGTGTAAGTCAACATAAATTAGTTTAATTGATCAATTTGTTTGGTTAATAATAAGGTAGCCTTTTCTCGATTATTACTACCAATGACAACTATTAAATATTTATTTTGGTTATGTTCGTAAATATTTATCATACTACCCAATGCTTCAGGTGTATAACCTGTTTTGATAGCATACAAATTTGCATAATTCTTTGTTAATTTATTTGTAGCTTTCACTTGGTACTCATTACCTAGTTTTGAGGTAAAATTGTAATCTTGCGCCTTCGAAGTAAATTTAATTATTTCTGGGTATGATTTTATCAAGTTTTCTGACAAAATCGACATGTCTTCAGCAGAAGAATAATTAGAATCATCGTCAAACCCTATAGGATTGGCATAATGAGTACTTTTCATTCCCATAGTTTCTGCTTCTTTGTTCATCTCTTTAACAAAATTTTCTTTGTTTTTTGAAGATAAATAATTGCCAACATTACTTGCTGCATCATTAGCAGATCCTATTAAAATTGAGTTAATTAAATCTTTAATTATTACCTGATCATTATTTTTTAAGCCTAATGATGGAGAAACTTGTATTACATTATTAGAGCTATCAATTGTATAGATATAATCAAGATTCCCTTTTTTTAAGCATAACCATACAGTCATTAATTTTGTTAAGCTGGCGATAGATAATGACTGGTCGGCATGATATTCAAAAATAGTTTTGTTATTTGTCAGATCTTTTACGAGGTAGGCTTTAGCTTCTACAACTTTTTCTTTCGATAAATCTAAGTCAGAAAAATTTGAGCTATTTTGTATGTCTGTAAAAACCTCTTTTTTAGATAATGTATCATCTTTAACCTCAGGAGAGATTGCCGGAGCAGAAAAAGAAAAATTGATAAAATAAAAAACTAAAGATAGGACAACAATGCTTATTAAACTAAGTAATATTTTTTTCATCTAGTATCAATATAATAAAAAAACTCTTAAATCACAAATTTTGACTCGCTTCATTTATAGGGTATAATATATGTAATTAAATTTAGATTTTATGGATATCACAAATGACAATTTTGAGCTAGAAGTTATACAATCCCCTACTCCAGTGTTGGTAGATTTTTGGGCTGTATGGTGTGGTCCTTGTAAAATAGTTAGTCCGATATTAGAAGAAATTGCAAAAGAGCAAGAAGGCAAAATTAAAATAGTTAAAGTAAATGTTGACGAACAGCCAGAATTAAGCCAAAAATTTAATATTATGAGCATTCCTACGATGAAGATATTTAAGGATGGTAAGGAAGTTGGAGAAATTATTGGCGCCGCAGGGAAGAATATTATCGAAGCTGAAATAGCTAAACATATGTAAATTAAATGCCACATTTAGTGGCATTTAATATTGACATTTTTAATAAATAATGTCATAATTATCAAATATAAGGAGGATTATATGCTTATTAATGAATCTATCAAAAGAAAGTTCTATAGGTTAGGTGGAGTAACATTTGACCCAGACAACACGTATGACTCTGATGACGCAATTTATTTAGAAAAGAAGAAGTATGGCTATAAAGCCATAATAACCATTGGAGACGTGGATTTTTATATTCAAAAGGGTTGCGATGCAGACTTGCAAGCCGGGGAAAGATTAGAAAGTAAATACGAACCAATGCGTGTAGATATGATTAACAACGCCAGCGCTTATTCCTTAAAACCTGGCAAAGAATGCCCTGGTATTACTTGTGAAATTAACTATAATTCATACGGTAATATAACTGACTTTACATTTTATCTATCTAACGTCATTGTAAACTCGGAATATCGTTACAACAAGCGAACCAAAAAGTCTAAAGACTTAGACCTTATTAGCAAAAAGATTTTACACATTGGTAGCGATCTACTTTTAGCAAGCAGTAACAGAATGTTTAAAAGACTGGAATATGTCGTTTCTCCATTAGTTACTAAACTAATGACAGATGTCAACCAGTGTGCAAGCGATTATTTAGTCAAAAAAAATTATCAGGCGCTTTACCGTCACAAAGACGAGAGAAATAAAGTATATTATTCTTCGTCATATCTATCAGAAAGTATTCTAAATTCTCCAAAATGCAACATATCTGCTGCTATTAGAAGCTACAGAGATTTGGTTACATTAAGGGTTTTAAAATATGCCATTGAAAATTTACCAAATCCATACACCGAAAAAGAATTAGATAAAATATGCGAAATTCTTAATAGGAATTTATTTGATGTTCATGTTGAAAAAGAAGCTTATGAGAAAGCAACCAAACAAGTTGCCGTAAATACTGATATGAGAGCAAAATTATTGGCTATTTTAGGGCAAGCTGAAAAAACATAAAAGGGAAACAGATATAAGTTTCCCTTTTTTATTTTATAATTCGTAAGTTTGACCAGGATTAATTCCATCATCTAGCGGTGGTGTATATACATCTACTTTGGATTTTGGGATAGGTTGATTCTTAGAATTAGTAAAAGAATTTTCAATAGCACTGGATAAATTATCAACTAATTTTGACTGGCTTTCTGCTTGAACTTGTCTAGCAGTATCCCAAATATCTGTTTTATTCTTTTTAGGAGGATAAGTTTTTGGACCCTTGTTAAACACTTGCCCTGTATTAACTCTCTTATTAAAACTACTTTTATTATAATTTGGTTTAGGTCCAAAAGAGTTGGAATCTTTATTATATTTACTATCAGAATTATCTTGATTTGATCTTACAAAGTTATTGTCAGGTTTTTTATTGTTAGGTATGGCAAAATTTTTCTGATTCTGATTCTCATTTTGAGGTTGCTTAAATTTTTCTAAAAATTCGGAAGAAATTTGGACGCCAGGCTTAGACTGTTCTTCAATATCAGTATTTGGCTTTAATAAATCCGAAGCTTTTTCTTGTTGAGGAGAGGAACCATAATTTTGATTCTGTTTATAGTTATTAGGACGAGAATCTTCAGAGCGTGTAAACACTTTCGCAGCTTCTGTGTCATCGCCTACAGAATGCGCAGAAGCTTCATGAAATTCAGCACCCATCCAGCGGCTGATTTTATCCTCAACTTGCTCTCTTGGGTTAGCATACCGCTCCCGGGAAACTTTAATAACTTTGTCAGCATCACCTACTGACCAATTTTCATCAATCATTATAGTTTTAGCAGTAAAAGGATCGCTCGCAACACCATTAATCATTAACTTCAAAATAATATGAGCTTTGGGCAGATTAACAATATCATTTGGAGTAAATGCAGGAGCAAACTCTGTTTCCAAAAATTCTGCATCTGCAGCACCAACTCTAAACACCACCATACTTCCTACGTTACCAAACACAGCATCTCGAACTTTATTATTGCCATCAGGTGTTAACTGTCCTATATATTGATGTCCCATAATCAAGTTAAGTCTGTATTTTCTAGCTTCACTTAAAATAGTTGCAAAACTGTCAGTAACGAAGTTTTGAAACTCATCTACATACAAATAAAAATCTTTACGCTCGTGTTCTGGAATATCCACGCGGGATAAAGCAGCTAATTGTAGCTTTGTAATTATCATTGCCCCAAGCAATGCAGAGTTGTCTTCCCCTACTTTACCTTTTGATAAATCTAGCAACAGAATTTTTTGATTATCCATAATCTCGCGTAAATCTATAGTAGACTTTGGTTGTCCTACAATATTACGAATAACCGCAGAAGATAAAAATTGTCCAACTTTATTTTGAATTGGAGCGACGGCTTCTGTACGGTACTTTTCTGCATAGTTAGCAAATTCTTCGACCCAAAAAGCCTTAACCATTGGATCTTTAATATTGTCCACAATTTTTTTACGATATTTTTTGTCGACATACATACGGACAATACCAAGCATGGTATTGCCAGGGCTATCTAATAAAGCCAATATCGTATTGTTCAAAATATATTCCATACGACTAGACCACATACTAGCCCAAATCTTGGTAAAAACACCCATCAGCCCAGAAGCAACCAAATGCTTATACTGCGATTGTACAGACTCTAATATATTAAAAGCTATAGGAAACTCTAAATCTGCGGGGTTTACATAGATTACATCATTAATACGAGACTTCGGAACATAGTCTAAAATCTTTCTGACAGAATCACCGTGAGGATCTATAAAGCAAATACCTTTTCCATTGCGAATATCCTGCACGGCCATATTTTCGAGCAATGTTGTTTTACCCATACCAGACTTACCTATTACATACATGTGCTTTCGACGATCGTCTTCTTTAATACCAAAAGGAACCTGCTGATTGCGGTAATTTGTTTTTGCGAAAAAATTAATTAGTTCTTTATTATCCATAATAAATAAAAATAGTTAGCCAATTGGCAAATTTGAAGGTGGTTGAATCTTCTTCATTTCTAAACTTTCTACATTTGATAGCTGCGAAGGAGTGGTAATAGGAAAATGGAATATCGTAGCTAATTCTTCAGTGTTGAGTATAAATTTTGGTAACCCTACCCACATACTACGCCCTTTAAAGGCATTAAACAACTCTATCTTTCGTCTTCTAACCCACCAATTAATATAAGGAGCTTCTAATGTTGGAGAGATGCGATAATCTTTTTTTGGTGAAAATCCAGGTTTAAATCCATTAAAGTTTGCGGAGCCGAATATTTTAAACGGACTCAATACAAGTTTCTTTGCATTTTTATTGAAAGATGATTTTAAACCCATATGCAAAAGTCTAATTTTTGTAGCAAATGCCGGTCTTCCCATTTTTGCTTTAATAGCCGTGATTCTTTGTTTTGTAATATCATCTAATGCCATATACTCTTTACCAGCTGATAATTTTTCGATTTGCTCTTTTGCTTCCGCTTCCCAATCTGCATCATTAACAGGTTGAATAATCGTTTGAAGACTATAAATTTCGTTTGCGCTAATGGTCTTAAAAGCTTCAAACAGCGGTGATAATGGGTCAACTAATACATTACTAACTTCTGGTCCGGTTAATCCTTCAAATTCTCTATAAGTTCTGATTGGAATACTTTGAGATTTTAATAACACAAATTCTGCTGCAAAAATATCATAAGAAGTATCATCCGGGTCGTATGTAAAATTAGCTAGATAATCTTTCACTTCTGTAATTTCTAAGGTAGGATAGCTTGCGTATAAAGCAGCTTCTACCAAATCTCTTTGCTTTGCTGGAATACGAAAAACATATGAAATATAACCACCTAAACTTACTATTTCCATAGATAATTTGAAAACAGTTTTACCTTCTAAATATTTTTCTTGGAAAGTAAAGTTATCAAGCAAAATATGCAACTGCATCAACACTTGCTCAGCGCTATAAAAACTTGTTGGATTTTCTTTCGGCGGCTTTATCTCTAAAAACACCCACTCGATTGTAGATTCATATTGCCCTTGGATCTCATCCATATACATCTGATATAGCAAATAGATTCCAAGTATTACAAAAAAGACAAAACCGCCATGACTAAATACAAGCCAGGCGATTTTAAGTACATATAAAATATTAGGGAATATGCTAGTGTCCATTATTTATGTTTGTTTTTATATCAGTTTAAAATATTAGCGTGTAGCCAAATCGTAAAGATTTTTGCCAACTTTTTTGAAAAGTTTTTTGTTAGATAACCCCACCAAAACTGTATTCTTTTTCACTAAACGCTTTTCTAAAACATGCTTGATAATCTCATCGCGAGTCATTTCGTGTCCAGATTCTTTAAGAACCTCTACAATAATATCAGAAACAACGCCGGGTTTGTAACCCCATTCGGTTAAGGCGTAAATACCACGTCCAACCAAAACAAAACGCTTATCTTTGATTAATTTATTATGAACAGTTTCTTTGTAAGCTTTGCGCTTATCAATGCCGTGCTTATTAATCAACTCTGTGATCATAGAATAGTGTTCTGGTTTGCCATGATGTTTCATTACCAAATAAGCTTTATCGCCTACATCTTTAGGCTTTATTTCATTCCAGTGCCCTAAGCCAAATTCTCCAAATGGATTCTTTTTAATGCCAGCGGCGCTTTGAAGGTAATTAAGAACTACTTTAGGAGTTAATTTATCTTGATAGGTTTCAAAAAACTGAGATTTTTCCAATTTTTTTATGAAAGTATCAGGATCAATTGGCTTACCATGTTCATCTAATAAAGTTTTTGTAGTTTTAACAAATTCTATAAGAAAATCTTTATCAAAACCAATTTTGCTCCATGATCGCAATACATGCTCATCGCCAGTATGTTCTTCAATTTCTACTATTAACTTAAGCAAAAACTTAATGGCATTTACATCACTTTCTGTTTCTGCGCCAAGATAAGTCATTAAAGAATCTTCAGACATAATGCCACCGTGTTCATGAATTGCAGACAAAATTAAATCACGAGCTTCGATAAACTCTTCTAATTCTGCAACACCACGCTTAAGGTTCTTTAATAATTCTTTTTCGATTTGGCGAACGCGCTCTCTTGTTAAACCTTGTTCATCACCAACAGTTTTTAAGGTTTGACTAGATTCTCCCACCAAACCATAACGCTTGGAGAGAATATCTTTTTCTCGATCTTTAAGCGGTCCAAGAATTTTAGTAACGATTAAGTTAAGTTCAAATTGTTGTAAAGATTCTTTATTGTGAGAATCAATAATTGTATCCAAAATACCCATAAAATCAGTATAATTAAAAGATATTCTGATTATATCATACCATTCTAAAATGGTCAAATAATAAAGTGAAAGAAAATATTATTAAAAGTCCAATATTTCCTAGTATTTTTATTAATATTTGATGTATATTCTTAAAAAATTTTATTCAGTATAACACAAAAGCATAAAGTTAAACCTTATGCTTTTGAATATTTTAGATAAATTTATTTAGCTAATTTTCTATTTTTCCAGTTTTGCCAGATTACCAAAGTTGGACTAGCAACGAAAATTGAAGAATAAGTTCCAACTGCAATACCAATAAACAAAGCTAGAACGAAATATCTAATAGTATCACCACCGAACAATAATAAGGCTAGCAATACCAACAACACTGTTAAGCTGGTATTAAGAGACCGAACCAATGTTTGACTAATACTATGATTAACAATAAATTCTAAGCTTTTGCCTCCATAAACGCGTAAATTTTCGCGAATACGATCGAAAACAATAATTGTATCATGAACAGAGAAACCTAATACTGTTAACATGGCGGTAACGAACATGCTATCAACTTCTACTTTTAAGTAATGCCCTAAAATTGAAAATACTCCCAAAACAACAAGTAAGTCGTGAAGCAATGCTACGATAGCGGCTACACCAAATTGCCAAGAGGATATTGGACGGTTAACCTTACGAAAGGCGTAAGCGATATAGATAATGATACCTATAGAAACCAATAATAACTGGTAAATAGCTTTTTTAGTTAACTGCTCCCCTACAACTGGACCGATGGATTCAAATCTTAGTTCTTCGAAGTTACCAAATTTTTCTTTAATTTTTGAAAGCAAATTATCATGAGCTGATTTTTCCATATCACCTGTTTTGAAAATTATTCCATTATTATCTGTAGGTTGAGTTTGGAATGAGCCTATGTTTTGCTCTGTAAGAAAAGAATTAAACTGAGCTTGATCAACAGATTTTTCAAATTTAACTTCTGTTACGGTACCACCTTTGAAATCGATACCAAGATTTAATCCATACACAGCTAATGAACCAACACCTAAGACTAAGATTGCAATCGATACTGCGATTAAATATTTGTAATAATTTAGTAGCTTCATTTTATTTATTATCCTTGATTTTAATTCCAAATAGCCAAGGATGAGAGAATAGCTTGGCAGTTACAAAGAGTTTAAGTAGAGTTCTAGTTACAGTAATTGCACTAAACATAGAAATTAAGATACCGATAGACAAAGTTACAGCAAAACCTTTAATTGATGGGGTACCAAATAAATATAAGATTATAGTTGTAATTAAACTCGATACATTTGAATCTCTAATAGACATCCATGCTCTAGCAAATCCATCCTCAATAGCCTTTGGAACGTCTTTGCCAGCACGCAATTCTTCTTTCATACGTTCGAAGATCAAAATATTAGCGTCTACTGCCATACCGACTGACAAAATGAATCCTGCAATACCAGCCAATGTTAAGGTTACGGGAGCTAATGCACCATTGATTAACATCAAAACCAAATAACTAAGCAGTGCCATTAAGCCAAAATACCAGCTCACTGTAATTCCTAATAAGAAGAATGCGCCAACTAAGACTACTGCAGTTACCGAAATACCAATTTTAAAGATCGCAATAGACATTAATACATACAAAAGCAATGCGGCAACAGCAAGTAATCCTGGAAATCTATAGAAAAAGACCATAAAGAGGGCAACCAATAACAAGCCTATCAATCCAGCAATAATAGATTTTTGGATTGACTCTTTACCTAAAGTTGCACCAACATTTTGCTGGGAGATTAATTTAATCGGTACTGGCAATGCACCAGAATTTAAGCGGGTAGCAAATAATTTTGCTTCTTCAGGAGTAAAGTTTCCAGAAACAATAGCTTCGCCATTAGTAATTGCAGTTTGTACAGTTGGAGCACTAATTATTTGACCATCCAAAATAATTGCAATTGGCTTTCCAATATTTGCTTTTGTTAAATCAGAAAATAATTGGGTACCTTCATCATCAAATTGCAATTTTACTACAATTTCTGAAGCTAATTGGCTTTTGCCAGAACTTTGCGCTTCTGCAATTGCCTTCTTCAAATTTTTACCTGATAATTTTGTAGGTATCCAGGCAGACAAAGGATCTATAACAACTTTTCCATCCGGACCAACTGTTGCATCCTGTGGCTTATTAGGGTCACCTTGAGTTCTAAATTCTAATAAAGGAGTTTGCCCTATTTGATCAATGGCTTTGTTAATATCAGTAATACCTGGAAGTTCTACAACAATCTGGTCAGTACCTTGTGTTTGAACTACTGGTTCGGATACTCCAAAACTATTAACACGACGCTCAACAGTATCTCGAGCCGCTTGCAAGGCTTCACGCTTATCCCCTTCAGCAATATCTTTAAAATCAGCTTGATATACAAGATGTGCGCCACCTTGCAAATCCAAGCCTAAATGTATACCATATTGCTTGTTAAAATTGATTTTTAGCTTTCTTAAGTCAATTTTACTGCCGCCTGGCCAAACAATCCATGCAGTAGCCAGCCCTAAAAGGACTATAAAGACAAAAAGTACTACTCTTTTGTAAAATGCTTTCATTTCTTAATATTTTTTAATTCTTTTGTATTATACTAGGTTATTTTTGTTTAGCAAAGCCCTTAAAATAGCTATCTACTAATTCTGAATCTCGCTTAATCCAAGCCAAATTTATTCTAATCTTTTCGATAGTCTGAGCAACTGATTGCTTTTCTGTTTTTAAATATGGTTTAGCGTAATTTTGAAACTCCTTTAGTAGCTCATTAGTGCTAAAATCTCTCGCTCCTTCTATGATATAGCCCATTAACTTGCCACCCATAAACATTTCTCTTAGTTGTTTATCTCTTGATTTTATTTCTTGCCACATCAAATGTGAAGTTTTTGAAATTAACATCCCATGGATAATAGCAATTGGCAGGTCTTGAGGTCTAACTTGTCCAGAAAAAATAAACTCCAGTACTTGCTTGTATTCTTTTTCTCCTTTAGTTCTTAGCATTGCCGCTACAAGTTGATTTCGTTCTTCTTGAAGAGTAGCTTTTTTGTATTTATCAAATAGCGTGCTTAAAACTTTATTGTCACTGTAACTTGCTACAGCTAAAATTGCAGTTTTATGATTCCTATCAATACTTTTATTTTTTTCATACAAACTAAATTGTTTTTTTGCATATTGTTCGACTTCTTTCAGCCCAGCCAAGCCCGCATTACTAATAGCCAAAGATCTTAAAAGCTTTTGACTATCTGTATCATTCTTTTGGGAATTATATCCAAGCCTTGTTAAGACATTTGCGTACAATTGTTTTTTCCAATTTAGAAAACTTTCGTAATATTTCTTATTTGAGGTAAAGAATACTCTTTCAATTTGTGCTAAATTCCCTGATATTTCTGCCCATACAATATAACTATCTTCTGTCGCAGATATTTGGTTTACCACTTCCAAATATACGTCAGTTTGCACATATCCAGAAATCGCTAATAAGTACAAATTTCTAATTAAGGCTAATCTATCGTTAGAACCAATCTGCTTATTTTGCATCGCGCTTACTAATAAAGCAAGATATTTAATTGGGTAGTTTGTTATATAAAAACTTTGTTCATTTGGATTGAGCTTAATAAATTTATAATTATTCTCGATATGCAAATGTGATATAGCCTTATTTGCTAAAATCATCCCACTCTGTTTATCATGATCAATTAACGCCTGCACCGGCACTTGCCATAAAGTTTTATCTTCATTCTTTTGAAGTGTAAAACGCTTTTGTGATAACTCTAACCCCTTTTTAGCATCAGTTATAGTAATAACTGGGTAACCTTTATCCTGTGTCCAAGCTTTTACTAAAGCAGAAATATTCTTATTAGACACCTTATCAAAAGCAGCCCACAAATCTTCCGAACTCGTATTTCCATAAGAATGCTTTTTTAAATAAATACGAAGTGCGTCCCGAAAATTATCAGCTCCGATATATCCCGAAATCATGCGCAAAATACTCGCTCCTTTACTATAAGAAATACCGTCAAATATTTCGCTAATCTCATGCGAGTGCTTAACTTCCACTTCTATTGGATGAGTCGAGAGCAAAGCATCTTCCTTAAGTGCATAAGACTGTTCTGATAATACAAACTTTGTCCAGAATCTCCACTCTGGAAATAACTCATCTACAACCAAATACGCCATATAGCAGGCGAAGCTTTCATTTAGCCACAAATGCGTCCACCACTTCATTGTGACCAAATTTCCAAACCACTGATGAACTAATTCGTGAGCAATAACTTCTGCAACTCGCTGTCTATTAATCAAAGATGTGTGCTTTTCATCTACCAATAAAGCAGTCTCTCTAAAAGTAATAGCGCCCCAATTTTCCATAGCGCCAGCTGCAAAATCTGGAATTGCTAATAAATCTAAGGTTTTAAGAGGATACTTAATACCAAAATAATTTTCTAAAAACTCTAAGCTTCTCTTTGCCGTCTCTAAACTAAAGGCAGCCAAATTGCTTTTGCCAGGTGTTGTATGAACTTTAATGACTGTGCCATTTTTAGTCTTTGTTTTAATATGATCTAACTCTCCAATTACGTATGCTAATAAATAGCTCGACATTTTTGGCGTTGATTCAAAATGCACAATCTTTTTATCCTTGCCTAATTTTTCAATTTTCTTTTCTTGAGTATTAGAAACAACTTGTAAATTTTTTGGAACGACAATAGACAAATCGAAAATGGCTTTATGACTAGGCTCATCAAAACATGGAAAAGCCCGTCTTGCATCTGTGGCTTCAAATTGAGTGGTAGCCAAATGCTTTTCTTTTTTGTCATGAGTATACTTACTTCGATAAAACCCGTGGAGTTTATCATTAATACTTCCTGTAAACTCTATACATAAATTACCTTTTCCAAGTAAGCTAGTCGCAAATGTCAAAATAACTGTTTCAGAATACTTGTCATACGAAACATCTTTGCAATCTATTTGTTTTTTACCAAACTTAAAAACAGCCGAATTGATTTCTATGTCGATACAATGCAAAACTATTTCTTTTGTTTTCTTTTTTATATCTATGTTAATAGCTTCAGATCCACTAAATGTAAAATTTTCTAAATCTGGGACAATTTGAAGAGTATATCTAATTGGCACCACATGATCTGGCAGCCGGTGATTGTTGGATTGTTTCATTTTTTTATTATAACAAAAGTATTGCTTAAATTTTAGAAATTAGTTTTTTTAACTTTTTAAAGTCTTTTAAAATTACAGGCCTTAGCTTAGGGCTATATAAAGGTGCTGCGGGATGATAACTTAAAAAATACTGAACGCCATCATGCAAAATAATTTTTCCATGATCGTTTGCCATATTTACTTTCTGGTTTAATAAAGTCATTGCTGATACTGCCCCCAAAATCACAATAACTTTTGGACTGATAACTTTTATTTGTTGTTGCAAATGAATTTTACCGTGCTCTATGTCTTCCGGCTTAGGAGTAATGTATGTTTGAGGTAAGTACTTAACAGCGCTCGTAATAAAAATATCTTTATCAGAAATTTGAATTTGCTCTAACAAATCTCTAAGCAATTTTCCTGCGCGTCCAATAAACGGCTTACCAGTGATAGATTCATTTTTCCCAGGTGCTTCACCTACTAGCATTATTTTTGAATTAGCACTTCCCTCCCCTGGAACCAAAATTCCCTTTACTCGATTTAGACAAAACTTACAAGTTAAAATACTCTTTTGAACTTTTTCCAGTTGTTTTTCTTTTAGACCCATATTGGTATTTTATCATGAGACATTGACTTGAAAACATATTATTGATACCATATGTAGATTTAACTAGGAGGAAAT
Source organism: uncultured Candidatus Saccharibacteria bacterium (assembly GCA_964631145.1). Taxonomy (GTDB): domain Bacteria; phylum Patescibacteriota; class Doudnabacteria; order UBA920; family UBA920; genus UBA920. The sequence continues at coordinate 564,127 of CAZVXT010000001.1, forward strand.
ATGGAAGAAAAAGTTCAAATTATTGTTTTAGCAACTTACCTTAATCCAATTGATGATAATTATGAATGTGAATTTTATTGCACTGGCAGAAGATTAAACATGGATGAAGTATATAAATTGGGATTAAGCAAACTATATAAAGGCAAGAGCCCGTATTGCCCGGCTTGGTATGAAGTTAAGCCTGGTAATAAAATTTATTACAGAAATGTAGATAGAGACAGAAACTTCTATCAGCATATTGAATATACTGTCCCCAAAGATGGGTTTAAAGAACCAATATCTATTTACGATCTGTTTTCTGTTTTTGCTGGATCATATCAATTTATGTGGCTTACCGAAGAGTGTCAGTATAAAGAAATTAGCAATAAAGAATTTTTAGAAAAAACCATAGGATTATAAATCAAAGCCGCAGATAATTCTGCGGCTCTATTTTATTTATTTAGATTCTTTTGGTGTTGCTGGGAGTTTATTAATCCGCACTTTTTGTACTTCATTCCACTACCGCAAAAACATGGGTCGTTTCTTCCAATAGTTTCACCCCTAGGATCTGCATTAGTATTTTCCATTGCTGTTTGACCAGCTGCAGTTAGCACAACATTATTTTGGCTTGGTGCTTCAGCCTGCAGTCCTGTAGAAACACGTAAAATGGTACTACTTACCTGCTTATCAATTTCTGCCAATAATCTGTTAAATAATCCGTGACCTTCTTTTTTATACTCCACTAATGGATCACGCTGTCCATAACCGCGAAGTCTTACCGAGTCCCGTAAATGATCCATAGTATCTAAGTGTTCCATCCACAAAGTATCGATGGCTTGTAAGTTTACCAATCTTCCGATTTGTGCAAATTGTTCTGCACCAAATTCTTGCAGCTTTTGGTCTAAAGCTTTGTCTATTACTAAATTAATTTCATCTAAGAGTGCAAATTCTTTATCTGCTGCACTATTTACATTAGATAAAATTTGATTATAAACTTCATTAGTAATTAGTACAAAAGCTGAAATATCTTTAATACTTTCTTTAACTGCCTCATCTTCATCTAAGCTCTCAAAATAATTTTTGATAATTTGAGCAACTTGAGATTTTAAAAGTTCTTCAAAAAAAGTTTTAGCATCAAATTGACCATTTTCTAAACCTGGCAAAAACAAACGGCGCTTTTTGTAAATTACATTGCGTTGGTGATTTAAGACATCATCAAATTCTAATACGTGTTTGCGAGTGTCAAAGTTTAAGCCTTCTATTTTCTTTTGTGCAGATTCAATAGATCTAGACACCATTTTTGCTTCGATTGGCTGATCGTCAGGGATTCGAAGAGTTTCCATAATGCTTTGCATACGAGTACCACCAAAAAGCCTCATTAAGTCGTCTTCCATAGAAACATAAAATTGGCTATAACCAGGATCACCTTGGCGTCCGCTACGCCCACGAAGCTGGTTATCAATACGGCGAGATTCATGTCTTTCACTACCAATAACAGCCAAGCCGCCGCTAGCTTTTACTTTTTCTGCTTCTTCTTTATCAACTGGATTACCTCCGAGTAAAATATCCACACCGCGACCAGCGATGTTAGTAGCCAAAGTTATTGCACCAGGGCGACCGGCTTGAGCAATAATCTGAGCCTCACGTTCATGATTTTTGGCATTCAAAAGTTCAAACTGCAAACCTTCTTTTTTTAGAGCATCTGCTAAAATTTCGTTTTTAGCAATACTAACAGTACCAATCAATACTGGCTGTCCATTTTTATGACGCTCTTTTACATCTTTAGCAATAGCTGCAAACTTTGCGGCTTCATTTTTGTAAACCAAGTCAGCGGCATCTTCTCTTTGCATGCCTTTATTAGTAGGAATTTGATCTACCTCTAATTGATAGATTTTGAAAAATTCTTCTTCTTCAGTTTTTGCAGTACCTGTCATACCAGAAAGCCTGCTATACAACCTAAACAAATTTTGAAAAGTAATTGTAGCAAGAGTTTTGCTTTCTTGCTGAATTTTTACATTTTCTTTTGCTTCAATAGCTTGATGAAGACCTTCGCTATAACGACGTCCAAACATTAATCTTCCGGTAAATTCATCAACAATAATGACTTCACCATCTCGAACGACGTAATCTCTATCACGTTTGAATAAAGTTTTAGCACGCAGTGCAGCTTCTATATGATGAAGAGTCTGCGCACCTTTTGCGGTATCGTAAATGTTACCGACATTTAATATCTTTTCGATTTTATTAATACCATCATCTGTTAAACTTGCAGCCTTATGCTTTTCATCTACTGTATAATCTTTTTCTTCTTCTAGCCCAGAAACAAGTTTTGCAAATTGATAATACTTATCTGTTGGATCTGTGTCTGGCTGAGAAATAATTAAGGGCGTGCGAGCTTCATCAATCAAAATACTGTCAACTTCATCAACAATAGCAAAAAATAATTCGCGTTGACGAAGCTGGCTTGCATGCTGAACCATGTTATCGCGCAAATAATCAAAACCAAATTCATTATTGGTTCCAAACGTAATATCTGCACGATACGCTTCTTGCCTAGAAACAGGACGCATATGCTTAACATCCAAAACTAATCCTTCTGTTTGACTTTCAATTTCTGCAATCTCCTCTGCTTCGGGCATGTATTCTGGGTCATACAAAAAAGAAGCTTCGTGTTGAATGCTGGCAATTGATAATCCCAACTTGTGATAAACAGGACCCATCAAACTAGCTTGCCATCGTGCTAAATAGTCGTTAACTGTAACAATATGAGTACCTCTTCCAGAAAGAGCAAATAAAGCCAAAGGCAAAGTAGCTGTTAAAGTTTTACCTTCACCAGTTTTCATTTCTGCAATACGGCCTTCAGCCAAAACTAATCCACCTGCAAGCTGGACATCATAATGAAACAATCCAATTGCCCGACGTGCTGCTTCTCTAGTTAAAGCAAAAACTCTGCTTCTAATTGTTTTTAATTCTTTAAAAATTTGATCAGTATCAGATACTTGGGATAACTTATTTTTAAATTCAGACATCTCTTCTAAAATCTGCTGATCTGATAATTTCTTTATTTCTTCTTCTAAACTATTAATTTCTTCAATCTGAGCTTGGTATTTGGTTAAAGGATTGCTCGAACCTCTGGAAAATAAACGTGTAAATATAGACATAAATATTACCGGAAAACCGGACTTTCTTTTAAAATTACCAATTAAGTATACCAAATAATATATCAGTGGTCACATAAGTTTATGTTGACATATAGTGAAAAATATGTTACTTTTATATGTCTATCAAGACACAAAGGAGGAAAATTATGATTAAAAAATTATTATTTATTGCGTTGTTGATTGGTTTTACATTTGGTTGTAGTAATAGTGGTAAAAGAGTCGTTAATGTAAATTCAAATTCGGGAGTGAAAACAGCTACTCCCATCACACCTACTACTAACCCTACTCCAGATCGAAAAGCTGAGCAGGTTAAAGAAGTAAAATATAAATGGGACCAAATTATCAATCCCAAAAATCAGTTCCTGGATGAGGTAAAGGGTGTAAAATTTTGCACAATAGAGAATCGCTATCAAGAATTTAAATACTTTTATGAAGGTATGCCGAATCCAAAAAATCCAAAAGGGTCATATGGTTACGATTTGGTTACATATCAAGATCTGGATTTAAAACAGGAAGATGTATTAAAAAAATACCAAGAATTAACCAAAGAATGGCTGGATGCACTTAAGGCGGAATTTCAAAAGCCAGTTCTTAAAGGTTGTAGTATTGGCGAAGGTGGCACAAGCTATAGTCAATACACAGACATAACTGCGGAAATTGAAAGTCTCGTCTCAGACTCAGATCAAGCAATTGATTTTATCAAGGCTAAAGAGCTGCGAGATATGTGGCTTAAAGCCTTCCAAAAAGATATTGCTTTGATTAAAAACGATCCAGAGCAAAAATCTGAATTAGAAGATATTATTAGAAGGGCAACTGAGGATTATAAATTTGAAGAAAAGGAGCTTTACACAAGCGTAGCTCCAAAAAGCTCTACAAACTCCAACTCCAAAGGCAATTCTAATTCTACAAGCAACTCTAATGTAAATTCAGCAGTAAATAAATAGGCTAAATCTAACCGGCAGAAAGTGTTGCCGGTTTTTTCTTGACTATAATATGAAAGTGAATTATAATTTTGAGAATATCTAAAGGAGGTATTTATATGGATTTAAGAGAAACCAAACTAACAATAGACCTTAAGGATCTATCATTAAATAGAATATTTGTTAATCCAAAAAGTGAGAAATCCGTTTTACAGCAATTGATCGAATCCCAAGCATATGGAGATCTACAGCTAGCAGAATATATTGCCAATTTAGAAAATATAGCCCCTAATGATAGTAACGGCATTTTTATACCAAACTACTTTAGAGACAGCAATATTGATCCCAATGTTTTGACAGGAGAAGTAATAGACGCCGATTATGGCAGCAAGTTATTATTTCCAGAGCAAAATAATGAAAATATGGGAATTGCTTGTATATATTGGTCCGGTGCTGGTTTATATAAAATCGCCTGGATAACAAATTTTGATTATGGAATATGTTATATGGTTAAGAACAGTAATCTTGATTAATTATTCATCAAAAAATTTTAAAAGACTGCAATAGATGCAGTCTCTTTTTTATTCCCCTCTCTTAAACCAATTGCCAATTCTGCGGCGTAAGGATAATTTTTTATCCTTTGCTTTAGCCAACTGTGTGGATATTTTAGGAATAACCAAATCTAAGGCTTGGTAAAAATCATCACCATGACTTTCAGCATAATAACCACCTGGGGTAATTTTTATTTCTACCCTGCTAAATTGACCAGAATTATGCTTACTATCTTCTTGTAACTCTACATGAACTTGATGCTCAGGTCGCAAATACTTATTTAATATACTTAACTTATCTTCGATACTATCTCTTATTGCATCTGTTAAAGTTGTTCCTGTAGCTGTAATATTTATTGCCATATTGTTATTTCTCCTTAACTACATTATACCATCAAAATAACAAGATTTTAATTTATCAAATTATATGCCAGACGATTAAAATTACCTACCGCCATTACTACAACTACATCATTATCATATAACTCTTGGCGTAAAATATGTAGAGCTTGATCTTTGTCAGCTACTAGTCTGGCATTAGGCTGATTTTTGATTATCTCTTCCAGAACCTGACTGCCTGTAATTGTATGTTCTGGTCTTTTTTCTCTGGCTGGATAGATCTCTGCCAACAAAACCTCATCTGCATTATTAAATGCTTTGGCTAAATCTGGCAAAACGCTTTGTGTTCGACTAAATGTATGAGGCTCAAATACTGCCCACAACTTTCTGGTTGGAAATCTTTCTTTTAAAGCACTGAGAGTTTCTCTAATAGCCGTTGGGTGATGAGCATAGTCATCAAATATCAAAATACTATCTCTAGTTCCAACTAACTCCATTCGTCGCTTTACCCCATAATACTCATCCAAACCATCTTGCACTTGTTCGTGGCTAAAACCTAAAGTGCGAAGCAAACTTATTACCCCTAAAGCATTATAAACATTTATTCCGCCAAATAAATTTATTTTATATGCTTCTGTTGCTGGTTGTCCATTTACTTTTTTTTCTACATCAAAGCTTGTGTGTGATTCTAAAGTTTGTATATTTTTTGCAACAAAATCTGCTTCATTTTTTATACCAAATGATACTTGCCCAATATTGTGACCATGCATTATTTTATTAAGTTCACTGCTATCAGAATTATATACAACCAAACCATCATCAGGCATCTTTTCGATCATCTGATTTACTTCGCTCACCAACTCATCAAGACTTGCAAACATATCTGGATGATCAAATTCTAAATTATTTAATAAGCAAATGTCTGGATCATACTGTGCAAATTTAGGGGTAGGATCATCGTGCAAAGCCTTATACTCATCACCTTCTACAACAAAATAATGACCGTCGCCGACAAAAAAATTGCTTTCTTCTTTTTGTAGCACAGCACCAGTCATAAAGGAGCTTTGATCTATGTAATGAAGGGCAACACCAAGCATGCCGCTAGTTGTAGATTTACCATGTGTTCCGGCTACCACAATTCTTAATTTGTCATTCATTAAGTTTCTAAGTAGCTCACTAAAAGAATAAAGTCTAATTCCCTGTTCTTCCAACCACATCACTTCAGGGTTATTCAAGTCTTCTCCGGCTGATGCTATATAAAAATCAGCGCCGCTATTTTTTATATTTTCTACGTTATAACCTGTAAAATATTGGATCCCATATTTATCTAAAACAGATTTAGCAGGATCATATAACTCTTTACTATCACTACCCAAAACTTCATGCCCTAATTCTTTAGCAATACCAGCAACTGCTGACATTGCAATTCCACCAATGCCGATAAAATAAATTTTTTCTGTTCCTGTTAAATTCATACTATAAATGCTTTTTAATAATTTGAATTTGCTCTTCGTTGTGAGCTAAGATCTTTTGCTTATCTGCAATCAACTGCCACATTTGTGGCAAAAACTGCTTTGCTGTGTCTTTCCCTAGTTGATAATAATCTTGGGTTTTGCCAAAATCTGTAAAGTGCAAGAAGAAATACTTTTTTAAAAAAGAAATTTTTGGTGCTGGGGGCACTATGAGCAAGTCGCAATTAAAGTTACTATCAGGGTCATGGTTTTGCTGAGCTTTGATCGCCAAATCCAAAGCTTTGCCCAAAACACCGAATAGGTTATGGCTATTTTTTACCACATCATCAATGGATTGATAGGTTGAAAAAAAATCAGAGTCAGTTATAAAGTTGCTTAATTTTTCGTTTAATAGCCTAATTGGTTTAGGCCAAAGAATTTTACGAATAGTATTCAACCACGACTTTAACACAATTTGCCACTTACTAAACACATGTCTTGTAGCTCGAAGATCTATACCAATAACAATATCTGCACCAGCTGTTTGGCAAACAGAACCCGGAACAATACTTAAAATACCCCCGTCAACTAATGATTTATTACCCCATTCAACCGGTTCAAAAATACCAGGCAAAGTAGAAGATGCGCAAATTGCTTTAGCTATATCCCCATACTGCAAATCCACTTCTTCACCGGAGTTTATATCAGTTGCAATGATCGCAAGTTTAGGATGCACATCTTCAAAATTTTTATTTCTAGTAAACACTCGTAAGTATTCTTCTACTTTGTGCAAGTTATACAAACCACCGCTGGTTTGACTACGTTCAATCAAGGATGATAAAAATTCTATATCTAGCGCTAAAGCCTGTTCCTTTAATTGATTCAAACTCCCACATGCAAAACTTCCTGCAACAATAGATGCTCCAGACATTGATGCTATAAAATCTATGGGAAAATTATTTTCCTGTAGTACTTCTAAAAATCCTATATAAAATACAGAGCGAGTAGATGCACCGCTAAAAGCTAAAGCAATTTTTAATTTAGAACTTTCCATTAAAGATTTTTTCTACAATTAATTTTACAATTTTCTGATCAGCATCACTAGGTATAAGTTTTGATATATTGTTTATATATTTATTCTGCCTATCCGAACTTAGTAATAGATTATGCACTTCTTTAGGTAAATCCACTTCAGACTGATCAGCTATATAAGCGGCTTCCTGTTTGTATAAAAGTTCCGCGTTCTGTTCTTGATGACTTTGTGGCATAGGCAAAATAATAGCCGGTTTTTTATAAGTTGCCAAGTCAGTAATATTATTAATGCCAGCACGACTGATAATTAAATCAGATACAATATAGGCTTCGTTAATCTCTTCTAAAAATTCGCATTGATAATAATTAGCAAATTTAACCTCAGGATTAAGTTTACCTTTACCGGCAATATGAATTATCTGGCAAAATTTTAACAATTTTTCCAAGTTTTGCCAAACTAAAACATTTAGACCCATAGCCCCACTACTTCCGCCATTAACCAAAACTACAGGTTTTGAATCTAATAAATTAAAATTAGTTTTAATTTCTTCTTTAGATAATTTAACTTTAGTGTTTAATCTAGGGTTACCGGTCCAGAATACTTTATTATCTTTTAAATATTTATTACCAATACCCGATCCTTGCAAAAAATCACTAGTAGAGTTTTCAAAACTTACCGTAATTAGCTTTGCAATCGTCATGCATAAAATGTTTGATAGACTAGGAACCAAGTCTTGTTGATGAATCATAACTGGTTTACGTAGAATCCATGCTGCCCACATCAAAGGTACTTGCGCATAACCACCGGCACCTAATATCAGTATTGGTTTATAACTGAATATCCAAGACAAGCTCTGAAAAAATCCAATTACAAATAAAACTGGAGATAAAAATGTTTGTAAAGAAAAATATCTCCTTAACTTACCGGTGATTATATTTTTACTAATATAATTTTCCTTATTAGCAAAAATAGTACCCATGCCATGCTTAACATCTATAACCACTGGTTCAATATTATTATCCAAATCACGAAGAACCTTTGCTACAGCAAGCAAAGGAACAATAGGACCAGCAGTTTGCCCACCTGCTAAAAAAATATGTCTTTTTTTATTCATTTTCTGGTTCATAAGTTTGACTGGTAGGTAATTTTATGGAGTTATCACTATCGACTAAAGTCATTGTAGAAGAAGGAGAATTATTGTGAAATGATTTTTCATAACACGACATGGTTAATTGCGCTGTCTTAACCCAATCAAACATACGAGATCTTTCTATACTTCGTTGTTGCATTTGTTCATGAAAAGGTAAATCGCTAACTAATAGATTAATTTTATCCGCTATATCCTCTAAATTTAATGGGTCGAAGTATATTGCTGCATTATCATAAACTTCATTAAATACTTCTGTATTAGAAGCCAATACAGGAATTCCATATTGCATTGCTTCTACTGCAGGTAAACCAAATCCTTCATGTAGTGATGCAGTTATAAAAGCAAAAGCATTTTTATAAAGTGACGATTGAACATCATTATCAGTAAATCCTGTAAATAATAAATGGTCATTATGCTTGATTAACAAAGATTGATCTTTAATTTCTGGATAATGCGGATCAACCTTTCCAGCAATGACTAAATCCAAGTCAAACTTATACTTTTCAAGAAATAAATCAAAAGCCTGGCATAAAACAACAATATTTTTTTTACGCTCTAACGTACCAACAAACAACAAGTAAGGTCGATTTAAACCATAATTACTTTTCACACTTTCGAAGTCTGCTTCTTCATTACTCTTACGTCCAGGGGCTTCTAAAGTAACAATAATTTTTCGCGGCTCGATATTAAGATATTTAACTATTTCATTTTTAGCAGATTCTGTAACTGTGATCACAAACTCAGACTTCCTAGCTGCGAAATTGATAATATATTTATAAATTAAAAACTTATAATATGTGCTTTTTTTATGTCCACTAATTTTATGATGCACCATGTCATGAATTGTCACGACAAATTTACCGCGATAAAAAATAGGAACATTAAAATTTGGGAAATGCACTAAATCTAATTTATATCGATTAAGTAAACGCACAAATAGTATTTGCTCTTGCCAAGAATAATGCCTATACGGAGCCTCAACTAACTGAGCACCTTTTCGCTTTAAAGATTCAATTTCTGAGGAGATGACATTTTCGGGATTATAAAAAATTATAAACTGATGCTTGCTTGCATATAAATCTAGCAAATGATCAAGCAACTCAAAACTATAGCGCCCTATACCCGCATTCCTTGTTCCACCCATTCTAAAATCAAATCCAATTTTCATAATTAAGATTTATATAAACTATTTTTAATAACCTCTACCGTTTTGTCCCAAGAAAATTTAGAAGCTTGCGCTAAACCTTTCATACTTAATTGCTCTCGCAACTGCTTATCGTTTAATACTTCATGCAATACTTTTGCAATGTGAGCCGAATTATATGGATCTACTAACAATGCAGACTCTTCGCACACCTCTGGCAAGCTAGAAACATTTGATGTCACAACTGGTGTCCCGACTGCCATAGCTTCTAAAACAGGCAAGCCAAAACCTTCAAATATACTTGGCCACACAAAAACTTTTGCCATTTTTATTAACGCAGGCTTATCTGATTCTGGAACATAACCAAGCAAATGAATTTGTTTGTTTTTTGGACTATTGTTTATCTGAGAGATAACATCATTATAATTCCAGCCAAACTTTCCCGCAATAACCAAATGCTCATTACCTTGGAGCATGTTAAATGCCTCGATAAGTTTTATTAAGTTTTTGCGTGGCTCTATCGTAGCTACAAATAATAAATATTCTTGAGGGAGTAAATATTTATTGCGCACACCACGCATCACGGATTGATCAATATTCGGGCGATATCTATCATGATCAACGCCCAAATGAGCAACTGTAATTTTATTGGGATCTACGCCACAGATTTCGACAATTGATTTTTTTGTATATTCGGAAACAGCAATAATTTGATCTGCTCTTTTGCAAAGTTTTTTTATGTTTACCAGTCTATGCCAAATACGAGATTTTAAAGAATAAAATTCTGGCATTAATAATGGAGACAGGTCATGAATAACCAAAGTTAATTTGGTAGTGCTTCTTAGAGCAACCAAATTTGGATTCGGCATAAAAACATGATTAGTTTCGCCTGCCAAACTTTCGATTTTTGGAATTCCAAAGATTTTGATTAGAAGATTTAAAATTCTATTTGGAATTCGGGTTTGTTTATACTGTGCATTTATAAACTGAAATTGCTCAAAAGTTTTTAAACCAAATCCATTATAAAATAATTTATAAGTGTTTTGATGATCAGTGGATATCAAGCGTTCTATAACGTTAGTAGTAAAAAATTCCACTCCGCTAAACTCTAAGTTATTTAAACTACGCAAATCTATGGTTATCATAAAGAGTTAAGAATAATCTCCATTAATTTATTTTGAAAATTTTGCTTACTAAATTTTTTTGCATGACCAACCATTACTTCTTTCTTATATTTTTTTATATCGAAGTTTAATAACACGTCGCTAAAATGATTATTATTAAAATTGTCCAACAACTCTCCTGTCTGCCCCGATATTACCGTTTCCAAACTACCAGCTTTTGCTAAGGCGATAGTGGGAGTACCACATGCAGCCGCTTCTAAAGGCATTATTCCAAAATCTTCTATTTGCGGAAAAATAAATGCTTTTGCATTTTGGTATTCTGTTTTCAATTCTTCATCAGAAACCCTACCAAGAAATTTAATGGTTGGTCCAGCTATAGATTTTAGATATTCTCCTGCCCTACCAGTGCCCGCAACATGCAAGTTTAAACCTAACTTATTACAAACTTTGATTACTAAATCGTGTTCTTTGTATGGCGCCAATCTTCCAGCAATCAAAAAATAATCACGGGAAGGTTGCTGAGCTGGAACAAAAAAATCTGCATCTACAAATGGATACACTACTTCTGCATTCCTACCATAAAAAGTCTTTATTCTATTTCTAACTTCTATAGAATTAGCAACAAAAGCATTAACTTTAGCAGCCACCATTAAATCCCATTTTTTTAGCCACCAAAAATAAAATCTTGCTAATGGCTTTGTAATGCTTGGTAATTCATTTAAAGCATAATCTTCATCAGTCCATAAAAATCTTGTTGGTGTGTGGCAATAATTAACATGAACAGCTTGACCTTTATTTAAGCCTTTAATATAAGCAGAACTCGAGCTAATAATTAGGTCGTAATTGGATAATGAATCGAGTTTTAAAGCTACAGGTATTAAAGGAAATAAAAATTGAAACCGAGGAAACAATTTATACAGAGTTTGCAAAATACTATAAATAAAAGTTTTTGGTTTTACTTTTAGAGAATCAATAACCTTTTGCTCACCGGCTAAAGTATAAACCGGGCTATCTGGAAATAGTTCTATGATTGCTTCAAAAACACGCTCAGCTCCTCCATACTGGGTAAATGAGTCATGTGCTAGTAAAACTTTTTTTGATAGTAACTCTTGTTTAGTAATCATCTTGTGGTTTTGTGCCAAAGAATAATTGATAAAATGTTTTCACTAAAATTTTTACATCCCACCACAAGTTCCAATGTTCGATGTATAAAGTATTAAGTTTAATTTCTTCTTCAAATGGTAAATCAGGCCAAGACATTTGAGCTAATTGAGAAACTCCAAATATACCTGGCTTAATGCTAAACATTCTACGGTAACGGTTTCGATAACGCTCCACCTCATCAATCACATGGGCGCGTGGACCAACCATACTCATATCCCCCTTCAACACATTCCAAAATTGAGGCAATTCATCCAATTTAGATTTGCGCAAAAATCTCCCAACTCTTGTAACTCGAGGATCTTGCTTAATCTTTAAAAATGGACCTTCTGCTCCGCCACGATCATTATTTTCCCAAAGCTTAATTCGCACCGCCTCTGCATCATTACCACCATACTCATCACCCACACTAAGATGCGTATACATACTACGGAATTTATAAAAACGGAAGTCCTTACCTCTTCCACCTCGAGGAGCTGCATATATAACCTTACCAGGGCTATCAAGCTTTATTGCAATGTAAATTGCAAGAAATATTGGGGATGTCAAAACTAAACATGCCCCGCTAGCTAGGATATCAAACAATCTTTTTACCACTTTTCCCCAGCCATCAAGCGGGGTATTTTTTAAGCTAATAACTGATGTTCCTCCTAACTCTATATATTCGACGCTATTTTTTTGAACATTATAAAAATTTGGAACAAAGCTAAAACCCAATCCTTTATTTCTAGCAAACTCAACCAAGTTGCTACTTTGTGCATCTGATAAAGAAGGATTAGTCTGCAAGACTTCATCAAAACCTTTCTCGTAATATAAAGCTTCTAATTTTTCTAAAACTTGGTCGCCATAATCCAATTCTGCAACGACCTTATATCCAAAAGTTTTGTCTCGAAGTCTATTTAAAATATGTTTTGATTGCTCATTAATACCGTTAACGATTATCAATCGGTGTAATCCATAACCTCGCTTAAAAAACCACTGCTGGATTAATTTCAAAATTAACCTACCTATCCAAACAAAAACTATTGCAAACAACCAAGTTCCTAAAATAATAAATCTAGACGGAAAAATTGTATGATCAAAGAAAAATAAAATAATTACAAACAACAGCCCTAAAGAACTACCCAAACTTATTCTTGAAATTTCAAAAATAAAACCACGAGTTCCTTTTAAATTATATAAACCTAATAATGCATACCCTAAAATTAAAACCGGAATAATCATCAACAACACTTTTATAAATTGAAGCAAAGGTAAAGTATAAGCTACTGGACCAACTAATTGCGATTGCTGTAAATGTATTCTTAAATAAAAGGCAGCGATTCCAGCTAAAAACAAAAAAAAGACATCAGCTGGGACAGATAATAAATTAAATACAAGTTCTGATTTCTTCATACTTTTATTATAGCAGTTTAAATAATTAAGAAAAAACTTAACTATTTGACAAAATGTAATAATTTCTTTATAATTTGAAGGCTTTAAGCAAGTCGAGCGATTACTTCCTATTTTAGGTCATGCGCGGTAAATCCACGAATATATTTAATACTAATTACTGCTCATAATCTAAAATAGGAAGAGGAAAGTCCGAACACTTAGTTTGAAAGATTCATATGAGCTTTTAAACAATGGTAACGGGTAACACCCGTCGAGGGCAACCTTAGAGATGCGAGCAGAGACGCTGTCTTCAGCAATGAAGCAGCTTCCCAAATTTATTTGGGAAGAGCCGCTATGGCAACACAGCGGGTGAAACGGCTAAATTCTTATCAAAGTGCAATGCCAAATTTGGTAGGCAGCACGAGATTATTGGCAACAATAATCCTAGATAGATTATCGCTTAGAAACAAAATTCGGCTTACGAGCTTGCTTAGAGCTAAAATAAAAACACACGAAATTTTAACATGAGTTATTTTTTTCGCGTGTTTTTAATTTACAAAATTGTTTAGGAGGAAAAATGTTTGCAAAAGATTTTTATAAAACACAAACCAAGTCATCTAAAAGTTTAATTGGAAGAGAGATCTCAGTCATCCTTTCTAATACCATTGCCAGTAGTTGTGTTATCAATGAAAAGCTACAAAACGAATTAGGAAGACAAATTAACACAATCCCCGACTCTTGTTCAGAAACAGAGAAAATGATTTATATCAATTCGGTATTAGCGTTGTTTAAATAAGGAGAGAATACAACATGACAGAAGAGCTTGAGATAACAAAAATAATAGCAAGTAATAACCATTACAAACATTTTCATGCGAAAGATAGTTCTTATACACTAAAAGATCGAGTAGATGACTTCATAGAAGAAGCAAAAAAAGGTTATAAAATAATTATTACTTCGCACGCTTTTTTTTGCTGATAAATGCACATACCATACGGAGTATCACTTAAGCATATTCTACGATAAGATCCCCATTACAAACGGAGGAAGAAGGTTCGTTCAGTAATCAAGTTAATTGTGCGTTCTTTTGGACAGCTAAAGTTTATAAATAAAAGATAAAGCGGTTGAAAATCAACCGCTTTTTTATTTGCCAAATCTTCGCTGCCTTAAACTTAATTCGTTTAATGCTAAATTAAATTCATTTTTAGTAAATTCTGGCCATAATTTTTCTGTAAAATAAAATTGACTATTAGCTGTTAGCCACATCATAAACCCAGCAGACCAATGCGGTTGCCCACCTGTACGGATGACCAAATCTACATCAGGTAGATCCCCTGTCCACAATACTTTACGCAAATCAACATTTTCTATATTACGTTTTTGCTTAAGCGCATTAATTGCAGACAGCATCTCCCTTTGACCGTCATAAACAAATAGTATAGTTAAAATGTATTTAGAAAATTTTTCGGTTTGAGAAATTATATTTTCTATAGATTGAATGACATTTTTATCTTTAATAAAATCTCTCCACTCACCTACTAAATTAAATTTAACTTTACGCTCAATAAAACTTTTTAACAACTTAGGATTTTCTAATTCATTTGCCAAAAGCTTTAACAAAAACTCCACTTCAATTTTAGAACGTTTTTTTAAATTATCATATGAAGCTGCCCAAAAAGTAATATGGCTAACTTTATTATCAAATGCAGCATAAGCAATTTCCCAAAATCTCTTCACACCTTCTTCGTGACCTTGCCATGGCAAAAAATGCTGGACTTTTGCCCAGCGTCTATTGCCATCAGGAATTATTGCTATATGCTTTGAATTATCCATTATTTTTGTTTCTCTCAGAACTTATATCTACTTGTCTTTCTAAACGGTTTAAAATCTGTTTAATTTCTTTTAATGAAGCAAATTCTTGCTCAATTTCATCCTCAGTTTTTTCTGCTAAAACTTTTTCTTTTCTTAATCCTGAAATTAAAATTTCATTACCTATAAAACTAGAAACAAAGACGCCAGAAAAAAGCAATATCACAAAACCAATAATAAAAGACAATGGACCGTCCCACCATAAAATATCGCTTAAGTTGATTAGAGATTCGCTTTGCACATAAATCGTAACTAGTGCATCAGCAGTATGCCAAATTCCCCGCCAAATCAAAACCACGCCAATACTAACAATAATTCCGTATAGAAATGGATGATGACTTAAATAATAACGTATCGGATTTTCTATTTTTTCAAAAATCTTACTCATCTAATTACTCCCAAACCTCGTCTGCACTTGGACCATAAATTGAAGGAACCTTTCCGCCCGCAGCGCGCAAATAAGCAGCTAGTTGTCCACGATGATGAATGGTGTCAAAAAGCATACCAAGAAGAGCAGAAGATCTTGTTCCTTCATCCCCATAAAAATTAAAAGGCTTTTCTAATTCTGATTCATCTATATTGTTAAGAGCTGATAAAAATTTTTCGTTTATTTCGTCCAATATTTTTGCTCCGCCAATACCATCCTCAAAAGGTTCTACTTTTGCATAAACGTCTTTCCACTCTTCCATTTCAAGTGCCTTATCTCTACTCAAAAATAATTCTAAAGTACCGAGTTCTCCAATAATCGCAAGTGCTAAATCTTTGGCGTTTCTAGATTTTTCATCTGGCTTATAAGACATTCCTGATGCAGGTATATTGGCAATTACTCTAGAAAAAGTTGCTAATTCTTTAGTAAAATACTTAATTAGTTCTTGTTTTGTTAACATAATCTATAAATTAATTATAGATACATTTTATCATTTTCCTACATTTGGGTAAAATTATTATAATGAATCAAATATTGCTAATTAATAAACCTGTCGCAAAAACACCTCTAGAAGTTATTCATTTTGTTAAAGAAAAAATTAAAAAGTTTAAAAATGAAAAATTTACTTATGCTGGCAGATTAGACCCTATGGCAGAAGGTTTGCTTTTACTTTTATATGGACAAAATTTGCACAATAAAAATAACTTTCTAAATCTTAATAAGGAATACCAAGCTCAAATCGTATTAGGAATCAACACAGATAGCTACGATGCACTTGGTCTACCAACACTGATTAGTAAACAATGCTATGATACAGATCAAATTAAAAATAGTTTATTAAATTATATAGGAAACATTTCTTTACAACTCCCCCCTTACAGCTCAAAGCCTGTTAATGGCAAACCTTTATTCTGGTGGGCACAAAATAATAAACTAAACGATATTGAAATACCAATAGCCACCACTCAAATTTTTGATATAAAAGATATAAAATTTGAAGTCTTACCATTTTATATTGTTAAAGATTATATAATAAAAACTGCTTCCCAAGTAAATGGCGATTTCAGACAAACCCAAATTATTGATCATTGGCAAAATTTTAACTTACCATCAGAACAAAAGCTACAAATTATAAACTTCACAATCTCTTGCAGTAGCGGTACTTATATTAGAAGCATTGCAAACAAAGTCGGCATAGAACTTGATAGCGGAGCATTTTTATTAAAATTAAAACGAACCAAAATTGGTCCGTATAATTTAGAGCAAGCTATAGATATAAACTTACTGAGTTAACTGCAACACATCTTGCGGTTTAATTTGTTCAATCTGCTGTGGAGATACCCCTGCACCAGAAAGAAGTGCTTTAAATAATAAATAAGTTCCCAGCATCGATATGGTAGTAAAAATTATGCAATATAAAGCAACTCGTTTTGCATCGTCTTCAGATTTAAAATACAACCAAACTGCTATTAAATACCCCAATGGTGGAGCAAATAAAGACAGCATATAACTCCATCGTTTAATTCCGGAGCTTAAACTGTTACTATTTGCATTTGCCAAAGCATTTTCCATTAAAGCAGCTACATTGATATTTTTATCTTCTTTTATAAGCTCCTGATATTCACCTACTAAATTAGATAGTTTTTTCTCATCCATAGTTTTATTTTTTAATTGCTACTGTTGTTTCTTCAAATTTTTCTATAACTTCCCAAGTTGGAGAATTATTTAGCTCCTCGAAGAACTGATCACTAGTGCGGCTTGTTAAATGATTATTGCCACAAAATAATATACCACCATGCTTTAACAACCTTTGATAATGTGGTAAAAATTCATAGTGAATTTGAAATCCATCAAAAAAAATAAAATCAAAACTATCTTCCGGTAAGTCGCCCAACACTTCTTCTGCAACTTCGAATAAAATTGTATAGTTGCTATTTTCTGTATACTTTGAAATAAATTTCTGAGAAGACTTCCAATGCTCTTCATTTTTCTCTATAGAAATTATTTCTGCTTCAGGGCAAGTCTGTAATAGCAAAGTCGTAATAAAACCTGTACCTGTACCTATTTCTAGAATATTCTGAGGCTTGTATTTCCGGCAATAATTAACGAGCTTATTATATGATTGATAAGGATGGGCGCTGCAATTATGCTCTGCAACATGTGCCCTAGCTTGTACGAATAAATCTTCAAAATTGATCATATAATATATTTTTACATTTTTTTGAACCAATAACAATTAACCATTGATTTATTTAAGACATTTAATTATAATACCCAAACTAAAACAATATTTTCGGAGGAAAAATGAAACAAAAAGAGTACAAATTTTGTCCTTTATGTGGAAAGAACTTGCAAAACATTCTTTGCGAAAACGAATTTTATTTAGGATGCATAGATATAATGGAGTGTGGATTTATACACTGGGATCAACCAAAATTAGTGGTAGCTGTTTTAATACCAATTTTTTCAGATAACGTGAATATAAACATCCCTAACCAAAATATGGTTAAGCATAATGGCATTGTTTTGATAAAAAGAAAGATACCGCCATTTCCTGGAAAATGGTGCTTACCAAGAGGTTTTGTAAAAAGGCATAGTCATCCAAAGGCAGAAGGTTCGCGAGAAGCATTAGAAGAAACTGGTTTAATCACCAGAGTAGAAAAGATTGCCGCCGTGTGCAACCCAATGCCGGGTGAAATTAACAACATGACCATCACTTTTATTTCAAGAATTGTTGGTGGAAAACTGCAAGCTGGTGACGACGCAGCAGAAGTAGGAATTTTCGCAGATAATAATTTACCAGAGTTATGTTTTAGATCTGACAAGCAAATTATAAAAGACTGGTTTGGTGGCAGATATGGAACACTTACAGGTGAAGATTTATAAATTAAAATAGACCAATAAGGTCTATTTATTTTTTTACAAATTATTTACTAGCTGGCAAACTTTCGCATGCCTCGCCATCTTTATCACCATCTAACCTATTAGTATCTTTACTTACACCGCCTGCATTGGTAAAGAATTTTTGAGCTTCTACTTTAGTAGTAAAATCGTCACAATTATACTCGTCTGTTGGTTTGCCCTTAGAACTATCAGTAACCACATTACCCTCTTTGTCACGCAAAACTTTTGATTGCGCAACCCCTTGACCAGAAAGCAACTTGCCCAAATCCCAGTCATTATTTGTTGCCTCTAAACCCAAAGCTCCCAATAAAATTACAATAATAATTCCTACAATCCCTTTAGCAGCCTTGCGGCTCCCGCTCCCAGAAAAATCAGTCGCGCGATCTTTAACTTTACCTACAACTTCTTTAATATCGTTTTGATTCATAAATTTAGATATAAAAATATAATGCTATAGCAATAACTAAGAGAACAATAATAACCGCTAAACGGATTTTTTTATTGCCTCGTGCTTGTTGTATATCCATGTATTTTTTTACTTAATTATTTATATTATACCATATTGACAGTATTAGAAAAACTTTATAATATATTAAGATTAATTCTAGGAGGAAGCATGGACCAATCAACAATAATGCTATTGAACTTTATTTCATGGTTAATTATCTTTACATTTAAATCAGTAATAATTTATTTGGTTTTAAAAGTTACTATAAAATTAATTACTATCTTCATTGCAAAAATTGCAATGTATAGCGAAGGGTATAAAAACCGAGTAACAAGATCAAGGGCAAATAAAATTGAATGAAAAATAAAATCGGAATTTACTTCCGATTTTTATTTAGTTTATGATTTACTATTTAGCAGAGTAAATAACAACACCTTTTTCTAAAACTTCTTCAATAAAATTATTATTGCCAAATAAAGGTGTGATATTATCCCCATCCCAAAGTCCAAACAAAAATATAGATTCTCCACAATCCCAATCACTGCAACCTATCCACTGACTTTTAAATACAGACGACTTAGACCGATCCGCATTCATAGTTAGCGGATATAACATAATGTTTTCACCCGGAGCAATGAGACCATTGCATTTAGCACAAATCAGAAAATTATTTTTAATATAATCTACTACATAAGGACCACAAAACGGACTATTTGGATTTGAAGAATACATCTTTCCTAAAATATAAACATCATACTTTTGGTTATTTTTGTGACCACATTCAAAATCTTTATACCCTGATGCTTCTATAATTTTTATATAAGCATCTGAGCATTTTATGAATTTAGTTTCTGCCTGAGATTGACTACTAGTATGATTTTTTACACCATCATTACTTTCAATAATACCGTTCACACTTTTAGATACAGTAATTTTACTTCTTAAAAATACAACTTATACATTATAATAAGCATGAATAGCATAGAAGCACTCCAATCAAATATAACATTTAAGTTTCCTCCTAAAATATTTTAATAAAGTATATTAAAAATTGAACGTCCTGTCAATGACTCTATGTATAAAAAAACTTATTTTTCTTACGTGTTTTTATAACTCTTTTGACAATGATTGCAAAACTTTAATAACAGACACAATGTCTGATGTTTTGTGACTACTAAGCAAAGCTGAGCTTAACTCAGTAGCCCTAAGCAATCCTTCTTCTAACAACCTTTTACCACCGGAGGCTAATAATACATAACTAGCCCGAGCGTCGCGGCTATCAGATTGCTTTTTTACCATGCCAATTTTCTCCATGGGTAATAATATTCTAGTAACCCCAGAAGCAGTTAAGCCTATCTGCTCTGCCAAATCTGTGCGACGCAATTTATTATCTTCCGCTTCAGAAAGCGCAAGCAAAATCATAAATTCAACCATACTAAGTCCACCTAAAGAGTTATCAAACTTTCTAGTAAGAATATATTGCAATTTAAATAAGTGAAAAAAGAGTTTTATTCTATCTGATGTGTTCATACTATTTGATTAATATTTGATATATCAAGTATATATCAAATATTAATTAGAGTCAATAGTTCTAACATTATCAATTCGATGGATCAATTCTTAAGTTGTGATAGTTGGATTATTAGAATATCCAGGATGATGAGTTTGCATAACATTCCATATAGACTGGTGATCCCCCGCTTGGATGCCAGAAATAACCTCTTTTAAGACATGCAAAGAATTATTTTCTCTTTTAAGGTCTTCTGCTTTGTGGTCCGGATTATGTTTTGATGAATAATAATCTATCTCAAAGTCATTTCCAAAAACTATATCAAAAATATATTTAGTCCTATTCAAGTGGTCATCTGAGGTTACTACAGCAATATTGCGCCAATTATTTGGTAAGCAAAAATCTACCTTACTAAAATATGCATTACCTAAAGTGTCTTTAGAGTGATTTTCTTCTAAAATAAAATCTGGATTAATGCCTAATTCTACAGCATATTTCTTCATAGCAAGAGCTTCGGAACAAACAGGATTTTCTGTAAGTCTATAGGACCACAAACCAGACATTAAAATTTTATTCGCTAATTGTTGCTCAAAAAGTTCAAATCCCTTTCTTACCCTCAAACAAGAATCGTTAGGCAAACTACCGTCGCTGTTTATACCCCTACCCAAAACTATAATGACATCATATTTATAATTCATATCATAATTATATCAATATTATTCAAGCCTGCTAATAATTTGTTATTATGCCACCGCTTTGACATTTTGGCAAAAATAAAGTAAACTTCATAAAGTATGATTTATTGAATAAAACTTGACGGAGGAAGTATTGCATGTTTTTGTACCCAGAAATAACCCCAGAATTTACAATTTTACACATTCAAGATAAAGTTATCGACAATCAAATTAGCTCTGGATTATTACACCAGACCTTGCTGGATATGACTACAAAATTAGAACATGATTTATATATAGAGCTAATTAACGTTCCTGAATTGTGCGATTCGGCAATTGGAGCACTCATGGTAGTGGGCTCAATAATTAACAAATTGGGATACAGCTTATATATTTCAAATCCTAATAAATATATTTTAAATAGATTTTTACAAACAGGCTTAACTAATTTGGTAAAAATTACTTATAGATCTTACAATTACACGATCTTTTTACCTTTAGAATTGAAAGCAGATTTAAATGAAGATTTTATAAATATAGCTTTTCAAAATATATTTCAACTCCCGGTCCAGCAAACAAGCAATATGATAAATTAAATATATTCAAAAAACCCTTGTGTTAAACAAGGGTTTTTATTTATTATTTTTGCAAATATAATTTAAATAATTTTTTTTATTAGGCTTAAACTCTTCAGAATATAAAATTTCAAAATTATTATCTGCTAATAATTTTTCTAATTCTTGACGAGAGTAAAAACTAAATAGTCTAGGTTCCGAAACCTTTGTTGAAGTGCGATATTCTTGTTTATCGCCCTCTATCATTCCTATCCCAAAAATCCCTTTTGGTTTTAATACTCTTCTTACTTCTTGAAGTGCAAATGTAATTTGTTCTTTGCTTACGTGCAGCAAAGAAGTGTAAGCCCATACTCCATCAAAAGAATTATTATCAAAGGGTAAATTTAAAAAATCCGCAACTTCTGCATCTAATCCTCTAGTGCGCGCCAACCTAACCATTTCTTCTGAAGCATCTATACACACAACTTCTTTACTGTTCTGTTTTAAAATTAATCCATCCCTACCTGGACCACAACCAACATCTAATATTTTTTTACTAGAAGCATTAATAAAATAATCAAAAAATGTTTTTGGAAATCTTTCCCAAAAATCTACAGTCTCTTGATCATACTGCTCTGCAAAATTGTTGTATGCCTTTATTGTTTGGCTATCCATAGCAGTGATTATAAATAATAAGGTAAAATACACTCGCTCCTATTAAAGCAACATGGACGTCTTTTACCCATTTTTAATTTTGAGTGCGTAATGTTAATTCTACGCTTTCTAGTTTCTGGATTTTTTGTAGAATCTATCCACCTAATCCAATCCCATCTCGCCATAGGAGTAATATCATTCCACAACTTCTTAACTTCTAAATCTTTGTTTAATTCTACTTTCAAGTCTTTAGGAACTTCAGGTTCGGTCCAATCTTTAACAACCTCTAATTCAATATTTGCTAAATGTGCTGGCTTTAACTTTACAGAACTTGCTAGTTTTTTATCTAGAACCAAAAAATGCCCACCCTTACCATCTGGCTCTAAAGGCTTTTGAATTGTTTGATTATTAATGACAGCACTGACCATAACCATACCTCTCGAAGGCATTTTAGCGCTAACCGATTTTGGCAAAACAAAAATCTGTATATCACTATTATTATAATTAGTTAATTTAGTTTGAAATTTAATTTTAGACATAAACTATAGTATGGTTAATAAATCTTTTAAGTTTGTAATAGTACAATCCACCTCATTACTTTCAATAAGCCCATCTTCATTTTTGTACCAAATAGTTTTCATTCCTAACAATCGCGCTGGAAGCAATCCTCTTTCTACATTATCATCAATCATTATAGAAGTATCAAATTCCGCCCCAACTCCAGACAAAACAGTTTTAAAAATTTCAGGATTAGGTTTATCAACTCCTAAATGTCCTGACATATCGGCTGTATGCAAAAATTGCAATAGCCCTGCAGATTCTAATTTATTTTTTGCGACAACAGACTGATTGGCAATGATACCTAGTTTATATTTTTTAGATAATTGTTGCAAGGTCTCAAATGCTTCCATCCTTATAGGTTGGTCGTAATATTGTGGGGCGTTTGTATAAGAAGACTTTAAATCAAGCAAGGCATTTTCAATATTATTAGAATTTACAAATATTTTTATAACATTTTCATCCAAAGATCCATCCATAGCACTTGCCCTCTTCCATTGTTGCTTAATATCATCCATGGTCAGATTAAAAGAATATTTTTGAATTATAGATAAATCATTTTTTTGTCTCCAATTCAAAAAACTAGATTCGTCTATTAATACTCCCCCGACATCAAAAAATAACCATTTAATACTTTCAAACATTTAGATAGATTTATTAGTTTCAATTGATATTAGTATAACAAAACTTTCAATTAATCAAATTTAAAAGCACAACTGACTAGTTGTGTTATAAACTTTCTAAAAATTTTCTTTATCCCAAATTAAAATAGAATAAATGCCAATTATCAAAGCTCCCACTGCTATTAATATCGCTGAAAAAAAGAAAATGTTACTCACTAAATAAGTAGACTGCAGTAAATTTAATCTAAATAATATTTGATTCCAATCATGAGAATCAACATCTCCTGTTAATAAAGGCAATCTCATCGCCAAAGCATCGCCTGCATAAACAGAAACATTAATTAAATTAATAGCTGTCCAATAAATCATTATAACCACTGCTTCCCATTGTTGCCGTGCAAACAAAAAGTATCCAGCACAAATTAACGGCACTAAAATTTGCAATACTGATCCTCCTAGTATTGTCATAAACTCGCCAAACAACATAAAAATTACATGACCTGCTTCATGGAATAGCAAATCTACATTATCTATAAAATGCCATGACAGCGATGTGTTTGCATAATACAGAACATAGATAAATCCAAAAATAATGACTAAGAGTTTAAATATTTTCATATTATTATTTTACCAAACAATTATCTTATAAACTTATGAGAAAACTTATACTTGACATTTATATTTATATATGATATAATATCGAAAAATAGGAGGAATTTTTATGAAAACTATTATCCACATCGACGATGATGAAACTTGGAGAAATTGGGTTGCTTATATTTTAGATAAAGCTGGGTATAAGCTATCATCTTTTAATAACATTAAAGATGCTAATGATTTTATATCTCAAAATGATATTTCTTTGGTGATCACAGATGGCAACATTGAGTCTGATAATGATGGTTATATTTTGGCAAAAGACTTGTATGAAAGTAAAAATAATGTTTTGCTTTTATCTGGTAAACACTACGAAAATATACCATTAATAAAAAAACTAGGATTTAATGAAAATAGTTTTTTGCAAATAGTTAAAAACATAATAGAATGAGACAATGCTCATTCTTTTTTTATAAAAATTGATTTCATTTTATAAATGCATTAAGAGCATTAATCTTTTATTGACAAATTACCATTCCTATAATAAAGTAGTTAGTTATCTTAATTGATAACATAAAAATAAGGAGTGTCATAAATATATGGTTCTTGAAGGCAAAATGAAATTAACATTAGAAGAGTTAATTGAAACTTTAACTAATGATGGATAAATCCAAAAAATGTTTGAATTTGTTCGCTACCTTGAAAGATACGGCGAAACTTACGGAAAAGTCAGAGATCAACATAGAGTTGTATCGATAACAGCGCACAATAATAGTTAAGTAGATTAAATCGGTAATGCAAGTATAAAAATAAGGCGATAAATTTTATCGCCTTTTTATTTTATACAACTATTTTTAAAATATCTAAAGAAATTAAATCGATTCTTAATTGTTCTGCACTTTTATATAATAACGGCATATACCCAATTTTATCTGCACCTCTCAAAGATTGTGGAGAATCGTCAATAAAAACTAATTCAGAAGGAGAAACTCCCAATTTATCAAATAACACTTGATAAGCTTGTGGATCGGGTTTTTGAAAACCAATTTCTGCAGATATCAAAAAAGTATCAAAGTGTTTATCCAAACCTTCTTCCTTTAAAAAAATTCCATTGCTACGAGTATTATTACTTAATAAACCGACTTTTAGTCCAGATTGCTTTAGTTTCTCTACTATATCAATTACTTGTTGGTTTATTTCCGCTTTACCATTTTCAACTAAATAATCTACAACATTTTTAAAATATTGTTCTTTATTAATTTGCTTAAGAATAATCTCCCACAATTCCCTATAAGAAATATCTCCTAGATTTGATAACTTGTTATGCTCAAAATAAACCGATTTTAAATCGTCTAAAGGAAAATTAATTATGCGTGAAATATCAGGAATCATCGGTTTGTGCATACTAATTACTCCCCCATAATCAAATCCCACAGCTTTTATATTCATGATGTTATTTTATCAAATCCCTACATTTTCTAAAAATAAACCAGAATTGACTTAATTATCATAATAGTATATAATTCTATGAAATTTTAAATTGGAGGATTTGAAAAATGGACATATCAAGTATTACAAATATTCAACGAAGCCTAAATTTTACAGAAAGAATAATAAATATTTTACAATGGTTATCAATTGTAGGTATATTAACCGGAATTGTTAATTTTATTTTATATTTACCGCTGGGATACTTTTTTCTACCATGGTGGACCATTATTGCTTTTTGTGCAATGTTTATAGCAATGACGATTCTAGGTGTTCAAAAGTCACATATAAACACTGCACGTATAAATATAGATGGTAAAATAACCATTATAAAAGCCGAGGTAACGCTGTTTGATATTGAAAATATCGAAAGCAAGCTAAATCTTAGCAATAAAAATAAGGAAGAAAAGTTAAGAATAATCACAGAAGCGCTCGATACCTTACAACAAGTATTGAAAGCTAACTCTTTTTTAGAAATTTTTAACAAGAAAAAAGTAAAAATACCAGAGGTTGTAAAAACAGTGGTTCCGCAAAATACATTAAACTTAATCCATCAATATGAAGAAGGTGAAATATCTGTGGTATATATGCATCACCATGTTAGTGGAGTTAAAGAAATATTTAAAAAATTATATACATAATAAAATATATCATAGAGCATATAAGCTCTATTTTTTGTATATTTTTTAGTAAAAAATAAACATCAATATAATATTTTTAAAAATTAAAAAGCACTCTTATTTCAAAAGTGCTTTATTGTTATCAAAAAGTTTGCAAAGTTATTCTTGCATCAAGATTTGGAGTGCGAGATATAGATTTCTTTCTTTGATTCTGCCTTTTTATCTTTGTGCGTAAATACTTGGCAATTTTTTTATTATATTCATCTATATTATTCTTATAATCAAATGTCCAAAAGAGATTATCAAGAATTTTGCCATGCCTTGCGGCAATTTTTGCCGAAGTTAATTTACTGGTGCAAAATTTGCCATTTACCGTAAAACGCATACATTTGGACCTCTTATCAAACCTAAGTCCGGGCTTATCAAAGACAAAACCGAACGTTAAGTTATTCCAATTCTCTTTCCAAACAGCATGGTCATAAGGAATATGTAAATCGAAAAAGAACATAACTATTACTTCGACAACATAACCCGGCCACCCACATTCGGCAGCGCCATATGGTGTAATCATTCCAAAATTTTTATTCCTACCTAATATTTTTTTAAATGCTGGCAAAGCCGCTGTCGAGTTATAAGCAGCATTAACAAAGTGTATCGGGTAAGAATATTTGCCTAGTAATTTTGCCAAATCTACATAAGTAATAACACGAAATTGTTCTTCAACGGTAAAAGTCCATCCTTCCGAATTTCCATAACCCATATAGATCAGCATTAATGGCTCATCTGGTTTTTGTAATTCCAATCTTTGTTCAAGCTGTTTAATAATTTCTTGAGTATCCAAACTCCCTAAGATGACGTAAATGTCTTCTTCGTTTAAGTTTGTATGCTCAGTCAGTTTGTCTTTTGTTCTTATAGCCGCATTAGGTAGCATATCTTTACTATCTATGCCGCCAATAATAATCGCTTTAGACATATTTTTCCTCCTAATATATTCAAAATATTCTTTTAAAGAACAGATTATTATAGCGAATATTTAAGGGCTTGTCAAAGCATGGAGAATTTATACGGATGAATTAAAGTAAATATTTATTATTAAATAAATACCAATACAAAAAAATCGCTATGAAGGCGATTTAATGTGCGGCTCTCAACTTTGCTGCTTTTTCAACAACCTTTCTTTGATCTCTGTTTGCTTCCTTTACCACCTTTTCTATGACTTTTTTCTTATAAGACGATGAGGCATCATGAGAGAACCTAGAAAATTTGCTTTGCTTTATTTTATTTACCTTACCGCTAGTACCAAATATTTTATTTAAAAAATCCATCATATTCATTCGATTAATTTTCTAAGCTCGTCTTCATTATAAAAA
The DNA here is from genome assembly GCA_964631145.1 of uncultured Candidatus Saccharibacteria bacterium. Classification (GTDB taxonomy): domain Bacteria; phylum Patescibacteriota; class Doudnabacteria; order UBA920; family UBA920; genus UBA920. Next base: position 591,810 of record CAZVXT010000001.1, read on the forward strand.
ATGTCTAGATGATTGTCAATATTTTCAATATCTAATCTTGTCTTACCAATATCATTATCATAATCTTTAATTACTAAATTTAACCTGATTTGATGTCCAAAATCATTTTTTAACTTATTGACATTATTTTTTGAGGAGACAAAACCATTAATAAAAGCATCTTTTGTAATGTTTCTTCCTTCTAATAATTCTCGATCTTGTGTGAACTTCCAAGCTATTATCGGATCCTGATACAAATAATATATTTCAATATAATTTCTGTATCGTAAACTTAACTCAATATTAGATTTAGCAACAACGTAATTTGCCATTGTACCATCCAATACAAAGTTTTGATTATTTTTTAAAACAAAGTTATAAATTTCTGAAACACCAATACTTATTGCATTTTGAAATAAATAAGCATTTGTACCATTATATATTTCAGAGGGCAAAGTATTTCTAATTTCATCCGGATCAATTCTCACCACACCATCACCTAGTTCTTTAATCAAATCTTTTGAAAATTCAGTTTTACCTGCACCTGGTGAACCAGCCATAAATACTGAAGCTGGCTTATCATCCGGTAAATAAATTTTTACATTAGCAAATTTATTAATTAAATCGTTTTTAGACTTACGAATATGTTTCGCTGCTTGCTTAGATAATTCTTCATCTTTCATAAACTCATCATAACAAAAAACCGCCTTCACGGCGATTTTTGTGGCAGGGGCTGTAGGAATCGAACCTACGCAAATGGTTTTGGAGACCATTGTACTACCATTATACGAAGCCCCCTGGTTTTTTAATTATATCAAACAGCCCTTCCGAACTCGAAAGGGCCAATTGATTACTTAGTTTCTTTATGCAAAGTTTGCTTGCGGCAACGGTTGCAATATTTCTTGATTTCTAGTCTGGCTTGAGTGTTCTTTTTATTCTTACGAGTTGCGTAATTTAAATTGTGACACTCAGTACATTCCATATCAATACGACGGTCTTGTGACATAGTAGCTTCTTAATTTCTTAATTAAATGTGTCCCATGCAGGCAAATGTTAAACCTAGAATATTCTAGAGTTAGCATAAGCCAACATGATTGCTTAGATTAAATTTCTGGAGCCGGCTGTCGGACTCGAACCGACCACCTACGGTTTACAAAACCGTTGCTCTACCGGATGAGCTAAGCCGGCACGACTCTTATAAAATTTACTAAATTATTGTACCAGGTTTGACAAGTTTTGTCCAATCTTTTATGATTAGACGGTCTCACACATCTAAGAACTGCAAACAGTTACGAATAGCGGCAAAAACACCCGTACCTCTATCTCCCACTCAATCCATAGGAGGAATCCGATTTTACCACTCCACATCAATCTAAACAGGGCAAGTCGGGCTCACATTTTTCTACACCAAAAGCATTGCTTTTGGTTTTATTTTTTGCTAAAATCAATTCAATTTGTAGGAGGTAAATATGAATTTTATTGATAATTTTTTAGATAAAATATTTGATCAGTTAGCTTTGCAAGCCAGCAATGCCAAACTAATCTTAAAACAGTTTTCTGCCAAAAATCTTGGTATTATTTGTGGAGGCAAAAACCCAAATTTTGATCAAGATCCAAAGCATCGCATTGTTGGCGTATGGACATATTGTTCAAACTGCAAATGGTTTGGTTTTACAGACGTAATAGACCCATGGTCATACAATAGTCATTCTGATTGCGAAAATTGCTATGCCAGAATAGATTATTCGCCCAGACAAATTTTTGGTTTTAGCCTAGCTTACATAAACATGAAGCACCAAATTTTGTCCCAAAGACCAAGCAACAAAAACAAGTTAATGACCTTTGCAAAATGTTTATGGCAAAGCAGAACCACAGAAGAAATTCCTGAGCATCAAGAAGGCAAAACATGGTCAGAATTAGAAAGAGACGCTGTATTAAAAATTAGCGTGGCGTGGCTACTTCAATAAACCTTAAACACGGAAGTTATCCGTGTTTTTTTATTAAAACAAAAACAGCCTGGCGAGACTGTCTTTGTTTGGTGGGCAGGACAGGATTCGAACCTGTGAAGGCACAAGGCCGGCTGATTTACAGTCAGCTGCGTTTGACCGCTTCGCTACCTACCCATATTTTTCTGGAGCCGTTGTCCGGGATCGAACCGGAGACCTTCTCCTTACCATGGAGATGCTCTACCGACTGAGCTACAACGGCAAACTACTTGAAAATATTTATAAGGCTTAGGCTACAAAAGTTAATAAATAGGAATATATTAACTTAATAATATTACTAAAATATCTATAATTTTTCAAGTACTAATTAGGATTTTTTGATTCTAATTCAAATTTATAGTCTTGGTACTTTTTATTGTTTGGGTCCAATGATAATGCAGTGCTTATAGAATTAATTGCCGAGGCAAATTCGCCTAGCCCACTTTGTGCCAAAGCCAAATTAAAGAATCTACCAGGGTTACTATTATCCAAATCAACAGCTCTTTGATAGCTAGAAACAGACTTAGAAAAATCTTTAACATGCAAACTTACCAGCCCGAGCCTTGCCCAATAGCTCACTTCTGTTGGAGCGTGATTAGTTAAATACTCGTACAAAGGAACTGCTTCATCAAACTTCTTTTCTTTGATGTAATATTGTCCTAACAAATCATAATTTACGAAGTTTTTAGGATTTTTGCGAATTTGCTGAATATAATATCCCTCATCCTTAACTAAAATAGCAAATTTATCTTGTTCTTTTTCGGTTCCCAAAATCTTTTTAAAGTTATAGCGGACTTTAGGTCCAGGTTTAAGACCTTTTGCTTCTAATAAAAATTGGGTTAATTTATGAAAAATTACAACAAAAAAATTCTTAGTTTTAGAAAAACTAATGAACGGCAATCCTTTGGACCTAAGTGTTTTGTCTAAAGAATGACTCACTGCAATGTTAGAGCTAACATTCTTAGTCTCAACGTTGGCAGTGGCTTCTGGGAGTTTACGCAAAAACCACACCACCAATCCAAGTACAGATAATATAAATACTAAATTAAAAATTAAATTAAAGGCCAACACAAATAAATTTAAAAATAGAGTCAAAATTAGGTTTTGACTCTATTATTATAACATTAACTACCAAGGATAAATCTAGAAAATCTGCGAACCTGAATATTTTCGCCCATTTTTCCTGTTGCTTCACCAAGAAGTTCTGCAACTGTTTTTGAACTATCTTTAACGTAAGGTTGATTTAGAAGACAAACTTCTTCGAAATACTTCTGGACTTTACCTTCTAGCATTTTTTCTAAGATGTCAGCAGGTTTATCACCAGCCTGTTCTTTGTAGATTTCTTTTTCTTTTTCTACAACTTCACTAGGAACTTGTTCGCTAGAAACATACAAAGGATTACTTGCTGCAATATGCAATGCCAAACCTTTTGCTAGTTCTTTAAAATCTTCTGTGCGAGCCACAAAGTCTGTCTCACAGTTAAGCTCCACCAATGCTCCAATACGTCCGCCAGCATGAATATAACTTTCGATCACACCTTCGTTGGCGATGCGATCAGCTTTTTTAGCTTGCTTTGCCAAACCTTTTTTACGCAAAATTTCTAAAGCTTTATCTTGATCACCACCAGCTTCTTCTAAAGCTTCTTTTACATCTACAATTCCAGCTCCAGTTTGTTCGCGCAAGGATTTTAATAAATTGTTATCAGCCATAAATTTAATTTAAATTAATTTTTTATTTTGCCTTAATAGGTTTAAAACTTGATTGATTATTGCTTTGCATTAACTGCACTGCTACGACCTTCTGCAATAGCATCCGCAATAATACCGGTAATCAAAGTAACAGCGTGACTAGAATCGTCATTTGCTGGAATTGGATAATTAACCAAATCTGGGTTTGTATTAGTATCTGTTATAGCAATTACAGGTACTTTCATTTTGCGAGCTTCTGCCAAAGCAATATCATCATGATGAATATCAACAATAAATACAGCTTGTGGGGTGCGCTTCATTTCTTTAATACCTTCAAAAAGTTGAGTTAACTTTTCAATTTCACGTTCGATAAGCAAACGTTCTTTTTTGGTATACTTTACATCAAAATCTGCAGAAGCTTTTTGTTGTTCTAATTTTTCTAGCTTACGAACTGTTTTTTGAATAGTTCTGAAGTTAGTAAAAGTTCCACCTAACCAACGTAAGTTTACATACGGCATGCCAATCTTAGATGCTTGTGCTTTTACAATATCGCGAGCTTGGCGCTTTGTGCCTATAAATAAAATGTTACCGCCAGCTTTTGCAATATCACCAGCAAACTTTGCAGCCTTTTCTAAAGCTGTTTTGGTTTTTTCTAAATCAATGATATGTACATTATTGCGGGTCGCAAAAATATACTGCTTCATTTTTGGATTCCAGCGGGAAGCCTTATGCCCAAAGTGAGCACCGCTTTTTAGCAACTCTAAAAGACTAATATCTTTCATGTTGTTATCCTTTCACACCTATTTCGCGTCCGGTTTTATCTCTAGTAAGAGCCATAAAACTGCAGGATAACTGCGAAATATGTTTAATTAATACAAAAAAAGTATAACAAACCTTGACTATTTTGGCAAGGGCGGGTATAATTACCAAAGCATAAACCTTGATTATTTTTATATGAAAACAGGAATTCACCCAAAATATAACGACACTGTACAAGTAGCTTGTGCATGTGGCAACAAATTTACAACTGGTTCAGTTTTATCTCAAATCGATACTGAAATCTGCAGCAATTGTCATCCGTTTTATACTGGAAAGCAAAAGATTTTAGATACTACTGGTAATGTTGACCGCTTTAGTAAGCGTCGTGCTGCTGGAGAAAAAGCTTTGGCAGAAAAGAAAGAAAAAAAGCCTCGTAAAGCTCGCGTTGCAAAAGCTTAACAAATACTTAAAAAAGACCCATTTTCGGGTCTTTTTTTATTCCCTGCTTATATTCTCAACTATTGACATTTTATTAAATTTATGATATGATATCATCATAAAATCAAAAAAAATTGGAGGAAACTATGAGTAAAGATACTAAAGACTTTTTAGGATTTATGGGGTTAATTATTGGAATGATTTTGCTATCAGCAATTTTAACTGCAATATTTGGAGATGGGATCATCAACATGATTGGCAGTTTAATTGTGTTATATGCTATAGTAGCCATCCCATGCCTGCTAATAGCGTTTGTCAGCCTGTTTGTATTTGTCAAAAAAGGCAATTACACCAATGGCAAAGAAACTCTACGTCGAGCATTTTTAATTAGTTTATTCTTTGTTTCATTTCATCTCGTTTTTAGCTGGCATTTAGGTCAACTAAAAAATGAATTTGATGCAAAAAGCTGGAACTGCAACGAAGACAGCATCAATGCTGTTTACGAATGCAACGGTAATCTTGATGAAATTATTTATCGTCGCAATATAACGATGAATAATTCTCACTTCATTAATGTTGGCAGTTGGTGGACAAATGGTTTAATCAATACCCGGTTTATGGCACACATCTTTGTGCCAGGAATCAAATGGATTAAAGATTGGTATTATGCTAAGCCGAAAGTTACAAAACCAATAAACAACTCAAAAATGACAAATTCAGAATCAAAAAATGAATCTGGCAAATGTGCCGGATGTTAACAAACTTTGGGCACGAGACACACTCTCCTCTGCCCTTTTTTATTTACTTTATTCTTTTATAAGCCTTGTTTTAGGCTTTTTTTAATGGTAAAATAAACATTATGAATCCTGCATTTATACAAATTTTAGAAGAATATCACAAACTAACTAACGAGCTCAGCTCTGGTGAAAATGTAGATATTGCTAAACTCGGCAAGCGTCAAGCCGAGCTTTTGCCAGTGGTACAGAAAATTGAGGCACTTCAAAAAATGCAGAGCGATATAGAAGGCAATAAAGAATTTCTCGACAGCGATGATGAGCAAATGAAAAACATGGCTGCAGAAGAAATCAAAGAGCTGGAGTCAAAAATTATAGAAGTTACTGATCAAATTGAAGAGCTTCTTTTGCCAAAAGACCCAAACGATGATAAAAATTGTATCTTAGAAATGCGTGCTGGCGCTGGTGGCGACGAAAGTAGCTTGTTTGCAGCAGAAATGTTTCGAGCCTATTCAAAATATGCAGAAAGCCAAGGCTGGAGCACAAAAATTGTTTCTAGTTCCCGTAGCGATAGCGGTGGCTTTAAAGAAGTGATTTTTGAAATTACCGGACGAAGCAGTGGGCAAAGTATGCCTTATTCAAAATTTAAATATGAATCTGGTGTACACAGAGTACAGCGTGTTCCCGAAACAGAAAAAAATGGTCGTGTACACACCTCAACTATTACTGTCGCTGTAATGCCAGAGCTTAAAGAAAGCGATTATCAAATTGATCCTAAAGATTTAAAGATAGAAGCCACAACCTCTTCTGGCGCTGGCGGACAAAGTGTTAACACTACATATAGTGCTATTCGTATTGTTCACATCCCTACAGGCATTGTGGCTACATGTCAGGACGAACGCAGTCAAGCTCAAAATAAAGAAAAAGCGCTAGCAGTAATTCGCGCTCGCGTTTCTAGCTACTACCGCGAGATTGAAGAAGCCAAGCTTACTGCTAATCGCCGTAGCCAAATTGGGACTGGTGATAGAAGTGAAAAAATCCGCACTTACAATTTCCCACAAGATCGTGTAACTGACCACAGAATAAATAAAAACTTTAATCAGATTAGCCTTATCATGGAAGGAGAATTTGAAGATATTATTAGTAGTATCCAAAAAGCTGAAATCGAACTTAAAAAAGAAAACCTAGCCAAGTAATGACTATCTCTGAAGTTTTTAAAAAATATAATAATATCGAAGTTGAGCTGCTTTTAGAAAAAGTTTTAAAGCTATCTAAAGAGCAGCTTTTTGTTAATCACAAACAAGTATTAACGGCAAAGCAGGTAGATAAATTGACACGACTTGCTCATGAGAGAGTTAAGGGCAAGCCAATAGCTTATATTTTAGGATACAAACATTTTTATGGACTAAAATTTAAGGTCAATAAAAACACTCTTATCCCCCGTCCAGAAAGCGAATGGCTGGTAGATAGAGCTATTAGCCATATTAAAAAGAATAGAGGCAGAGCTCTTAATATTGCAGATATCGGCACAGGTTCTGGCTGCTTGATAATTAGCACTGCCCATACTGCAGGTAATGATAAAATTAAATACTACGCTTCAGACATAAGTTTAGAAGCTCTTAAAATTGCAAAGTATAACAGTCAAATACATCATGCAAATATTTCTTTTAAACATTCAGATTTATTATCAGGATATAAACAAAAATTTGATTTAATATTTGCCAATCTCCCCTATGTTCCATTATCTTCTTACCAAAATTTAAAAGAAGGTTTAAAATATGAGCCTCGGAACGCAATTACCACCGAAGATGAAGTTTGGAAAATTTATAATAGATTTTTAGATCAAGCATCTAATAAACTTAATGCTAATGGCGTTATACTTTTTGAAATTGATCCTCTGCAAAAACCAATTTTAGGTAAAGAAATAAAAAAAAGAGTACCTGGAGCAAAAATTAAATTTGCTAAAGATATTCAGGGTTTATGGAGATACTGTGAGGTAAAAGCTGGTTAAAATTATGTAAATTTTTAGGAGGAAATATGCAAGTTGTTATAAGCAAGCCGTTCATCAAATCCACTATAGGTTACTGGGGACAATTTATAATAGCGATAATAGCTGCCGTAATTAAATTTTTCTTTAATATAGATGTTTATACCATATCAATAATTGCTTCTTTTACTGCAGGAGTTATAAATTTTTATTATCAACTACAATCTAAACATAGCATAAGCGATAGTCTTAGTAATTCGTTTTTTAAAATAGGTAAACTTTTTACTTTAATTATGGCTTTACTGATAGCTATATTAGATCCAATTCATAACTGCATAGACATGCTGCTATGGGTAACCGCGGCATACTTGCTAATTTATCTATTTCAAAAACCGCCTAAATAAATAGGCGGTTTATTTTATATATTATTTAGTTTCTTCAGTTTCTGGCTTTTCTTCTGGACCAACCGCAGCAGCTACTGCAGCGGCTTCATCAACCTCAGAAGCTAAGTCAGCTTCAACATCGCGAGGTTCCTGAACTTTAGCAACTACTTCGTCTGCTTCTGCTTTAATCTTAACTTTACCACTAACTTTAATATCTTTAACTTCTACAACATCATCAAAGGAAGCTAATTTAGAAATATCAACTTCTAAATGCTGAGGCAAGTCACCTGGTAAACATTCAACTTCAACTTCAGATAAAACTTTTACCAAAGTTCCACCAAAAGCTTTTACAGCATGGGATTCACCGATAAATTCTAAAGGAATATTAGCAGTAATTTCTTCATCCATACGAACTTCTAAAAAGTCTACATGAATAGGTTCTGTGGTTAAATAATGCGCTTGAACATCTTGAATCAAAACATTCTTGATATCACCGTTTGGTAAAACCAAACCAATGATAGTGCTTTCACCAGCTTTACGCAAAACTTTAGTGAAATCAATTAAGTTAACGCTAAGGTGTTGGTTTTGTACACCATGTCCATACAATTCTGCAGGAATTAAACCTTGGCGGTATAAGCCTTTAGCAGTACGAGTGCTAAGCTCTCTAGTATTTGCTTGTAAACTAATCTTTTCCATGTTTATAGTTTAGTAATTTCCACTTCAGTAAACGCCTGGCGATGACCGATCTTGCGACGGTACTTGCTTTTTGGCCTATACTTTAACACATGAATTTTATCACCACGACCTTGGTTTAAAATTTTTGCTTCAACTGATTTACCTGACAAAAATGGGGTTCCTACCTCATAATCTTTTTCAGAGAAAACAGCTAAAACATCAGAAAAACTGATTGTATCACCGATTTCACCGGCTAGTTTTTCTACTTGAATTTTATCACCTTTGGCAACCATATATTGCTTACCACCGGTTTGAATAACTGCTAATGACATAAAAATAAAGGTTTTATAAAATTTAAATCAATACTTGGATATTTTATCTAACTTTGGCTGGTTTGTCAACAAAAAATTAAAATTATAAGGTTTTAACTAGTGCAAATTGGACTAATGAAGGCTTGTGCTTAAAATTGTGTCCAAATCAGAGTATTTGAGTTCAAAACCCAAAATTTGGCTAATTTTTGAGTTATCAGCCACGGTTATAGTGGCATCCCCTTCACGACGCGGAGATATTTGTACTGGTATAACCTTACCTAAAAATTTTTCTGTAGCGCTTAATATCTGCTTTACAGAATATCCCGAACTAGCCCCAATATTAAATATTTGATGCTTTAATTGCTCCATTTTTGGCAAAACAGCACTGTGAGCCCTTGCAATATCCAAAACATGAACATAGTCCCTAATACCTGTACCGTCCGGAGTTGAGTAATCATCGCCCAGAATATTTAAGTATGGCAAATTGCCACTCGCTACTTCATTGAGCTGAGTTAACAAATGGCTTTTATGGGAAGAATATATAGTTTTATCAAAATCAGAACCACAAGCATTAAAATATCTAAATATAACTGCGTTAAGCGGGGTAAATTTTGTATAATATTCTATAATTTTCTCACATATCAACTTTGAATAACCATAAGGATCCAAAGGATTTGTTAAAGCACTTTCGTTGATAGGCATATCTTTCTGAATACCATAAACTGCTGCTGTAGATGAAAAAATAATATTATTTACTGCTGCATTATGCATGACTGATAACAAATTCTGGGTTGCGACTGCATTATTCTTAAGATACCAATCAGGTTTTTCTACAGACTCGCCAACTTCAATACTGGCAGCCAAATGGATAACAGCATTAATCTTGTGTTCTAAAAAAATTCTATTTAAAATACTCAAATCCAACAAATCACCTTGGACAAATTTAGCTTTAGTATCTAGGTTCTCGGCTTTTCCAGTAGATAAGTTGTCCAAAATAATTACATCATAGCCATCTTTAATTAACTGCCTAACTACATGAGAGCCAATATAACCAGCCCCACCGGTAACCAAAACAGTTGATTTAATAGACTGCCCTTGATTTTGAGCTTGAGTCACCAAGCGAGTTAACTGCTCAAGCTGTGGATCGATTGTTAAAACTTTATTTAGTATTTGAGACATATTGTTTTTATTATATCTCTTGATTAACAACAAAACAAATTGTTGATTTATATATAATTATAAACACTTTGCATTATATTTATTTTACGCAAAATAAAAACTCCTCACATAAAGTAAGGAGTCTTTATTTAAATGACTTATGCTTTGATAAAAGCCATAAGAGCATTACGCTTGCGCAAAACTACAAATCCTGCGGTAATTAAGCCGGCAAAGATTGCTGCAGATGTAGCAGCACTACCAGTCTTAGGAGCTACAAAGATTTGCTTACCTGGAATGTTAACAATTACAGTATTACCATAAGTGTTAGAAATCTTGTAAGTCAAATTTTGAGCTAGACTATTTTTGACACGAACTTTAAAGGTTTTAGTAACAGTCTCACCTGCACGAATAGTTACGCTTGGGTAAGTAAGTACAGAACCACTTAAAGTTGCACCATTTGCTTCGATCAAGTCTGCAAGTGGTAACACTTGAGACAAATCATCGCGGATTACATAATTTACTGCATCACCAGTACCAGTATTGGTAGTAGTAAGAGTAAATGTTACAAAATCTTCGCGAGAAGCATCAGTAGTAGTAGCATCAACGTTTTTAGTATCGTTGAAAGCACGCTTAGAAAGAACAATATTTGGTTGACCTGGGTTAACAACTACAGTAACAGTTACGTCAGCAGGGTCATTAACTGGACCAACATTGTCAGCTGCAGCGTAAGCAATGTTGCGGATATAAGTATTTCCAGCAGCAGTTACGGTTGCAGAGAAAGTAATTTGTTTGCTTTGACCAGGGTTCATAGAACCTAAGATCAAATTACGAGTTGTAGTGTAAGTTACACCATCAACACGAACAGTAGCGGTATCTAAGTTTAATCCTGCAGGAATAACGTCATCAAATCTTGTGTTTGTTAAGACGGTATTACCAGTATTGGTAACAGTAACTTGATAAGTTACACGTTCACCAGTTTTTGCTGAAACAACTTCATTGTAACCAGTTCCAGTAGTATCATTTTTAACTACTTTAGCAATAGAAATTGCAGGATTACCAGGGTTTACAACAGGGTTTACAGTTACTAAAGCAGTATCAGAAACAGAAGCTGTATTAGTACCCTTAGCAGTAGCGGTGTTTACCAAACTACCAGAAGTAGCAACAGTCTTTGAGTTATAAACAATAACTTTTTCTTGACCAACTTGCATATCACCAAGGCTAATAGCACCTGGGATTACACTTGATGATGTAATACCATCAATGGTCGCAGTACCAGTTTCGAAATTTACACCAGCAGCACCAGTATCAGACAAAACAACGTTTTGTGCTACTACAGAACCAGTATTCTTTACAGCGATGCGATATTGAACACGTTCGTTTTGGTTAACTGCTACAGAATCAGCAAAAGCTGAATTCTTATCTAAACTACGAACTTGCTTGTTGATGCTTAAAGTAGTGTCTGAAGGAGTAGTTGTACCAGTAACTTTAAATTTAAAGCTTAGGAACATACTAAATTCGAAACAAGACTTCATATCACCAAGAGTATAAGTAGAATTACCTATATTCAAAGCACCTTTACCAGCAACTGGAGCACCTTTGTAGTCATATACATAACCACTATTTGGCACTATTTCCAATTTAGCGTTTGCTGGAGTGTGGATAGTAAAGCTTTGAGTAACAGTGTTAGTGTTATCACCTTTGAAGGTCACACTAATTTTGTGTTGTGATCCAACAGTAGTATCTGTTACTGTGCTAATTTTTACATTCTTAGCAGTAGTTATAGCTGGGTCAAGGTTATTAGCTGCACCATTGTGAATGTACATCAATGCAACACCTTGTTGACCAACACCTAGATCCAAACCATTGCTCCAATCAGCAGCAGAAGTTGAGAACTGAGGGTTTTGTACGTCTAAAGCAGCATCAATTGCTGGAAAGTCCATACACTGAGGAGTATTACTATCAGTGTAAATTACCGGCCAATAGTTTAAGGTTGGCACAACTGGTGGGTTTTGACAGTTTTCTGCAGAAGTATGGATATTGGTTACCTGCGGAATTGCAAATAAAACAACAGCCAAACCAACAACAGCGATTAAACTACCAAATAAACCAAGTTTAGCAAATGAGCGACTTTGGAAAATGTTCTTTAGCATTTTCTTAATTCTCTCCCAAAATATTAATAATTTAATATTTTGATTAATTAATCTGTTGATTTACCCAACCTTTGCCGGCTGTAAATAAATCATATAAGTATACTTTATTTTTACTATTTTGTCAATATTTATAATCGGTGATTGGTCATAAATATAACCAAAATAACAAAAAATGGCTTAATTTAGCCATTTTATGAGATAATTATATCCATTATTATATAGTTTGACAAGTCGGTTAATTACTAGATTTATAATATTTTTATATTAAATACCTGAATAAATAACACCTTTAAATTCGTTATTAACGATTAAAGGGATTCCTTTAAAAGCTTTAACCTGTTGAGCCAATCTTTGCACAGTACAAGCATGTTTTCTACCTGTAGCACAGTGGGCACAAAGTCTGCTTAATTTATTTATAATATCTCGTTTTGTTAATTCTAATTCTGACATATATTTCTAATATTATTCTAAGTTTCTAATTACCCCTACAACCTTACCCTGGATCATCCACTCTTCTTTGGGGTAAATATTTTGATAATCCGGGTTTTCGGCTTTTAAGTAAGCCCGGTTTTTAATTTGCACGAACCTTTTAACTGTTGCTTCGTCGTGCAGCAAAGCAACTACGATATCATTATTTTTTGCTTCTTTTGTTGGTCTGACAATTACCAAATCTCCTTCATGGATGCCGGCATTAATCATACTGTCTCCCCTAACTCTCAATAAAAATACATCTCGCCTACCTTTGATAAATGTTTGAGGTAAATTTATCCAGTCTTCTATAAACTCTTCTGCTAAATGAGGACTACCCGCTTGTACTGATCCCAAAATAGGAACCCGGATTAAACCTTTTTCTAAGCTATCATTTAAACTATTAAGAACTTGAATACCTCTTGCTTTACCGCTGGTCTTTATATAGCCACCTTCTTCTAATGCAGATAATAATTTCGCTACAGCATTTTTAGATTTTACTTCTAAATGATTTGCCATTTCTGATAACGATGGAGGTAAATTATAATCTCTAATTTGTGAGACTATAAATTTTAATAATTGTTTTTGTCTGTCTGTTAGGCTCATATATTTATTCTTAATCTATTTATAGATTATACGTTCGTACACCCAATGTCAATATGTAAAAAACAAGGCAAATTTGCCTTGTTTAATAATTTATCCACAATTATTTATGATAGTAAATATTTTAAGAATCCTATTAATGTATCAATAACAGTTTTAAGAACTGGAATTGATGAAGGCAGTAATACAACTAAAAGAATTAAGTATATAAAATTCTTTTTCAGAACTTGAATTACAGAATAAACCAATAATCCAGCAATAATAAAAGGGATGACTGGGCGAATAAACTCTGGAAAAATATTGAGGATGCTATTATAAATATCTATTAAAGCTGTCATAAATTTATTTAAATTGCTAATGATATATTTGGGTAGTCAAATATATCTTTTATGAATCTATCAAAAGTATCCTTTCTATCCTGAAATTCTTGCTGCGACATAACAGTGTAATTAATTTCTGTGTTAACTAGTTCACTATATTTTGTTATAAAATCTCCAAGCTTATTGTTATGCTTTCCTACCAATAAAATATCTACAGGCAAATTAGGTTGCATTACAAAAATTCCTGATAAAACAATTTGCTTATAAGAACCAGTGGTTTTGATCCCTGCTAGCAAAGGATCTATGGTAGAAGATAATACATTATTAGTTTTCTGTAATTCCGTCTTTATATTCTTTATCAAACCGCTATTAGAATTAACCTGATAAAACAACTCTTCTTCTTTATTAGAAGTTAATAGTAATTGATGATAAGCCAAACTTTTAAGTGCGCTAATAATTTGAGGTTTTGGACGACCAATGATAGTAACCAACTCCCCCGCGGCGTAAGCTCGGGGTACTGAAAATAGCATGTAAGTCAACAAATCTGTCTGAACTTCAGATTCTAAAATTTTTGATAAAATAGCTAACATATTACTAATATTATACCATGTGGTGTTCCCACTCTGAATAAATGATATAATGAATATAAGAATAATATGAACCAAACAGAAACACAAGTTGTAAAAATCCACTTAGGAGATAACAAACAAACTAGCAGTTTTATATATACTTTGGCTGATTCTATCGAAGAAACTGGTGTAGAAATATACCTAGTTTGTGAATTACCTTTATTTAACCCCGCAGCAAGCAATGATTGCCAAAAAATCGCAGAAGCTATCGCTGGCTCTCTTCGCCGTAGCTATTCTAAAGCAGGAAAGATTAACATATTTGAAAATGCACTTTCTGCAATCAATGAAGAATTAGGAAAATTAATTAACATAGGCAAAACTCACTGGCTAGGAAAGCTTAATGCTATTGTAGCGGCAAAACAAAATGACATATTAAGCATTTCTTCTGTGGGAAAAGTGTCTTCCCTATTATACCGAGATAACGAATTTGTCTCTGTATCAGAAAGCACAAATTCTACACAACACTTAAAAACATTTGAAAACTTCTCTGAAGGTAAATTAAGACTAGGAGATATTTTAGTTCTATCCACATCTCAACTATTTAATCACATTTCTGCAGATAGAATTAAAAAACTACTTTCAAAAAGCGATCTACCAACTGTTGCCGATACAGTTATAAATTTGCTTCAAGATGAACTTGGACCAGATGTTGCCTGTGCCACTATTTTTGCGGCTCAAGTTGAAGCTGGATCCATAGTTGATGAAGAGGTGGAATTGCAGCAATATTTAGACAATCAAAAAATTGAAGCACCGTCTACGATGTCTCAGGTAAAGCAACTGGTGCCTACAAAAACATGGGAATCTCTTGGTACTGCAAAAAAAATATCTCAAAATATATGGCAAGATGTTTATAAAAAATATCTAAAGCCAAGCTATTGGAAAAGTTTAGTAAACAATAGCGGCAAAACTTTGCAGGTTGTTCAAAATAGACTGTCCAGCACAGCTAGCAAAGTTAAACCATCAACAGTTTCTAACAATATCAGCAACTATAGCAAACAGAAAAAAATATTTTTTGCTTCTGCATTAATATTACTTATTGTTTTAGGCGCAAATA
Organism: uncultured Candidatus Saccharibacteria bacterium; assembly: GCA_964631145.1. Classification (GTDB taxonomy): domain Bacteria; phylum Patescibacteriota; class Doudnabacteria; order UBA920; family UBA920; genus UBA920. The sequence goes on from CAZVXT010000001.1 coordinate 607,131, forward strand.
TTACAATTAACAAAATTAAGTCTAACAAAAATAATACAATTGCGGCTTATGATTCTCAAATTTCTAATATAGAAAAGCTAATTAATGACAGCAATGCGGCACTATTATACGATAATCAATCTCAAGCCGGCGATTTATATAACCAGATCAAAGATTTGTTAAATTTACCTGAAGATAAGTTATCTAGCGAACAGCTGAGTAAATATCAATCGTTAAAATCCCAAGCAGACGAACTTAACAAAAAAATTACCAAAACAGATAGTGTGGATGTTTCGGAGATCGGTAGCTTAAGCAATAGCAATAACTTAATAAACTTAAGTAATTATCTAGCAACGGAAACCAACCGTACAATAGTTAGCTACAATAAAACCACAAAGAAGATAGAAGACAATACTTTAAAGTTAAGCGAAAGTGTAGTGGCTAGCGTCGCCTTGCAAAACAATCTGGCAGCAGTTTATACAGGTAATGATATAGTTTTGTGGTCGCCTTCTGATGGAATTATTAAAGGTAGGTTTAGCGATAACTTACCATCAAAAAATGATTTCGGTGGAATCACAACATATAGCACTAATAATAAAGTCTATTTTATAGACAAAAATTCAGGTGAAGTAAAAAGCTTAGCCCCTTCATCAACTGGTTTTTCTAATTTAACAACCTCCTTTAGCGACCCAAGATTAAAATCTGCAAATAGTATTGCCATCGATAGTAATATTTACTTTATTTCTGGCGGAAAGGTAATTAAATTTAATTCAGGTAAAGAACAAACCTTTAATGCTGCGGTTTCTAATCTACCGGACAGTGCAAAGATTTACACTTCTGTTGGAGCACAAAGAATTTATATCCTAAATCCACAAAGCAAGCAGTTGACCATTCTTAACAAGGATGGAACCCTAGTTAAAAGCATCTCTAGCGACAAGTTTAGCGACCTAAAAGACTTTGCGATAGATGAAAAAAATAACACAGCTTATATATTAAGCGGCACAAGTTTGTTAAAAGTATCATTATAAAATAAAACCCAGCCTTGACTCGGGCTTTATTTTATGGTAATTTTATAAAAATTTCAGGAGGCATTTATGAGAGAACAACCGCATACAGATATTACTGATGTAATGCTAGTTAATGGATATAAGACATTAAAAGCAATGCTATTATTTAATTATTTTACTGTTGGGCAAGTGTGCGAACATGCACAAGTTACCAGTGACTTTGTTAATCTTGTAATACAAGATTTTTCATTAGCTCAATATTTTCAACACTACGAAGAAAATGATAATCCACTTGATTCGGAATATGTATTATCAAGTCAGGGCTGGAATGAAATATTTCAAATATCTGAAAATATGTATAACAACCAAATTTTAGTGCATAGCACTTTAAATAGATTAGTAACTAAAGGCTTAATAAATGTTTATCCAGCCAACGATGAAACAATCATTGAAAGCCTAAAAATGACAGAAATTACTTTAGATGAATGTTTCAAATCTGATAAAAAATCGGTTAAAGAATTTAAATTAAGTGTTGCTAAATTTTATCTTGATTCATTAATCAATCATACAAAAGGTATTCAGGTTCTTGAACCTGAAAAACCAGATGTTCAAGAACTGGCAAAAAAAGTGAATCAGTGTATAAAAAAATTTCAAGAATATTCTGAAACATTAGCACAATAAAAATAGACCTCTACATGTAGAGGTCTTTTATTTTCAACATTCTGATAACATTGTCGAAATTTTTAGGTCTTTTATAATTCTATCAAAATCTATACCAAAAACAATTGAACTTATATCTTCCGCATCGCTTGTGCTTTTATTTTTAGCATACTCATAGCTAACTTTTTGTTTCCACCCACACGCACAATCCCATACAAATTCGAAATCATAAATTGTTATGATTTTAAATTTATTACTTGGCAATAAAATATATTTATCAGCAAAAATAATTCTTTTTTCTCTAAAGTCATAAGGTAAAAACAAGGCTTCTTCTTCAGTCAAAAAATCAGCGTTCTCTGCCATATAAATTTTTCCGCAAACACACTCTGCATCTTCTACCATAGAAGACAAAAAATCAAACTCTTCCAAAACTTCTTTAATTTCTTCAAATGTTAAATTTTGAATCATTATTAATATCCCCCGTTTTATATTTTGAATAAATAATACAGCAACTGTGCAGCCATGTAAAGCTTGACGCTAGACATAGTTAAACCTATAATACTTAAAAAATACGGAGGAGATTTATGAACATAGAGAAGGTTTTTACATATGATACTTTGCAAGTTGATTTATATACGGTTCTACATATATCTCTAGGTATGAAAAAAGTTTCAACAGGATTGATATATGAGATAACCACTATACATATGCCAAGAATTGCCGGACTACTTAATCCGTTTCAAGATTATTTTGAGCCCAATTTTTGCTTTAATGAATTTAGGTTTATTGAAAGAACTATCACAAATCCACGAGTGATGGAAATAGCTCGAAATAACATATGGAATGATCACATATCACGTCCTAGAATTTTTAGACGTTTGATTAGGCAAAAGTTATGGATGAGCTTAGAGCAAAGTGAAGACAGATATAAGCAAGCGTGCTTAGCATTAAATGAACTAATTTCAAAAGTAGAAAATTCTGAAAAAAGCCAGCAATTAATAGCTCAAAATATTTTCTCACTAATAAGCAGTAAAATTAAATTCCTAGAAGACATTGAAGCCGAGTTTAAAATTCTCTACAAAGATGCCATGCAAAACCCTCAATCTAAGCATTATAAAGACTGGTGTAATAAAGTAATTTTTCAAAGAAAAATAAATATAATTACACCATTTTAGAATAATAAAAAAACTCCCAATTAAGGGAGTCTTTTTTATTTGAAACTATTATTTCAAGTTTACAGTAGCACCAGCTTCTTCTAATTTCTTTTTCAATTCTTCAGCTTCAGCTTTTGGAGCACCTTCTTTAACTACTTGAGGAGCGCCATCTACCATGTCTTTAGCTTCTTTTAAGCCTAGACCAGTAACTTCACGTACTACTTTAATAACATTGATTTTGTTATCACCAGCAGATACTAATTCAACGTTAAATTCGTCTTTTTCTTCTGCTGCTGCAGCGCCTGCACCCGCAGGCATAGCACCCATCATCATAGGAGCTGCTGCTGACACACCAAATTTATCTTCTAGAACTTTTACTAATTCAGAAAGTTCTAATACAGACAATTTTTCTATTTGACCTACTAAGTCTGCAAATTTTGCAGGAACTTCTACAGTCTTGTTTTCTTCTGACATTATTATATAAATTAATTAATAAAATTATTTTTGAGCAACGGCATTAAGCACATTGATCAAACCACGAATGTTTCCAGCAAGAACATTTACGAAGCCAGAAACAGGAGCATTGATTGTACCAACGAGTTTTGCTCGTAGTTCGTCTTTGCTTGGAAGATCAGCCAAAGCCATCATCTGTGTACTATCTGCAAATTTACCATCAACAACACCGCTCAAAATATTAATAGTTTTAATATCTTTGGAGATGTTTTTGATTATACGTGCAGGAGCTACCTCGTCTTGCTCTGAAACAGATAAAATCACAGGTAATTTATAATCTAATTCAGAAACTTGAATACCTTTTGCTTCAAAAGCTTTTTTGATCAAAGGAATTTTATAAACTTTTGCCTTTACCCCTTCGCTACCCAAAGCACGACGAAGCTTATCCATTTCGACTACTGTAGTACCCCGGTATTCCGCTAACACTATAGATTTTGCAGATTCCAAACGAGATGTTAACTCTTGGAAGTCTTGTTCTTTTTGTTGTCTTGTTTTTGCCATATATTTCTTTCACTCTATAAAATACAGAGTATAATATCCGACCTTTTAACTGCATATCCGAAAATAAAAAACTCGGTTTCCCGAGCCAAATTATAATTACACTTTCTTTAAAAGGTGTAAAATATAATGTTCCTCGGTGGGCTTCTAACAAATTTGATAGAATTTAAAGCCGTTTGGCCACCAACTGTCTTTGGATATTTAGTTAATAGTATTATACTACATTGACTAAATTTGTCAAAACTGCTAAATTAGCAAAAGATTTATTAGGGGGTATCTATACATATGGAAGGTGAAATACTGCTCCAACCTGAAGGCTCTGGGGTGCAATTAACTACTAGAAATTTATTTTTTAGTGCAGACTACATAATTAAAGGTTTTTGCTTTGAAAACCAAGACCATCACATGATTCTATGCTTTTTAAGCAAACTTGCTGGGAGAAAAGCTATAAAAAAATTATTAGAACATGGGGTGATTAACGAATCTTTTGCTATAAAATTTGAAGAATATATTAAAAATTCAAATATTTCTGAATCTGAAAATGTTTATGATGATATACCATTTTATTGGGATAAAAAAAATTTAGTCCCCGAACAAAGATCAGAGTCTGTGCATTAAAATTATAAAAATTTAAAAGCGACGAAATTTCGTCGCTTTATTTTTATAACAATTATTTACCCACCCAAGGATTACCATCATCGACACCACTATAAACACCAGAGGCTTTATTATTACGATCTATAACTTCTTGCTTTGCTTGCTTTGCGATTCTTTCCATATCCTCATAATCTAAAACTGGAAAATTACTCATTTTTTGAGCTGCCTCCCAAGCCAGGTTGAAGCCAACTTTCCAATCTGGATTGTTTTGAGTAAAGCTCTCTTCTTTTAAAGCTTCTATTAAATCTTCTTTTACTCGCTCTATTCTATCTTCGGATACCTCATTATGATTTTGAGAAAGTGAGGATCTAAGTGCTTCGGAGTTTATAGCTAAAGCTGGGTTGATATCTTTTGCTGCTTGAGCGTAGTTATCTACTGCTTCTTTAGACCAAGCCTCGGACATTTCCTTTTCTTCTACTGTTCCCTCTTGACTCATTTGGTGCAAGTCTTCTATATCTGATCTTGCCCCATTAAATTTATCGAATTCACTCATAATTTATATATTAATTACTTTTATTATAACTTTTTTATAAAAATGGTTTTCCACAGCTTAATTAAAAAGAGCAATATTCCTATTGCTCTATTTTGGACTTCAAAGATCAAGGCTTTGAAAGTCATGATTTGGTTTTGTGCTTTGCCACAAGATTGTGATCAAAGCCGCAACGCTCAACAACCCGAAAAGGATCAAAGTCAAAACTCCGGCTTGAGTTGCAAATTCTTCACCAAATCTTTGCATTGCGAGCAATGTCATAATGTCTTGAATTGGCGATGGAATTGTTTGTCCAGGACCAGCAATGATGTGCTGAATCCATGCCACCAGAAAATTGGCAGCAAACAATGCAATGCTCAAAATTTTCCAATCAAAAATTTCTTTCATTTTAACCTCCTATTTAAAAATTTTAATACGATAATAAAGTTTAGGCAAATAAATTAACAGGTAATTTAATTTACCATCTCTGACGACCAACTTTTCGTTGTTCGCGAAATTTTAATGTTTTATTTTTATCATGAACCCGTCGCTCTCGACGCTTTTGCCTAGATTCGTTTTTAGATGCAACTGCATCAAAATTTGGATCCAAAGCTTTTATTTCGTTAGAGACAGATAGCATCATATGTTCGCACCAGCCCTTGCTGATTAAGCTTTTTCTTATTTTTTTCATAAGGCACTAACAGGAATTGAACCTGTTATTCTAGATTACTAGTCTAGCATATGTCCATTTGTACTTTAGCGCCAATATTCAATTTTGGAAGCACTACTTTTTGTAATACTCTCAAAAAAGAAGTGGTGTTGTATGCAGTTCTAAAATCTTTTCTCTAATTTTAGATCCATACCGGCACCACAGCCGAACTTGTTTTGGGACTTACACCCCCGGATCAGTTTCCGGATGCATTACCAACATCTCGTATAAAACACAGTGTTGGTTGCCGTTGGTTGCTCGAAAGACATTTTGCTTTCCCACCACGAACCAAACGCCTTGCAGTAGCCAAGTTTTTTGAGACGCTTATCACGCTCAGCAACTACAGCTTCTGATCTACGCTTGGCAGTGGTATAAAGCTTACCTTCCGAGTCCGTGCACTCACCGTTAGAATCAAATCTACCAGGTGCAGGGCAATCTTCAACTCCGCTGCGAAACTCCTCCCACAAATCAGCCACTGCTTTTTGGGCAGCAAAATGATTTGCAAAAGTATTTCCAACGACAACAATAGCGGCAAAAACAACGATAACAGCAATAATAGTTTTCATAATTTTATTTTCCTCTTTTTTATTTTTTATTTTAGACCAATGGAGATGGCGGGAATCGAACCCGCATCCAAGAATTTTAATACCTATTTATGCAGATTCAACTAAGTTTGCAGTCCTTAGTAACGCAAGTCCTTCTCGTGGTTGGTTATCCTTACTTTCTACCCGGCTAAAATCCCTGTCGAAGCCTGTCACCCCCTTACCAATTTCCGAAATTTCTTTATAAAGCAATTCCGAAAAAAAGTGCGAAGCTAAACAGCTTCGCAAGATATTAACCGTGATGTTAATACCTGATTCTAAACTCTGCCCTTAAACCTAAGATTTGATTGAGATAATCTAAAGGTTCTACATCTACTGGCTTATCATAGACCAGCACAAACTGATCACTACGAACCATGGATGCTGGCTTGTTTTTTACCACAGCCATCATCCCTTTTTGCCTCTGACGACAAACACTACAATCCCCATAACATCCATAAACTACAGTCATCACCATGTCATCAAGCACAGCAATCTGTCTAGAATTTTCCCATCCTGGGACAGTGATTAACCCAATCACATTCCAGTCTTTTGAGTATGCCGCTGTTTGCAAGGAAATTTGCTTATCCCAAGCCTTCCTTTCAAGTTTTAGATTATACATTTCCCGTTTAAAATTAATATTACGGACCAAAGATTGCAATGCCAGTTCTTCACTTCTACCAATTCCTCTACTTTGTTCAAACTCCAAACACTTTGCTAAATAAATTTTTCCCGAAGGCAAATCGTGAGTATTATAAGTAACAGTTAATTCTTCTGCACTATAAAGTCTATCTGGCATATCAGCAAAATATTCAGCATCTATAAATTCTTCAACTTTATTTTGTAAATCTTTTTGAGCGTCTTCAATATTTTTACCTAATCCAAAAACGGTTGGAAACTGTTTGCATGTAGAGATAAATCCTTCTGAGGTTTTGGTGTTTCTTACGGTTCAAATTGTTTTCATAATGCCTCCAAAAATTTGTAATTTTTATTTTTCCAAACAAACGAATATTCACTTGCTGGGAAAAATTCCCAAAGTCACGTGCTTTGGGTTAATGACTAATCATCATAGTCATAGTTTAAGTAAGTGTAATTTTCATCGCAATCCGAGACAGGAAAACCAAAATCTCTTAACTTTTGCTCATCCATTATTGGATAATCAAAAAGTTCAGCAATTGGAAATATCCTTGGGGTTACTACGTCCATCTCTTGCACATGTAATAACTCTTGATGAGAAGTGCTGGTGCAATAACAACCACACTTTTCTGTATCATCCCAAGTTAGATTATCAGCAACAAAGCTAACAATCGACTTTCTAATAGATTCCAGACTTTCATCTGGAGCTTCGACAGTATGATAGTTATTTTGACCATACTCCTTTAATACAATCATTAGTTTCATAGCCCTCCTATATAACTTTTTTCTGTTACTTGCTAATTCGCCGGTCAGCATATAAATTAGTCAAGTGTCCTAAAAGTTTTTTCCCTCTTTTTTAATCGACGTAAACACATCGACTAAAAAAGAGGTGCGAAGTTTTTTAGGCTTCGCATAAGTTTTCAAGTTAATAGAATTTCTTATCTTTAAAAGTGTTTATACTGCCGCCCCAATCGTCCTTTAACCATCCAATATACATACCGAGCTTAATAGCATCTGCTGTAGATATTGAATCAGGGACTTGGATATGATAACCACCTTTATTAAACGAAATATCTCCTTTAACTTTTAATGTTAAATCTACGAGTCGGGATAATGCCCAGTCAGGATTAAACATAATACCTCCACTACTTTCTTCTGTCTCTCGCTTACACACCAAAAGGCATTATGCAAGTCGAGTGTCCGGAAAGAACCTAATTACAAGTATAATTACTTGGACCATAGTTTAGTTTTGGTATTATGAACACCTTTTGTTTACTTATTGATTACTAATATAAACAACTCTCGTAAACAATATACTGCTACACCAACCATTAAAATCATAAATAAAGTTAGCATAATCATTTGTCCAGTATCGTGATTTGCTGCGGCTTCTTTGGAAGCTGTAGCTACAGCCACACACCCAACAGTTGAAATAATACACCCCAATATATAAAAAATCTTCATAAATCCTCCTCGATATAATCCCAATTTTTAAAAGACTAAACAGTTAATCTTCTAAAAAAGAGGTGCAATATTAATTGCACAGGTGTTATAACACACGAATAAATCGTGCACACTCAGCGGCAATTGCCGGACCATAAGTGTTATATAAATGAGCAAAGCTCAATGAACCTACTACAATAAGCATGGCTCCCAATAATACTTCTACAATAAATTTCATAATTTCCTCCAGATTTTTTATTTAAAATTTTATTTTTCCAAACAAACGAATATTCACTTGCTTAGAAAAATGGCAAATCAAGTTTGCCGAGGTTTTTTGTCCCATTTACAATAGCGTGGAACAAGTCTTTGGATAGTTCGACCATGCGCGCGGTAGCGAACAGTCCTAGTATCACATTTCGGACAACCGCAGTGTTCGTCTTCCAACTTGGCTGCGGCAACTTTAGGTGCGACATAAATGGTTATTTTTATGTTCATCATTTAAAGTATATTGCGGTCTCGCCTTGGTTTATAAACTATCGGCTAAATAATTTTTCTTTCCCCAAGATCCCCGCACTGTTTTTTTGAAACTTGCTTAGGCAGCAGCAACGGTTACTTTCTTCGCAGGTTTTCGTTTGAACTCTTGTCGCTTTTTATGAAGCTTCATAAGAGAATCATAACGATCACCCGCTCGATACCGCCGCGCGTCGGCATGGCTAACGATATTAGCTGCAGTTGCCGCGTTTAATTGAGCATCGATGCCAGCAAACTTCAATTTTGGTCTATGTTGAACCATATAAGCTAATTCAACTTCAACCAATTTTTCGATTTTGGTTATCATTATCTTTTCCTCCTATATAACCCACCAGCCACGGTGGTTTTATTTATTTTTATTTTCTTTTTCGAGATGACGAATTTACACTCATCCCCTCAAAAAAGGAGCCCAACTTAAAGTTGAGCATAAGTATGTGTTAGATGCTTTCCACAGCACCCTGCTGTAATTGGAGTTACAGCTTTCGCTTCCACTGCAGAGGAACCGCATTTTGTCTGACCTTCTCAGAAGATGTCTTGCATAGACAATCCCAGCATCAATTTTTATCAAAATGATGACTTACACAAAATAGATTTTGACTAGACCTAGGAGTATATATATAGTTCATTACCTTAGGGCAATAAAAGGCATTCTAGTATGCCACCTGACTTCCGAAGAACGAAGTCATTGGTCTAAGATATATACTTAATCAGGGTTATTTTGCAAAATTGCAAAAGTGACACGCAACCCTCCTAAATATTTTTAGCGTTCTATTTTAGATCGCCTATTTTAATTTTCAAATTTTGAAAACTAGAATAGACGGATGATTTAAGTTTGAAGTTTAAATCACCTCAATAAAATTTGTCTTGCGACATAAATTACCTCCTTTGATAAAAATTTCCTATACGCTAGGATTACTTAGCGCCGGCGCGACCCAAGCCGGTAATCTGCTGCCCCTCCCATGGGGGTCGATATGGTCTTTATCGACATAGTCTTTTGGGTCTTGGGTAGACCGTTAGGTTTGCAGCCCGCTTTCGCGAGGAGCTTGTCCCCTAACCGGGCAAGCTCTTGGCGGCTTAAGCCGCTCAAGTCTGTCATATTTTTCAATTTTTTCTGTTCAGCTAAGTTTGTAACTCAACTGAACAGTTTGGGTGCTGAGCTGGTGGCTCATTGTTAACACCGCAGTCTGAAAATTTTCTTGTCACCTATTGTAACGAACTTTTTACAAAGCTTTGTCCAATAGGATCTCGCCATCACCGTTCTTGCGCGAGACTTTACGGATTTACGGTTGACCCAGATCTTGGGTTGTCAGTTACTCGTTTTCAGACGAACCGGCAAAAATAAAGATTACTTTATCCCCGCCGGCCCGTCTGCAAAGTTGTAAGCTGGTGCTTAAACTAGCAAGCTAGTCTAAACATCTCTACAGTCGGGCGGACATATTAAAAAGCTGTAATCTTTGAATTAGATAACAACCTTTACAAGACCAACTCGCTGTGTGGCAAGTATTTATATGATTATTAGCCCCGTAATAGAGGCACTCCTGCCTACCAGCGATGTTCCTTTAATTTCTTAATGGAAACTAGCCGTAAAAGATTGTTATTTACTTTTCAAAATTTCAGCTTACAAAAGTATTATACACGAATAATTATTTTTGTCAAGAAGTTTTAACAAAATTTTGTATATTTTTCTTTAAACATTGTTTTTATTAAGTATTTTGTAATAAATTATTGATATTTTATATAAACATAATAAGATAAATCATGTAATTATTTGTTTTGGATAAAAATAAAAAAGCATCAATTGCTTTTGTAGAGTAAATCTACTTTGCAGTTGATGCTGTAAGAGAATCCGCACATCCATGAAGATTCTGCCCATGTTTTGCTAAAAGTTTCTATGCTCTTTATCGGAGCCCGGAGAAGCTTTTAGCGCTTTATGCTTTAAGTTGCCAATCTATATTGATACGACATATGTTCGATAAATTTTTACCTTCCCTAGCCGATCTATAAATTGACTAAACACCGGTTTTGATATTTTTGCCCTTTTCTTAAAATTCAAGAAAAGAGCCAAGATCATAAGCCCGAAACGAATTTAACAAGTAAATACTTGTCATTATTATATCGAGCCAAACTACCGGATTTTTTGGGCAATGTTCGCATTTTTGCGTTTTCGCCGATAAAAGCTACCACGAGGTTCCGCCCTCACGATATACATGTCTACTAAGTCGCATTTTAATACCTCCAATTTTCTATTTTTTGATTAGTCAACAAATCAGTTGTTAAAAAGTCTCTATAATTGTTGATAAAAACTAATATTTTGAAGGGCCGAAGCCCTTCTGTTACCAATTTCCACCACTCTTCTTCATAGAGCACCTCCTAAAAATCAGATTTGTAAAACTGGTAATATCCTAGCAGAAAATTAAAAAACTGTCAAGACTTATTGACAGTTTTGTTGATTTATTTATAAGAGTTCCAGGCTAGTTCAAACATAGATCTCACTGTATTTGCAATGACTTCGTTCTCAATAATTACACAAATTGGATTAACTGAATAGGTAGAGATAGCAACTTTATCATCCACTAACGTAATAGAGGCTCCGATCTTTATTTTACTAGAGCTAATATACTTTGCTTCGCGAAGGAATTTTTTACTATTAGCATCAGGGACAGGTTGCTTAGCTACATAAAAAGTACGAGTTTTTATGCCTTTTTTTGCTCTAATATCTGTATATTCCCCTTGTTGTTCTGGGTACAAATCGAATAATTGATCATAGTCGATAATCCCATAAATGAGCTTAGTTTTTGCTTTTAAAAATTCCTGCCTTACTGCCACAGCACCTTCCATGCCTTCAAAAAATCTAACACGAGGGCGCTCCCCCATACCTTCAAATAGCGAAACTAAATTAGGAATAATGCTATTTACCTCAGTCTTTTTTAAAGCTAATTCTTTTTCAATAGCAGTAACCAAATTTTTTAAGCGATTAGGATTTTCTGCTACATAGTAAGTTTTTTTGCCTTTTTCAAACTCACTCATCAAACCTTTCTCTTTAAGAGAATCAATCTGTACATAAGTAGTAGCGCGATTAATTCCAGATGACTTAGCAATATTTTGGACTGTTTCTGCTCCAAGTTCCAAAGATGTGGTATAAACCTTAGCTTCTTTTTCGCTAAGACCCAAATTTTGTAGTTCTTTTTCGTACATATACAGCAATTATAGCACTGTTAATTAATATTGACAAAAATTATAAAAAATGCTATTTTTTAATGTCCTACATTGTAGGTGCAATCGTTATTTTAAAATATAAAATTGGAGGAAAATATGTAGCATGGACCAAGAAAAAAGAAGCCAAAATGGAAAACCAAGAATAATTGAAGAAGGCTGGACTCTTAAAAAAGAGTTAGAGTATTTGCGAAAATATCATGCCGAAAAGTTTAAATTGCTAGAACTGAAGTTATCGCCTCAAATATTATCCGCGGCTTTAAACGGTATTAATTCCCCTACATGGGTAATAAAAACTGTAAAAACCATGGAAGATACCATTGAGTTTGATTTTAGGTCTAAGTTAGTAATAAGAGCGGCTAACTTGTTAAAGCGTTATCCGAAAGATGAAAACAGCACATACTTTATGAAGAACAAATTAATTGCTCTCAAAAGTATCAAAGGCTTTGACCATATCATTGAAATATTAGACATTAACGAAAGTTCATTATCTTTTATTTCAAATAAAATGTATGGTGCTCCTAAAAAGACACATTTGCATAATGTTATAAGTAAAAAACAGTTTACAAACTTTGAAACTATCAAAAAATTAGTAATTTTAGCTGCTTATAAACTTTGTGGAGAAGGGCTTCCACAATTAGTGCCGATTCGAGAACGAAGTTCCGAATATAAGAAGACTAATGAAAAACAACGGCAAGACAGGAAAAGAAATACTGCTACCACACCGGACAAAAAACCCCCAAAGCATCAAGAAATTATAGAAAATACCAATGGCTTTAAATTGGTTGAAAAAACTAACACTTCCGTAGATAACCAAAAATTATTTTCTAATTTTGATGCTGGTTCAAAAGCTTTAATCGCATTATATCTTTCGAGCGGTGTAGACTCTACAATAATAGACCCATTCAAAAGAATGGATTTGGTATTGAGGTTACTGGAAGCTCTAAAGTTTGATAGCGGCACCTTTAAAGGTATCACCGAAACCATTGCCGGAGAACAAGTAGATTATCAACCCGATAGTCTTCTTACCCTAAATCACCTGTTGGATTTTAACGGTGGAGGAAATTAAAATTATGACAAATAAACCAGAAAGTTTTGAAGTTTTGCCTGTGCAAGTCACAACTGCACACTTACTAGGTAATTTAAGCACAGAGATGTATAAAGATCCTACATTTTGTTTGAAAGAGCTCGTGCGTAATAGTATTGCAGCAAGCATTTCAAATAATGTTTGGGAGCCAAAAAATGTGCAAATCGAAATTTTTATCTCTAATTACCATCCGTTAACTAAAACAAAATCCTTGATTTTTTTGGATCACGGAGTGGGGTTTACAGATGAAAATATTAAAAGGTTTTGTTTACTGGGACCATCGCAACAAAGAATTAAAGAACGCAAAAGTAATGACCTAGGTCTTTCTCAAAAAGGGATTGGTCGTTTTGCAGCCTTAGCTCTTAGTCAAGATTCATTTAATCCCAGCAAATATGACAAAGCAGGATTTTATATTCTAACTAGAACTAAACCGGAAGGAGATGTAACGGTAGTAGAAGTATTACCTAAATATCTAGAAAATGGGTATAAAGGATTTCCAAAATACGAAATACCAGAATTTGATATAAACATGCAAGATATTGATGGTATAAGAGGTTCGTTTTCTGCAATCATCATCCCTAACCCGGTTCTGACAAATGCAGATCAGATTAGAGAAGCCATACAATGGGCACTACCTCGAAAAAGAAATCACGCGATTTCTGTAAAAATTGACGGCAGGTTAATATCTGCCCCACCTTTAGCTACCAAACTACCAATCATTTATCAAGATGTGGAGGGGTATTTTGAATTAAATCCAAACACTGAAAATCAAGATGGTGGGGTTTATTTATGTGATGCGAAAACTTCATTAAGAGTTTGTCCTGCAAGTGAAGTTGGATACAAACACATCCCATCACCTTTATGGTCACCATTACTAAAAGGCGATGTATTTATCGAGGGCTTACTTACCCATCAAGATACATCAAGATCAACCCTTTCTCCAGAATATTTAAAATCTGCAGAATGGCTAAAAAATTGCGGGATCATGGAGTTACACTTTAAGAGACAGCTTGAAAATCTGTTAGGAGTAGAGCCAACATCTGGGTCCAACAAAATAACAGAAATGATTGATGAGGTTATCCAAGCTGCCAATTCTGTTTTTGGATTACCCGAAGGGTATGAAGAAGCAGGAGGTAACCGATGGAAAACTGACTCTGAACGCAACAAAAGAGAGATCAAAATCACCCCTAAAGAAAAGGGTGAAGAAGAGATCTCTGACACCGATCTAAACAAAATCAAAAAGCGGACCAGTAGAATCAATATACCGGGAAACCGCCAACAAATTCAGACTCGACATATTAAAATTGGCAACACTGTCTTTACGTTAATTGAAAAGCAATTGCCTCAATATATCCTGTTTGAGCCACATCCGTTTTTCCATCGCCCAGGTCCATATAAAATAATTTATATGAATAATCCTGAAGCATATGGAGCACTGGCTTCTACTGCCAATGTTAGAAAATGGCAAGTATTTTATGAGCTTTGTGGAGCTGTTGCTCAGATCGAGCACGGTGACAATACCTCCGAGATGAGAGGAAAGCAAACAGAATACACTACTAAACTTTTTGCTAAAAAGAAATAGCAAAAAAAATAAGCGTTGAATAATCAACGCTTTTTATTTTATTCTGTTTTATCAGAATTTTTTACCTCTGATTTAAACTGAGAAAGTAATTCATAATGCATTATTTCCGATTTTTCCCATGGTAATGAAGTAGCAGTTCTCCTAAAAGCAGGCATCCCACCAGCTAATGTTTTGTATTCGAGATAGCTACGTAGTTGTGGATGTTTTTCGTAAAATAAATTTACTTTGCCAGAAAATGTATGAGCCCAGGCATAAATAGCATCTGGTGATTTGCCTGTTGGAGACGAAATGATTTTAGACCTATATGCTGCCCACAACAATGTAAACAGCGATCTAAATTCATTTTTCTTAGGATCAAAATCTTTAGGCAATAAGTCATATAAAGTTAATATTAGAACCTCTTGAACCGTTAAATTATTACTATTAGCAATTTTATTTAACAAATCCATAGGAATTTCTAATTGCTGCATAGCAGACCAGTCTTTAGAAACTTTTTCTTTTGCAATCTTAACTTTTACTTCTGGTTTTGCTGCTAACTTAATAAAACTAAAGTCTTTTACTTTTATATCAATACGTTCAATAGAAGTATCTCCGTCTAGTTCAGACTTAACCGCATTAAGCTTATTTAATCTGCTTTCCAAAATATTAATTTGAGTAGAAATAGATCTCTCCATTACAGCCAGATCGTTAATATAATTATCTAACTGATTGATAACCTCTAAGCAATAAGTTTGCTTAATACTTAAGTGGTAGTTATCAGGTTCAATTTTTAGTAGCAATTCTACTTCCCTAAGAATACGTTTTACTTCATCCCGGAAATCACCCCAATTAATATTTAACTCAGAAATTTGTTCATATTTTGTAGAAACAATATTAATTTCTTTTTCTAAAGCAGAAATAGACAAATCAATACTACCAAGATTGGTTTTTTCTGTTTGACTTTCAGGCTCAGATTGATTTTGTAAACCAAACATATCTTGTTGAATCCGGTCACAAACTTTAGTTAATCCAGATAATGTATTTTGCAATTCTGTTACTAATTTTTCAGAATCACTTAATTTATTAGTTGTCCGCTTAAGCTGGATTTGTAAATTACCGTTAGGGTTTTGAACAGCATAAAGAAGTTTTTTGAAAGGTGCAGAGTCAGACTCTGTAGTATTGGCAATTTGCTGTTTAAGCTGATAATTTTCTGCTCTGGAAGCATCCAATTCGCTTTGCAATTCCGCAACTTTATTATGACTAAAGATTAGCGACCTAACCATTGCCACAAAGCCATCTAAGGATGGATTATTAAAGGGCTCTGCTGATAAAGCAATTTTAACCTTTTCTATTATTTGAACAATGTCCAGCATTTCGTCTTCTACTTCTGATGAAGTGGAAGATTTAACAATGTAGAGTAAATTAATCATATTACTCATAAGAACTTTTACAAATGATTTATCATTTTCAGATGACGGACATATTTCCAACATCCATTTTTGCAAAAAATCGATTGCAATATCTATATTAGCCTTGCTTGGAATTCTCTCACCTATTCTACGATTAGTATTTATAGGCGCTTTTACAACAGCAATCACATTGCCTATCATCTTATTTCCGTTTTCTTCTGACATAAATTTCCTCCAAAATTTAAATTTTATAAGTGCAATCTTAATATTTTAAGATCATTTTAATATATATAATTTTTGACAAAAAGTCAAGTGATGAGGTGTCAAAAACAATTGACACATCTTCAATAATGGTGTTATATTTAAAAGTCCAAATTGGACAAAAATTGGAGGAAAAATGGTTAATACAAACAACCCAAAACTTTTTTTTGTTCAAGCTTTATTAGATTTTTTAAACCTAAAAAAGCCTTTGACAAAAATTAAAATTGCCACTTTAGGTGGTGAAGGTTTGGAAGCACGATCTTGGCAATCCCGAGGAGTCTTAAAGGATAACGGAATTCTAATAGAAAAAAACCGGCAATTAAGCAAAAAATTAATTGCTGGGACCCCATATCCTGTATTAAATAAACTTGAATATCTAGATAAATTTATGGAAAGTGTTTATACACCAACAGAATGTTATTTAGATGCAATTCATTTAGACTTTTGCGGGACAATAGAAACACAAGGAAAAATGCTTGATACCTTATTAAATATTTTAAAAGGTAGTCAAGTAAAGTGCCTGGCAATTACAGTAGCAGATGAAAGAAAGAATCCAACGTTGCAAAACTGGAGCAGTATAGAATCTGATATTGTAGGGACTTTAACATACACTGTGTATAATAAAGTTTTTAACAGCATCCTTAAAGACCAAAAGTTGGTTTGCAAAACCGACCATATTGCCACCCGTTCTACTAAAAGAGAACTAGGAGTTTTATGGCAAATTGTCAGAGGATGTCGCAAGTCTAATATGATTCCATGTGAGGTGCGTAGGTATTCTTATGTATCATTAACAGGATCAAGAATGCGTAGCTATATAATTTTTCTAGTCGAAGATAAAAGTAAATTAGAAGATTATATAGAAACATTTACTTATAATTGGATACAGAATCCAATTTTGCTAATCAATCAGATACAAGCAGATATTACGAATGAGGAGATAATTACCGAAATGACAGAACAACCAGAAAAACAACAAACCACTACCATAGCGGTAACAGAAAATCGCTTCCCTGCTTTATCAGCACTTATACCGCTGGTCAGCACAGAAGCTCAACAAGAATTTACAGCACTGTTAGCACAAAACGCACAATTTTCAGCAAAATTAGAAATCGTTGAAAAAGAGCTCGCTAATATAGCCTTGTATAAAGAGTCGCATGATCGTCTTCAAACGATTATATCAGTCGCCACTGGGAAAATAATTAACGTAACCCCTGCGACCAATACCGGCGATAATCCAGCTTTACGAGCTTTAGAAAATGAAAATAAGCTTGAAGAAAAAGTTGATAATAACAAAGACGTTAAAGAAACTTCTGCCAAAGTCGTTACCAAGAGCAATGGCAACGGAAACGGAAATGGAAATGGAAAACTATCTTTAACCCAAAAGTTATTAGGGTTAGGGGTGTCTAATGAACACGCAATATTCCTAGGACTATTGGAGTTTGAAGTTAAAGACAATAAAGAACTATTGCAAGAAGAAAAAATTAAAGTAGCAAAATATTTGGGATTTGATTTGGACAAAGCATCAGATCGCCAAAAATTTGGAGCTAAACTTGCAAGACGAAGAGGTAAATTCTTTACCTACTGCTTCAAAACAGTGGGTCAAGATATTGGCGAAGAAAGATTTTCTCAATTTGCCAAAATCATCACTCCTTTCATCCAGAAATCTTGGAATGAAAAAGTGACTTCCAAAGAAGTAAAAGGTTGGTTAACAAATTAATTTAAAATTGTTAACTATTAGGACAGAAATATTCTGTCCTTTTTATTTTTTAAATAATAATAGTAGCAGCAATTATTTACTCATAATGAGCATGGGCAAATAATTATTTAGAGCTACTAATTCCCTGCCATAATAATATAAAAGCTCTTTATTATTGTAATAAGTTGGCTCTGGTGCACTCCAGTAAACATCTTTTACACCCAAACTCCTTGCTATTGCCACACCTCTAGCTAAATGAAATTCATCACTAACAATGACCAGAGATTTTATATCTGGTTTTTTATTTAATGTATTTGTAAGATTTTCATATGTGTTATGAGAACCTTCTTCTAATATATAATTAACTTTTTGTTTGCTATTTTTTTTAATTACCTTCTCCATAAATTGTGCTTCTGAAATATCACTGTCGGATATTTTGCCGCCAGACAAAATCATAACATCAGCTTTATGCTGTTGATATAATTTTAATCCCTCTAAAGTTCTATTAGTTAAAGCAGGTGTGTTTATCGCTGCACCCAAGACTACAATAGCATCCGCCTTAGTAAACTGAGGTCTAGTCTGAGAAACAATAATCAACATCAACACTTCCCCCAATACAAAAACCACTCCGACAAATATTATAAATTTTACAAACAACTTAATCATCAAGCTTTAAAATAATATCGATATTGATCTATATTAACATAAAAATTATCATCAACCTCTATACCCTCTTTTTGCAATAAATATTTTTGCAAATCTTTATTTACATAATCATTACCACGAATGCTAATATATCCTTTATTATTTATAACCCTGTGCCAAGGCACTTTATCTGTAATATCTAAATCCATTAAAGCGAAGCCAACTTGCCTTGCGGCTCTAGGACTACCTGCTGCAGCAGCTACTTGACCATAACTAACCACATTACCTTTGGGAACATTCTTAACTACATTATAAACAATATCTTTAAATTTCATAAATTTAGTATAACAAATTTTACACTATTTTTGATAAATAAAAAGCCAACTTAAACTACAAGTTGACTATATGGGGGCTGATAAACACTATATCAGTAAATGTTTATTTTTTTATCTAAGTTATAAGTTAATACAGCAATCCGTCGCCCAGACCCACTAACCAATCATACCAACTGTCGTCTTGTGGTTGTTCAATATCCATGGCAAATTCACCGATTCCGCCGCCACTGCCAAGAAGCGTTTCATCAAAGTCTGTTCCGTCGGCTTTGCAATACCGCCGTTTACATTCTTCAAATAGTGGTTTACATACTGAGTCTGTTGTAAGCTTGAGACATTCAGCATATTTTGTGGTGCAAGACGAGCACGTATGTCTTGGAGCAGGTTTCTGGGCGGATATTTTCACCGGTTTTGCGAATGAGAAAACCATGACCGCAAAAAAACTTATACAAAAAATTAAAAAAGATGAGAAAATCTTTTTCATAAACTAAAATCCTCCATAATTTTGTTAATTTATATATTGTCGTAAAAAACACAACAGCACTAATAATACATTATTAAGCAACTAAAGTCAAGACTTTACAAGAGCTATAAAAAATACTAATATTAAGTATATTTTCTTATTAAAATAAAAAATTATGTCACTTAAACATATACCCTTTGGTAGTCCAGAAAAATTTAATGTTATCATAGAAATTTCTCAGGGCAGTCAAGATAAGTACGAATATGACGAAGAATTAGATGTAATCAAATTAGATCGCGTCCTTTATAGCTCCCAAAGATTTCCTGCTAACTATGGCTTTATTCCAGAAACAAGAGCAGAAGATGGAGACCACGCTGATGTATTACTATTTAGCACAAATCCAATTATCCCAGGAGCGGTCGTAGAAGCTCGCGCCATAGGTTTTATGAATATGATCGATAGCGGCGAAGCTGATAATAAAATATTAGCAGTTCCAACATCTGACCCTCGTTTTTCTGATGTTAAATCTTTAGAAGATTTGCCAGAACATTCTGCTAAAGAGATTAAGAATTTTTTTGAAACTTACAAACTTTTACAAAATAAAACAGTTACAATAGATGGTTTTGCCGGAGTAGATGAAGCAATTAAATTTATCCGATCTACACGCGAAACTTATAAATCAGAACATCGCGAATAATATAATTAAAAGCCACCAAATCGGTGGCTTTTAATTTATTTTTTTATGACTACGTTTTGATATGGATAAGGAATTTCAATTTGAGCATCGCCTAAAGCTTTGCGTATTTCTTCATTAAGTTTATAGTGCACAAACTGTTCTTTTGCCATTTGATCCAACCACACCCTCAGCTCTAATTCTATCCCAGATTCTCCTAAATCTTTTACTATCACATCAGGCTCCGGCTTAGATAACACTTCGGGCATAGATGCAGTAATCTCTAGTAGCACTTTTCGCGCCCAATCGATTGATTCGTTATACCCAATAGAAACTTTTGCTTTGATCCTTGTAGGACCACCAACGGAATGATTTATTAAAGCAGAATTAATAATATTTTGGTTTGGGACAATTACATAAGTATTATCTCGAGTCTGAATCCGAGTTGTGCGCATGGTTATATCTTTTACTTGTCCAAATTTATTTTCAATTTCTATCCAATCTCCTACTGCAAAAGGTTTGTCCCAAAAAATTAACACTCCGGAAATAATATTTCCGATAGAATCTTTTGCGGCTAAACCTACGGCAACCCCAATAAATCCAACTCCAGCAAAAGTATTTGATAAATTAACCCCTAATCTAGACAAGGCAAAAGCAATAGCCACCACCCATATAATTAACCATAAAATATCATCAATTAAAAGCTCGACTAAATTGACATTAAACTTTGCTATGCGCAAAATATTAAGCAATGCAAAACGCAAAATTATATTAATAATCCAAAATACAAGCAACACAAAACCTGCTTCTAAAAATAAAGAAAATTTTGGTAAGGAATTAATTAATTCTGAAAATATATTCATATTACGATTATTTCAATTGTGATATTATCTGAGGTAAGCTACGAAAGCTGTTAGTATAACCATCGACAGTCGCTAACTTTTTTTTATTAAAATATATAAATTTAGTTCCTGCCAGTTTAGCTGCACCAAAATCTGCATGACTACTATCTCCAATAAAGACTGCGTTATCAGGTTTTATTTTTAACTTTTTTAATATCAAGTTAATAGATTCGGGGTCAGGTTTAGGCTTTTTATATCTTCCCAAATAAGCAACTTCAGAAAAGCACTCTTTTAATCCAGAAGCATCGAAATAAACTTTAACTCCATCCCTCATTCTACCTGTCGCAATTGCAAGCTTATATTTTTTTGATAGCTCTTTTACAATAAATAGAGAATACGGTGTGAGTTTAAAATCTTTTCTAGAATTATAAAATTTTTTCCCTAAATCAATTAACCTGTTATATTCTTCTGAAGTTGTAGTGCCAGCAAATTTTAATATAGTTTCTGGCATAGTAAAATGAAAATGTTTTTTATACCAACCCGCACTCGGAAGTCTTTTATAACCAGCCGCTTTAAATACTTGTCTAAAGTAATTAAGATTAGACTCAAAAGAATCCAGTAAAACCCCGTCAATATCAAATATTACCAACTTAATCATATTATCTTAACAATCCTCCCCACTCTATGACAGTAAATCCGCTGCGGGTAATTGAAGATAATTTTTGTTCAGGTAAATTAACAGGCTTGTCCAAACCTTGAAAATCTAAAAATACCCTAATAATTGAATCTGGTTTTGGACTAATATACAAAGGAGCTAACCCATCTAACTGCTTAGTCGTAAACCAAGTCAATCGCACATAAGGAGTATGAGGCATTTTAGGTAACCAAAAATCTATAAAATCCTGAGATTCTTTAGCATTGAGACCTAAGCTGTTAAGATTATCTCGTAATGTTTGTTCTATATTATCTTTCTTAGCTATTATACCTTCCGTAATAACTGGATAAATTCCTTTTCCTTTTCCTTCCCAATATAAAGAGTCATGATGTTTTCCATCCATAGTTGTTAATTTTCCACTTGGCTCCGCATTTACCAACCAACCTTTATCATAGTTAGGTTCAGAAATTTTAACATCTGCGCCAACTTTTACGCTAACTTTAGTAGGAACGGTAGGATATAAGTATACGACTGGTTTACCACAGTCACCATGGATCACATATTCTTGGTTTGTTAAAACTTGATACTCTCCTAATGAATTTTTTATAAACAACATTGGATGCCCTGCAAACCACTCCTTTATAGTCAAAGGATCCATACCAGACCAAGAAGTAGTATCATCAGATCTTCCGCTATTACGATAATAATAAAGAGTCATAGGATTATTTATATCTGAAATTTCATAAATGTCTGTGCCATTAGATGTTTTTCCTGTTTGAGTTAAATATTTTCCTATATCCGTTTTAGCTATTACATACATACCATATTGCCCACAACCACCACCATCTACATTGACTGCAAATTTATCTTTTTTGCCATCATTCCAATTTATGCTAATTTCATTATCGCTATTTAAATAAGATAACCCTGTTCCGTAATGGCTCAAAAATCCGCTAGGTACTTTTAGTAAATACTTTTGTATAGAAAATTCTACAGACTTATCATCTGTATAAAATTTTTGAGAATACAAATATAAATCCCCACCAGGAACTTCATCCACTTTCTTTATTTGAGCTTTACCTTCGGTAATCAATTGATCTTTTATAAATTCATCATAAAAATCCCCTGGATACGGTGCTGAAGAATTCAATACCGTCATTTGATTTACCAGCTTCAAACCCTTATAGGTAAAATTATCTGGTCCTGCTAATTGCTTATAAAAATCTTTTGTATTAGCCTGCATTACTATATTAGAAATTGCATAACCAGCAGAATCAACACTAACAGTATAAGCACCTGAACTCATTAACTGC
The DNA here is from genome assembly GCA_964631145.1 of uncultured Candidatus Saccharibacteria bacterium. Lineage (GTDB taxonomy): Bacteria > Patescibacteriota > Doudnabacteria > UBA920 > UBA920 > UBA920. The sequence continues at coordinate 630,118 of CAZVXT010000001.1, forward strand.
ATAAAAGTATATTGAGATTTCTGATTTCTTTCAAAAAAATATTTATATGGACCACCTGGATCCATAGCTGGAGCAACCCCCAAAATGACATCATTATCCCCATGCTTACCTAACAAATAATAAGATACGTCGCTATCTTCAAGTTTAAAATTAGATGTAGGATTATAGTAATCGATATAACCAACCAGCAAATGCAGGTTCTCTAGTTTTTTGTGGTCTTTATTCCAATTCACTGTTACATTTGGCACAGGATGTTCTTCGCTCATTTCGATAAATTCTGGAATAAAGAAATCGCTATCAGAAAAGTTCCAAGGTTCTTTTGGAGAAACATTTGCTGGATTATTAAACTGAACTTTATTAGCAATTCTTGTTTGTTTTTTAGACCACAAAATTACTCCTGCATACGAGATTCCAAATAAAGCAATAATAATCGCTATAGCAATAAAAAATGACCTTCGTATAGCAATCTGTTTTTGAGTTCCAGTGTTTAAATTATTATCCGCAGTATCTATGGATTGTGTTGGCAAGTTATCGTTCATAAAAAAATGTTATTTATATTTATTATATCAGAAATTTTATATTATAAATTTATAATTCTATTAAAGAATTAATTTTGTCGTACATTTCAAAAAAATCTTTACTGCGCAAATTGCGAGGACGGGGCAATTTGTTTGGCAAAACTTTAATAATTTTCCCAGGGCGGGAACTCATAACCGCAATTCTATCTGCCAACTGCAATGCTTCTTCTATTAAATGAGTTACCATAATAATGGTTAAATTATGCTCTTGCCATATTTGTAATAATTCACTTCTTAATCGATTAGCTGTAAAAGAATCCAAAGCCGAAAATGGTTCATCCAAAAATATTACTTGCGGATCTACTGCCAAAGCCCTTGCTATCCCCACTCGTTGTTTCATACCACCAGAAAGTTCACGCGGATAACTATGTTCAAATCCAGCTAAAGACATTGTTTTAACTTCGTGCATTACTTTATCATGCATGGCTTTAGTATCTACATTATTCATTTTCAAACCAAAACCAATATTTTGATAAACATTTAGCCAAGGAAACAATGCGAAATTTTGGAAAATATAAGACTCCTTCAAATTATCTTGCTTAACAACCTGCCCATCTGTTGACGTAGTTAGTCCAGACATTATGCGTAACAAAGTTGACTTACCGCTCCCAGATGGTCCCAATAAAACCAAAAACTCGCCAGGCATAACATCCAAATTAACATCTTGTAAAACATGTAGCTTCTTGGAGTTTTCATTAAAAGATTTATTTACAGATTGTACGCTAATTAAAGATTGTTTCATATTACTCTGCTAAAAGCTTGTGACTCTTTTCTAATAGAGGAAGCCATAATAATTTATTAACTGTAAAAATAAATAACAATAAAGCCAACACTCCAAAAATTACTATATGCCCGTTAGTAGAATTCTGCGCAAAAAAAGCACCTAAACCTCCCGACTTCATACCAACAATGATTTCACCTCCAACTGCAGCTTCCCAACCTTCGCCCAAACCAACAATAGAACCGGTTATAAAACCAGGATAAATAATTGGCATATCAAAATATAAAAGCTTTTTCCAACCCCTTGCTCCAAATACATGAGCTGATTCTTCTAATTCTTCTTTTACTAATTTTTGAGAACTGATTACAGCAAATAGCATTGGCCAAATTATAGTCACTACCAAAAATATGATTACAGTAATATTACTCGCACCAAACCAATAAACAACCAATGGCAACATGGCAAATGTTGGAAAGCTTTGCATAACATCAAAAATAGGTAAGAAAAAATTACCTATTTTGCCTCGTGATAAAAACAGCGCTAAGACTATAGATAGAATTGCTGATATTGCATAAGCTGCAAATAACCTTAGCGCAGACAAAGATAACTGTTGCAAAAACCACAGCTTTTCTGCAAGGTTAAGAGGTAGTACAAATGCAACGAATAAAAACGGTAATAAAATTAATGCAAAAGCACTAAGCAAATGCCAACGGTTTTTATAAATTTTAATTCCAAATGGTGCGAAGTGATTAGAACGCTTCATTAAATTTAGTTATGGTTCGTATATTTCTACATATATCATATCAAAATAATATATAATCACCCATTTAGTAATCCACTTTAAAAGAAAATAAAACCAGCTAGTAGCTGGTTTTAAAAAACTATTCTGTTGTTTGCCCATCAAAATGCTCTTCAATAGCTTCTGCATCCGCTTTGGTAGCCCTTACAACACCATCTTTATGCTCAGGTGGACTGTAAACTGTATATAGCTTTAACTGCTCTGTTTCTGAAACATTTATAATATTATGCTCTGTGCCTGCAGGAACAACAATTGCATAACCATCCCCGATTTCGTGCTCAACTCCATCTAATACAGCCTTGCCTTGACCCGCTTCAATACGAATAAATTGATCAAGATGATGAACTTCTTTACCAATATCTTCTCCTGGCTGCAAAGTCATAACTACTAATTGACTATTCTTTGCAGTGTACAATACTTCACGGAAATTTTGATTCTCTAAAGAGATTTGCTCAATATTTGCAACATAGCCTTTCATATATTTTTTGATTAATTACTCTTAATATCATTATAACCTAAGTTAAATTGATGTAAAACAAGAATCACAAAACATTGTGCAAAACAAACTTTTGTAAAAAGTTTTGTAAGTATAATATATTAACTGTTCTTGAAACATCTTTACGTGACAAAATATAATGCAAAACTTCTACATGGTCTACGATAGCAATATTTTTCGTATGATTATACCTTAATTGATTACCAGATTTATTAACAACTACTAGCACGGCTTGCACGAAAAACTTTTGATTATAGTATTCAGCTAAATAATTTTTCAAATACATAGCAGACCTCATTGTTTGATTTAAATCCGACTGTCTGAGGTTAAAGGTTCTTCTATTTTTTACCTCTATAGCAAATATTCCAGTTGGTCCCATGACCACAAAATCCATATTACCTCGCTTTTTATAAAATTTTACATCATAAAAAATTGAATAATTATCAGGAAGAGTTTTTAAACTCTCTAATACAAGCTCTTCCCCTTGTTGTCCATTATAAAAATTTTCTCTTCTTACAGAATACCTATAACTCCAATATAAAAAACTAATAAGAGAGATAAACAAAGTCAGTAGAGTTATTTTAGTAATAATACCTCTGCCGAATACCAGTCCGTATGTAAAAAATACTAGCAAGGCAAAACATAAGATAACAGAAATTATTAAACCAATGGATTCTTTAAACCCAGCTAAATTCTTTTGTCTTTCTAAATACAGACTAGATGCCCCATAAACTTTTGCCATATAAATTTATTTAATAACTAATTTCTTCAAGCTCTTACCTATCTCTTTATAATTAGGTATAACTTTTGCAACCAAAAACCAAAAATTTTTGGAATGATTAAATTCTCCCAAATGACAAAGCTCATGCACAATAATCAAATCCACCTGTTCTGGTGTTAAAAATATCAATCTATAATTAAAATTTAAATTTCCTAATTTAGAGCAACTTCCCCATCTAGTTTTAGATTTTCGGATTGCCACGCGTTTATACGTATAACCATAAAACTGGTTTAGATAAGCCAATCTATCTAAAATTAACTGCCTAACAACACTCTTATACTTTATATAATCTTTTTGAGAAATTTTGGGAATTGTTTGCTGCATACATATTTAATATAACAAAAAATACGGTATTATGCCGCCTTTCAAAAAATAAATAATTTTCAAAAATTTGTCTGTATGCTATAATTTTTTCCTATGCATACACAAGATGAAATCATCCAAGTTATAGATGAACATACAGGCGAACCAACTGGTGAGCATGTAACAAGAAAAGATTTATTTGAAAAGAAGCTCTGGTGCCGAACTACCAACATTTTCGTTCTCAACTCGCAAGGATTAATCCTTTGCCATCAAAGATCTAAAGATAAAGAACGTTTTCCAGGTGCATGGTCCACCCATTTTGGTGGACATGTTACTCAAGGTGAGTCTTTCAAAATTAGCGCCCTTAAAGAACTGCAAGAAGAAATTGGTCTAAACGCTAATCCTTTTCAACTTATACCATGGCGTACTAGCAAAAAAGATATTTCCCGAATTTGGATTAGAGACTTTATTACTGTTTATGACGGCGATATTAGATCTTTAAAGGTTCAAAAAGAAGAAATCGATCATGTACAATGGTTTAATATCGACGACATTCTCAATCAATTAGATAATGAAACTGCAACCAGCGATAATGCTATTCAGTGGCTTGCAGGTACTCACGACTTTAAAGCAGATTACCAATGTATGCGAGCCGTCCTTACTGCAGCTATAGATATCGGTATCTTTGGTGGAGACTTTAAAGCTCTGCACAAATGGCAACCACCACAAGTAAAAGGTGATGTTATTTATAATCCATAGCTTTGAATAAAAAAAACGCCGATATGGCGTTTTTTAAAATCTACTCAAAAATGCATTAGCCCAATTATCATATCCTCTATCATTGGGGTGAAAATTGTCCTGTGCATAGGTTTCTGAAATATTCTTATAACTACTCCATCCAAAATCATGAATATTTACTATCTTTATTCTATCGTTTTCTAACTTAGACAGTTGTTCATTTATATTTCTAGCTTTATATTCTAATATCTTTCTATACCAAAATGGTAATAATTTTGCTCCAGAAAAATTTGGAATATTGGTGATATAAATTGTTGCCGAAGTTTTTGTTTGTAAATTTTGAGTTAAATATTGATAATTATTAATAATAGTTTTAGAGGAAACAAGATGAGTTAAGTCGTTAGCTCCAATAGAAATTGTAATAATATCTGGCTTTTCTTCTATCAATACAGGTAGTTGATCTTTTATAAAATCTGAGGTTTTGGCACCACTTACACCTATATTAATATAATTAACTGTTTTGGTTAAACTAAGAGCCTCAGCTAATCTAAAAGCATAGGTTTGCTTATAACTAGACGCTCCTACACCGACTGAAGTGCTATCTCCGCTAGCTATATATTTTAAGTTCTCTCCAACGCCCAGCAATTTGGGCTCATTAGAAATATACGGTAGTGGTGAAAAATTTGCATAATAAAAGATGCGTACCGTATAAAAAATTCCATATACAATTATTAAACTAGTAATAACAATAAAATATTTCATGCGCCAAACTAACTAAATATTAATAAAACAATATTTTTAGGCTTGAGACATCTTACTTGGATCCATAAATATTGGCACCCATTTGTGACCAGAAGGATCAGAAAAACCAAAGGCATACATCCAGCCATCAGTCCATCCAGGCTCAGAATCGTTAAATATAATTCCGCCAGCTGTTTTTACTTTTTGATACAATTCATTAACTTCTTCCACACTATTTAAACCCAGGTTTATAAGAACTTCATTACCTTTAGATGTATCTGACACTTCGCCATGCAAAAACCCCTTCATTAGGTCTTCGGTAAACATCATCACTACCATATCTGTACCATCTGCCATAAAACCGCGCATAGACGGATTATCTTTATGACGCTCAACTTCTTTAAAACCAATGGCATTAAAGAATTGTGCAGTGGCATTAATATCTTTTACTGCCAAATTTAACCAAATTTGTTTGTTCATAATTTACATTGAGACTTAATTTAAATACATTATAACAGTTTTTAGAAAGATCTATATTGACAAAATATGAGTTAAATGTTATTATTTTGTTTCTTGGTGATTTTTTCCAAGAAAATCAAAAAAACAATTTGGAGGATATTTTATGTCTTTAGTTGAAAGATTTTATAATATGCTAATGGGAAAAGCCAGTTTAGCAGTTGATAATGCAGGAACAGCGGAAGAAAAAATTCGACTCGCTTTACATGAATTAGAAGAATCTGCGCCGGCAATCAAAGAAGCCATGGCAGGTCCAATTGCTGAAGCCAAACGATTACAGGTAAAATTAAGTGATCAAAAAGCAAAAGTCTCTGAACTTGAACAAAAAGTTGTAAAAGCTAAACAATCCGATAATGAAGAAGTTTCTCGTATCCGCGCCGGACAATTACTTGATGCACGTAAAGAATTGGACAGCATTCAAAGCCGGTTTGATAACGCGAATACTCAGGCTCAAAAAGCCAAAGAACGGTATGACGACTGGAAGAAAAAATACACCGATTTGCAAAACCAAGCAATGGCATCTTTGGATGAAAATAAACGTGCAGAAGCACAACAAAAATTCAACCAAGCAATGCAAAACATTGATACGTCAAGCACCGGTTCAACAATAGCCCAAGCCATGGAAGAAATCTCAGCCAAAGCAGCTAAAGCCGATGCACTCTATGAGCTTGATGAAGATCCGGCAGAAGCAGCTCTTAAAGCCGACGCAAAAGCAAGCCGGGAAGCAGAAATTGACGAATTGCTCAAAGAATTTGCCCCAAAAGCAGAAGAAGCCGCTAATTAAGCGAAAAGACATTATTTTAAGCTATTTTAAATAGCAAAAGTCTATAGAAATATAGGCTTTTTTTATTGACAAAGTGCTACAAAAGTGTTATTATTCGAAGTCATATTTTTTATGACAATGCACTTTAAAAATTTTAATAACTGGAGGATAAAAGTGATAAATATATTAGGCGAACCAATCCAAAACTTTACTTATAATTATGCACCCGACTTTTATGTAGTCACTGCATATTATAATCCAATGGAATATGAAAGCAGGCGCAAAAACTATGAAGTTTTCGCTCAAACATTAAGGCAATCAGGGATTCCGCTAATTACTGTTGAATGTGCTTTCAAAAATCAATCTTTTACCTTGCCGGAGTCTTTAGACGTGATCAAAGTCAGAAGCAAGTCGTTGCTATGGCAAAAAGAACGTTTATTAAACCTTGCAATATCATGGCTTCCCAAGTCTTGTAAATATGTTGCCTGGTTAGATTGCGATTTAGTATTCAATAATCCTAATTGGGTTAAAGATACTGTTAGATTGCTTGACGAACTTCCAATTGTTCAAGTTTTTGAGACCTGTCATAGACTTCCTCAAAACTATGATCAATTTGGAGCAACTGGTGATTATTGCACTTCGTTTGGCAAAATCACCCCAACCAATCCTAACATTCTGCACACAGGTCGTTTCGACGACCATGGGCATACCGGCTATGGATGGGCAGCAAGACGAGAAATTTTGGATCAGCATGGTATTTATGAACATGCGATTTTGGCTTCTGCTGACCACTTTATTTCACATGCCATTTATGGAGACATAGAAGGGATTTGTGTTAAAAAGCTAATCCGGGATAATCCCAAACAAATGCAACATTTTGTAGAATGGGCAACACCATTTTACAATAGCGTGCAAGGACAACTTGGAGTAACACCAGGAGAAGTTATGCACTTATGGCACGGAGACCTTGTTAACCGTAAGTATTATTTAAGGCATGTAGAATTTGCCGAATTTGGTTATGATCCATACCAAGATGTAGTAGTGCCGCCAGGCAAACCAATCGAATTTAAAAAAGGTTTGAAGCAAGAAAAGCCGAGTATGATACAGTATTTTGCTGAATACTTTGCTAGCAGACAAGAAGACGGAACCAGACTAACGTTGCAAGCAGCGTAATTACAGGAGAACAAAATGGCAAAAAAAGAAGATTTTTTAAATGCTACAACAGAGCATATTGAAACTTTAAAAAATTGGGATCGTGATTTGGCAAACCAAATTACGGCAAACAAAAATACTTTATCCGATTTCGCTAAACAAAGAATCGAAGCAATAGATCAATATGTCGAAAAGTCATTGCCCGATCTTAGCGAAACAATAATTACCAAATTAAAAAGCAAATTTCCTTTATTTTTAAAGGATATTAATGTTCAAGATTTGATTGCGGATCAAAAATCTCAAATTGAATCTGACATTAAAAGTTTGAGTTCAGAGATTGATGCAATTCAAATGCAAAAAGACTTACTGGGCTATGAAATGGAATTAGAACAATTAGACCAGGACTTAGAAATCTTGCAATCACCAGTTAAAAGATATGAATCAATCCCCGACTTTACAGAACTCGTGAGCCGTGGATATTCCACTCCACAATACCCGCATAGCTTTTTTAGTATGCAATATCATAGAGATTGGAAAGCCGGCGATGAAGTTCTAAAAACATCACAGTGCAAAAACTGGGATCAACTTTTAGAAAGTTATAATCAAGCTGTCAAAAACATTGAGGACACTAAAACCCTCAAAACCAATTTGGTTAAAAAAATTAACAAAATTAAATCTGGTCAAGAACAACTAACAAGTTTAAAATCCCGACTTAATGATGTTGAAAAAAACACGCGGTCGGCAATTGTGACAAAGTTTAAATCTTATATTGATGGGTTAAAATCTTTGCCAACAGAATTATCTTCCGTGACCCAAATTGATGAAAAAATCAAAGAACTACAAACAGCAAATGCTGATTTGGAAGCACAAAGGACAACAATCAGCAATCAATTAATTGAGCTGGGCAAGATCTACCAATCAGTAGAAAACAGCCGAGTCAATGAAGTTGCAGATAAGTATGTTAAAGATATGAAAGCTAGAACCAAAGACTTCTCAAAAGTTACTTCTAGCAAATCGAGTCGTTCGACTGACAGTGCCGGCAGAAGATCATCAAGCAGTTCTACCACTATCTTCGTAAACAATCGAAGCAATGACGATAATTGGTTGTTAAACATGATGATCTACGATGAATTATTAAATGATATGCACAGACATCATCAAGATCATTCATCTTACAACAATTGGAGCAATTCAGGCTACAATCAACATCCACGCGATTACGAATACGATCGCCAACAAGCCGAAAACGAAGTTTACGGTCGTTCAAGTTAAAAAATTTTGGAGGAAAATGAACAATGAGTTTTAAAACATTTCAGATTATTGTATGGACTACAGGTATAGCGTTAGTGCTTTTCTTGGTATCAGGCATATTTTATTGTGCTAAGAACATAGGTTCTAGCAGTGTCTCTACAAGTCAGACACAAACACCTAACTACCCTAATGCACCTACAACAACGCAAACACAACAACCACGACAACAAACAGTTAATACTACCAGTGCCAACACTGAACAAATTAAAGCTGCTGTTGAAAGTTGGTTACGAAGCAATCCAGATCGTCGAGGGAAAAATAAATTAATTGATGTTTTACCAAATCAACCCTTTAAGGTAACAATGGTCCGCTTCCCGGATGCTGATGCAGAAAAATTTTCTAACAACCCATCGCAATGGTCTCAGGTTAAAATTGATACCAATCGTGATGGAATTGATGACGAAAAATGGCTGCTTAAAAATGGCTGGACTTACAAAAGAGAAGTGATTGATTCTGCGGGCAGAACCATGCAGACATTTTACTTTAAATAATATTTATCGAAGATACCGCTAACAAATAAGTTGGCGGTTTTTTATTTATAAGAAAAAAGACTAGGTTTTTAGGCTAGTCTTGTTATGCAACTACGTTGCTGCTTTAGTGTATTCTATCGCCCTGATACAGTCGACTTATATCATAAATTTATTATTTTGTCAATATATAATAAAAAAACCGCATTTAGCGGTTTAATACATAATAATTTTAGACTCTTAAAATCTTTTCCATTGTCTTCCCTTTAGCAAGCTCATCTACTAATTTATCTAAATAACGGATTTTTTGAGTTAAAGGGTTTTTAATATCCTCTACCCTATATCCACAAATAACACCAGTTATTAATTTGGCATTTTTATTTACTTTTGCATTTGCAAACAACTGTTCAAAGGTCAGTTTTTTATCTAATGATTTTTCTAAAGCCTTAGGTGCAAGACCAGTCAGCCATATAATCACTTTATCTAATTCTTCTTTGGTTCTCCCCTTTTTTTCTATTTTCGTTAAATACAAAGGATAAACAGAAGAAAAAATCATTTGTGCCATACGCTGGTCAGTTTTTGGATTCTCTTTCATAAAATAACTTTATATGAGTAAATTTTAACACAATTCTACAATCAATTAAAAACCTTGTAAATAAAATAATTATTGTTAGAATAAACTATACAAGATGTTTATAAGATCATTTTGTAAACATAGATATTAATACAAAATTTATGCAAAAAATTATTCCTAACTTATGGTTTGACAATAACGCAGAGGAAGCAGTAAATTACTACCTTACAGTATTTAAGGATGGCAAAATTAATCAAACTAATTATTATCCAACAGAAGGACTAGCAGACTTTCAAAAAGATTTTGCAGGGAAAGTTTTAACTATAGAATTTGAGATTTTAGGTCAAACCTTTGTAGCTATAAATGCAGGTCCAGATTTTTCATTTACAGAAGCGGTTTCATTTCTGATCAATTGCAAAGACCAAGAGGAAATTGATTACTATTGGGATGCATTAACTAAAGACGGCGGGCAAGAAAGCGTTTGTGGATGGCTTAAAGATAAGTATGGGTTAAGCTGGCAAGTGGCGCCAGAAGACATAGATAAGTTAGTACAAAACCCAAATAGCTTTGCAAATATGATGAAAATGAAAAAAATTATCATTGAAGATTTAAATAAATAATTATCAAATATGACTAAACAAATTTTTATTAATCTTGTGGTTAAAGACTTGCAAAAATCTATGGAGTTTTATACTGCTTTAGGTTTTAACAACAATCCACAATTTTCTGATGAAAGCGGCAAGTGTATGGTTTGGAGTGATAATATTTTTGTCATGTTAATGACTACAGAAAAATTTAGTAGCTTTACCCAAAAACCGATTGCAGATACCAAAACTAATATTGCCGCACTCTATTCCCTATCTGTAGAGAGCATAGATGAAGTAAATAATATTATGAGCAAAGGGCTAGACGCAGGTGGTACTGAAATTGGCGAAATGAAAGACTACGGCTTTATGCAGCAACGTACAATCGAAGATTTTGATGGGCACACCTGGGAAATATTTTATATGGACATTTCCAAGTTTCCTCAACAAAGCTAATTTTAAGTACGAATCAAAAAACCGCCGAATAGGCGTTTTTTTTAACTAATTCTATTAAGTGTATAATTATATTAACTGAGGAGTTAAACTTAAATATGAGCAAATTAAATAATTCTAAATTTTTCCTTTCTGGTGGTGGTAACAAAGAACAATCATTTTTATTTGATAAGGCATTTTTTGAGCACGTTCCAAAAAATTCTAAAATTTTATACATACCAATTGCTCTAAAATTTAGCAAACTTTACCCTGCAGCATATAGCTGGTTTAAAAATTTAATCCAACTTCATAACAGAACAGATTTGCAAATTGAAGCTTTTGACGAATCTAAAAATTACACACTGCATGACTTGCTTAAATTTGAAGCTATCTATATTGGTGGCGGGAATACATGGTCACTAATTAATGACTTTAAAAATTTAAGTTTTGATAAACTTCTTATCGAGTTTAGCCAAAATAATCGTATAATTTATGGTGGCAGTGCAGGAGCGATTATCTTAGGAAAATTTATAGATGCACAACAAGATGATAAACAAGGATTAGAGATTAGTAATTTAGGATTGAATTTATTAAATGGATACTCTATTGGTTGTCACTATCAGCCATCTGAAGAAGGTTTTTATAAATCTTGGGCAATAAAAAATGCCAGTAATATAATCTGTTTAACCGAAGAGTCAGGGATATATTTTTACGACAATTCGTATGAAATTACAGGAAATGTAATCAAAATCAACGAAAATGGAACCATTGCTAAGATGTGATCAATCAAATTAATTTATTTATTAAACATAAAACCGCCGAGATGGCGGTTTCTATATTAAATTCCAGACTTTCTTCTATTGTCTTCTTTGCAAAGCATTTGGCAATTTTCTGTAGTAGTCTTACCACCACTATGCCACGGATTTATATGATCAGCTTCCATCTCAGATATTTCAAACCAATTTTTACACATTGGGCAAATACCGTCCTGCTTTTCATAAGCTTCTCTTCTCATGTTTGAGGTAAAAGCTCGAATCGATAAATATTTATCCTTTTTGGTTAAGAGGTATGGATAAATTCCAGATTTTTTAGTAACATCATCATCTTGCATAAGAATCTTAACTTCAACTTCAAGCTTATCAGGATCCAGATTTTGTACCTTAAACTCATTATAAAGCTCTCCCCAATTTACACTTGCCATTTCTTTTCGATAATACGGAAAGGCTTTTCGGACCCAATGAACAACATTTTGGAAATACTCCCACAATTCATCAGCATTTTTCACATGTTGATATTTTGACATATAATCCTCGATTTTCTCATCATTGATCCATGATATAGCTGTTTCCAAATATTCTTGACGAATAGGAGATCCAGTTAACAATACGCCACCATCGCTAGCTAATAAATAAGCAGCACAATTTGTTTTGCTAAATTTTAATTTAGCATCAGAAAGCCAAGGTCCAGTGTATACTGCATTCCTTAATTCTTGATCTGTTAGCCTTTCTCCCGCAATGTTTATAATCTTAAACCAATCCAGTTTCTCTTTGTCAGTTCCTTCACAGTGATAAATCATTAATTCATAATTTAGTATCTGATCTTGTTCTTCTTTTGTTAAATTATGAAACATGGCAATTCTACCATTAAAGTCAATAGAAAAATCCCCGTTAACAAATTGGGCTATGCTAATAGTTCTCTGTTGGCCATCTAATACCTCAAAGTTTCCGTCATTCTTTTTTACCCAGTACATAACATTGAGAGGAAAATTATTTTTTACTGTTCGAATAACCTCGTCCCTTTGTTTTCCGCTGTATACAAATTCGCGTTGATATTTAGGACGAATATCTAATTTACCATCAAAAGCAGTAACACCTTCCTCGGCACTGTCTTTATACCCTTTTACCACTTCAGAAACTTTCAAATTATGTAATTTAATTTTCATAATGCAAATTTTACTTTCTATGCCTAATTAAAACTCTAAAATATTTTGACTTACCATTAATTTCAGTCATGTGAATATGATTTTTACGGGCCCAATCATTTTTTTTCGCTACATCTAAAATTGTATACCTATTAAGACCATCAATAATATCAAATTGATCTGGATTATATTTATGAATAAAACTGATTGGAACTCCCATAACTCCTTTATAATCGATTGGTATATCACTTGTTTTGTCTACATTAATAGCGTCATAATGGTCAAACTTTGAAAAATCATTGTCCGAATATTTTTTGTACAATATTAGCTCTTCATGACGTTTTGCGGTGTCTAAATTTGTATACCAACTGATATTACCGAAACTTTTTATGGTTCCATCAGGTTGTGTAAATTTATTAGCATGCCCATAACCTGGCCATATTTTATTATTTTTAACAAGTTTAAAAATTTCTTTGTAACCCAATGCATTATCATTACCTAGGATTAAAAAATGTTTTTCATACTGTATTAATTGATTGACATATTCTCTAAAAAGCGAAAAAGGTGGGTTTGTAACAACAATATCGGATTGCTTTAACAGTTCTATACTTTCCATACTTCGAAAATCTCCATCTCCATTTAATGGTGTCCATTCATTATTTTTATTAGCTCTTAACTGCTTTGCAATATCCTCTAAATCAAATGACCCATTATTATCCAAATCTCCAACATCATTAATAATAAATTTATTTGCATTTATTTTTGATCTTCCTTTTTTAGGTTTAAGAGTTTTATCATCACCAAATAAAGCAACCTGTGTATTTGCGACAGGAGACGGTTTGTAACTGGTTGTAATAAGTTTTTTAAGCCCTAGTGCCCGAAAATTATTTGCGAAATATTTAAAAAAATTGCTTTCAAATGGATCATCACAGTTACAATAAACTACTTTGCCACGAAACTGATCCTTGTAATGTTTTAGCTCATTTTCAATATCAAAAAGTTGGGTATAAAACTCATCATTTTTTATTCTATTTGCTTTTCGAAGGCTTGAATTAGCTGATTTATTTACTTTTTCCATACAAATTTAAGCAATGCTAAGTATAATTTCTCGGTCTTTAAAATATCTTTATATAAATTTTAACATTTCTTGAGTTTATAGCACAAATACCAAAAAAAACCGCCTTTCGGCGTTTTTTTGTTTGGCTGGGGTACTAGGATTCGAACCTAGGAATGAGCGGACCAGAACCGCTTGCCTTACCGCTTGGCTATACCCCATCGTTAATTTAGACTGCAAATAAAAGGATTATATAAAATAAAAATCTACAACCCATAATTGATTGTAGATTATCTGACTGCTTTTTTCAAGACTTCATTTTTAAGTAATCTTTTTATGACCATACCCAGCATTAATTAATATTTCATCAGAAACCCGGTATCCAGCGTTTGACAATAATTTAATAACTAACGGGATTGGCAAACCTGCCACACTACTTTCTTTATTTTCTGGTATTTGCATATGAGCACTTACTGTTCTACAAGCTAAATCTGTTTCTAGTCCTGTAGGAAAAGCACCGCAAGCCGTATATGTAGAAGGCTCTCTAGCTATCATATCGATTTCGTCATCAGAAAATTCTTTAATAATTTCTATTTCTATCTTTTCTACCTGGGACGCACATCTAAAATTATACATATTATAAACGCAAACACCTACAACGCTAAATGGGTTTTGAAATTTATAAGATGTTAAAAATTCTTTAGCTTCAGTATAATCTTTTGGTTTTTCTAAAATATGACCGTTCCAAACCATTACTTGATCTGCAGCAATTACAATTGCTTTCTCATTTTTTTGCATTAAGTCGAAAACAATTTTATTTGCTTTTGCTGAAGCCAAAGCCAATGTCAATGCTTCTGCACTTTTAGAACGAATTGCTTTTTCGTCTATATTTGCTGGCATAACTTCAAAATTAAACCCTGCTTGTTGCATCATTGTCTTCCTAAAAATAGATTCGGAAGCTAAAATAAGTCTTTGTTTTTCCATATTACCTCCTGCGTAAATTAGTATTATATGATATAATAAAATTAACATTTAGTCAACCGTATAGAAACAAAAACTATTCTGTAAATGTTTAAAATTTCAAAATACATCTTTTATATTATCGTCGCATTAATTATTGCAGGACTAATCTGGTTTTTACCTAAATACTCTTATGTGCAAAAAAATCCTGGCTACTGTGTAAACCTTACTACTCACCTATATTACTGTGGCGACCAAAGCAATATTAATCAAGTTTTCGAATTAAATAAATGAGACAACATCATTTAAGTTTTGCTACCAGGTCATTTTTGCTTTTAGTAATTTTACTACTAGCAAGTCTTTATACTGCGTTTACCTTATTTAGAATTTATGTTTACTATCAAAGTAAGCCTATGTCTGAAACCAAGGTTACAAAATATATTCTAACTCCTAAAAACAAATTAGATATATCACAGTGGCAAAGCTATAGCGACCCAAACTTTCCAATAAATATCCCAGTAGACCCGGCATGGAAAATTTCTAGTTCTGACGCATTAGCTAATTACTACAATATAAAAATTGCGGACAACAAAAATAATATACTAACCAATATTTATATTAGCTCAGAAGGATTTTTAGCCATAGATGGATTTAACCCAATTCCATTTAACACTAAGCAAGGCTATAGCGGTGCTGTATACGGTGACAGCATCTATACAATCAAGCATAATAATTTGTATTACACTTTTGATACTAGCAACAGTAATCCAGATCAAGAAGACATTATCAAGACAATTGTCTCCGAAGCTATCTTAGAGTAAGTTATAAATAAATTAACTTTTAATTATATTAAATGTTAATAACAAAAATATATACATAAAACTGCCTATTTGGCAGTTTTAGTTTTTTCTGATACACTTAAACCATAAAATTTTCAATAATAAGGAGGTAAAATTTTATGAGCAAAACGCCTATGGTGATTAAGCAAATTATTGGACTATTTGTAATCATGCTTGGTTCATCTTTTATTTTTTTTGTTTATACTATTGTTAATCAAGACAATGATATTAAAAACAGCAAAGAAACACAAAAATTTGTAATCCAAGAAAATCATGCCGATAGTCCGGCTATAGTAGAAACAAGAAATATTAACGCTGAGGCAGTTAAACTAAAACTACCTCCGTTACTAAAAAAATTGGCAAAAAAACCCACTCGCTACGATGTGAGCGTTAAGTTTAAAGCTGATGACCTTAATTTTGGACACTGGCAGCTTGATCTAAATGTTGACCAACAAGTGGCAACAGTAGAACAAACTACCGGCAAAAAACCAAGTGACGAAGACAAGCTAAAAATGCTTGATCAAGCAATTGAACAAATTGAAACCAAGATCAACGCAAACAGCAATTAATCTCTTCCACCTCACTCCTCATGGCGAAAATTAGCTCATTTAAGAGCCTGGCACGTATCTACGTTTAGATTCGTGCTTTTTTCTTTTTATACAATTACACCGCCACCAACGCATTGGTCGTTGTGATACAAAACCAAACTTTGTCCACTAGCGATTGCAGTTTGCGGCTTTTTAAACTCTACCTGATATAAATCTTTATCTAACTGAGAAATTATTAGCTCTTCCAAATTACCTTGGTGTCTATATCTACCAGTTAATTTTTTAGGAAAATTATGATCAGAAGTTATCCAATTAACGCTGTGAAGTTGCAAACTTTTCATTTGAAGAAGTTTATCTTTGGGATCATTAGTGACCACCAAAGTATTATTTTTCAAATTTTTAGAAACCACATACCACGGTCCATTAGCCCCTACTTGAACACCCTGTCTTTGCCCAATAGTATAAAACGGCAAACCTTGATGCTTACCTAATACTTGTCCAGAAGTACTGATAATATCCCCGGTTTTCACTTTCAATTTTTGCTCCAAAAAATCTTTTAATCTAATTTTACCAACAAAACAAAGCCCCATGCTTTCTTTTTTGGTAGCATTTGGCAAGCCAATCTTTTGGGCAAGCTTTTTCACTTCTGGCTTTTTCATATTACCAATTGGAAACATGACATGATCTAATTGTTCGCTTTTTAAATTATAAATAAAATAGGTTTGATCTTTAAAAGTGTCCTTAGCAGTCTTTAAATATAAACCATTTTTATTTTTTCCTATCTGAGCATAGTGCCCAGTTGCAACATAATCAAAACCATTTTTGATTGCCCAATTATAAAGAAGCTTGAATTTAATCTCTTTATTACACATCACGTCAGGATTTGGTGTGCGTCCAGCTTTATATTCTTTAAAGAAATAACTCATAACATTTTTTTCATACTGTTTCTCGTAATTTACTGTATGCATTTTTATACCCAAAAAAGCAGCAACACGAAGTGCGTCTTGCCTATCTACTAGCCATGGACATTCATTATATTTAAGCCCGGCGGTAGAAGACCAATTTTTCATAAAAGCAGCTTCTACTTCATATCCATCTTTCAATAATTTCCATGCAGAAACAGCAGAGTCAATTCCGCCAGATAACGCCATTAAAACCCGCTTTTTTGCAGGTTTTTTTGCTGTTTTAGTATTAATAGATCTTTCTACTGTTTTCTTCATATATTGACATTTTACTAATTATATGATATAATTATTAAAACTTAGATTTTTGGAGGAAATATAATGAAATTTAATTACGATGACAATAAAGTCTTTTTAGCATTCTTTGCTACAATGTTAGGATTAATCTTTACTGCACTTTTATGTGCAATACCGAATATGTTTCTCAATCATGCAACCATGAGATTGCAACCTGAAGTTATGATCTTACTACCCGTAATAATAGGCTTAGCAATATCATTCGCATCGGAGTTGATAGACTTTCTAAGTCTTGGCTTATACTTTTTCTTTTTTGGATTGTTTGGAAGCATGATGTTACTCAACTTCCAAAACATCTCAACTAACGAAATACTTTATAGCCTAATTACACCGATCTTTATGTTCATTGCAATCGTTTGTGTTCCTTTACCGGAACCACGCAGGGATATACCAAATTAACCTTGCACAGCTCTAAGTAAAATCAATTTTTTACTTAGAGTTTTTTATTTTATAAGAGCGGTTACCAAAACTCCAGAAGCCACCAATGCCCCGCCTAAGACATTTCCAAGTGTTGGCTTTTCTCCCAAAAAAGTGAAAGCCAAAATAATAGTCAATGCCACAGAGAGCTTATCAATTGGGGCAACCCGGCTAGCCTCCCCCATTTGCAAAGCTTTATAATAAAATAACCAAGACAAACCTGTAGCAATAGCGGATAAAATTAAAAATATCCAAGTATGCCTGGTAATTTTAAAAATCTCACCGCTATTTCCTTGAAACAATACAATAAGCCATGCAAAACCAACAATAATAACTGTACGAATTGCAACAGCCAAATTACTATCCACATCTTTTACCCCAATCTTGCCAAAAATCGCTACTAACGAAGCAAAGAATGCAGATAAAATTGCATAAAAAATATAAGACATAAATTTAATACTAACCCATCATGCTACCAAACTTACTTTGGAGCATTTTTTTATGTTTCTTATTCAAATCTTCTAAGGCTTCGCGAATACTGCGAGCAATGTCGCTGCGACTACCAACGATTTCGTCACTTACCTCTACGCTCTTAACGTTTTGATTTCCATCCATAGTGATTTTGATTTTACCACCACTAGAAGAACCAGTTACCTCTTCTGCACCAAGCACCATTTCAATTTGCTTAGCTTGCTTACGCATTTCGTTTACATCTTTCAATTTGTCGAAAATTCCCATTATTATACCTTTCGTTACTAAAGGCAAGCTCTGTTCTCGAGCCTGCCTTATGTTAAGACTTAATTAATTTTACTGTTCTATTTATAATAAGTTTTAAACAACTTCTGTTTCAGCGGCTTGATTGTTATGCATGTTTAGATAAATAGTTTTTAGCACTGCTCCAAACGCCCACATCAAAAGCACCCATACTGCCAAAAATCCTAAAATAGGGATCAAATACACCACACCAACAACTACAGAACCGATTAATATAGATTGCCAATCCACTTGCAAGTTTGAATGCTTGGACAATCTTTTATTGATATAAGCACCAGTATAAACACAAGCAAGAATTCCAGCAACCAAAAGCACCATTATCCAAGCTATGAATACCATTACTGCCAAATAAGTTCCTACTATAGTAATAAGCCCAATTAATGCCGCTATTGGCAATACGAATAAACCTACAAAACCTATTCCTAAGTTTTTCCAAAAATCATTATTCATATTAGCAATAAGATTATTGGTGGTTTTAGCAAATAATTTAGACAAAACCCATGCTGCAAAGAAAATCGCAAGAAGCTTGCCGATAAAAGCCATGGTAATCAAGGTAGTAAGTGCGGCTTTAGCACGGTGCTCAACTTTTAATTGCTCGTACTGTACGTTTGAAACCTGCGCACCATTTTCTACGTTTGCCTGGGTTGGGCTTTTATAAATACCATTAGCAACATTTGCTTTTGGACCAAAGCTAATTGTTCTGGTAGCGGTGATGTTAGAATATCCTTTTACCACTCCATTAAGAACTAAGGATTCTGCATTAATTTTTAGAGAGCCATTAATCTCGTTATTTAAAGAAACATTACCACCATTGCTAATAAAATCTCCGCCAATTACAGCTTTATCAGAAGCTGTTAAAGTTCCTGCTAGCGCGATCACATCGCCGCCAACTGGAGCGTTGATATAAACTGTACCACCAGCGACACGAACATCGCCGCCAACTGGAGCGTTGATATTAATAGTTCCACCTGCAATGATTAGATCATTTTCTACAGGTTGCTCCAAATTTACAGTTCCGCCAGCCAAAACCAAGTCCCCTTTTATTTGGCTATTGATTAAAACATTACTGCCAAATGTATACAAATTTTTGTATTCCTTTCCTTGATTAGAAACGGTTAAATTACCGTCTTGATCTGGTTTTATAAACTCTGCAGCCATTGCTGTTTGTCCAACAAAAACCATGATAATAAAACTTAAAATTGCACTATAAATAAAGAAGGTTTTTTTCATATTTACAAATTAATTCACTGTTATTATATCCCTTATTACTACTAAAATAAAGTCTTCCCAAACCCTCCTGAGCTTGCCAATTTTCTTCCTGGTTTTGCAGGTTTAACAGGAGCTTGGAAAGGTATTTTGGATCCTTGCGAAGACATATTTGATGAATTGCCAACCTCATATTTATTACGTGCGTTCCACCATGCGCAATATTCACAAAATTTGCCAGATGCCGGAATACTAGAATCTTCTAAACATTTTTTTATATCTCCTAAAGTAGATTCTAACCAATCAGCATTACCGGTATAAGGAATTAAGACTACATCAAATTCTATAGTTTTATCAAACGATTGTTGATCAAATTTACCTGTACAATAAACAAAATACCCAGTATCAGAAACTAATAAACCATTTTGTCTAAGCAACCACTGGTAAACTTCCATTTGGCGCTTATAACCATTATGATATCCATCATTAAGCTCTTTAACCGGTTCATCTTTAGCAGTGGCTTTATAATCAACCACTATATACTCTCCTTTACTATTGATCCACAAATCATCGATCGCACCAGATACTAACAATCCTGTTGGTTTGTGCAAATACTGAACTCCCACAAAATTTTCTCGCCATGGATCTATCATTTGATGCTGCGCTGGCAACATGTCTAGCCCATATTCAATTTGCAAAGGGTGTTGAGTCTGGTTTTTTCGATGGACGTCAAATTCATTTTTTAACTGATTATCAACGGCGCTATTAAGCAAGAAAGACGGAATAGATGGACGCTTAACCCCCAATTTATTATCTATATAAAAGCAGCGAGGACACTCTATAAATAAATCAATTTTTGAACGACTCAGTTTCCAATTTACCCCGCCATAATTCCAGTTACTGCTTCGATTTGGATTGTAAAAATTCATGTTTTTTGTAATATATAGTAGATTATACCACAAAACCACTTGAATAACTTTGGTTTTTAGCGTATAATTGTTAAGTATCAATATTATATTGGGGTATAGCCAAGTGGTAAGGCAAGCGGTTTTGGTCCGCTCATTCCCAGGTTCGAATCCTGGTACCCCAGCCAAAAAAAATCGCCGAAGAGGCGGTTTTTTGTTATTATAATATTATGAAAAGTTTATTTTTAAATTTTGCATTTATTATATTATTTGTGTTTAGCATGGGGTTTATTTCTTCTACAACCATGGAACAACATCAGCATATGGCGTATTCGAATCATTTTATATACAGCGCCGATTCTACCGCTGATGTATGTCTAAATTTGCATGCAGAACTTATGAATGTATGCAACGCCATCGCTAATCCTATTAAATTTAATTTTAATAATCTGTTTATTACCTTTCTTATTGTTTTTTTAACTACACTGCTAATTCTTATTAATTGGGCAAAATTTGAACATGCGCTTAAATACATACCTACATCTAGGATACGATATAGGCAATGGCTAACATTATTTGAAAAAAGAGCAGAATAACATATAGATTGTTAGATTTTATAATATAAAAATTAATTCAATCTTATGACAATGACTCATTATATGGAGCTTCTTGCTTCTAATCAACCATGGAATTTATTAATTTTCATGGCTATCCCTGTAATACTGGCAGAAACAATTGCAGTAACAGAACTATTTATCCTATTTAGTCGTGATTTAAAATCATGGGTAAAATCTTTAAACAGAATGGCTGGAATAATTGCTGGATTTTATTTTTCCGGTGTGTTTATTTACCTTTTTAAAACTGCGATTATCCCATTAACCATGAATGGTGGATGGCGCGGACCGGCTGATGTTATTGCAGTATCTTCTTATTTACTTGGAGTAATCCCTTTACTAGGAATGGCTTTGCTAGAATTAGGATTAATAGGAAAAAATAAATCAATGGATGAAAAATTAAAGTTACATGCAACTTTTGTTGCGATGTTTCTGATTATTGCACATATTGCCATGATTTTTGGCATGCTAAATCCAGAGATATTAGGCTATGTAAATCCACATTCCGACATGATGGGTATGTAGACTACAATATAAACCGTTCCTAAAGGAGCGGTTTTATTTTATTTCTGAAGTACAATTAATCCATGTCCTTATTTATTTAAAACAAGTTATATTAGTTTTTTTATTTTTTAAATTTAACATTCATAAGAAAAAGGAATAAAATATAGGTATGAGAATCGCTGCAGCTTTATCATCCTTTGCTTACAAAAATTTAATTAAAAAAGTCTTTTTCTTGTTTGATCCAGAAGATGTTCATGATTTAGTGACTTTAATAGGGCGCTTTTTAGGTTCTAATGATCTCACTCGCCTACTCATAAAAACAGCTTTCAATTATGAAGACAAAATTTTAAGCCAAACTATTTTGGGTATTAATTTTAAAAACCCATTCGGGCTTGCAGCTGGATTTGATAAAAATGCCGAACTGACTAATATCTTGCCTGCTGTAGGTTTTGGGTTTGAAGAAGTGGGTTCTATTACCGGCAAACCATGCAAAGGCAATAGCAAACCTAGGCTTTGGAGACTACAAAAATCTCAAAGTTTATTAGTTTACTATGGATTAAAAAATGATGGAGCGGTAGCAATTTCTGACAAACTAAAAAACAAAAAATTTGCATTTCCATTAGGGATTAGTGTAGCAAAAACTAATAGTCCAAACACAGTTTGTGAAGAAGATGGAATCGAAGATTATAAAATAGCTTACCAGCAATTTGTAAACAAAAATGTTGGCGATTATTATACAATTAATATTTCTTGTCCTAATACTTTTGGAGGAGAACCTTTTACTGATCCGCAAAAATTAGACCGCTTATTAACAGAACTTGTTAAAGTTAACAGCCTCAAGCCTATCTTTATAAAGATGCCAGGAGAATTGGAGCATGCGCAAATTGATCAAATTATTGAAGTTTGCAGGAAACACAAAATTGCTGGTTTTATTTGCACTAATTTGGCAAAGAATCGAAACAATAAAAATATTTTAGACCCTGAAGTGCCCGAACATGGAGGCATGTCAGGCAAAGTTGTACAACCAATTTCTGACGACCTGGTTAAATATATTTATCAAAAGACAAAAGGAGAATTTATCATCATTGGATGTGGTGGAGTATTTAATGCCGAAGATGCTTATAAAAAAATTAAACTTGGGGCAAATTTAATCCAAATGATTACAGGAATGATCTTTGAAGGACCACAAGTGGTTGGACAAATTAACTATGAACTTGCAAAACTACTTAAGCAAGACGGTTATCAGAATATAAGCGAAGCGGTAGGGGCAGATGTTAAATAAAAAAACAGCGCATATTATAGTAAGCGCTGTTTCTTTTATTTTAAGCGGTTTGTCTTGTTAAAAACTTTAACAAACCAATCAATACCACTGAGCCCAATATTGCTACTAGCAAACTATATAAGTTAAAGCCAGTTACTCCAGCATTACCAACGAAATTCATAATAAATCCGCCAATTAATGCACCAACTATTCCGACAACAATATTCATTAATGAACCTTGCTCAGCATCGGTCTTCATGATTATAGAAGCAATCCATCCGGCTAATGCTCCTAAAATTATCCAAAGTATAATTCCCATATATTTATTTTTTAATTATTCTATTAATTACCGATCTTGCTGGTTAAGCTTTACAGCCGCCTCTGGTGTAGAAACAGATTTGCTAATCACCAAAAGTCTAATAACTGCTAAAGCAACTAACCAATAAACTATCATTGCTAATAATGTTGTCCATTCGAATGTAGCTCCTTCAACCCTCGCTATTTGGAAGACGTTCATAAATGGAGCAACAAAAGGATAAGTAATACTATATATAAACTGAC